>JANNPX010000007.1:0-40883 GCA_031400455.1 Chloroflexota bacterium | reverse complement strand
GCGGATAGCGTTCTTGATCGCGCGCGCGTCGGAGTTACCGTGCGCGATCATCACGACGCCGTTCACTCCGAGCAGCGGGACGCCGCCGTACGTGCCGGGATCCATGCGGTCGCGGAGCTTTAGCAGGCCGGGCTTCAGGATCAGCGCGGCAAGTTTGTACTGCAGCTTCGACGTGAACGCCGTTCGCAGTTCGCGGAACAGGAAATCGGCGACACCTTCGGTCAGCTTCACCGCGACGTTGCCGGTGAAGCCGTCCGTGACGATGACGTCCGCCTTGCCCTTGTGTACTTCGCCCCCCTCGATGTTGCCGACGAAGTTGACCCCGGCTTTGCCCAGGCGCCCGTAGACTTCCTGTATCAGCTCGCTCCCCTTCGTGTCCTCAGCGCCAATGTTGAGCAGGGCCACGCGCGGGTTTGCGATGTTCATCACGCGCTCGGCATACACCGAGCCCATCTGTGCGAACTGCACGAGGTAGTTCGGCTTGACGTCGGCGTTGGCACCCACATCCAGCACGAGGATGCCCGCCTCGCTGAATGGTGCGACCGTTCCCAACGCCGGACGCTCGATGCCCTGAATGCGTCCGAGAGTCATAAGCGCGGACGCCATGACGGCGCCCGTGTTGCCGGCCGAGACGAAAGCGCCCGCAACGCCGCGCTTCACCATCGTCATCGCGACGTTGATCGATGCATCGCGCTTCGTGCGCACGGCCTGGGCGGGATGCTCGTCCATGCTGATCGCTTCGCTGGCGTGGATGATCTCAAACGCCGCCGCTGACTCGCCCTGGCGCGCCAGCTCGGCCTCGATCACTTCTTTCGAGCCGACGAGCGCGATGTCGACGTTGAGTTCAGTGCGGGCAAGAAGTGCACCGGCGATGATCTCAGCCGGTGCGTGGTCGCCACCCATGGCGTCGACGGCAATGAGCAAGTGTCCCTAACCCCCGGCCCCTCCGCGAGAAGGGGAGCTTCGAACGTAGCGACCGCAGTCGCCTACGCCAGTTCGGCTACGACGAATAGCGTATCGCTGGCGTCGTCGTAGGGCGAGAGGTCAGGACCGCCGTAGATGTTGGTGACGCGCAGTCCGGCCGTGTTTAGGAGCAGCTCGAACTCGAAGCGGCCGTAGGCGCGGAGCGCGACCTCGAGGATGCGGCGCCGGACGGTTCCGTCGGCTGCCAGGCGATCGAAGATCAGCGTGTCCAGTGTGGTCTGCCGGGCGCGTGCCGAGCTGACGGACTGGAGCTTCGTGACGCGCTCGCCCGTCACCGGGTCCGACCGGGTCCACTCGTGACGGAGCGCGCTAGGCTCCTGGCTCCAATCGATCGCCGTCAGCGAGCGGATCTCGGTGACGAAGACGCCGCCTGGCGCGAGGTGCTTCGCCACAGCGCGCAGCACGGCAAGCTGATCGTCGGCGCCGTGCAGGATCTCCAGCGAGCACAGCGCGACGTAGACGAGGTCGAACCTCTCCCCGAGATCGAGCGCCCGCACATCGGCGTCGACGATCCGGACGAGCGGTCGGGTGTCGTCGTCGAGCCGCGATTCGAGGCGCGCGAGCATCGCGGGCGCGTTATCCACGGCGACGACGTGGTGACCAGCACGCGCGAGGTGCAGCGCGACGCGTCCGGTGCCGACCATCAGCTCGAGCGACGGCGATTCGCCGCGGCGGGCGAACGCTTCGTACAGCGGCAGGTCGTCCGTCCAGCCGTCGTACTCCAGATCGTAGAGCGCGGCGGCTTCAGCGTCGGCGTACTCGTCGAGGATGCTCACGACGGCGTCGACTGGCGCGAGCGCTCGAACTCGGCCCGCATCCGCTCGCGCAGATCGGCGTCCGACAGGATGTCGATCGCCGTCATGGCGAGCGCCTTCGCCCCGTCGATCACCGCCTTGTCGCCGGACGCAGACGCGGCGTATTCGGCGAACTGCGGCGAGTGCCCGTTCACGTTCGCCGGCGCGATGGCGATGCCCGGATGGATGCCCGGCACGATCTTGCTGACGTTTCCCATATCGGTACTGCCGAGCGGCTGCGGCACCTCATCGTCGGGAATGACGCGCCCAACCGCGGCCAGATTGGCTCGATGGGCCGCGCCAATCGCCAGGTTGTTGTTCATCGCCGCGTATTGGTTCGGGTTCCATCGCAACTCGACGGTCGCGCCCGTGGCGGTGGCGCCCGCCTGAAAGCAGTCCGCAACGCGCACCTTCAACTCCTCGAGGTAGGCATCGTCATCGTCGCGCACGAGAAAGCTCGCGGCGCTATGGCCCGGCACGATGTTCGGCGCTTCGCCGCCATCCGTGATGACGCCGTGAACACGAGCCGTGCCGCGGATGTGTTGCCGCAGCGCGTTGATGCCGTTGAACGCGATGATCATCGCCTCGAGCGCGTTGATGCCACGTTCCGGTTGGGCGGCGGCGTGCGCTTCACGGCCGTGATACTCGACGCTCAGCTCCGCGCAGGCAAGCGCCTTCGCCGCGATGGCGTCCTGCGGACCCGGATGCGTCATGATCGCCGCATCGATGCCATCGAACGCACCTGCGCGGATCATCGCCACCTTGCCGCCGTAGACCTCCTCTGCCGGCGTCCCGATCACCTGCACGGACCCCGCCAGTTCGCCGATCACGGCGCGCACGCCGATGCCGGCGCCGAGCGCGCTCGTGGCGATGATATTGTGCCCACAGCCGTGGCCGATCCCCGGCAGAGCGTCGTATTCGGCGAGAATCGCGACGGCCGGATGGCCGCTGCCCGCCACCGCGCGAAATGCCGTCGGCAGATCCCCGACACCCGGCGTGACCTCGAAGCCGTGCGCGCGCAGCGCGGCGCCAAGCCATGCCGCCGCCTGCACCTCGTGGTACGCCACCTCCGGGTTCGCATGGATTCGGTGGCTGAGGGCAATCAACTCGGACGCCGCGGCATCGATCGCGGTGATGGCGCGGGCTTTGAGTGCGGCAGCGTCCATGCCGTCAGGGTATCTGATTGGGACTGGACGTTTGATGAGGGGAGAAGTGGTCGGGGTGGGCAGATTTGAACTGCCGACCTCTCGGTCCCGAACCGAGCACTCTAGCCTGGCTGAGCTACACCCCGACGGCTCGGGCATGGTATCAGACGCGGTTTTGGGCTGCTACCGAATGGGCTTGACGCGGGGAACATCAATTGCGCGGACTTCACGAAGGGGTCGCGGTCTCCCCGCCTTCGGTATCATAGACGCATGGTTATCGACAGTTCCCTTCCGGTTCCCATGAAGGAAATTGCGGCGTTCTGTAAGCGTCACGACATCGTGGAACTCGCTCTGTTCGGTTCAGCGGCGCGCGGTGAGCTAGCACCGGACAGCGACGTCGACGTGATGGCGACGTTCTCGACCGACGCAAGGTGGGATCTCTACGACTACGTTGAGATGCAAGACGAACTAGAGCAGATCTTCCATCGACCGGTTGACCTGGTCGAGAAGGGCACCGTTTCGAACCCGTTTCGATATCGCACCATCATGCGCGACCTCACCGTGGTCTATGCGGCCTGAGGAAGGCGATGCCGCGTACCTCTGGGACATGCACAACTTCGCTAAGGAAGTGGCTGCACTTGTCGAACGCGTCGACTACGCCACGTTCCTCGCCGACTTGCAGAAGCGACGCGCCGTAGAACGCTGTATCGAGATCATCGGCGAAGCCGCGAATCGAGTGTCGGCGGGGTTCCGCGCGGAACATCCCGAGATCGCCTGGCGTCCCATCATTGCTCAGCGCCATGTTCTCGCGCACGAGTACAGCAATATCCGAGTCGATGCGATTTGGCGCGTGGCAACAATACGCGTCGGTGAGTTGCTCAGAGTGCTGGCGCCTCTGCTTCGCGATCCGGATCAACCGCCGCCTACTTGATCGCCAGCATCCGGTCGAGCGCCAGTTTCGCGTTCGACGCGATGTCCGCAGGCACGATGATCTGATTGATCACGTGGCCTTCGACGAGGGCTTCCGCGGCCCACGCGACGTAGGCGGGGTGGACGCGGTACATCGTCGAGCAGGGGCAGACCACCGGGTCGAGGCAGAAGACGGTCTTGTCCGGGTTCTCCTTCGCGAGCCGGCTGACGAGGTTGATCTCCGTACCGACAGCGAACGTCGATCCCGCGGGAGCGTTCGCGATCGTCTTCGCGATGAACTCCGTCGAGCCGTTGAGGTCCGACGCCTGCACCGTCTCCCAACGGCACTCCGGGTGGACGATGACGGTTACATCCGGGTACTTCGCGCGCGATTCAGCGATCTGCTGCGGTGTGAATCGCTGATGTACGGAGCAGTGCCCCGCCCACAGGATGATGCGGCTGTCCTGCAGCTCCTGCAGCGTGCGTCCGCCCATCGAGCCGTACGGGCGCGCCCAACCCCAGAGCTGCATCTGGTCAAGCGGCACACCCATCGCGTAGCCGGTGTTGCGGCCAAGGTGCTGGTCCGGGAAGAACAGCACGCGCTTCTTCTGCGCGAACGCCCACTCCAGCACCTTGCCGGCGTTGCTGCTGGTGCAGACCGCCCCGCCGCGCTCGCCGACGAACGCCTTGAGCGCCGCGGCGGAGTTCATATACGTGACCGGCAGCGTGTCCTGCGCGATGCCGAGTTCTTCGAGCTCGGCCCAGGCGCTGTACACATCGTCCGGGTCGGCCATGTCCGACATCGAACAGCCCGCGGCGAGGTTCGGCAGGATCACCTTCTGGTGCGGCGCGCTGAGGATATCGGCGGCCTCCGCCATGAAGTGAACACCGCAGAAGATGATGTACTCGGCCTCAGGACGCTCTGCCGCCCACTGCGCGAGCTTGAAGCTGTCGCCCCGCACGTCCGCGAACTCGATGACGTCTTCGCGCTGGTAGTGATGCCCCAGCACGACGAGCCGCGTACCGAGCTTACGCCGCGCCTCGGCAATCCGGGCGCGGATCTCGTCCGGCGCGAGCGCCAGGTACTCGGCCGGGATGTCCTGCTGCCAGTATGCGAACGAGCGCTCCTCGGCCAGCGGCACCGTGGCGATGCTGTCGCTTTCGCAGGCGATCCCGCCCGTAGTCTTGCGTTCGGTAATCGGAAGGGTGAGTGTAGCCATCGCACAACTCCTGCCCGTGACTTCGTGTCACTATGACACTAACGTACCACCGAGCAGAGTTGGTGTCAACATGACACGAAGACTCGGGCGAGTCGATGACAACGCTCCGGCGATTGACGTGCCAGCTTCGTTCGACGATCATCCGGGAGACACGAGCGTCTGCGGGAGGCCCATGCCGAGCGAACGAATTCAGCGCCAGATTGACCGCCTCCTCGACGAGACCGAGTCGGCGCTGGCTCGCCTCGACTGGGACGAGGTTCGCGCCCGGGCGAACGCCGTGCTCGCGCTCGATCCCGAGAACGCCGATGCGCGCACGTTCCTCGACGCCGCGGAGCGCGCTGGCGCCGCTACGCCGACGGCGATGCCGTCACCGCCGCCCGCTCCCACCGCGACCCAGGAGCGCCGCCAGGTCACCGTCTTCTTCTCGGATCTGTCCGGCTTCACGGCGTTGAACGAGCGCCTCGACCCTGAGGACGTGCGTGACATCGTAAACAAGATCTGGGGGCGCGCAGGCGAGATCGTCGCTCGCTACGACGGCCGCGTCACCAAGCTCCTCGGCGATGCGGTGATGGCGGTTTTCGGCGACCCCGTCGCGCACGAAGATGATCCGTTGCGCGCGGTCCGCGCCGCCCTTGAACTGCACGAGGCCGTCGAAGCACTGAACCGCGACGTGGAGCCGCGCATCGGCTCGCCGATCGGCATGCACACCGGCGTGAACACCGGCGTCGTGCTGACCAGCGAGAGTGTGCTCGACGGCAAGCAGACCGGCCCCCTCGGCGACACGATCAATGTCGCGGCGCGGCTGTCCGCGCTAGGCACGACGGGACAGATCCTCGTAGGCCCGCAGACCCGCCGCGCCATCGAGGACACGTTTGAACTGGAAGACCTCGGACTGCACGACCTGAAAGGGAAGGGCGAGCCAGTCGCCGTCGCGCGCGTCTTGTCACTCGCCGCGCGCCACGTTACTCCGGCGCGACGCTCCGGCCGATTCGTTGGCCGCGACCGCGAGCTGAGCTTGCTGCGCGACGAATTTGAGCGCGCTAGCAAAGGCGAATCCGCGTTCGTTGCGATTTCGGCCGAGGCCGGATCCGGCAAGACGCGTCTGATCGAAGAGTTCCGCACGCGCATCGCATCGGGCGCAACGTGGCTTGAGGGACGCGCCTACCCGTTCGCGCAGAACATTCCCTACTACGCCATCACGGATCTCATCAGCAACCGGCTGGGCATCGACGAATCGGATTCCGCGGAGACGGTGCGCAGCAAGCTCGAGGAGCGCATCGGCGCGCTGGTCGAGAACGCGTCGGAAGTTCTGCCGCCGTTGCTCCAGCTCTACGACATCGAGGGGTCGCAGGGCTCGTCGATCGACCGTGAGGCCTATCGCAGCCGGCTGCTGGAGGCAGTGCGCGTGCTCGTACAGACGCTCGCCGGTAGAGGGCCACTGGTGGTGTGCCTGCAGGATCTGCACTGGGCGGACCCCTCGACCGTAGAGCTGCTGCGCCAGTTGGCGAGCGGCATGTCCGGCTCGGTGCTCACGCTCGTCAATTACCGGCCGGAGTTCGCGTTTCACGAAGGCGGCATCCGCGAGATCAAGCTGACCGAGCTTTCGGACCGCGACACGCGCGATCTGGTCGAGTCCCTCCTCGACGCAATCAGCGTGCCGGACGAACTGGTGACCTTCCTCGAAGGGCGCACGAGCGGCAATCCGTTCTTCGTCGAAGAGATCGTCAACGGACTCCTCGAGAATCACGTGCTCGCGCACACCAGTGAGGGTTGGGCGCTGACAGGGCAGTTCGACGCGACGTCCGTGCCGACGACGATTCGCGGCGTCATCGCATCACGCATCGACCGGCTGGACGCGGAGCGCAGACGCATCTTGCAGGAGGCCTCCGTGATCGGGCGCGAGTTCCTCTTTACCATCCTCAGCCAAGTGAGCGGCGGCGAGGGTACGTTGGAAGACGGGCTAGCAGCGCTGGAGTCCGCGGACCTCATTCGGCGGCGCGATGTCGACGCAGATCTCGAGTACCTGTTCAAGCACGCGCTTACGCAAGAGGTCGCGTACTCCGGTTTGCTACGCAGCAAGCGGCACGAGTTGCACGGCCGCGTCGCGCAGGCGATGGAGAAGCTGCTCGGCGACCGCTCGCGGGAGTACGCGGAGTCGATCGCGTACCACTTCCAGAACAGCGATGCGCCTGCACGCGCAGTGCCGTATCTCATCATCGCCGGCAAGAAGGCGATTGAGCGGTACGCGTTGCCCGAAGCGGAAACGCACTATCGCGCCGCGTACGACATCCTGCTGGCGGCCCCGACTTCAACTCAGCGCGATCACGATCTGCTCGAGCTCATCGTCGAGTGGGAGCTGCTGCACTATTACACCGCGGATTTGATCTCATCGACGCGCTTGATGAAGGAGCACGCCGACCTGCTTGAGCGCGTGTCCGATCCAGAGCTGCGTGGCATGTGGCTGGTGTGGCATTGCTTCGCTTCATATACGACGCTGAGATTCGACGAGGCAGTTGTGTTTGCTGACCGGGCGATCGCGATCGGTGAGGATTTCGATTCGCCACGCGTTCTCGCGTACGCGCTCACGCAGAAGACCTGGGCGCTCCTGCAAATCGGGCGCAACCGCGAGGGTGTTGAGGCGGCGGAGGGCGCGCTTGACCTTCTGGGCCAGCTGAGCGACGAGCGTGACAGCCGATATGTCCGGCTGAAGGCGGGTTGCGGCGCCTCGATTACGCAACTGCTCGTCGGCGACTTGATCAAGTCGCGAGCGCTTGCCAAGGAATTGCTGGACTTCGCCGGTGTGTCTGGTAGTCGCCGGGCACTGTCCCTGGCGCACTACGCGCTCGGCATCATCTACCAGTCGACGGGTGATCGCGACCGGGGCGGCGCGGAGTTTGTGAGCGCACGCGAGGCCGCGCCCGACCCCGTGTACAAAGCGCTCGCAGAGGTAAACCTCAGCGCCTATCTGGCGAACTCGGGGCGCTATGAAGAGGCTCGGAATATCGTCGAGCCATCGCTGCGCCTTGCTGAAGCGCAGGGCATTCTGCTGTTCGCCCGCCTTTTGCGGGCGAACCAAGGTTTTCTGCTCCTCGCTGAAGGTGAATTAACGGCGGGCATGGATCAGATCGAAGAAGTCCATCGCGAGTTCCGATCGCTTGGCTCGCTCAGCTTCGAGATGCAACTTGGTATCGGCATCACAACGATGTATGCGCGCATCGCGACGGGCGAAGGAATGAATTCCGGCGGCAAGCTCGGAACGATCATGAAGAACCCCGGCTTCGCGTTCGGTCGAGCTCGGAAGGCGTCGCAAACGGCGTACGATTCCTTCGCGAAGTTGAGTGCAACTCTACCACCCGACCTTGAGGGGTCTCGCTTCGGCATCGAGTTTGAGTTCGCCAAGCTTCTGATCAAGCGCAAGGAGCCCGCCGAAGCGCGCAAGCACATCGAGAAGGCGATCGCGTTCCTCCAGCCGCTCGGCGATACCGTCGGCATGCGCGACTGCCGCGCGTTGCTGGCGACGATCGATCAGAAGTAGCAAAGCGTCGCGCTACGCCATCCTCCGCGCGAACACGAGCGGATGCGCTTCGGGCTTCGCGTCTTCGTCCGAGTATCCGTGCCCGACGACGCTGTCGTGCAGGATCTCGAAGCCGTTCTGCTCCAGCAGCGCGCGAGATTCGGACAGGCTGAGATTGCTCCAGTACATCTCCGCGCCGAAGAAGTCCTCTGTGTAACCCTCCTCGCGACTCGGGCTGAATGTCGCCATCAGGTAGCCACCTGGCTTGAGCCACGTGCTGATGCGGGCGATCAGCGGCGCATGCTCGGACAGCGGCAGGTGGAAGATGGCGTAGAAGCTGACGACGGCATCGAACGAGGCGGGGCGGAACGCAACCGTCGACATGTCGGCGCGAATCAGGCTGGCCGATGGTGCCTGCTCGCGTGCGAGTGTGAGTTGTCCGCCCGACATATCGACGCCGACCACGCTGTGCATCCGCGCGAGAGTGCGCGCGATCGGTACCCCCGTGCCGCAGCCGAGATCAAGCACCGTCGACCCGGGCGCGAGAGCATCGAGCAGCGGCGCCAGCTCGTCGCCGGACTCCGCCAGGCGCGCGGTGTTGTAGTCGACGGCGACGCTGTCGTAGCCATCGCGGACGAGCGTGCGATAGTCGCGGTTCGGATCTGCAAGCTTCATGTCATCAGGGTAACCACAGATTCCGCACGTTGCGCAACAGGGATGGAGCGAACGCCGGATTGAAGCGGCGTCTTGCTCCATCCGTCTCGCGGAGTCGCCCCGTCGCCCATCCGATATAGTTCCCGTGTGGACGACCTCCTCACCCGGCTGCGCGTAACGAATGATCAGATCGCCGCATTCTGCCGGAAATGGCAGATCGTGCGGCTTGAGCTGTTCGGATCTGCTCTGCGCGACGACTTTGATGCCGAGAGCGACATCGACTTGCTCGCGACATTTTCGTCCGGGACGCAGTGGAAGTTCCGCGACGATCTCGACATGGAGGACGAACTGAGGACCCTGCTTGGCCGCTCAGTCGATCTGGTTGAACGGCGTCTCGTCGAGACGAACCCCAACTGGATTCGCCGCCGGAACATTCTTTCGACGGCGCGGCTCCTGTATGAAGCAGCCTGACGACGAGGCGCTCCTTGTTGACATTCTGCTCGCCGCGCGGGAGGCGCGCGACCTTTGCCGCGGCCTTTCTCGTGACGAATTCGTTGACGATCGCGTCGTACAGCTGGCCGTGGAGAAGCTGATCGAGATCATAGGTGAAGCCGCGAGCCGCATGACCCCCACCGCGCTCGCGTATCTACCGCCCCTACCCTGGCGCGACATCGTAGGCATGAGACATCGGCTCGTGCACGATTACCGGAATGTTGATCTGACGAAGGTCTGGCAGGTCATCGACGAGGATCTTAGTCCGCTGATTGCAGCGATCGAAGCGGTCGTGCCGCCCGACGGAGGCGACCGAATACCATGACACTCTCACTCAGCACCATGTGGGCGCAACAGGATCGCTTCGTCGCGGATATGCATGTATTCGCCGCGGAAGCGCTGGCGATGGGGTACGAGGCCATCGAGATCGCGCATTCCCTCGCGGCTGGGCCGTTCGAGCGGCTGCTGAGCTATCCGGACGTGCCGATCTCATCGATCCATGCGCCGGCGCCCCTCGTGCGGGACGGCGCGAACAGGGCGAACGGCTCGCTGAACCTGGCGGCGCTGGATGACGGCGAGCGGCGGGCCGCCATCGACTACACCAAGAACACCATCGAGCTGACGAAGCAGGCGGGCGGCAAGTATGTCGTCGTGCACCTGGGCGGCGTCGGCACGCCGATGTTCGATGCGGAGAAGGAGATGCGGCGGCTGTACGACTCCGGCACGCGCGACGGCGAGCGCATCGACGAGCTGCGCGAGGCATGCTACAGGCAGCGCGCAGACACGGCCGAACCGTGGCTCGAGAAGGCGCGCGACACGTTGGCAGAACTGGCGGCGCACGCGGAAGCGCATGGCATCGGACTCGGCATCGAGAATCGACTGCACTATCACGAGTTCCCGCTGCCGGCGGAGGGCGCGTGGCTGTTCGCCGACCACGCGCCGGAACTGGTCGGATACTGGCACGATGTCGGGCACGCCGAGGTGCAGGCACGCCTGGGCTACGTCGACAAGCGCCTGTGGCTCGACACGAACGGCCCGCGCACGCTGGGCGCGCATCTGCATGATGTGACCGGGCTGGCGGACCATCGTGCGCCCGGCAACGGCGACGTCGATTGGAGCTACATCGCCGCAGGCCTGCCCACCGCCGCGCTGCGGACGTTCGAAATCAACCAGGGCCAGCCGGCCGCTGACGTCGCCGCAGCAATCGGGTTTCTCCGCGAGCGCGGGGTCGTGTGAGGTTGTAGGTTTGGATTGAAGGCTTTAGGGGCGCACGGCTGTGCGCCCCGTTCGTTCTTGCGACGGCGCGTTGTTGGAGGTGTGCAATGGCGAGGCGGCTCGAAGGCAAAGTGGCGATCGTGACCGGTGCGGGGGCAGCAGCGGACGGCATCGGCAACGGCCGCGCGGCCGCGATCCTCTTCGCGCGTGAGGGCGCGAAGGTGCTGCTAGTGGATCGGAAGCGCGAGCTGGCTGACACCACGCAGGCGATGATCGCGACTGAGGGCGGCGAGTCGGCGGCGTTCGAGGCCGACGTGACGAAGTCCGACGATTGTCGCGCGATGGTCGCGGATGCCGTGTCGCGCTGGGGCAAGCTCGACGTTCTGCAGAACAACGTCGGTATCGGTGGCAGCGGGCGCGTGCCCGATGTCGACGAGGCGCTTTGGGATCGCGTGCTACGCGTAAACGTAACGTCGATGATGCTGGCGGCGAAGCACGCCATCCCGGCGATGATCGCGAGCGGCGGCGGCGCGATCGTCAACATCTCGTCGATTGCCGCGCTGCGTCCGCGCGGCCTCACGCCATACGCGACATCGAAGGGCGCGGTCGAGGCGCTGACACGCGGGCTCGCCGCTGATCACGCGCGCGACGGCATCCGCGTCAACTGCATCGAGCCCGGCCCGATGTACACGCCGATGGTATACGCCGGCGGCATGAGCGACGAGCTGCGCGCGCGCCGGCGGAAGGCGGCGATGCTCGACGTCGAGGGCAGCGGCTGGGACATCGGCTACGCCTCGCTGTTTCTGGTCAGCGACGAAGCGCGCTACATCACCGGCGTCGTACTGCCAGTCGATGGCGGCGTGCTGCTGACTACTCGGTAGGTGCGGATAAGGCCACATTCACCCCATATGGCCGCTTGACTCGCTGGGGGCGCGTTCGTAGGCTGAACGTGACAATAGTGCGTTCTGCGGGAGCTGGGGTCGTGCCCGGCTGAGAGGCTCGAGAAGGGCGACCGCCGAACCTGAACCGGATAATGCCGGCGCAGGGAATGGACATCGCCAGCGCCTCGCCGGCTCGATGCCCGGAAGGCGCGTTTTTCATGTCCGATAACAGCACCGAGCTGGCAGCGCGCGCGCTCACCATCGCCGGCAGCGATTCCGGCGCCGGCGCGGGCATCCAGGCGGACATCAAGACGTTCGCGGCGTTCGGCGTGTACGGCACATCCGCGATCACCGCGGTGACAGCGCAGAACACGCGCGAAGTCAGCGACTGGCTCGCAATGCCGCCTGAGCTCATAGCGAAGCAGATCGATGCCGTGCTCAGCGACATCGGCGCGGACGCCGTGAAGACCGGCATGCTGGCAAACGCCACCATCATCGAAACCGTCGCTGCGAAGATGCGCGAGCACGCCGTCACCAACCTCGTCGTCGACCCCGTGATGGTGGCGAAGGGCGGGCACAAGCTGCTCGAAGATGCCGCGATCGACGTCATGGTGCGCGAACTGCTGCCGCTGGCGCTGGTCGTGACCCCAAACCTCCCCGAAGCGGAAGTGTTGACGAACCGCGCAATCACATCGTGGGATGATGCGCGCGCCGCGGCGGCGCAGATATTCGAGATGGGCGCCCGCGCAGTGGTGATCAAGGGCGGGCACTTCGACGAAGCGGCGTCATCGACCGATCTGCTCTTCGATGGCCAGCAATATCGAGCCTTCAAGGCCGTGCGCGTCGCCACGGCGAACACGCACGGAACAGGATGCACCTTCGCGTCGGCGATAGCGGCGGGACTCGCGAAGGGCATGACACTCGGCGACTCTGTGGCGCTGGCGAAGTCGTACGTCACGCTGGCGATCCAGCACGCGTATCCGATCGGGCACGGGCACGGGCCGGTGCACCACTTTTATCGCTACTGGCAGCCAACCGGGCGGAAGTATCGGCCGGGTGTGGCGCCAAGAGTCAGTTAGGCGCGGCGGGAAGGATGGCGACATGAGTGATCTGTTGACTGTTGCGGGGAAAGAGTTCTCGTCGCGTCTGTTCCTGGGTACAGGAAAGTACGCGAGCCCGGAGCAGACGGTCGCGGCGATCGAGGCTTCGGGCACGCAGCTGGTGACCGTAGCGATCCGCCGGCTCGATCTGGACAACCCGAACGCACGGACGGAGTTGGACTACATCGACTGGTCGCGCCATTCGGTGCTGCCGAACACCGCCGGGTGCAAAACCGTCGACGAAGCGCTGCTCACCGCGAGACTTGGGCGCTCGGTCACCGGATCGACCTGGGTGAAGCTTGAAGTGATCCCCGACCCGAAGTACCTGCTGCCGGATCCGATCGGCACCCTGCGCGCCGCCGAGCAGCTGCTGTCCGAAGGCTTCGTCGTACTCCCGTACATCCACGCTGATCCGGTGCTCGCGAAGCATCTCGAAGAGGCGGGATGCGCGACCGTCATGCCGCTCGGCTCGGCGATTGGATCGGGCCAGGGCATCCTCACGCTGCACGAAATCAAGATCATCATCGAGAACGCGAACGTGCCGGTCGTCGTGGATGCCGGTATCGGTGCACCGTCGGACGCCGCGCTCGCGATGGAAATCGGCGCGGACGCCGTGCTTATCAACACCGCAGTTGCGAAGGCGCAGGATCCGGTGCTGATGGCCGGGGCGATGAAGAAAGCCGTCGAGGCGGGCCGCGAGGCATACCTTGCAGGGCGGATCGCGGCGAAGCCATTCGCGTCCGCCAGTAGCCCTGTCGAGGGCGTCGCCGTTATCGCGAAGTCCGGCGCATGACCGGCGCAACGGTCGCACAGCTGCCGCGCCCGGCGCTCGTCCTGGTAACGAACGCCGCGCACATGCGAGGGCGCGCGATTGAGAATGTCGTGAGCGATGCCGTGCTCGCAGGCGTCAACGTAGTGCAGTTGCGCGACAAGACTTGTACGCACACCGCGCTCCTCGGACTTGGCGCTCGCGTCCGTGACGCCATCGCCGGACGGGCGCTCTTCAGTGTGAACAGCGATATCGACTCGGCGTTTGTGCTCCGCGCCGATTGCATGCACCTGCCGGAAGACCACGCATCCATCGCCGCCGCCCGGGCGCGTCTCGGAAGCAATGCGCTCATCTGTCGCGCGGTCCACGGTGTGGATGCCGCCCGGCGGGCCGAGCAGGATGGCGCGGATATCGTTCAGGCCGGCACAGTGTTCCCATCTCAATCGCACCCGGGCGGCCCAACGCTCGGACTCGAAGGTCTGCGCGCTATCTGCCAGGCGGTGTCGCTCCCCGTCGTCGCGATCGGCGGCATCACCGCGTCGAACGCAGGAAGCGTGATCGACGCCGGAGCGGCGGGCGTAGCCGTAGTCGGCGCCATTCTCGATGCCGCCGATACGCGCCTCGCCGCCGCCGCGCTGCGCCGCGCCATCGACGAGGCGTTTGCGGGCCGGACATAGAATGCGCCTGATCGTCAACGGCAAGCTGCGAGAATTGGACGAAGACGACCATGGCGCCATCCCGCTGCCCGAAATGCTCAAGCGATTCGAGATCGATCCGCGCCTCGTCGCCGTGGCGATCAATGGCGACGTAATCCCCAAACACGACTTTGCCGCCGCGCGAGTGCACGAAGGCGACGCCGTCGAGATCGTACGGATGGTCGGCGGTGGCGCGTGAGCGATGTCGTGGTGATCGGCGGCGGCATCGTTGGCTGCGCCTGCGCGTACGAACTGGCGAAAGCCGGCGCATCGGTGACCCTGCTCGAGTACGGCAAGACCGGCATGCAGGCCACGAACGCCGCGGCGGGCATGCTGGCGCCGATGATCGAGGCGGCCACGCCTGGCCCGATGATGCAGGCGGGCATGCGCGCGTTACGCGAGTATCCCTCCCTCGTGCGCCAGCTCGAAGCGGCGTGTGAGTTCGACACAGAGCTACGGCTGGACGGCATCCTGAAGGTGGCATTCGAGCCGGAACAGCTCGACGAGCTGCGGCGCCGCTACGCGTGGCAGCGTGAGCTTGGCCTGCCGATGGAGTGGCTCGATGCGCCCACCTGCCGCGAGTTGGAACCACGGGTTAGTGAGCGCGTCCTCGGCGGCGTATTCACGCCGGGTGAAGGCAGCGTCAGCAATCAACTGCTGACGCTCGGACTGGAACGCGCGGCCATCACGCGCGGCGTAGACATTCGCCGGCGAACTCCGGTCACTGGCTTCACCACGCACGGCGGACGCGTAACCTCCGTGCGGTGCGGCGACGCGTCGTTCGCGTGCGACAGCGTCGTACTGGCGGCTGGTGCGCGATCGGGGCAGATCGCGTCGCGGCTGCGCGCACACGTGCCGGTGAGGCCCATCCGAGGGCAGATGATCGCGCTGGGCGGGATGTCAACGCCCATACACCACATCGTCTGGGGGCCGAACGGCTACCTCGTACCGCGCGCAAACGGCCTCATCTTCGCCGGTGCGACGGTGGAAGACGTGGGCTACCGTCGCCGCACGACGAAGGCAGGCGTCCACGCCATGCGATCGATGGCAATCGGACTCGTGCCCCAACTCGCCGCCGCGAAGGTGCACTTCGAGTGGGCGGGGCTGCGACCCGGCTCGCCCGACGATCTTCCGATGATCGGGCCGCTGCCGGCGTGGCCGAACGTCGTCGCGGCGACCGGACACTATCGCAACGGCATCCTGCTCGGGCCGCTGACAGGAAAGCTCGTCGCTCACGGGATCGTAAACGGCGATTGGAGCGACACGCCGACGGAGTTCGATCCGGCACGATTCTCCGCCTAGCTGCGGCCGCTGACGCCACGGCTGATAGAATGCCACCCGCATGAAGTACCACATCTGGACCGTCGGCTGTCAGATGAACGTCGCGGACTCCCGCAAGCTGAGCGCCGGGCTCGATCGCGCCGGGTGCTCGTCTGTGGACTCCATCGGCGACGCCGACCTGGTCGTGCTGAACACATGCTCTGTGCGAGAACACGCCGAGGATCGCGCGATCGGCCAGTTGGGACGGCTCAAGAAGATGCGATCGAAGGGCAAAGAGTTCAAGATCGCCGTGATGGGCTGCATGGTCGGCGTACGCGACGACGATCTGCGGCGCCGGTTCCCGTACGTCGATGCCTTCGCGCGCCCGCAAGACTTCACGCCGATCATGCAGATCGCCGGCCTCGATGACAGCGGCGGAGAGTTCTGGCCGACGACCTTCGCGGAGCCCGATGCGGTGACGGCGTTCGTACCGGTGATCCACGGCTGCGACAAGTTCTGCACCTACTGCATCGTCCCCTACCGTCGCGGCCGTGAGAAGAGTCGAACCGTCGCCGACATCCGCAACGAGGTGGAACACTACTGCGCGCGCGGCGTGAAAGAAGTGACGCTGCTGGGGCAGACCGTCGAGGCGTACGGACACGACCTGGCAGAAGGAGACCTGCTCGCTCGACCGGACCTCGGTGACCTGATGCGCTCCATTCACGACGTGCCAGGGCTCGAGCGGATCCGATTCCTGACGTCGTACCCAAAGGACATGACGGCGCGGATCGTCGATGCTGCCGCGGAACTGCCGAAGGTGTGCGAGAACTTCAACATCCCCGTGCAGTCAGGCGACGAGGCTGTGCTCGAGCGCATGCGCCGCGGCTATACGCTCGCCGAGTACCTGGAGAAGTTCGAGTTGGTGCGGTCGCGCATTCCGCACGTAGCGATGGTGACGGATGTCATCGTCGGCTTCTGCGGCGAGACCGAGGCGGAGTTCCGGAACACCTACGACCTGTTGGAGCGCCTGCGCTTCGAGAAGGTGCACGTGGCCGCTTACTCCCCCCGGCCGGGGACCATCGCGCACCGCACACTGGCCGACGACGTGCCCGCTGAGGCGAAGCAGGAGCGGCTGCACGCGATCGAGCAGCTACAGATGCGGATATCGACCGAGATCAATCAGCAACTGCTTGACAGCGAGCAACTCGTGCTTGTCGAGAGCCGCCGCGAAAGCCGTTGGACCGGCCGTACGCGTCTCGACAAGCTGGTACACTTTGAAGGCGAAGCGGACATAGGCCAGATGGTCAACGTCCGCATCGAACACGCGACCGCGTGGTCATTGCAAGGAACAGCGCTCCCCGCGATGGTTCATGCGTAAATGCTTGGCTCGCTCGAAATATTCATCCTGCCAGCGCTGACGTTCGTCGCCGTGTTCGCGCTCGTCGGACTCATCTGGAACGTCGCCGAAGGCCTGTTCGAGGAACAACGCAAGGATCAGCGATAGTTCCGTGGCAGCAACCCACCCCGCTCCCAAGCCACCGCTCGTCGCGGTCGTGGTCGTCATCCTCACGGTGGTGAATGATGATCTGAAGGTGCTGCTGATCAAGCGCAGCGCCGAGCCCTTTCGCGACTACTGGGCACTGCCTGGCGGACTCCTCGCGGATGGCGAATCACTCGACCGCGCGGCCGCCCGCAAACTGCTCGACGAGACGGGCGTGCAGGATGTCTACCTCGAGCAGCTCTATACCTTCGGCGAACTGTCGCGCGGCGACGGTAAGCGATCAGCGGCGGCCGCACGCCGCGGGATCGCGGTGGCGTACTTCGCGCTCGTGCAACACGGACAGGTGCGGCTTCGCGAAGGCGGGGGCTGGCAGCCCGGGTGGCACGATGTCTTCGCACTGCCGGCGTTGGCCTTCGACAACAACGCGGTCGTCGACTACGCCGTGCGCCGGCTCCGATCGAAGCTCGACTACACAAACGTGGCCTACAGCTTGCTCCCGCGGCAGTTCACGCTGAGCGAGCTCCAGCAGGTGTACGAGGCCATCCTCGACCACGAAGTGGACAAGCGAAATTTCCGGCGCCGGATGCTGTCGCTCGGCATCATCAAGGCGGCGGGCGGCACACGGATGGAGGGTGCGCATCGCCCCGCACAGCTCTACACCTTCGTGAAGCGCGAGCCGGTCATCGTGTGACGACGTAGCACGCGGGTGGCAAGTTCACGTCCAGATTCGACTCAGCCGCTGGTTGGCCCGATGATATGGGCATGATTGTGCGACGATCGCTGGTGCTCGCAGTGCTGCTCGCTGCAGTCGGCTTCTCGGCAGCCCCCGCTCATGCGGCGGACCCTGTTCTCATCGCCGCAGGAGACATCGCTTCGTGCTCGTCGTTAGGCGATGAGGCTACGGCCGTTCTGCTCGGCTCGCTCGAGGGCACGATCGTGACGCTCGGCGACAACGCGTACGAATCCGGGACAACGACCGAGTTCAACAACTGCTACAACCCGACGTGGGGCCAGTTCAAGACGAACACCCGACCCGCTGCCGGGAACCATGAGTACAACACGCCCGGAGCAACGGGCTATTACGGCTACTTCGGGGCCGCCGCCGGGGATCCGGCGAAAGGCTACTACAGCTACGACCTCGGCACGTGGCACATCGTCGTGATCAACAGCAACTGCAGCGCCATCGGCGGCTGCGGCGCCGGGTCACTGCAGGACGCCTGGCTGCGCGCGGATCTGGCGGCGCATCCGGTAGCCTGCACGCTCGCGTACTGGCATCATCCGCTCTTCAGTTCCAGCCTGCATGGCAACCAGACATACATGCGGCCGATCTGGCAGGCGCTGTACGAGGGCGGCGCGGACGTCGTGCTGAGCGGGCACGATCACTCGTACGAGCGATTCGGCGCCCAACTGCCCGACGGGACAGCGGACGCAGCGCGGGGCCTACGGGAGTTTGTCGTCGGAACCGGCGGACGGAGTCACTACGCCATCGGAACTCCGATCGCGAACAGCGAAGCACACAACGACGATACATACGGCGTGCTCAAGATGACGCTGCACCCATCCGGCTACGACTGGCAATTCGTCCCGGTCGCGGGCGGCACATTCGCCGATACGGGCAGCGCAACGTGCCATGCGGCCCCGTCGGCGCCACAGCCAAGTGTCAGCGGCGTGGCCGCGGAACCGTCGGGAGGTGCGAATGGCGGGGAACTTGCCCCTGGAGCGTCGCATGGCAGCGAGGACGCCGTGATCTGGATCGGAGTCGCGGCGGGCATCGCGGGCTTGGTCGGCGCGTGCGCGCTCGCCATCCTGCGCTTGCGACGAAAGCCCGTACCGCCGTAGGTCTAGCGTTCCGACTCGATGGCGTACAGCGTGAAGAACTCCACGTCAGTGTCATAGACATCCGTCAAGTGGAACCGGTCAGACGCGGTGTCGAAGTAGGGCTGATAGCCCGGACCATCGGTGGTGAACGTAAGGTCAATGCCCTCGACGCTGGTGTACAGGTAGTACGCAGGTCGGCCGTCGCGGAGCGCTTCCCGGATGCGCTGCATGATTTCGTCGACGCGTTGCGGACCGTTATCAGTGGCGAGCGAGTAGTCGATCAGGTCAAGGTATTCGATGCGGCGGTTGCTATCGCGGACGCCGCGCGTGCCACCACTGACAACCAGACTACCCGGCGGGAGTGCCGCAACGATCGGCCGGAGTTGACGATACGCCGCCTCGTCGGAGCGCGCTGCCCTGCTGGGCCACTTCGCGATGAACGCCGCGTCTGCCGCGACACAATAGACGGCTACGAGGGCGATGGCGCCGTAGACGATCGCGCGCCAAGCGTTGCGCTGGAGCGGCGGATGGCGCTCTGTAAGGCTTCTGATCGCCGCCGGAGCGTACGCTGCCAGCAAGAGCGCGAACACAAACGAAGGCAGCATGTAACGGACATTCGCGAACGGCAGAGGCACGTGAGCCAACGGAAAGACGATCAGCATGTATAGAGAGACGTAGAGCAGCGTACGATTGCGACGCCACAGGTACGTGCTCCCCAGCACCGCCAGGAGCAGGACGAACGGCGCCGGGATCGGCCCGCCGAACTCCGACACGGCGTAGTAGATGATGTTTCGGCCGGCGTGCTCGAATGTGATCGGCGCACGCGCGGCAGCACTAGGCAGTGCCGCCGCAAAGTAGCTAAACGCCGCGAACGCCGCGACCATCGCGATGCCCGCCGCAATGGGTTCGCGCCGGACCGTGGCACGCCAAAGCGCTCGCGGGTGCAACCCGATCCTGCCCGCATCAGTCCAGAAGATGACGAGCGCAGGCAGGAACGCTGGATTCGTCGCGCGGACGCTGATGGCGACGGCCAGCAGGAGGCCATACGCGATGCACGCCGCCGAAGATCGTCCTCGCAACCACGGCACCATGAAGATGGCGCCGGTGATCCAGGCCGCGTTGGTGACGTCAAAGAAGCCGTCGCGCGAGTAGAAAACCATCGGCGGTGCCGCCGCGACGGCGAGCGCGAGCAGGACGGGCGCAGCCCGGTCGGTGGTCGCGGCGCGCGCGCCGTAATACGCGACCAGTACCAGCACCAGCGCCGAAGCGATGATCACGCCCTGCTGCGTCGCGAGTGTCTGCGGGAAGAGGACGAACGCAGGAGCGAGCGTGATCGCTACGCCGGGCGGGTAGAAGCGCGAGATCGGAAACTCCCCGGATACCAGCCGGTGCGCCGCCGTCATGTGCTCGTACGTGTCGGGCGTCCACGCCTGCAACTCGAGCCGGATGACGCGCAGGAGCAGCGCCAGCAGCACGATGGACGCCGGTATGGCCGCGGCTCGTGCGACCGGCCAGACACGAGCAGCCAGCCACGCACCAATGTCGGGCGCGGCTACGACCGGACGCGCGGACGCCAGCTTCGCCATGCGATGATCTCCCGCTACTGTTATCGGCCCGCGCCCGGGCATCGCGAGATGTCCTTAAGGGAGCGGACCGGCACGCCCGCATCCGTTGTACGGGCGTCCCTCGGTGCGCTCGTCTCGGACGAGCGCCCCTCGGCCGTAGCGGCATCGCCCGCCTTCGTGCCCCTTCGTGCCCTTCGTGGTTAACTTCGGTCATGGCGAAACTAGCCCTGCGAGGCGGCGACCCGCTGCGGACAAAGGCCTGGCCGGAATGGCCGCAGCACGACCAGCGCGAGACCGCGAACCTGACCCGCGTCCTCGAAAGCGGCAACTGGGGCGGGTTCCCTTCACCCAACGTGATGGCGGGCGAGTTCGCCGAGCGATTTGCGGCCTACCACGGCGCGAAGTTCGGCATCTGCACGACCGCCGGCACGACCGCGCTCGAGGTCTCGCTGAAAGCCGCGGGACTGGAGCGCGGCGACGAAGTGCTGGTGCCGGCGCTGACGTTCTACGCCACGGCTTTCGCCGCCCTCATACAGGGCTTCAAGCCGGTATTCGTTGACGTCGATCCAGAGACGTGGTGCATCGATGCCGAACAGATCGAGCGGCACATCACACCCGATACGCGGGCGATCCTGCCCGTACACCTCGGTTCACGCATGGCCGACATGGACCGCATCGGCGAGATCGCGCGGACGCGTGGGCTGAAGGTGATCGAGGACTGCGCGCACATGCACGGTGGCTTCTGGCGCGAGCAGGGCGCGGGCTCGCTCGGCGACTTCGGCTGCTTCAGCTTCCAGTCATCGAAGCTGATGACGTGCGGCGAGGGCGGCATCATCGTGACGAGCGACGACGCATTCGCCGAACGCTGCAACGCGTACGTGAACTCCGGCCGCGGCACCGGCAGCGATCGGCAGGCTGCCGAGGGCACGATGCTCGGCTGGAACTACCGGATCACGGAGTTCCAGGCCGCCGTACTGCTCGCGCAACTCGACCGCCTGCCCGAGCAGGTCGCGCTGCGCAACACGAACGTCGCGCATCTCGAGCGGCGCATAGCCCAGCTTGATGGCGTGAGCACGCTGCGCCAGGACGAGCGCATGACGACGCGCTCCGGCTACGGCGTCGTGCTTCGCTACGACGAGCAAGCATGGCGCGGGCTGCCGCGCGATCGCTTTGCGTGGGCGCTGCACAAAGAAGGGATGAAGCTGTACGGCGCGTTCTACACCCCCGTCTACAGCGCGCCGC
Source organism: Chloroflexota bacterium (assembly GCA_031400455.1). Taxonomy (GTDB): domain Bacteria; phylum Chloroflexota; class Dehalococcoidia; order DSTF01; family JACRBR01; genus JANXYW01. The sequence goes on along the minus strand of JANNPX010000007.1, from coordinate 19,125 downwards.
TCTTCGCCTGGAAGGACGCTCCGATCGAGGTGGACTACAGCCAGACGTCGTGCCCCGTGGCCGAGAAGGCATCGGCGAAGGAGATGATCTGGCTTCCGCACGAAATCTTCCTAGGCACCACCGCAGACATCGACGATCTGTGCGACGCGATCGTAAAGCTGCGCGAGAACATCGACGATCTGACAGAGTAGAATCACGGCAGCCATCAAGACGACGCGCGTAGGGGCACGGCGCGCCGTGCCCACCCCGGGCCGCCCACGAACCCCGTTCGCGCCACGCACAGGCAACCAGACGATGTGTGCGGGAGGATCGTTGAAGGCCCCGATCTCGCTACTCAGCGCTACCATCGTCGTCGCAACGCTCGTCGCTGGCTGCGGCGGCGGCGGTCGCTCGGACGCGGACGCCACGGCAGCCCACGCGGCTACCGCCGACTACGTGGATAGCGCGCTCGTGCAGACGTTCGTTGCAGGACGCAAGACCCCTGCACCGATAACTTCGGTGCCTCTCTCCCTGGACACGCCCACCACCACGACCTCAGTTACGGAAGTACGAGCATCACCCGCCGCCGCCGCCGCGAGTGCGCGATACGCCAGCGCGGCCGCAGCAATGTGCGGGACCGCGGCGGAAGTTCTGCCGGCGGGAACCGTCGCCGCGGGCGATCTCGTGGAGGCGTCCGGGCTGGCCGCGGCGTGGGCGAACGACGGCGTGTACTGGGCGCACAACGACAGCGGCGACTCGGCGCGCGCGTTCGTGACGAATACGCGCGGCAGCGCGATCGCAACGTACACCCTCGCCGGCGCTGACGCGTTCGACTGGGAAGACATGGCGTCCGGCCCCGGCGCAGCGGACGGCGACGGGCTGCTGTACTTCGGCGACATCGGCGATAACGCGCGCGGTCGGCCCGAGATCATCGTGTACCGCGTGCGCGAGCCGAAGCTCGACCGGAGCGCGGCGCCGATCGCCGGCACGCTCACCGGCGTCGAGAAGCTCACGCTCCGCTATCCCGACGGCGCGCACGACGCGGAGACGTTGATGGTCGACCCGGTCAGCGGCGACATCATCATCGTGACGAAAGACGGCGGGGGCTCGCAGGTGTTCCGCGCACCGGGCACGCTGGACGCCAACGCAACGACGACGCTGGAGCAGGTGGCCCGCGTCGACTTCTCGCAACTCAAGAAGCGCGCAGAGTTCGGCGACGACGCGCCGCCGCTGGCGCGCGCGGGCGGCGCGCTGGCGACAAGCGGCGACATCTCCCCGTCCGGCGACCCGCCCGCCGGCGGCATCATCGCGATCCGCACGTACTCCGCCGTCTGGCTCTGGTCTCGGGCGGCGGGACAGTCGATCGCCGAGGCGCTGGCAGCCGAGCCGTGCGAGGCGGCATCGGCGGCCGAGCCGCAAGGCGAAGCGATAGCCTTCGACGCCGACGGCGCCGGATACGCAACGGTGAGCGAGGGCGAGCACCCGCTCGTGCACCACTTCCGCTCGAACTGACCGCGGCTGCCACCGGCGAATCGTAGGGGCGCAACCCGTTGCGCCCTCTGCGGGCAAGGCACCCCCGCTCCATTCGGATGGCGGTGTCGATAATGAGAACGTAGGGACGCGGCTTCAGCCCCGTCCGAACCTCCGTGTGGGCTAGAGTCGCGTCCTCGCTGAACCGTTCTTCGTAGGCCGGGACAGCATCATTTCGGCTTCTGATATGATTCCGGCTTCAAGGAGCAACACGATGACCGACTGGCGCGAAAAAGAAGCGAAGTACTTCATGCGAACCGGAAAGCGGATGAACCTCGTCGCCGTGCGCGGTGAGGGCTCGCACATCTGGGACGAGGACGGGCGCGAGTATCTCGACTTCTTCGGGGGCCCGGCGACGATCAGCCTCGGGCACTCGCACCCCGTGATCGTCGATGCGCTGATCGACCAGGCGCGCACCCTCATCCATGTCTCGAACCAGTTCTACTCGACGCCGCAGCTCAAGCTGGCGGAGCTGCTGATCGAGCACTCGTGCTTCGACCGCGTCTACTTCATGAACAGCGGCGCCGAGGCAAACGAGGGCGCGCTCAAGCTCGCGCGGAAGTGGGGCAAGGAGAAGAAGGCCGGCGCGTACGAGATCATCTGCACGTTCGATGCCTTCCACGGCCGCACGCTGCAGGCCGTCACGGCGGGCGGGACGGAGCGCTACAAGACGCCGTTCGGGCCGCTGCCGGAGGGGTTCGTGCACGTGCCGTTCAACGACGTCGAGGCAGTGAAGCGCGCAACGTCGAGCAACACAGCGGCGGTGTTCATCGAGCCGATCCAGGGCGAAGGCGGCATCAACGTGCCCGACGACAGCTACCTCCCCGCGCTGCGGGCGTGGTGCGACGAGCAGAACATCCTGCTGATCTTCGACGAGGTGCAGACCGGCTGCGGGCGGCTCGGCACGCTCTTCGGCTACGAGTTCTTCGGCGCGGAGCCCGACATCATGACGCTCGGCAAGGGCATCGGCGGTGGCGTGCCGCTTTCGGCGTTCCTGGCGAAGGAGCACTGCGCGGTGTTCACGCCGGGCGACCACGGCAGCACGTACGGCGGCGAGCCGCTGACGACGCGCGTCGGGTACGAGGTGATGCGCTACATGATCGAGACGGACCTGCCGGCGCAGGTCGCCGAGAAGGGCAAGCTCGTCGAGCGGCGACTGGAGTCGATCGCCGACCGCTGCCCAAACGTCGCGGCGGTGCGCGGCAAGGGCCTCATGTGGGCCGTGCAGTTCACCAGCGATATCGGCGAGCGCATCACGAACGCGGCGCTGGCCGCCGGGCTGATCCTCAACAATGTACGCCCGAACGCCGTCCGCATCGTGCCGCCGCTGACGGTCACGGAGGAAGAGCTGGAGCAGGGCCTCGCGATCCTCGAGCACGTGATCGAGTCCGACGCCGCCGCGGCGAAGTAGCGGCGGCCGCCCGTTACAGCGCTTCGAATTCGTCTGGCGTGAAGCCTGCCTGCTTGACGATGGCGCGGACGGTGCCTTCGGGGAGATCGCCGGCGTGGCGGGGGATTGTTACGCGGCGACGGTTCTCGGGATGCCACCAGATCTCGTGGCTGCCCTTCGCCTGACGATCGAAGACGAAGCCCGCGCGCCGAAGCTTGCGCAGCACGTCGCTGGCGGTGAACCCGGCGAGACGGCCCATCAGGAGATGGTGATGGGGATGCGGACGTCGACCTCCGACGGTGATGCGGTGCTGAGGGCGGGCGGCAGCGGATCGCCGTGCTCGAGGTAGGACTCGACGAGCTTGCGAGCGACGTCCTGGGCGATCTCGAGAGTCTCGGCGACGGTGCGGCCCTGAGCGAGGAGGCCGGGCAGCTCGTCGCTGGTCGCGAGGAAGCCGCCCTCAGGCAGGGCTTCTACGTGGATGGAGAGCAGAGCTTCGGTCACGTGCGCCTCGATTCCTTTGTGTGACACATGATAGCGGAGAGGACGCCGGCCATGTTTGTTGCCTCAAGGATGCTTGGCGCTGCGCTGTTTGATTGATCTCGTTTCTTTTTCTCTTCTTCACAGAGATCACTGAGGACACTGAGGGTCGGGGATGGGTTTCGCTTGCCTTTCGAAGCTGGCGGTTGCGGCGATTGTTTCACGTGAAACATTTTGGTGACTGATTATGCTTCGGGATCTGCGTCCTGGTTGATTGATTGCGGGTCTGATTCTTGCGGATTGTCGGCTGTGGTTGATCGTTTTGATTGTTTGGGTTCGGGACTATCAAAGAAGTGTTTGTAGTAGATGGCGACGGCGCGGCGGGTGTCGGCGGGGGTGAACTTTCTGGGGAGAGAGAGGCCGTTGTCGATGAGGATCTGGCCGAGGGCGCGCTTGTCGGGATGGACGCTGATGACCTCGTAGACCATCTGGGCGCGCGGGGAGTTGTTGATCGATTTGAGGGCGTTGGTGTTGCCCTTGCGGGCGCCAGCGCCGGGGCGGCGGCCTCCTCGGGGCATCGCGCGAGCCTTTCAGGATGTCAGCGGGTCAGGTTGTCAGCTTGGGCGGGCGCCGCTGGTGCGGCGAGTATATGGCGGGAGTGGGGTGATGTCCGAGGCGTGGTGTCACCGAGCGAAGGCGGGAGGCAGCGCGTCGTGATAAAATCAAGCCTGAATTGCTCGCGATGACGCGCGGCGCGCGCTGACGTAGTCCGAGCGCATCGACATCCGAGAGGCCTACCGAATGAAAACCAACGCAAGGGAACGGAGCCCGAGTGGCGCGCGCGACGACGCGCCTAGCCCGAGCAGGCAACCGCGCACGCATAAGGCGAAGGCACCACGCGCCGTGCAGAAACCGGCGGTGCGTGGCCAGCTGACACTTCTGAACCACGAAGCGATGTCCCTCCCCCTGACGGGATACTTGGCGTGCGCCCTAACCGGCCTAGATCCAGCCTCGAAGCAGACCATCTCGATGGTTTCACACGAGGTCGCCCGCATCTGCGCTGAGCACGGCGTCGACCTATATGAACCACGTACGAAGACGGACCCGGACAACAACAAGGAGATTCCGGACGCAGAAGTTTGGGCTCTCGATCGCGAGAAGGTCGTCAACTCCGATCTGCTGATCCACCTCTGCCAGGTACCTAGCACAGGCTCCGGACAGGAGCTCGAAATCGCGTACAACGGACTCGTGCCGATGATCCTCATCTCCCACTCGTCACGAACGGTAAGCCGAATGGTCACCGGCATCCCTTCTCTCAAATATCACATCGAGTACACCGAGCCGGAGGAGCTCGACGACGAATTGCACACGCTACTGTCCAGGATCAGGCCCGTGCTCGAAGAGAGGAAGCTCGCGTTCACAGATTTTGATACGAACATTGTTGGAGCGAGCGTACGCCGCTTCCGATCGGAACGCGGCATGTCGCTCGAAACGCTCGCCGAGGCGGTGCAGCTTTCGCCCGCATCTCTGAGCGCCCTCGAGGAATCGACCGACAGAACCGCGAACTGCAGTCTATTGCAACTCAGACGTATCGCGAGCGTCCTCGGCACCACCGTCGCCGAGCTCGTCGAGCCTGACTCCACCGGACGTATGATTAGCGTCCTCGAGGATTGGGTCGGTCACCGTGCTGCAGCTCGGCGCGGTAGCCTCACAGACCAAGATCGTAGCGTCCTTGTGCGACGAACGCTCCAACGGGTGATCGACTCACTCGACAACACGGATGGCACGAATGCACCTTCCTGACGCCCCGTTTGCGGCGGAGAAGCTACTTGCAGACGCAGAGCAGACCAAGGCACCCGTCGACTTGCGGCGGGTCTGCGCGCTGTGGCCTGCACTACAAGTTCGAGCAGAGCACCTTGATCGTGATGGCTACCTCGTGAACTTAGGCCGAATCGGCGCAGAAATCGTCCTGCGGCGCTCCGATTCGATGGCACGCCGACGGTTCACACTTGCACATGAACTCGGCCACTTGCACCTCGCTGATGAAGGCTGTTCCGACGCACCCGAGCATCTCCTTCAAGCATCCCGCGCAGAGGTGGAACGTTGGTGCGATCGATTTGCCGCTAGTCTCCTGATGCCGGAGCGGTGGCTACTGCGGGACCTTGCCACTGTGCGAATAGGATCCCTTCTTCCCTGGATGCTCACCGCGCCCAAGCAATACAAGGTCTCCCATCACGCCTTCCGCTTGCGGGTTTCGGAACTAACGGCGATCAGTGTCTTCGAAGCCGCCCGCAATGGAGACAGCGTCCATGCCGCACACCGGTATGACTCGAACCGCGTGACCCCGGAGCGCATAACGGAAGCCATCGATGCTTGGGCGCACTCTGCGACGATTAACCGCACGTCTTCACCCATGTATTGGCGAGACGTTAGATTGATCTCCATACACAAACAGTTCGGCCGCGCGAACACGGGCTGGCTCGTTTGTCTGATACCGTCGATAGAGGAACAGCGCTCGCTCACCCCTGCGGCACCCCTGACTACCGCGCTGATGCGTGGTCTCGTTGGCACCGGCATTGATCGAACCTAGTGGAACCTAAGCAGGACCCAGCGGCGCCAGGCGGTTCTACGCTGCCTTCCGATCGCGTCGACGCGCTCCGCGACTACGCATGGAAATACTTCCAATTTCACGCCGACCAGCGCCTGAAGACCTTCAACTTCTTCGTGCTGTTCGCCACAGTTCTCATCGGCGGTGGGCTCACGCTCCTTAAAGACGAGACGATCCCACGTGCAGGCATCGCGGTGGGTTTCTTTTTGCTGGCATTCTTCGCGTTCGTCTTCTGGAAGCTCGACCAGAGGAACAAAGACCTTATTCGGCACGGCGAAGCCGCCTTGAAACACATAGAACAGATGCCCTACGCGGCCGGTGCTCCCGACGAGATCACGCAGATCTTCTCAAGCGAGGAGCGCGCCACAACCAAGCACCGCAGCACAACACCTCATTACAAGATTCTGATCCGGCGCTTCAGCTTTAGCGAGAACTTTGCCCTCGTCTTTGCGACGATCGGCGCAATAGGGATAGCTCTCGGCGTAGCTACATCCTTGGGGCTTGGCTCTGCCGATCACAATGCGCCAGTTGTAGCGCACACGCCGACGGTCTTCCCGGCTGAGGCGCTGGCTACACCAACGAGTGCGTCACCAACAACAGCGCCGGCAAGCGTTATTCCCTCGCCCCCATGAGCGCAGCCAGCACCCGGTCCTACTTGCCCACGAATCGATCCAGCAGCGGCGCCGTTTCAGTGCGCCGCTGCGCCGCTACACGGCGGCCGCCACGGGCTCCGGCTTCGCCTCAGGTGCCGGGGCGGCGGTGGTCTTCTCGAAGGTGAAGTCGGTGCCGTCGTAGTCGACGCGGACTGTTGTGCCTTCGCCGAAGTCGCCGGAGAGGATGCGGCGGGCGAGCGGGTTCTCGATGCGGCGCTGGACGGTGCGGCGGAGGGGGCGGGCGCCGTAGATGCGGTCGTAGCCTTCCTTCACCAGCTCGGCCTTCGCGGCCTCGGTCACTTCGAACGCGACGTCGCGATCGGACAGGCGGTTCAGCACTTCGTTCAGCATCAGCTCGACGATCTTCGCCAGCTCCTTTTCGGTCAGCGGCTCGAAGACGATGATCTCGTCGATGCGATTGAGGAACTCCGGGCGGAAGGCTTCACGCAGCGCCTTCTCGACCTGCTCCTGGCGCACTTCGCGCTGACCCTCGTCGGCGGCGCGGCTGGTGACGAAGCCGAAGCGGCCCTTGTTGTCGGAACTCGTGCCGAGGTTCGACGTCATGATGATGATCGTGTTGCGGAAGTCGACGGTGCGGCCCTGGCCATCAGTGAGGCGGCCGTCATCGAGGATCTGCAACAGCACGTTGAACAGATCCGGGTGCGCCTTCTCGATCTCGTCGAAGAGGATCACGCGGTACGGCCGGCGGCGGACCGCCTCCGTGAGCGCGCCACCCTCGTCGTAGCCGACGTACCCGGGCGGTGCGCCGATGATGCGCGAGACGGTGTGGCGCTCCTGGTACTCCGACATGTCGAGGCGGATCATCGCCTCTTCGTCGTCGAACATGTACTGCGCGAGCGCGCGCGCCAGCTCCGTCTTGCCGACGCCGGTGGGGCCGAGGAAGATGAAACTGCCGATCGGGCGCTTGGGATCCTTGAGGCCGGATCCGGCGCGGCGGAGCGCTTCAGCGACGGACTCGACCGCCTTGTCCTGGCCGATGACGCGGCCGTGCAGCGCCTCCTCGATGTGGAGGAGCTTCTCCGCTTCACCTTCGAGCATGCGGCTGACGGGGATGCCCGTCATGGACGCGATCAGCTCGCCGATGTCCTGCTCGGTGACGGTCATATCGGCGGTGTGCGTCGTCTCCCAGTCGGCCTTCGCGGCCTCGTACTCGGACTGGATCTTCAGCACTTCCTGGCGGATGCGAGCGGCGGCCTCGTAGTCCTGCTTCGCGGCGGCGGCCTCGGTCTCCATGTTCAGCTCGTCGAGCCGCTTCTTGAGGTCGCGCAGCTCCGGGCTGAGGGACTGCTGCTCGATGACGTGCTTGCTCGCGGCCTCGTCGATGAGGTCGATGGCCTTGTCGGGCAGGAAGCGCTCGGTCAGGTAGCGGTCGCTGAGGCGTGCGGCCGCGATGAGCGCCTCCTCGGAGATCTTCACCTTGTGGTGCGCCTCGTACTTCGGCCGCAGGCCGCGAAGGATCTCGATCGCCTCGTCGACCGACGGCTCGTCGAGGAAGACGGGCGAGAAGCGGCGCTCAAGCGCGGGATCCTTCTCGATGTGCTTGCGGTACTCGTCGAGCGTGGTGGCGCCGACCACGCGGAGTTCGCCTCGGGCGAGCGCGGGCTTCATCATCGTGCTGGCATCGATAGCGCCTTCGGCGGCACCGGCGCCCATCACCTGGTGCAGCTCGTCGATGAAGACGATCACTTCGCCCTCGGCGCTGCGGATCTCGTCCATGACGGCCTTGAGGCGCTCCTCGAACTCGCCGCGGAACTTCGAACCGGCGACCATCGCGCCCATATCGAGCGCGAGCAGGCGCTTGTCCTTGAGGTTCTCCGGCACGTCGCCGGCGACGATCTTCTGCGCGAGCCCCTCGACCACGGCCGTCTTGCCGACGCCGGCCTCGCCGATGATGACGGGGTTGTTCTTGGTGCGCCGGTTGAGGATCTGCATGACGCGCTTGATCTCGACATCGCGGCCAATGACCGGATCGAGCTTGCCGTCGCGCGCGTACTTCGTGAGGTCGTTGCTGTACTTCTCGAGCGCGCCGTACTTGCTCTCGGCCGTCGGCGAATCGACGCGCGCGCTGCCGCGGACGTCTTGCAGTGCGCGGTAGATGCGCTCCTTATCGATCTTGAACTCGCGCAGGATGCGGGCGGCGTCGCCGTCGCGCTCGTCTGCGATGGCGATGAGCAGGTGCTCGACGCCGACGTACTCGTCCTTGAGGCGCTCGGACTCCGCGTTCGCGGTCTCGAGCATCTTGACGATGCGCGGGGTGGTGTAGACCTGCACGACGTCGTAGGCGAGCTTCGGCGACTTCGCGAGCGTGTCGGCGACGCGCTGCGTGAGGACACGCACGTCGACGTCCATCGCGGTGAGGATGCGGCCAGCGAGGCTATCGGGGTGCTGGAGCAGCGCGAGGAGCACGTGCTCGACGTCCCACTGCGAGTGGCGCTGCGTGCGCACCATCTCCTGTGAGGCAGCGAGGACCTCTTGAGCCTGCTGTGTGAATCTGTCTTGTCGCATCATGTTGGTGTTCTCCTCACCGCCTGTTCGGTGTCTGTTCTGTGGTGTGGCGCGCTCTTGCGTCGACCGGAGCTGAAGCTCCTCCGCTACGGGTTTGGGTGCGACCCGTCCGCATCATGCGTCGCTCCTCGGCGCCGGGAGGCGGCGGTCACGAAGGGTTTGGATCTGCTGGCGGAGTTGTTCCATTTCGGATTCCATCTGCTGCATCTTCTCGTTCATTCTCAGGATCACTTCCACGCCGGCGAGGTTCACGCCGAGGTCGTTCATGAGGCGCTGGACCTGGCGGAGGCGGGCGATATCGGCGCGGGAGTACATGCGGATGCGGCCGGTCGTGCGCTTCGGCGCGACGAGGCCGACGCGTTCGTACTGGCGCAGGGTCTGGGCGTGCATGCCCACGATGCGCGCGGCGATCGAGATGACGTATACAGGGTCTTCGTGATCGTGTTCTTCGTTCATTTCTCTAACCGCAGATTTCGCAGATTTCACAGATTGGTTTGTTTGGGGTTCTGTGCCGTTCTCCGGTGTTGCGTCTCCGATCGCGGACGCGACGGGTTGCGCCCGTACAGGTGTTACACGCCGGCGGCGCTCAGCTCTTCGAATAGTGCTTTCTGCTTTTCGTCGAGCTGTTCTGGGAGCTTCACGCGGACTCTTGCGTGGAGGTCGCCTCTTCCCTCTTTGTTGAGATGAGGCATGCCGAGCCCACCGAGTTTGAAGGCGCGGCCGTTCTGCGTGAGCGGCGGGATCTTCAGCATGACCTTCGCGGTAACGGTCGGGACCTCCGCCTCGCCGCCGAGGACGGCGGTTGTGAGTGGGACTTCGATCTCGGTGATGAGGTCGTCGCCTTTGCGCTCGAAGCGCGACTGCGTACGGACGGTAACGACGAGCAGCAGGTCGCCCTTCGCGCCGCCGCCCATACCGGGCTGCCCTTCCTTCGCGACGCGGACCTTCGCGCCGGTGGCGACGCCGGCCGGGATCTTCACCTCGATGCGGCGCGGCTTCTGGACCTGGCCGTGGCCGCCACACATGTGGCAGGTAGCGCCGGCGATCTCGCCTGTGCCGCCGCAGGTGGGGCAGGGTTCGAGGCCGAGCATCTCGATGGTGCGAGTCGTGCCGTGGTACGCCTCTTCCAGTGTTATGTCGATTGGCTGCTGGATGTCGGCGCCCCGCCTGGACATCGTGCGGACTCCGCCGCCGCCACGGCCGAAGAACTGCCCGAATACGCCGCCCAGGTCGCCCAAGTCGCTGACGTCGAACTGCTGCGAACCGCGGCCGCCGTTGCCGTGAGCGAAGCGCCCGCCGCCGCTGGCCCGCTGACGCTCCGCTTCTTCGATCTGGTCGGCGTATTCCCAACGCTCGCCGTACTTGTCGTACTTGCGGCGCTTTTCCTTATCGTTCAGGACCTCGTAGGCGTTGGTGATCTCTTTGAACTTGGCCTCGGCAGCCTTGTCGCCGGGGTTCACATCGGGGTGATGCTTACGGGCGAGCTTCCGGTACGCGGAACGGACCTCCTTGTCGGAGGCGTCGCGCTTGACGCCGAGGGTTTCGTAGAAGTTCGCCATTGCCGACATAGTAGCGACCGGCCACGCTCATTTGCAACTAACTTGCTATATATCAGCTCAAGTCTCTTGATATTGCGAGCGCTGAGTCCCTCCCGGATGAGCTATCGGTCGCGGGGGCCTTATTCGCCATGGCCGAGCAGCGTGCCCGCAGAGGGCGCGACGGGTTGCGCCCCTACAAGATCGCGGGAGTGGTTCGCCACGGGCGGGACAGTGTGGCCACATGTGGTGGTCGCCCGGATCGCGGGGCTAACGCCGGCGAGCGTGCCCTACGGTGAGGGCTCGGGAAGGTCGCCGAGGAGGTACCTCGGGCCTGCGCCACCACTCTGCGCTCGGTCCGCGGGGTTGAACAAGCCGCACCGGTCCAATGACAGGCAGCCGCATCCGATGCACGACGAGAGCTGATCGCGCAGCTTTTCGAGGGTGACGATGCGGCCGGTCAATTCTCCGCGCCAGGCGCGCGACAGTCGTGCCCAGTCGGAGGGGGTAGGATCCCGCCGGTCGGGCAACTTCGCGAGCGCGGAGTGGATCTGCCGCAGCGGTACGCCCATGGCCTGCGCCACCTTGATGACGGCGACGCGACGCAGCACGCTCCGGCGATAGCGCCGCTGGTTGCCGGCTGTGCGCTCCGCGCCGATGAGTCCCAGCGATTCGTAGTAGCGCAGCGCAGAGGCAGCGACGCCACTGCGCTGGGCGAGTTCTGTGATGGTGATGTGGTCTGAGAGAGCCACCAAAAAATTCCTCCGCCTAAGGGCTTGACTTCAAGTGTTCTTGAAGTTTTACCTTCTACGTATGACATACGCCACTCAGCCATCCACCGCCCAGCCGAGCAATCCCGCCAGCAGCAGCGCATATGCCGATATCAGGCGCCTGATGAGCCTGATGACAGGCGATGAGAAGCACAACGCGATCGCCACGTCCACGCTGGACGTGCTCTGGGTGCTGTATGACCGGATCCTGCGCATCGATCCTGCGCGGCCAGATGACGATGACCGCGATCGGTTCCTGCTGTCGAAGGGGCACGGGCCGATGGCCTACTACGCGGTGCTTGCGGCGAAAGGCTTCATCGGCGAAGACGCGTTGCGGACATGGGTGCGCTACGACTCGCCGCTCGGGCTTCACCCGGACCGCACGCTCATACCCGGCGTCGAAATCTCGAGCGGCTCCCTCGGCCACGGCCTGCCGATCGCGGTCGGCATGTCGCTGGCGTTGCGGGCGCGCGGCAAGAGCGATCCGTGCGTCTACTGCCTGCTGGGCGACGCCGAGTTCGATGAGGGCAGCAACAGCGAAGCAGTAGTCGCCGCTGCGCGTTTCGGACTGGAGGCGCTGACGGCGGTGGTCGTCGACAACCAATCGTCGTCCCTCAGGTGGCCTGGCGGCATTGAGGCGCGCTTCGCCGTCGAGGGGTGGTCGGCGGTGACCGTCGACGGACGAGATCACGGTGCGCTGGAGCGTGCGCTGACGTCGCCGCACCGGGGCGTGCCCCTCGCCATCGTTGCCGTCGTAGAACCGAAGGAATGAGGTCTGACCATGCGCGATCGATTCGTCAGTGTCGTCAGTGAATTGCTGGAAAATGATCCACGCCTGGCCGTGGTGATGGCGGATATCACGGTCGATCGATTCAAGGCGAGCGGCGCGTATCAGCGCCATCCACACCGGGTCGTGAACGTTGGTATCCGCGAACAGCTGATGGTGAACGTCGCTGCCGGTATGGCGCTGGAGGGGATGCGGCCGATCGCGCACAGCTTTGCGCCGTTCCTTGTCGAGCGGTCGTTCGAGCAGGTGAAGCTCGGGTTCGCGCACCAGGGGGTCGGCGGCATCCTCGTGAGCTGCGGCGCGTCCTACGATGTCGCCGCGTACGGACGCACGCACCAGTCGCCCGGCGACGTGGCGCTGATGGCGACGCTTCCTGGTTGGCGCATCCACGTACCGGGACATCCCGACGAGGTCGAGACGTTCCTGCGGGACGCCGCGCAAACGGACGACGCGGTCTACATTCGCCTGTCCGAGCGGAAGAATGCCGCGCCCGCGGCCGACGCCGACGGCAAGCTGGTGGTGCAGCGCCGGGGTGCACGCGGCGCACCGACAGTGATCGCCGTCGGCCCGATGCTGGATCCGGTGATGGAGGCGTTGTCCGCGATCGACGCAACGGTGTTGTACGCCGCCACGGTGCGGCCCTTCGACCGCGATGGACTCCGGGCTTCGGTTACGGGAACCGACGTGGTCCTGGTGGAACCGTACCTCGAGGGGACGTCCGCGGCCGAGGTGTCCGCCGCACTTTCCGACAAAGCACACCGATTGCTCTGCATCGGAGTTCCACCCGCGGAGCACCGCAAGTATGGGGGCGCGGAGCGGCACGACGCGGCGCACGGACTCGACGCACCGGGCCTGCGGACGCGGATTGGCGAGTGGCTGGGAACCGGGGCTTTGCGCGATCTCGTCGCGAGTTGAGGGACGCCTCAGCGTTCGGCACGGGAAAGGCATTCTGCGGAATGCCCCTACGCGGGATCTGGTCGGCGATCGGGCGCTCCCTATGACCTCGGGTGCGCGGGCCTCTCACGTCTCCAGACGAAGCCAGCGACGATGAGCAGCATCGCGGCGGCGCAGATGATGATCGTGGCAACGACCCACCTCGCAGACGGGTGCTCCTCCACGGCGGTGGTGCGATCAGCGCGGAACTCGGGCGCGTGGGCGACGCCGCCGACTGGCGGCGGTGAGGGTGGCGCATCGAAGATGGCGCGGATCGTCGTTTCCAGCTGGTTCACGGTGGGCCTGACATTGTCGAGATGGTCGTAGGTCAGGAACACGGCGTAGTAGTTGCGTTCGGTATCGATCCAGGGGACGAATCCGAATGCGCCGGCGCTGCTGAGCTGGGTGGCGTTGTCCTGGTTGTCGACGATGTCGCGCCACTCGCCGAGGCCGTAGCCGCGCGGATTTGCTCCGGCGGCGCCAGCGGTCTGATCGATCTGCATCTCGTGTACAGAGGCGGGCGTGAGGACTTGCACTCCGCCGGCATTGCCATCGGCGAGGATCATCGCCAGGAACTTCCCATAGTCGCCGAGCGTCGACCTCGCCCCGCCAGCCATAGATGGATTCAGATCGGGCGTCGCATTGAAGTAGTAGGTGTTCGTGAGGCCGAGCGGCGCGCGGATGCGGTCTTCAAAGAGCTGCGCCCATGACTGTCCGCTTACCACTTCGGCAACGCGGCCGGCGACATGCATCGACACGCCGCCGTAATCGAAGAGGGCGCCCGGCGCCGCCTGGAGCGACACCAGCGCGATCTGGTCGACGCAGTTGGCGAGCGTAATCGTGTGATTGTCCCGACAGTTGTGGTCGCCGGACAATCCGGAGGTATGGGAGAACATCTGCCGGACGGTCATGGTGCCCTTGAGGCCGGTGAACTGCGGTAGGTATGTGGACACAGGCTCGTCGAGATCGATGAGCCCATCCTCGACAAGCGACATGATGACGGCGGCGGAGAGCCATTTGCTGGCGGACGCGATCGGCGGCGAGGTGGACGTGGTATACGCGCCGAAGGCTTGTTCGTAGACGACTACGGAGTCCTTCACGACGCGCAACGACGCGCCCTGCAGCGGGATGGTCGTGACGGCGTTCTGCATGATCGTGGTGACTTGCGTGAAGTCGTACGTGGTCGCTTGCGGCGCGGCGGTCGTGGTGGTGGGTCCGAGCAGCGCGCCGACGACGAGCGCGGCACTGAGCACGAGCAAGGCAGCACGGGGCAGGCTGCGGACGAAGGCTGATGATCCCCTCATCGGTCGAGTGTACACCCTGCTGCGAGGCGCGGGGTGGCACCGGAGACCCGCACGGAGCAGGCGTCCATCACATGGGATTGTGCCCGCACGGGCACGCCACCGCGTGCCCCTACGCCGATGTGTGTGACTGGCGACGCAATTGACGAACTACATTGCTAGATGGCACGCTCGTAGCGGCGACTGCCTGCCCGAATGGATCGAGAGCGGTATGACGAACGTCGAACGGTACTACGACTCGGACGCGGAGAAGGAGTGGGTGCGACTCGATCGGGATCGCGTCGAGTTCGCGGTGACGCTGCGCGCATTCGATGAGTATCTGCCCTCTGCCCCAGCACGCGTGCTCGATATCGGCGGCGGGCCGGGACGCTACGCGATTGAGCTTACGCGTCGTGGCTACGACGTCACGCTTGCTGACATCTCCGAGGTGGAACTTGCGCTGGCTGAGGCGAAGGCTGCGGAGGTGGGGCTCCGGATCGGCGCGGTCACGAAGGCGGACGCTCGCGACCTCGGCGCGTTTGCGGACGGCTCGTTCGACGCAGTGCTGCTGATGGGGCCGCTGTACCACCTGCTCGAGGAGGCCGATCGTCAGACGGCGGTGAACGAGGCGGTGCGCGTGGCAAGACCGGGCGGCATCGTGATGGCGACGAACATCACGCGGTATGCGGCGATCCGCTTCTGGGCGAAGCATGATCCGATGCAGGTGGTGGAACATCGTGAGGTGTACGAGGGGCAGATCGCGACCGGCAAGACACCGAACGCAGAGGGGTTCACGGACGTGTACCTCATGCGCCCGGCGGAGCTTGCGGCACTGTTCGCGGAGACGAGCGTCGAGCACATCGTCACGGTTGCGTGCGAGGGCGTGGTGAGCATGATTCGCGGCAAGATCAACGATCTCGACGGCGCGGCGTGGGAGTACTGGGTCGACTTGAACTATCGATTGGGGAAGGATCCGGACACGCACGGGTTGGCGGAGCATCTGCTGTTCGTCGGGCGGAAGGGGTAGTTGAGCATCGTATCCCGGTGGGCAGACGCGGGGCATCGCACCACACGCGGGCGGCCACACAGGGCCGCCCCTACGCGGGATCTGCTGCCGGTTCCGGTTCGGCGATGCCCATGGCGTCGGCGGCGGGTGAGCCGCCGCTGGGGCGGCCGATCACTGTTAGCTCCAACAGTTCGGCGACGTCGAACGTCTTCATTCGCTTGGTGTCGTCGGGCTGCACGGTGGGGATGCCGTCTTCGAACATCTGGATGCAGAAGGGGCAGGCGGTGGCGATCACCTGCGCACCGGTGGCGACGGCCTCTTCAGTGCGGGCGACGTTGATGCGCTTGCCCTTCGACTCTTCGACCCACATGTGACCGCCGCCGGCGCCGCAGCAGAAGCTGTTGTCGCGGTTGCGCGGCATTTCGACCCGCGTGCCACCGGGCAGGGCATCGACGATGTCGCGCGGGCCGTCGTAGTTGCCGTTGTGGCGGCCGAGGTAGCAGGAGTCGTGGTAGGTGATGGCGAGCGGGAGATCCTGTTTCGGGATCAGGGCGCCGTCCTTGAGAAGCTTTGACAAGAACGTGGTGTGGTGGATCACCTCGAAGTGACCGTCGAAGTCGGGGTATTCGTTCGCCATGGTGTTGAAGCAGTGCGGGCAGTTCGTGATGATCTTCTGCACGCCCTTCGCGTGCATGACCTCGATCAGTGACTTCGCCTGCTCCTGGAACAGGTACTCGTTGCCGAGGCGCCGCGCGGGGTCACCGGTGCACTGCTCCTCGTCGCCGAGGCAGCCGTAGCTGACGCCGGCCTCGGCGAGCAGGCGAGCGACGGCGCGGGTGATCGGAATGTTGCGATCGACCATCGCGCCGGAGCAGCCGACCCAGTAGAGGTACTTCTGCGTTCCGTCGAAGGTGGGGATGTCGAGCCCTTCCATCCACGCCGTGCGGCTGAACTGCGCGCCGCGCCAGGGGTGGCCGCGCTGTTCGATCTGTTGCAGCGTCGCCGCGGCGGTCTCCGGCATGTTGGCTTCGTTCATGGTGAAGAAGCGGCGCATGTCCTGGAGCGCGGGCACGTGCTCGATGAATACCGGGCACTGTTCCATGCAGGCGCCGCAGGTGACGCAGTCCCACACGGGGTTGAAGCCGACGGCATCGATCAAGGTGAGGTCGGCGGGGTGAGCGTCGGCGTCGCCATGCCCATTGCCGTTCGAGCCATTCTTCGACGGTGGCTTGAGGGCGTCCCAGACGAAGATGGGCGAACTGATCTTGTGGACTTCCGCCTCGATGGCGGCGCGCATGTCGTGCATGATCTTCTTCGGCGAGAGCTCCTTGCCGGTGAGGAAGGCGGGGCAGTTGATCTCGCAGCGCCCGCACTCCGTGCAAGTGTACGGGTCGAGCATCTGCTTCCAGGTGAGATCTTCGATACGGCCGGCGCCAAAGCGCTCGAGGTTCTCGAAGTCCTTGATCGGCTGGAGCTTGCCGGTGGGCTCGATGCGCCGGAAGAGGATATTCGGTGCGACCGACAGCACATGGGAGTGCTTGCTGTAGGGCAGGTTGTTGGCGAAGAGCAGGAAGTCGTAGAGGTGGGCGTACCACCAGAAGTTGAGGAACCCTTCCTGGACGCCACGCGACATGCCGATGCCGTCCCAGAGTTGCGCGAACGAGTAGGCGAGGAACGACCACTTCTCGCCGCCCTGGGGGTCGGTGGCGATTTCGAAGCTGTTGACCATCACATCGCTGAGCATGAGGAAGGCGATGAAGAAGAGGATCAGCCAGGCGTCCATGTTGAACGTCATGCGGGCAGGCTTCCAGAATCGACGCTGCCACGCTGCCATGCCGCAGCCGATGAGGACGAGGATGTTGAACATGTCCATCGGGGCGCGGACCGTGATGTCGTAGTAGAAGCCGAAGATGTGCTCGAAGGAGATGTCTTCGTTGATGCCCTTGAGGATGAAGTTGATGGTACGGACCTGCAGGACGATGAAGCCCCAGTAGATGAGCGAATGGAGGAGGCCGCTGTACCAGTAGCGCCTGCGGGCGACTCGGGCGTTGCCCATGAGGTACGGGACCAGCGAGGTCAGGCGCTCGAACAGGTGGTCGAAGCGGTTATCGCCCTTGCCGCGGGCGAAGACGGAGACTTTGATGGAGATGGAGTAGAAGAGGAAGGCGAGCAGCCCGACGAACGAGAAGTAATAGATGTAGTTGCCAGGGAACTCGTGGCTGGGGAGCATGTTGGCGCCTCCTCGAACTGCACGTTTCGATCGGGATTCTATCGCCGGGATGGGGTTGGGGCTAGACGGCGGTAGATGCGGCTGTCAGCCGACGGGCGCGGATTGTGGGACGCGCAGGGTGGGACATCGACCCGGGAGCGACGACGACCGCGGCAGATGACGGCAACCGCGCCCTGCGATACGGCCGGGCAGGCTATGACAAGGCGCATTCGCGCGAGTTTTACGCGCTCTGTCAAGAAGTGAATCTGGCGCGGAAGGGCGCTTCCAGATGTTCACACACAGCCGTCAAAGAACGGCTTGACACCCTTATGGGCCGGTGTTACGTTCGGATCGCCTCTCGCTAGGCGATTGCGCACCCGGAGCTGGCGGGTTGCCGGGACGCTCGATTTTTTGCCCCGCAAGTTGTGAGTCTTGGCTGTCCGACGGCGTCGCGACCGCGAGCCATCGTGACCGGCGCTGTGCGCGTGATCGCCGCAGAAATGGTCGAACTAGACAAGGCCGCAACGTTGGCGATGCGGAGCGAAACGCCACGGCGAATCGCCCGTTCTAGGCAGAGAGCACAGTCGAATAGCGGCTGCGGACTCGTTCCCGCCCGATGCATGCGCGTGGCGGCGCGCTGCTGATGTTGACGACCGCCGGTGACAATGGGAAGTTCCCCGTCTGGTGCGGGGTCTTATCAGCGCAGTAATCAGTTCCAGGAGGGTGAGTCCGAAGTGGTAAACAGTATCGTCCTTTCAGCTTTGTCGTGGGCGTCGAGCCTGAAGAATTCGGTGGCGACTCGCCTGCGCGAGGAAGTCGGCCAGGACCTGATCGAGTACGCGGTGCTCGTCGGATTCATCGCTGCCGCCGGGGCAGCTGCGTTCTTCTTCGCGGATCTGGGCCCGAAGCTTCAGGAATTCGCGGACCGGGTCGGAGCTTGCGTAAGCTTGAACTCCGACGGCTGCAGCGGCAACTAGTCTCTCCTGGAAATCGAACGGGCGGGGCCGCACGGCCCCGCCCACTCACCAAAAAGGGAGTTCCATGCTGCGGCGACTGTCCCAGCAAGACGGCCAAGGACTGCTTGAGTTCGCGGTCGTCTTTCCGCTGTTGGTCTTCTTTCTCTTTGCGGTGTTTGAGGTCGGCCTAGGGCTGAACCGCCAAGCGACGCTGCAGCACGCCGTGCGCGAAGGCGCGCGATCTGGAGCGCTCATCGACGATGCGGGCGATGCGGCGAACCGGGGCGATCAACCAATAGTAGTCGACGATGCGCATCGCCAGCACGATCCCGGCCACGATCATCAGGTTGCCCGCGTCGCGCTTGCCGTCGCGGGTCAACAGTACCATGAACGGCACGACGAATTGCAACCCTGCGAGGGCAAACGCCACATACTGCCAGCCGTGTTGCGATCGCGCGATGTAGTACGGCACCTCCTCTTTGA
>JANNPX010000052.1:0-56340 GCA_031400455.1 Chloroflexota bacterium | reverse complement strand
TTCGCGTGGACGCGTGGCCTCGCTTATCGCGGTGAGTTCGACAGCACGCCGGACGTCGTGGCCTTCGCACGCACGCTCGAGAAGGTGTGCGTCGATACCGTCGAGTCCGGCGACATGACGAAGGACCTGGCGCTGCTCGTCGGCCCCGACCAGAAATGGCTGACGACCGAGCAGTTCATGGACAAGCTGGCTGAGAATCTCGGGCGCGCGCTGGCAGCATGAGCGACAGCCCTCTCTTCGAGCGCGCAACGTGTTCCGCGCTCGTCATCACCTGCTCGGACTTCCGATTCAAGAGCTGCGAGCGCGCGTTTGCCGAGACGTCCGGGCTGGACAACGACTACGACCTGATCGCGCGCCCGGGCGCCATTCGCTCGCTGGTGCTGCCGCGCAACGCCGCCGCCCGCGAGAGCATGGAGGAGGAGATCCGTCTACTCTGGCGCCTCCACCGCTTCACGCGCGTGCTGATGGTGCAGCACCTAAGCTGCCGCGCCTACGACGACATCGCGTCCGTCGAGAACGAGCGCGACGTCCACACGGCTCACCTCGTAGAAGCGGCGCCGCTCATCGAGCAGTGGCTAGAAGGTGTGACCGCGGAGGCGTATCTGGTCGAGCTGGTCCGCGGAACGTTGACGGTCAACCGAGTGGTTGTACCCGCTTAACCAGGGAGCGTGCTCCAGAACTCCCGAAGCAACGGCAAGAACGTGGCGGGCTTGCGTGTGACGAAGTGACTCTCGCCCGGGATGTACGTGTACCGCGCGTACGGGAACCTCGACGGGAGGTCTTGGCACGTCTGCACGGCCTGCGGATCGTGCTCGGCTGCAAAGAACATCGTTGGGGGTGCGGACGGCGGCAGGTGCTGATCGTCCATCGGCGCCTGACCCTCTGCCTCGCACGCAAAGGCCTCCGCGTCACCGCTGAGGACCTGTTCGCTGTTCGCCGCTGATCGCTCTTCGCCAGGGAGGGGTGGCGTTCCGACGTCTATCCGCATCATCCCTGCCATACCTTCTTCTCGGAGCACTTTCGCTCGCTTGAGCATCCGGCCGATCGGACGGCCGAGCGGCTCGCGCATCGCGTAGGCGCCGTTGCAGGCGAGCGACCGGATGCGCGACGTGTTGGCGTGCAGGAGCGCGATCACGACCTGTCCGCCCATCGACTGGCCGAATACGTCGGCGCCGTTCGCTGACTCCGCTTCGAGGACGGCGATCGCATCCGTCGCGTTCTTGCGCCAGCCGTATGCCGCGGGGTCGTGCGGCTTGTCGCTACGGCCGTGCCCGCGGAGATCGATCATGATCAGGCGCCGCTCCGCCGAGAGAGCGTCTACCCAGCCATACTCGTACCAGGCTTCGAGCGTGCCGAACGCGCCAGTCATGAGCAAGAGCGGTCGGCCTTCGCCGACAGCCTCGTAGTAGGTGCGAACGCCGTCCGAAGCAGTAATGTGCGGCATGGCGTGTTCCTTTCGCGGCTCATTGACCGGGCGTCCGGCCGACGTACTTACTCGGGCAGCGTGCTCCAGAACGCCCGCAGCAGTGGCAAGAAGGTCGCTGGTTTGCGCGTCACGAAGTGACTCTCCCCCGGGATGTAGGTATACCGCGCGTACGGGAACCTCGACGGGAGGTCTTGACACGTCTGCACAGCCAGCGGATCGTGTTCGGCCGCGAAGAACATCATCGGCGGTCCGGTCGGTGGCAGATGCTGATCGTCCATCAGCGCCTGGCCCTCC
Source organism: Chloroflexota bacterium (assembly GCA_031400455.1). Taxonomy (GTDB): domain Bacteria; phylum Chloroflexota; class Dehalococcoidia; order DSTF01; family JACRBR01; genus JANXYW01. The sequence goes on along the minus strand of JANNPX010000052.1, from coordinate 54,620 downwards.
GCTTCGCAAGCAAACGCCTCTGCATCGCCATCGAGGCGTCGCTGGCGGGGGGTGCCAGACAATTCTTCGCCTGGAAGGTAGGGAGCGCCTGAACCTGCGCGCAGCGTCCACGTCATGCCTTCTTCGCGCAGCATCTTCGCGCGCTTGAGCAGTCTGCCGACCGGGCGGCTGAGCGGCTCCGGCAACGGAGTACCACCGTTGCAAGCCAGCGATCGGAGCCGCGACGTATCCGCGTGCAGCAGCGCGATCGTCACGTGTGCGCCCATCGACTGGCCGAACACGTCGGCGCCGATCGCTGATTCTGCTTCGAGGACGGCGATCGCATCTGTGGCGTTCTTGCGCCATCCGTATGCCGCCGGGTCGTGTGGCTTGTCGCTCCGGCCATGCCCCCGGAGATCCAGCATGATCAGTCGGCGCTCCGCGGAGAGCGCTTCTACCCAGCCAAAGTCATACCAGGCTTCGAGTGTTCCGTATGCACCGGTCATCAGCAGCAGAGGTCGGCCCGCGCCCTCTGTCTCGTAGTGGATTCGGAGGCCGTCAGTGGCGGTGATGCTGGGCATGGTACGTGTCCTCTTGGGTGTTCTGGCGTCGCGTCACGAGGCGGAAACGAAGACGCGGGCTGAGAGCCCGCGCCACGTTCGATGATTCGTCGCTACCGCCGTCTAGCTTTCGCCGACGCGGTGGCACGCCACCATGTGCCCGCCGCCGACATCGCGCCACTCCGGGATCACCTGGCGGCACTCGTCGATGGCGATTGGGCAGCGCGTATTGAAGACGCAGCCGGGAGGCGGCCGCAGCGGGCTCGGCACATCGCCGGTGAGGATGATGCGCTCGCGGGTCTTCTCGACCTTCGGGTCCGGTACCGGCACCGCCGAAAGCAGCGCCTTGGTGTACGGGTGCAGCGGGTTGTCGTACAACTCGTTGCGGTCCGCCAGCTCCATCATCTTGCCCAGGTACATGACGCCGACGCGGTCGCTGATGTGACGCACGACCGAGAGGTCGTGGGCGATGAACAGGTACGTCAGTCCGAACTGCGACTGTAGATCCTCCATCAGGTTAATGATCTGCGCCTGAATCGAAACGTCGAGCGCGGACACCGGCTCGTCGGCGACGATGAAGTCCGGCTCCACCGCGAGTGCGCGGGCGATGCCGATGCGCTGGCGCTGGCCGCCGGAGAACTCGTGCGGGTAGCGGTTCGCGTAGTACGGGTTTAGCCCGACGACGCGCATCAGATCCTGGATGCGCTCCTTGCGGTTCTTGGAGCCCTTTGCGAGACCATGGATCTGGAGCGGCTCGCCGATGAACGATCCGACCGACAAGCGCGGGTTCAGCGACGCGAACGGGTCCTGGAATATCATCTGCATCCGGCGGCGCATCCGGCGCATCTCGCCCGCGCCGAGTTTGGTCAGCTCGACGCCGCCGAAGTTCACGGTGCCGGCGGTCGGCTTGTAAAGCTGCAGGATCGCGCGGCCCGTCGTCGACTTGCCGCATCCGGACTCGCCGACGAGACCCAGCGTCTCGCCCTTCTTCACTTCGAGCGAGAGTCCATCAACGGCCTTCACATCGGCGATCTTGCGCTGGATGATCAGTCCCGCCGTGATCGGGAAGTACATCTTCAGATTCTGGACGTTCACCAGGATGTCTGACGCGGTCTCGACGCTGCTCGTGTCTGCCGTTTCGGTTGTCATCAGTTGACCCCGCTCTTGGTTGGAATCGGCGTGTCGATCGTCGGAAGGACGAAACAGGCGGCCTGGTGCTTATCGCCGGCTGCCACCAACGGCGGTATCTCCGTGAGGCATCGGTCGACCTTGTACGCGCATCGCGGCGCGAAGGAGCAGCCCGCTGGCCGGTGAACGAGGTCAGGCGGTACGCCCTCGATGGGGATGAGGCGGTCCTTCTTGCCTTGATCCAGGCGCGGAACGGATTTCAGCAGCCCGAGTGTGTAGGGATGTCGCGGGTTGGCGTAGAGTTCGTCCGCGGGGGCCGTCTCGACGACCTTGCCGGCGTACATGACGTTGACGCGATCGGCATACCGAGCGACGACGCCGAGATTGTGCGTGATGACGACGACCGCCGTGCCGAGTTCCGCGCTCAGCCGCGCCATGATCTCGAGGATCTGCGCCTGAATGGTCACGTCCAGCGCGGTCGTGGGTTCGTCGGCGAGCAGCAGCTTAGGGTTGCACGACAGCGCCATCGCAATCATCACGCGCTGGCGCATGCCGCCGGAGAACTGGTGCGGATAGTCGTCCAGCCGGCTGCCCGCCGACGGGATGCCAACCATCTCCAGCAGTTCGGCCGCGCGCCGGCGCGCCTGATTGTTATCCATCTTCAGGTGCAGCTCGAGCGCTTCCGTGAGCTGCCGCCCGATCGTGAGGACGGGGTTCAGCGAGGTCATCGGCTCTTGGAAGACCATGGCGATGCGGTTGCCGCGGATGTGGCGGACTTCTTCTTCGCTCATCTTGAGGATGTCTTGACCCTCGAAGAAGATCTCGCCGCCGACGATCTTGCCCGGCGGGTTCGGAATAAGGCGAAGGATCGAAAGCGCGCTGACGCTCTTGCCGCAGCCGGATTCCCCGACGAGGCCCAGCGTTTCGCCTTCCTCTACGTCATAGGAAACGCCATCCACGGCGTGGACGACGCCTTCCTCGGTGTTGAACTGCGTCTGCAGGTTCCGCACCGAAAGCAGTGTGCCCATCAAACCTCCCTGCGATCGCCGGCCGTGCCCGCGGCATTCCGATATGTCTGGTGGGGAAGAGGAGACTCGAACTCCTACGCCTTGCGGCACGTGATCCTAAGTCACGCTCGTCTGCCAATTCCGACACTTCCCCTGGTTCGCAGCCGAGCCGTGTTGCCGCCGAACACCTGAAGTGTAATGCCGGAACCCGGCGTCACCACGCAGTGAACACGTTATACACCCTTCGGGCGTCAGTGGGCTACCCGCCCGGATGCGCCGTGAGCATGGTAAGCCCCACGCCCACCTGAGCGGCGATGTAAAGCGCCGTCCACCTTCTGTTGTGCGGGCGAATCGTCCACCATGCCGCCATGGAGCCTGCCGTCGTGATCTTCGTCGTGGCCGTGGTGCTGGTCGCTTCCACGGCCCAGACCGTCGCGGGATTCGGCTTCGCGCTCGTCACAGTGCCCTTCTTCGCTGCCGTGCTTGACGTGCGGGACGCTGTGGTGCTGTCTTCGCTGCTCGGGTTGCTGAACCACGTCATCCTGAGCCGGACCGCCTGGAGCCACGTTCCTTGGCTCACAGTCTTTCCGCTGCTGGCGGGTGCCGGCATTGGGATGCCGCTCGGTCTCGTGGTGCTGCTCCTCGCGCCCGAGGAGGCGCTTCGCCTGAGCGTCGGCGTCGTCACGCTGGCGCTGGCGGCCGCGCTCGCCGCCGGCTTGCGCATCAGCCGGCGGCACGTTGCGGCCGAGGTGGGCGCCGGGTTCGCCTCGGGCCTGCTGAACACCAGTGTCGGCATGAATGGCCCGCCGGTCGTCCTGTATCTACAGGGCCGCGAGCACGCGCCGGCCGAGTTCCGCGGCGCGTTAGCCGTGTTCTTCCTTGTTAGCAGCGTGATTACTTTGGCGGCGTTCGCCGCTGTGGGAGTGATCTCCCGTGAGGCGTTGATCCTGTGGGGCATCGGCCTACCCGCCGTAGCCGCGGGGAGCATCGTGGGGCACGCCCTGGTGCGTCACGTGAAGCCGGATGCGTTTCGCCGGCTCGTGTTCGCGTTGCTGAGCGTGTCCGCCGCTTCCGCAGTCGCCTCGTCGCTGGCGCGCATCGCCGGGTGATCGTGTGGCCTTGCGGGCAACGCAGAGGGCGCGCACCGTTCGGATGCGCGCCCTCAGATGTGCGAATGGTGAGCCGCCCGGGAGTCGAACCCAGAACCGTCTGATTAAGAGTCAGATGCTCTGCCAATTGAGCTAGCGGCCCGTCACCGCCCCGATCGGGGCGACCGCATTCTAACACGCACCCCCCGCACAACAAGCGGAGCGAGGACTGTGCACACAAGCATCTCGCGGTGCCAGCGCTGCGTTCACCCGTCGCCGACGTCCCGCACCCTCGCGTTGACGACTCCCGCCACGCTCGCTACGATGCGGGCACTTCTGTGGGCGGCTAGCTCAGCTGGTTAGAGCGCTACGTTGACATCGTAGAGGTCACTGGTTCGAGTCCAGTGTCGCCCACCACTCCCTCCCCCTCCGTGCGGCCGCCGCCCGTTGTTCCGTGCGTGAAAACCGGTACAATCGATTCCGACGCGCACCCACGGCCAGTCACAAGCGACCAGTCACAAGGCGACCAAACGTGTACGGTATCGGCCTGCTCAAGGGCATGATGGTGACCATCAAGCGGATGGTCATGCCCGTCGCGACCATCGAGTTCCCCGAAGTCACGCGCCCGATGTCGCCGCGCGCGCGCACGAACCTGCTTTGGTTCGACGAGCGCTGCACCGGCTGCAGCACCTGTGCGCAGGCCTGCCCGGACGGCTGCATCCTCGTCGAGACCTCTCCGAACCCCGACGGCACGCTCGAGAAGGTCCGCTACGAGATCGACTTCCGCATCTGCATGTATTGCGGTCTCTGTGTCGAAGCGTGCCCCTACCAGGCGATCCAGTCCGGCGGCGTGTTCGAGGACGCCGTGTACGAGTTCGACACGATGTACAAGGACAAGCACTCGCTGACGAAGCTGGCGCACGAGCACCTGCGCCGCAACGACTACACCTACCCGCACGGCCAGATCGCGCCGAAAGAGGTCATCGAGCTGATCGAGGTGGAAGCGCGCCAGCACCCGGAGCCGCTCTCGAAGGGCGAGCGCGTCGTGGGGGCCAGAACGCGTGGCTAAGCTCACACTGAACGGCGTCGCCATCGAAGCGCCGGAAGGCGCGCCCCTCGTCGAAGTGATCAAGAAGAACGGCGTCTGGATCTCCAACCTTTGCTACATCGACGGCCTCGCGCCATACGCCGGCTGCCGCACGTGCCTCGTCGAGATCGAGGGTGCGCGCGGCCTCCAACTCTCCTGCACCGCGCGCGTCGCTGACGGCATGGTCGTCAATACGGAAGATCAGCCGATCAAGGAAGCGCGCCAGAACGTGCTGGCGATCATCAACGCTAACCACAGCGATCGCTGCCTCACCTGCCACCGGCGCGTGAAGTGCATGCCTGGCGACATCTGCCTGCGTGACGACGTCGTCACTCACCGCTGCGTGACCTGCTCGAAGAACTACCGTTGCGAGCTGCAGACGACGAACGAACTGCTCGACATGGGTTTCGAGAACGTCGAGCCGTGGATGCTCGAAGATCGCACGTACTACCAGACGCAGCAGCCGGATCCGGACCGCGCTAATCCGTGGTTCGAGTTCGACCCGCAGATGTGCATCATCTGCACGCGCTGCGTCCGCGCCTGCGACGAGATCCGCCACACGAGCGCCATCACGCTCGCCGGCCGCGGCTACCCGACCGCCATCGCGTTCGGCGCCGGCGGCCGCATCGACGAGTCCAACTGCGACTTCTGCGGCGCCTGCATCGACGTCTGCCCAACAGCGACGCTGATGGAGAAGCCGAACAAGTGGATCGCGCGCACCGAGGACTGGACCAGCACGACCTGCAACTCCTGCTCCGTCGGCTGCACGATCAGCATTGGCAGCCGCAGCGGTCGCGCCGTCATCGTCAAGCCCGACCGCATCAACCCGGTAAGCGACGACCAGATCTGCGTGCGTGGGCGTTTCCACTACGACGCGGTCAGCGACAAGCAGCGTCTCCAGAAGCACCTCGTGCGCCGCGGCCCCTCCGGCACGCCACAGTTCCCCGCGCACTGGGGCGAACTGATCTCGTACGCCGCGGAACAGATCACGGGCGTCATCGAGAAGCACGGAGCGAGCGCCGTCGCCGTCCTCGGTTCGCCGTTCAGCACCAACGAAGAGAATTACCTCGCGCAGAAATTGGCGCGCGACGTCATCGGCACGCCGCACGTCGACTTCAGCGAGGCCGCACCGAACCGCGCCGCCGCGAAGGCGATCGATGCCGCGTTCGGCACTGAGGCGCTGCCCGCCGACATGATCAACATCGAGCGCAGCGACATCGTCTTCTGCATCGCCGACGACCTGGAGTCGAGCCACAACGTCGCGGCGCTGCGCGTCAAGGATGCCATCGTCGGCAATCCCGCCGCGCCGCGCCACGGCCGCCTCGTGCTGATCTCGGCGCAGAACGGCGAGATGGCAGACTTCGCCGATCCGTATGGCGGTGTCTGGCTGCGCCCGCGCGTCGGCGACGAAGCCGCAACCGTCGATGCGCTCGCGAAGGGCAACGCCTCCGCCAGCGTCGTCTCGGGTGACGTCGCGGCTGCGCTCGCCGTGCTGGAATCGGCGCGCGACGAGAAGAAGACCGTATCGATCATCTACGCCCCGTCGTCCGTCGATGCAGCCGCCGCCGGCAACGGTGCCCGCGCCGCAGCAAACCTGGCGATCGTGCTCCGTGGCGAGAAGGCCGCCGAGTCGCTCTACATCCTGCCGACGGAAGCGAACGTCAACGGCGCACGCGACATGGGTGTCGACCCTGAGCGCGGCCCCGGCCGCGTCGCGCTCGTGCAGCCCGGCATGGACTTCGACGCGATGCTCGACGCAGCGATCGCCGGAACGCTGAAAGCGATGATCGTCGTTGGCGACAACCCGCTCATGTTCGCGCCGGAACGCGCTCGCACGCAGAAGGCCCTCGACGCGCTCGACATGCTCGTCGTCATCGACAGCCTGGCCACCGACACCGCAAAGGCCGCGCACGTCGTGCTTGCCGATGTCCCGTCGTACGGGAAGACCGGCACCTACACCAGCGGCGAGCGCCGGGTGAATCGCCTCCATGCCGCACTGGCCGCGCTCGGCGACGCGCGCCCCGCGCTGCTCGCCCTCACCGACCTCGCGAACGAGATTGGCGGGGCCGGCACGTGGTCGTACGCCCATCCCGACGCCGTCACCGACGAGATCGCCGCGAACGTCCCCGGCTACGAGCGCTTCACCGTCCAGTCCGGATACTGGGGCAACGCGCGCGTCTTCGAGCTCCCATCGAAGTTCGAGCAGCAGCCCGTCGCCGCCGCAACCGCGCAAGCCGCGAACGGCGGCCTGGTGCTGACGACGGGCCGCACGCTCTTCACCAGCCTCGAAGGTGCGGCCATCCACTCGCCCGACGCCGACAAACTCCACCGCGAGGAGTTCGTCGAACTGCACCCGGCCGATGCGGCTGCGCTTCGCATCGAAGACGAGTCAGAAGTCATGCTGGTCACCGCAAACGGCGAACTCACCCTCCGCTGCAAGATCAGCGACCGCGTGCTGGAAGGCGTGGCCTTCGTCCCCTACTCCTACGACGCCGGAGCAGTCAGCACCCTGCTGGTGCGGGGCGGCGCGCCGGTCACCGTCACGCTAAAGGTCGCCGCGCTAGCGTAGCCACGCCGCTATCATGAGCAGAATCCTGGAACCCCAACCCGGCGGCTGGGCCGCCCCTCGGATGTGATGGAGCAGGCGCATGCTAGTTCTGTTCGAAGTCCTCGCGGTCTGGCTCGCGATCGTGCTCGCCTCCGGACTCGTTGCCACGTATCTCGCGCGTCGGTGGGGTCGCGATCCCTTCGGCTGGCTGCTCCTGTCCGCGGCGATGGGCCCGATCGCTATCATCGCGTTGATCGGCACGCGGCAGTCGGACGTGGAGCGCAGCCAAGTCTCCAGGCAACAATCATCTGCGCAATCTGGTCGGCCGCGCGTACTCATTGCGTCCGACGGCTCGGACGCGGGTCTGGCCAGCGCGCGCTACGTTGCGCTGGCGCACGGCGACGCGGCAGACGTGATCGTCCTCGCCGTGCTGCCCCACGAGGCGCAGCCGAGCAGCGGCGAGCAGTCGATGCGCGATTACGAAGAGCGTGTGGCTGCGAGCACAGACCGCACGATCGACTCCCTGAAGCGTGCCGGCATTTCGCCGCGCCGAGTGGTGGCGTTCGGCTCGCCCGGAGAAGAGATCATCCGGCAGGCGGACGCCGAGGGTGCCGAACTGATTGTGGTTGGCCGGCGGGGCAGTGGCCTGAGCAAGGCCATATTCGGATCGACTTCCGATTACGTCCTCAAGAACGCAAAACGCCCAGTCACCGTCGTCGACTAGCGTCGCTGGTAGCGCCGCGGCCTACCAGCTCCCGCCGCCGCCGCCGCCACCGCCGCCCCCGGAAGACCCGCCGCCCCCAAACCCGCTGCCGCCGCTGCTGCCCGGCGTGCTCGAAATGACGTGCGAGACCGACGACGAGAACGTCTCCATGCTGCGCGAGAAGTCCGGCGCGGAGAACAGGTGCGGCCCCACGTACCATGCGCCGGTTACGGCTGCCGTATCGATGTCGCGGAACACGCTTGCCCACTTCTCGACGCAGCCAAAGACGATGGCGTACGGCAGATACTCGGCGAAGATGTTCGCTTTCTCGTTGAACTCCTGCCGGCTTTGCTCCGCGGTGTTGATGTAGAGCCGGAACCCCAGTACACGACGCAGCGCCTCACTGCCCTTTGCGGTCCGGCTCGGCATCCAGCTCGACGTCGCGAGCATCAACACGCCGATAGCTACAACCGGCACGCCGATCAGCGCCGCCCCGAACAAGCGGCCGAGCCCGAAGCCCAGGACACCGCCTCCGACGCCCACGATGACGGCCATGATGCTCGCCGCGGAGCGCGACGCATCGGGCGACCGTGCGAACCACTTGTGGCGAACCGCGTCGCTGTAGAGCTGCTCCTGCGCTTTCGACAGTGACGTGTGGTACGCGTTCTTCAGCTCGGAGACCTTCACCTCAGCCCCGTCGTCGAAGAGCCCCTTCATGATCGTGCGTTCGTACGGCTGCAGGTCCTCCGGCTCCTTCTTCTTCGTCAGCTTCCAGTCCGTCTTGCCGAAGACCCACGACTTGTCCAGCTCCTCGATCGTCAGGTAGCCGCGCACCGCCAGGTCGACGATCGTAGCCGTCGCGTCCTTCGTGTCCGCGCGCTCGTCCAGCAGCAGACCCATCTGCGCTGGGCGCAGCTCGTCCGGCGGCGTGTACTCCACCACCACCTGGTCGCGATGGAACAGCGGGCGCGTCTGTTCCATCGTGTCGTTCGTCAGGTAGTACACCGACGTGTACGCGCGATCACGCCCGCGCCGCCACCAGTAGTACGCAAAGAACATCAACCCCAGCACGAACACGATAGCGGTGCCGATGATGGTCAGCGGTGTGAACTCGAAGTATTGCTGGAACGTGTTCTTCGGCTTGTCCACGAGCAGGATCGTGGGCTCTGTGACGGCGCCCTTGCGGAGGGAAACCACGATGGTCAACTGCTCCCCGGATTCGAGTCGGCGGCTCGCGGCGAAGAGTGCAGTGGGACGGTCGCCGAGAATGCCGCCATCGCACGTCGCGGTTGAGCCCGTCAATCCTTCGAAGCAGGTTGCCTTGTCTATCCCGCCGCCTTCGAGAGAGACGACTGCCGTGGTCTCCAGCGTCGGCACAGGCCACTCGGCGCCGTTGACGTTCCAGTACAGCTCATCGTGGTCCGGAAACGAGTTCAGCGCGCCCGTTACGCGGTACGTGATGTGGTACGACTGCTTCCCGCTGATCGTCCGATCCGCGTCGCCGATCTTCAGCTCGACATCGCCGCCCTTGCGGCTCCGCGTGTACGTCCACGGCTTCCCGTTCCCGTCCGTCACCGACACGGTCTCGAATCCGTAGATGCGATTGTGCTTGTCGTCGCCAGGGATGCTGTATTCGATCGGGATGTCACGGAAGATCCCATGCTTCTGGAGCGCGCCGAAGTCGACATCGATTCGTTCCATGATCAACAAGCGGCCGTCGGTCTGGATCTCGATCACAGACGCGAACGAGTCGATGGTCCAGCCTTCATCCGCCCGCGCGTCTCGAGGCGCCGCGGTGGCAAACAGCAGGGCGGCGACGAGGGCGAGCAGGAGTCGAGCGCGCATTACGCCTCCGAGCTGGATGTCGTGCCCGGTGCGGGTTCGTCCGGCGCCAGCACCTCCGCGGTCGAGACGGGGCCGATGCCACCGATCCGGTTCTCCATCACGTAATCGAAGAACACGCGCCCGACCGCCGCTGCCGGCAGCGCCAGCAGGACGCCCGGGATGCCAAACAGCTCCCCACCGGCCAGCACGGCGATCAGCACGATCAGCGGCGGCAGGTTCAGTGTGGAGCCGTACACGCGAGGCACCAGGATGCGGTCCTCAAACTGCTGATAACCGAGGAGCAACCCCATCACGATGAACGCCTTGGTCGGCGAGTCCTGAAATGCCGAAAACGTCGGCGGGATCACGGCGATCAGCGCGCCGATGATCGGGATGATGTCGGCGAACCCGGCGAGCACGGCGAACGCGAGCGCGTTCTCCACGCGGAGACTTAACAGCACGACGAGCGTGAAGACGCTGATCGCCAGCGAGGTGATGAGTTGCCCCCGGATGTATCCACCTACAACTCGTCCGAGCGAACCCATGATGAGCTGCGCTTCCACCTCACGCTCTTTCGGCACGAACTGGTTGAAGAAGCGCGAGAGGCGCGGTGTCTCGATGAGGAGGTAGACCGTGATCACGATGATCGTGAGAATCGATAGCGTAGTCTGGAAAATGCGTTGACCGTAGTTGATCGCGGCCCGCCCCGAGATAAGGTCGGTCCAGTTGATCTCGCGCGCTCGCTGCTGGAGTTCGACATCGATTCCGAAGTTGGCCAGGAGGTCCTCCATCTTCCTGGCGTCCTCGGGCAGCTGCTCGCGGACATTTCGAAACTCGTCAATCATCGCCGGCACGACGAGGGAGAAGAGTCCCGCGATGATGCTGAGGATCACGACGAGCAGGAGTAGCACGGCGACGGTACGCGGCACGCCCCTCCGGACGAGCCAGTCGACGTACGGCAACAGCGCCGCCATGAAGATGAACGCCGTGACTACGAGCAATACGACCGGCCAGAGCCGCGACAGCGCCAACAGCGCGACGACGGCTAGCACGCCGACGATGATTCCCCGGTAGGAGACTTCGAGCTTCAGCATGTGGCTGCCGCCCGGTCAGGATGCGTCATGCGGGTATTGTCGTAGGGCCTGTTGCTTGAGGACAATCGCCAAACCCACCTAATTCAGGACCGCGAAGCCGCTGGTCTTACGGCGCAGGTGCGCAACGAGCCGGCCGTGCATGTCCGGCAGCACTTCGCCCAGGATCTCCAGTTCGCGCCGCAGCCGCGCTTCCGGGTCGAGCTGTGCCAGCAGCTCCTGCTTGGCGTCGGGACCGATGTCCATCCGCGCCGCCATGTAGTCCGCTGCGTCCGCCGGGTCGTCGGGCAGGTAGACGCCGCGCGTCCACTGCTCCGCAAGCGCCAGGTAGGTCTTGAGATAGTCGTCGAACAGGTGGCGCGCGCGGGGGAGCGCCGCGTAAGCGCTATCCGTCGCCGGCTCCTGCTCCATCACGCTGACTTCGCCGCGCAGATACGGCTGCGTTGTGTTGATGGCGACGATGCGGAAGCGCTCGTGCCCCATCGTGAAGATGTTCATTCGTCCGTCTTCCAGGTACTCGACCTGCAGGATGCGCGCCGTCGTGCCGACGTCATGCGGCACCGCGCCGCTCCCGACCTCGCCGCCCGCCTTGATCAGCAGCACGCCGAACGGTGCATCCTCCTCGATGCACTCCCGGATCATGACCCGGTACCGCTCCTCGAAGATGTGCAGGGGCATGCGCATCCCCGGAAAGAGCACCGTGTTCAGCGGAAAAAGGCGGAGGTCCATATCCCCAATCGTAGCGGTCATCGTGGCGCGGATGCTCAGCCCGCGTCCGTACGTTCACTCGTCGCTGGGGGTAGGGTACCGAATCGCGCCAACCCGGTTTTCCGCCCGAATTGCGCGCTTGACTGCAGGTGGCGCCGGGAAGATAATGCCAGTCCTATCCTTACCGGCGGACGGCACGCCTGTGGCGCCTCCGGCAGGGTCGTGCGGCACGTGGATGCGAACACCTGTGGGCGCCTGACAGCGTCCGGCACACATCTTCATTCTGCACGCGGCACGCTCGATTCACAGGAGGCCGCAATGGCGGAAGCACCAGCCGCGGAAAAGACACAGCGACCCATCGTCCCGTTCCTCAAAATCCCGGCAGAAGGCAACCCCTATCTGCAGGGGAGCCGCTGCAAGAAGTGCGGTGCCACCTACCTCGGTGCGCGCATGGCGTGCAGCAAGTGCTTTTCGACCGACGCGATGGATGACATCAAGCTCAGCGACAAGGGCGAACTTCACGTCTTCTCCATCGTCCACCAGTCGGCGCCCGGCGTGCCCACGCCGTACATCGCAGCGATCGTCGACCTGCCGGAGGGTGTCAGCGTTCGCTGCAACATCAACGGCGTCGAGCCCGACCCGAAGAACCTGAAGTTCGGCATGCCCGTGCAGATGGTCACTGAAAAGATCCGTACCGACCGCGAGGGCAACGACGTCATCGCGTTCAGCTTCAAGCCGATCTAGTACCGGCGCAATTTGTCGTAGGGACAGGTCTTCAGACCTGTCCTCAAGCGCCGGGACGAAGACCGCCGGCTATCAGGAGTAAGGAACACCATGCGAGACGTAGCCATCATCGGCGTCGGAATGATCAAGTTCGGACGCTACCCGGAGAAGACCGTGCCGGAGCTTGCGGCGCAGGCCGCGCATCTGGCGCTCAAGGACGCGGGCGTCGACATGAAAGAGATCGAACTCGTCGCCAGCGGCAACCTCTACCAGTCGAATGCCATGGTCGGACAGCGCGTCCTGCAGATCATCGGCCAGACTGGCATACCCGTGATCAACGTGGCGAACGCCTGCGCAACCGGCTCCACGGCCTTCCGCGAGGCGTACATGTCGGTCGCGTCCGGCGCGTATGACATGGCGATGGCCGTCGGCTCCGAGCAGATGGGCAAGATGGGCCTGCTCGGCGGCGGCGGCGCCGGCGGCGACCCGGCCTACAGCACGGAGGGCGTTCTTGGCTCCGGCCTCATGCCCGCCGTCTTCGGCATGGCCGGCGTCGAGCACATGCGCAAGTACGGCACCACGCAGGAGCACTTTGCGAAGGTGTCCGTGAAAAACCACAAGCACTCCATGCACAACCCGTACTCGCAGTACCAGACCGAAGTCGGCCTGGAGGAAGTGCTGAACGCCCGCGTCGTCTCGTGGCCGAACACGCTCTACATGTGCTGCCCCACCGGCGACGGTGCCGCAGCCGCGATTGTCTGCTCGATGGACAAGGCGCGCCAGTACACCACGAAGCCGATTCGCGTGGCGGCGTCGGTACTGACCTCCGACCCGTGGACGCAGCGCGACCTGATCATGCCCGACATCAACACCCTCACGCGCAACGCCGCGAAGGAAGCCTACGAGAAGGCCGGCATCGGCCCCGGCGATCTCGATCTGATCGAGCTGCACGACTGCTTCGCTACGGCGGAGCTGCTGCACTACGAAAACCTCGGCATCTGCGGTGAAGGCGAAGCCGGCCGCATGATCGACGAAGGCGCGACCAGCGTCGGCGGCAAGATCCCAGTGAACGCCAGCGGCGGCCTCCTCTCGAAGGGTCACCCGCTCGGCGCAACCGGTGTGGCAAACGTCGCTGAAGTCGTCTGGCACCTGCGCGGCGAAGCCGGCGGCCGCCAGGTCGAAGGCGCGAAGGTCGGCATGGCGCACGTCATCGGCCTCGGCTCCGCCTGCACCCTTCAGGTGCTCGAGAAGGTGTAGCTGCGCAGTTCGTAGTTCACAGTTCGTAGTTCACAGTTCGTAGTTGACGGAGGGCCGCTCGCATGAGCGGCCCTTCTGCTCGTCGTGCGCGATCGCATCGTTTCGGGCGTAGCGGCGCAACCTGTGACGCCCGCGTTCGGATGATCACCGCATTCTCATCGCCCGAAACCGATCCCCTGTGTCTCTGTGCCTCTGTAGGTAAACGCGTCAGCCCAGCAAAACCCGCCGCCACGGCGCCGCCGCCGACGACGTGTCTTCGATCAGGCACAGATTCGTCACCGGAATCGCCCACTCATACGTGCGTCGATTCAACAACTGCAGCGCCAGCGGCAGCACATCCTCCGTCAGATCGCCGATCGCCAGCGTGATGTGCGGCACCCAGGTGGCGGCCGCATACACCGCCTTCGGATCGCGGCTGATGCTCGCTACGGCATCCCACACGCGCTGATGCAGCACCATCAGCGCCGGCGAGGGTGACACGTGCAGATACAGCACCGTCTCGTCTCCGCGAAACACGCCGAGCCCGTGGGTCTCGATCGCGAACGGCGCCGTCGTCCGGGCGACCGCGCTCAGCGCGTCACCAACGGCGTCGGCGGCGTACGAGTCGGCGACGTGGTAGGTGAAGTGCGGCCGCGTGCTGCCTATGACGCCCTGCAGCCCGAAGACGGCCTTCAGCTCGCCCCAGATGTTTTCGACCATCTCGCGGTGCGGGTCGTCCAGCGCCGATACGATCGCCTGCATCGCGCAGTATACGCAGCCACCCTTGCCGGGGAACACTTGTTCTGATACGATCGCGTCCTATGTCGATCCCGGAAGCACCTGCCTACACGCTCATCCGTGACCTTCCCGCGACGGAGCGCCCGCGAGAGCGCCTGCGCGACGCCGGCTCGCAGGCGCTCTCGAACGCCGAACTGCTCGCAATCATGCTGAGAGTCGGCTCGGCGAGCGAGAGCGCCCTCTCGCAGGCGACACGGCTGCTCGGACGCTTCGGCGGCCTCCCGGGCATCTGGCGCGCGTCGTTTACCGAGCTGTGTAATGAGAAGGGTCTGGGCGAAGCGAAGACGGCGCAACTCAAGGCGGCGCTGGAGCTGGGCATGCGGCTGGCGCGGAGCGAACCCGGGGCCCGCCCGGTCGTGCGCTCGCCGGAGGATCTGGCGGAGCTCATGCAGGCCGAGATGTCGCTCTTCGACCAGGAACACGTCCGCGTCGCGCTGCTCGATGCGCGTAACCGCGTGATGAGCACGCCCACCATCTACATCGGTAGCCCGCACACCACTCAGGTGCGCATCGCCGACTTGCTGTCGGACGCCGTGCGCGACAAGTCCACATCCATCGTGCTGATTCACAATCATCCGTCAGGCGATCCGACGCCGTCTTCTGCGGACGGCATGATGACGCGCCAGCTCTTCGATGCGGCGAAGCTCATGGACGTCGCGCTGCTCGATCACCTCGTTATCGGCGGCGGGCGCTACGTGAGCATGCGCGCGATGAACCTCGGATTCCCCAAAGAAAGCCCGGCCCTGTGACGGCGAAGGTCCGGCTCATCGCGCTCGACCTCGACGGCACTTTGCTCAACCGCGGCGGTGAGATCAGCGACGCGAACGCCGCCGCCGTGCGCGATGCTGTCGCGGCCGGGGTGCACATCGTCATTGCCACCTCGCGCTGGTACGCGCTGGCGAAGCGTACGGCCGACGCGCTGGGCGTCACGTCGCCCATCATCTGCCACAACGGCGCGATGATCCGCAGACCCATCGACGACGCGCGTCTGCTCGATCTCGGCGTGCCCGCCGCCGCGGCGATCGACATCGCCGCGATCGCCGACGAAGGCCACTACGAATCAATGTGTACCGTCGACGACATCACGTATCTGCTCACGCGCCGCCCGAACGTCGACCCTGCCCGCCTGCCGCACGGCATGGTGCTGACGCAGCGGCTCTCCGATCACGCCGCCGCCGGCGTGGAAGGATTCCTCTTCTTCGGACAGGATGCGTGCGACGGCATCCGCGACCGCGTCGGCGACAAGTACGCGGGCGTGCTCAACCTGGCGTACGGCGTGAGCGAGACGTTTCCGCCGTACCTGAACATCGTGCATGCCGCCGCCGACAAGGGACGCGCGCTCCGCCTCGTGTGCGAGCACGTCGGCGTCCCCATCGAGCAGGCGATGGCGATCGGCGATGCCGCGCCCGATCTCCAGATGATGCACGCCGCCGGCATCGGCATGGCCATGGGCAACGCTCCGGACGATGTGAAGGCGCAGGCGGATGTCGTCGGCCCCAGCAACCTCGACGACGGTGTCGCCTGGGCCATCCGCGAGTTCGCCCTCTAGCTTCGGTCGTCGGTCGTCTGGTCGCCAGTCGCCCGACGCGGTGCCGACGTCGTAGCGGAGGAGCTTCAGCTCCGGTGACCCCCGCCGCGCGACGACTCGCCCGCTCGCGCACCGACTGCGCCACTACGCGACATAACAGAGCACGACACCAGTTCCCTCCAGCGCCGCCGACGCTTAACTGAAGGGGGTATCGCCGCCGTGCGTACGTTCTTGCTTGGGATCGGCTTATTCGCGCTGCTCGCCGGCGGCATTGTTGGCGGCTGGTTGGCGATGAACCGCCTCGCGGTGGGCAGCGTCGGCGCGCCTGCGCATGCCGGCGCCGTCTCCAACGGGCATCCGGAGGCCTGCACGAACGTCAACTTCCAGGTGGCGTCGCGCGACGAGAGCGTCCGGACCATCATGCTCGAGGAAGGTGACCTCATGCGCGGGACGTTCGAGGCGGACGGCGGCTTCGGCAAGGTCGACATCATCATGCGCATCGTCGACCCGCAGGGGAACCATCTGGCGTCGTCGCCGCGCGCCGCGAACTACGACTTCGTCCTGCCCGTCAAACTCCGAGGCGAGCACAAGTTCGTCTTCGACAACCGCTACTCGATGTTCACCGCGAAGGCCGTGGGTCTTTTCTACTGCATCGACAACGGCCGGCGGTAGCTCCCGGGGGCCAGACGGCGTGTCTGCCAGCACGCGCCACGAATCGACAACGTGGGACGCACCTTCAGGTCCGTCCCACGCACGCACGGAGCTAAAGCTTCGTCCCTACGACGTGCGTTTCGGGATCACAACGGCCGGCGGTAGCTCGGGACGCAAGACCGCGCGTGTTCGAGCGCGCGCCGCGAAATCGAGAATGTAGGGACGCATCTTCAGGTCCGTCCACCGCGGGGCTGACCGCCCTACAGCGAGATCGTCTTCAGGTCGTCCGCGATCATGATGCCGGCGTCGAGGATCGCCTGCGGCGCTTCGCCGGCGCCGATGTGCGTGAGGATGATCTTCGTCGCGGGCGCGATCTCCGATCGGAGCCGCAGGATGTCGTTCGGAGTCAGGTGGATCATGCCGCACGTCTCCGTCCAGCACGAGCACTCCGACACCAGCACCTCGGCGCCTTCCGCCAGCTTGAGCAGCGGTTCGCAATAGCTCGAGTCGCCCGTGTAAGCGATGGTGCGGCCGTCGATGGTGACACGGTAGGAATACGAATCGAGGTCCGGGACGTGCTGCACGCGGTAGGACGTGTATTCGACGTCGCCCGCATGAGCCGTGCGTTCATTCTTCGCTTCGACGAAGGTGAGGTGGTACCCGCGGTCGCGCTTCCTGAAGACGTTGGCGAACGCCAGGTTCGTCGATGCCTCGACGCGCTGCTTGATGCCCGGTGGTCCGACGATCGTCAGATCCTTCGTGCGCGGCTCTTTCTCCGCGAACTCCAGCAGCGCGAACGGCAGCCCGAAGTAGTGGTCGCCGTGGAAGTGGCTGATGAAGATCACTTCGATGTCGCGCGGGTCGATGCCCAGCTTGTGCAGGTGCGGCATCAGCGTCGGCGGCGCGTCGAAGAGATACTTCCCGTTGACCAGGAACGAACTCCAGTAGCGCGTCGGCGCGAAGGCGTTGCCCGTGCCCAAGAACGTCAGATCGAGCGTCACCGGCGTGCACCGCGGCGCAGAGAATGCGAGTCGTCCTGCTCCGTCCCGCCCATCATGCCGCGACGTACTCGCGGTGGCAGCCATCCAGGAATGACCAGAGGGCGTCCGCGCACTCGCGCGCCGTCGTCAGCACGGCGTCGCGCGAAGCGGCGTCCTGCACGTGGCGGCGCACCATGCCGGCGCCGACCTCCGAGTGGATCTCGTCGGCGCCGATGTGCACTTCGAAGAACTGCAGCGCGCGCGGCGTATCTACGCCGTAGAACGCCTTGAGGCCGGCGATCTTCGTCTTCGCGACTTCCGGTACTTGCGACTCGTAGACGTACAGCGCGGCGCACGCCTCGGCGAAGGAGCGGTGCATCGTCGCGTCGCGGAACGTCGCGACGAGCTGGTCGGTCTCTGGCAGCGGCTGTGCCGCCTCGATGCCGTCGCGCGTGGCGCCGACGCCCTCAGCGAATCGCAGCCACAGCTCCGGGTGGTTCTCGTCGCCGCGCTCCTCTTCGATGAGGTTCTCCAGCAACTCCTGTCGCTCGCCCTGGTCCGGGCAGATCGCGTGGGCGGCGCTCACGTACTGCGGGAACGCCAGCACGTGCGGGTAGTACTGCGAGGCATAGCCGCGCAGGTGGTCGAGCGTCAGCTCGCCCTTCTGCCACGCTTGGTAGAACGGGTGCTTCAGCAGGCTCCGCTCGTCCGTAATGAGCCGGATCTCGTCGATGATGTCGGCGGTGGCGACCATGCGCGCTCCTTGGGGCTGGGGCCGGTGAGGCCGGAGGAGTGATTCCGGGGGAGTTATAGCAAACCACCCCCTTAGCCGCCCCTCGACGGCCGGAACCGCGAAGCCTGCGCCCTGAGCGGCGCCGGAGCGGCACAACACGTCGCGCAGCCAGCGGACGCAGCCTTCCCGCATTCCTCTCCCCCTGAGGGAGAGGGACAGGCTCGCCGTCAGGCGAGCCAGGGTGAGGGCCAACCCCGGCGCCCTCTCCCCTCGGGAGAGGGACAGGTCGCCAACAGGCGACCAGGGAGAGGGACGAAGAAGGGGCTCGCCGCGCGGCGAGCCCCTTTCTCAATCTTCGATGCACCACCGCGTTAGCAGGGCGTATTCGTCGCCACCGGCGTGTTCGTTGCAGCCGGGGTGTTCGTCGCCGTGTTCGTCGCTGCCGGCGTGTCGGTCGGTACGATTGTACCCGTCGCCGTCGGCGTGTTCGTCGGTGTCTTGGTCGCCGTGCTCGTCGCGACGCACTCGCTGACCGCGTTGTTCAGATCCGACGCCGGAGCGATCGGCGCGTCGGTCGAACTGCCGTCGAGGCCATCCACCCAGACGTCGACCGTGTCCGCCGTCTCGTCGTCCGGCACGGTGATCGCCACGCTGAACGTGTCGGTCTCGTCCTCGTCCAGGTCGGCGATGCTCGTGTCCTTGCCGGTGATCAGCACGTTGTCGTCGCCATCGCGGACGACGATGCAGACAGCCGGATCAACGAGCGTGTCGCTGTCGTTGTTCTTGATCGTGCCGGTGATCGACAGCGTCTCGCTGCTGCGGCTGACCACGATGGCGCTCAGGCTGACATCGCCATCCGCCACGCCGCCCACTTTGAACGCGCTGTCGAAGGCGAGGCGCGCCAAGCCGACGTTCGTGCCCGAAGACAGCTCCGTGCTGGTAGCGGAGAAGAAGTCCGACGTGCCGTCCTGCAGCGAGCGCAGGCAGCCCGGCACGGTCTTCGTCTCGACCAGGTTGTTGTTCGCGTCCAGGAACGAGACGAGGAAGTTGTGATTCAGGATGTCCACGCCGGACCCGTTGTCGATCTGGCCGCCGAACGTGTCGTGCGTGCCGTCCGTCTCGACAAGCGAGATGTGCGTGACGGTGCATGTGCCCGCGAACGCCGCGAGGCCGGCGAGTCCGAATACCGCTGCTACGACCAGTTTCTTCAAATGCAAAACGTCTGTCTCCTTGTTGGCTGAGCCGAACGCATATCCTGCGCCCTTCTGGGTTCTACTTGCGCGTCGGGCGTACAACGCCCAGCTTTGCTCAAGAGTGAACCCGAATCTGTTGCGACCCGGTGACAGAGCGCGCGTGCCACACGACCGGTGCGGCGAGGACGCGCGATCGTCCGGTGTGGTGCGTTGGCGTTCCTCCTGTAGATGTGGGGGAGTTACTGGCGGGTTCTACTGACCTTACCCCACGCCGCGCGCGCGCCGCAACAGAAATGCACAGGTTCGCCTCCGTATCAGATACGGAATCGCGGGACGCGAAGAGGGCTCGCCAATCTGGCGAGCCCTCTCGAATTCGATATACCGCCCTGCTAGCAGGGATCGTTGGTTGCCGTTGCGTTCGGCGTGTTGGTCTTCGTCGGCGTGTTGGTCGGTGTGTTCGTGAGCGTCGGTCCGCCCGGTGTCACTGTCGGCGTCGACGTTGGAGTCTGAGTTGGCGTGTTTGTCGCCGCTACCGTGTTTGTCGCGGTCGGCGTCGTCGGCGTGTTGGTCTTCGTCGGCGTTGCGTCGCACTCGTCGACCGCTGAGTTCAGCTTCGCCTCAGGCGCCGTCGGGTTGTCGTCGGAGTCGAGGCCGTCCACGTAAACGTCAACCGAGTCCGCGGTGTCGTTGTCCGGTACCGTCACCGTCGCGACAAAGTCGCCCTCTTCGTCCTCGCTCAGGTCGTCAAGTGTGTCCTTCACCGTAATCAAGACGTTGTCGCCAGAGGTGCGGACCACGATGCAGACCACCGGGTCGTGCAGCGTGTCGCTGTCGTTGTTCTTCACCGTGCCACGGATCGTCAGTTCGTCGTCAAGCCGGCGTGCCGTGACGCCGCTGATCGTCACGTCCTGCGATGAGACTGTGCCCACCTTGAACGAGCCGTCGAAGGCGATGCGCGCCAGTCCAACGCTGATGCCCGACGAAGAGCTGGTGCTCACCGCCGAGAAGAAGTCGCTGTTGTTGTTCTGGACAGAGCGCAGGCAGCCGCTGACCGACTTGGTCTCGACCAGGTTGTTGCTGCTGTCGATGAACGCCACCACGAAGTTGTGCTGCAGAATGTTGACGCCCGACGTGTTGTCGAGCTGTCCGGCGAACGTCTTGTGTGTCCCGTCCGTGGACACCAGCGAGATGTGCGTGACCGTGCAGGTACCGGCAAACGCCGCGAGGCCCGCAAGGCCAAACAAGGCCATGGCTACTAGTTTCTTCACGATTGTCTCCTCCTTGTCGAGTGGTCGGGGCACGCCTTCGCGGCCCATATGCGGGGTGACCTGCTCAATCCTTCTTCTTCCAACCGATGTAGACTACCACGCGATCGGGGAAATGTCCCCGATGATCCTGATTCCAAACCGCTACGATTCCGGCGCTTGCGCCGCCGCGAAGCGAGTTATGTTGATCAGCGCGCGCTCGTGCGTCCCTTCGCCGATCGTGATGCCTGCGCTGTTCTTCACCTCCACGCCAAACAAATAGCGCCGGCCGTTGACCTCGCGCAGCATCACGCGCGCCGTCACCTGCATCCCGATCGCCGTTGGGGCCGTGTGCTTGATATCGACGTGAAAGCCGACGGACTGCTCATCCCCCTCGACGAAGCGCGTCATCAGGCGCACGCACGTGCCTTCGATGAGCTGAATCATGGAAGGGGTGGAGTACATGGAAGGCACGCTCGGCCCCAGATGGGTGATGCCCATCTCCGGCGTCGTCGTGATCGTCATCTCTTCGGAGATGCCGGGATCAAACCCAGCTTTCAAGGAGGACTCCTTTCCATACCCTGCCGTCGGCAATCCTAACATACGTCGATCAACGTGTCCCGGTAGGGAATTCCCTACTCTTCGTACGGAGCCCGTCAGCGGTTCAGCACGTCAGCCGGTCACCATTATCAGCACGCCACGCATTTGGAGCCGTAGCTCGGAGTGCGCGCGCCGCGAATGGGTAACGTAGGGACGCACCTTCAGGTCCGTCCCCACCGCGCAGCGGCCCGCGCGACGCCGTGGACCCTGCGTCTTTCGGTACAGACGCTGGCCGCCCCGGATTTGTTCCAACCGCGCCGTCAAACCGCCGCGACGCTCATGACGGGGTAGGTCCTTCGCTTCGCTCTGGACGACAGTGAGGGATGCTGACCGCTGACCGACCGACCGGCCGCGATGCCGACCGGCCGACCGGCTGACGTGCTGACTAGCTGACTAGCTGGCCGGCTGACCTGCTGACCGCTAACGCCCACCCTGCTAAACTCTGCCTGAGGGCCGATGCCGAAGATCCATCTGCTGCCGCTCGACGTCGTGATCGACGCGAGCGACGATGACACGGTGATGGGAGCGGCTCAGGCGCTGGGCTACTACTGGCCGACGACGTGCGGGGGCGAAGGCCGCTGCACGACATGTGCGTGCGAGGTGGTCGACCACGCCGAATCTCTCTCGGAGATGGGGCGCTCGGAGCGGAACTCGCTCGTCGCCGAGCGCGGCGGAGGCGTCGTGCGGACAGCGGTCCGCCTGGCGTGCCAGGCCCGCCTTCGCGGCGACGTGACGATACGGAAGCCCGGCGTCCGCCCGCCGGATCTGTAAGGGCGGTGATCCCGGGCGCATCGAGCGGAACGACGAGGAGCGGTACATGGCCTACGTGATCACGTCACCCTGCATCGGCACGAAGGACGCATCGTGCGTCGACGTCTGCCCCGTTGATTGCATCTACACGCGCGAGCAGGACGCCACGTACTACATCGATCCCGATACCTGCATCGACTGTGCTGCTTGCGAAGCCGTCTGTCCCGTCAGCGCCATCTTCTACGCCGAAGACGTGCCCGCGGACCAGAGGGAATGGATCGATATCAACGCCCGGTTCTTCAAAGACGTACCCGACAGCGAACGCACCTTCCGCCCCCGCACCGAGCGCACGGCACAGTAACGTTGCCGAGGCTCCGCTCTGAGTCACGCGCATGGTAGTGACGGTGGCCGCAGAGCAAGCGGGTCAGCGCTTGCGGGTCCCGGCCTTCCGCGCGTTGTACAGCATCGTGCCGCGGCAGTTCGGGGCGCCGCAGCGGCAGGCGTATGCTGCGCGGGCCTCGGCGGACACGGGCCCCGGGCGTTCGAGCCGGTAGTCGTACGTCAGCTCCGCCCCCGGCTGCACGTTCTTCAGCGCCTCGATGTAGATCCGCCCGTCGTCGAGGACCGCTTGGCAGTTGCCCGCGCACGAGTGGTTGATGTAGCGCGCCGCGGTGCCCCGACGCGCCGCGTCGATCGTGACCGCGTCATCGACGGCGAAGAGCATCGTGTGGCCGTGCTCGTTTCCACGGCCGTACCGCGCCTCCACTTCGGCGTCATCGATCCGTTCGCCGGTGTACTCGATGATGCGCGAGCCCGTGCGAATACGGCGCGCCGCGAACACGCCGCGGTCATGGATGCGGGATCGGCGCACGACGATGCGGTCGCTGACGCGAGCACTCATGCGCGCAGGCTACCCGGTTTCCGCCGTTGCATCACGCGCGGGGCGTGCGCCTACGCTGCATCCAGTCGCTCGTGGTCATTGACCGGCAGCGAAATCGGAGCGACGCGCCGCGAGCGAGCACGCCACCGCCGCAGCCACTCGATGCAGGCAAGCGCACCGGCGAGCAGCATGGTGATCGCCTCCGCGATATACGACGGGTGCACGAACCAGACTGTGCTCGTCACCGTATCGACGCCCGTCTGGCTGTCCGTGATGTTGTGGTACACGCTGATCGTCACGTCCTTGCGTCCGATGCCCCACTTCGCGCTGGTGCTGACGTCGAGTGAACGCTGATGGCCCGCCGCCAGGAAGGTCTTCGGAATGCGCTCCGGAATCCCTCCGCCCGCGTCGATCTCGCCCCACGTTTGGAACGACGCGCCGCCGATGTTCGACAACACCGCCTGCCCCGAAGCCGACGTTCCGAGGCGGAAGCCGGGCAGGTGCAGTTCGGCGTGCAGTCGCCGATCGCGCACGCCGGGGACATCCAGCGTGGCGAACGTGGCGACCTGTCCCTGCACGGTGACGGCGCCCCATTGTTCGTTGTGGATGGTTACGAGCAGCCCGATCAGGTACATGTCGGGCGCGAGCGGCGGCACCGTGAAGTCGAACACGTAGTCGCGGTAGGTGCCCGGGTCCAGCGTCTGTTCGTCGGCCGGGAGGCTGAGCGTGGCGAATGCCGGGTCGGGCTCGGCAAGCACCTCGATGCGTCCGTCGTCACCCAGCGATAGCGCGCGCTGCACGATCGAGAAGCGCACGGCGAAATCGACGTTGTTATTGCTGACACGGAGCGGGATCTGGGCGACCACGCCGGGCTCCGCGCGAATCGCCGCCGGCGGGAGCGAAACCGTGATGCCGTTGTTGCCGGCATGCGCCGGTGCGGGCCACGCGGCTATCGTGATGAGGACGATGGCGATGGCTACGAGACGCTTCATGTCCGGGATCCTTCCCGAGGCCGGCAGTCAGGCCGTCAGTACGACGGCGTCACCGTGTACGTGATCGTCGATGTGTAGGTTCCACCCGGCGTGTCGTAGTTGATCGCCACGCGGTTGTTCAGCACGAACGTGTCGCCCGAAGCGCCGGTCGGCCCGGTGGCGGCAGCGGCGTTCTCACCAGCGACCGTGTACCCCACGTAGTTGTTCGCCACGGAAAGCCCGGCGCCCTGCACGGTGATGCCGGAGGCGTTCCCCGCCGTTGCGCTCATCTTGTATCCGAACGTGTTCGCCGTGAAGGAACCGGTGGCGACACCGGTACCGATGCCTGCGGAGATCGCCGGGATCGTTAGCCCGCCGCTGGTGAGCAGTCCGGCTTTCACATTGAGCGTGTAGCCGTTACCGGCGTTCGTCTTCACGTTCAGCGTCACGCTTCGGTTCAGATCGGAGAGCGCGACGACGCCCGGATCCATCAGCATGGTGAACGCGGCGGTGTCATTCGTCACGGTCATCGATTTCGCCACGACGACCGTCGCTACCGTCGCGTTCGCGCCGAACGTGACGGCGGCGCTCGTGCCGGTGTCGACCGATCCGACGCCGTCGACCGTCTCGACATCGCTCGTGTAATCGCCGGCCGTGTCAGTGTTGGTGAACCCCGACAGCTCGATGTAGATCGGTGTCCCGCTTGCGACTGACGCGGGCGCCGTGACGGTGTACGTGACGGTCGTGCCGCTCATGCCGACGCTACCGGCGCCGATGCCGTAGTTCGCGGCAATGGCGGGCGTCCCTGCGGTGTTTGCGGGCACGGTCATCGTGATCGATTCGAGCGTCGCGGTCGTCGCCGGCGTGAACTGCCAGCTGTAGGTGGCGGACGTCGACGAGATCTGGGAGTTGCTGACGGACCACGCCACCCCGGTAAGCGCCGCGGCGCGCGCCGGTGATGCGGGCTGCAGCGTGAGCAGCGCCAGCACGGCGAACCCTGCGAGCAGTGCCAATCCCCGGGAACCGATGAACGTCCGCATGGCGCCTCCTGATCGAGCCGGCCAGGCGTCTGGCGGTAGACGCCTAAGTGGCCTTGCTGATGTTCGACCTGCGGGGTCCCTCACAATAGGGCGGACACGTATGAAGATTTGGCGCGGAATGCCGCTTCTCGGTTCGCGGAAGTCGGCCGCGGGTGCTCTCGAAGCTGAGGGCCCTCGGGGAGGGGCGTTCGTGTCGAGCTATTGCAGGGCAGCGGGGTGCATCGACCGAGTTCCCGCGGAGAGAGCAGGGGAGGACTTTATGTTAGATTCGGTTTGACGACGCAAGAAATCTGAAAGAAGTATTGCAATTCCGGTATGAGTGTTCTATAGTCGCTCCTGAGGCCCTCGGGTCTCAGGTCAGCAGAGGAATGAGGTCGCACCCTCCTTTGGCGGGGAGGGGGTTCGACCTCATTCCGTTGTTAGCCGCCAGGCGATCCGCTAGTTCGCCGGAAGTGGCGGGCAACGAGGCGAGTGCAGCGAGAAACCGGCGCCAACGGCCGCCGATTTCGATTCTACAAAGTGGTCCCAGGGGCGGGATTCGAACCTGCGGTACACGGTTTTACAGTTCGATTCGGGTCTACCGTCAGTGTACGCCAACGACCGCGCATGAATCTACGGAGCGGCGTCAAGACCGCTAAAGATCGCCGCAGTTCGCACGTAGTCGTCTCGGTTACTGTCAGCGTTACTGTCAGACAGAAATTGGCGACTGCCCTTCGACGGCGAAAGCTGGAGTTGCGCTCATCGCCTGTCGATGAGCAGCACGAAACACCCCCCAGCTAGTTTATGAAACGCACCCTCGACAAGGGGAAGTGACCGCCTCGGAACATTTTCGGGGCGTCTCGCGGAGGGCGGATGTACTGGTTAAGGCGGTCTAAGGCTGGATCCGATGCCTAAGGAGGAAATCCCGCACGTCTGCGGGCCACTCGCCCGAGTCCCATCCTCCAACTAGAAATGCTTCCTTACCTGCCATTTTGTCTAGCTCAATAAGAATTCCCGCAAGCTGCTCGTTCGGCAGCGGGAAAGGGATGGCTTGCCTGCTGGACCCGCCCGCTACGAGATCCCGTACCAGCGGCATCACGCGGCTGTTGCGGAAGAAGGCAAAGTTCGGATAGACGAGGCGGTCGTTGGATTCCGCGAAGGCCATGACGTTCTGAAGGAAGTCGAAACGACAGAGCGAATCGGTCGCACGCTCCTTCGCTCGGTCACTCCGCCCGAACATCTGCATGAAGTAAGGATTCTCTTCCAGCCATAACAGCGCATCTCCACAGAGCGACCGGGTTCGAAGTCGCTTCTCACGCGCTAGCATAGTCAGTGCGTGGCGCGCCCAATAGCTCTTTGACCAATACGTGTCCCAGCTAACGGAGCGTCTCGCAAGGATGGGCACAAGCGGATAGGCCTCCTTGCGTACCGCAAGTGCTCCAGCGACATAGACACGAATGATCACCTGTTGCCAGATGTACGATGGCCCAAAATGGACCTCTCGTTGGGGCAGGTCATGTAGCTTCAACTCCTCTGGCAATTCGTACACCGCATACAGCTGACTCGCTACCTTCCCCACGAGTTCTACTTGATTGCGATCGACCAGTACGCAGGTCATGGCGGCAAGTTTGTCGAGGGCTGGCACGATGAGGTTGTCTCGATGCCGCAAGATGGCATCCACGTCAGTGGTTTGGCTAGCTTCCATTAGCGCGCCTTCGATTAGGTCGCCAGGTGCTTCGAGCCACTCAAAGACCAATGCCTCATTCATCGAGAACCTTCGTGAATTCTTTAGTGAACTCCTCGATTGGGCCGACTACATCGGCTGCCGTCGGAGGCGCAGGCTTGCTCGCGTGCTCTGTCTTGAGTAGGTCGATAAGGTCTCGCAAGCCATCAGTCAAGCCACGAATGCCCATCGTTTCCTCAGTCCACCTTTCGCGTTCGCGTTGACGGATTCTTGACTTGAAGTTCCTCCAGTCGTTTTGGTTGGCGCGGATGGACGATGATCCTCTCCTGACGTACACGTCACCCTGACGAAACAACGTCTCTGTCACGCCGCCATTGGTGTGTTGGCCGTCCTTGGCGAAAACAATGGGTATCTCTTGAGCCGGTCTCGCGAGTATGAGTCCAAATGTCATGCCGTGGCGGGCACTCGCCAACAGTGCTAAGTCGAAATCTACGATCGCGTCCGTATATTTCTCGACAAGTTGCCGTACGCGAGCCTCATCGAACTGCGCCTGATGAAGCGCCGACATTCCGCGTGGCACGTAAGATTTGCCTTTTGGCGACTTGGCCTCTTCAACGCCTACCACGATCCATCCTCCGTCATCGGTGTTCGCCATCGCGAGCATATCTCTTACAAGTTCGATCCTGTCTTTTTCACCTCTCCTCAGATCGCATTGCAGCTTGTAGTCGAGGCGCGCGCTCTCACGCTTGACGGCTATGAGGTAGTCCAGCGTGGCCCCGTCTAAATCCAACTGTGTATCGATCAGGTTCTTGGTGGATACCATCGCGTAAGGTTACTCATTTGAGCGAGCGAGCGAGCGAGCCGCAACGTCAGGTCAGTTGGCCCGCCCCGATCTGTGTATCACTCATAGTGAGTGCAGCCGGGTCCAACCGCTCTGGTGTGGGTCTCGTGACGGAGGCCCGAAACTCCTCTGGTGTCTGGTTGCCGAGCGAGCTGTGGATGCTAGCGAACGGTGACGAAGTGCGGCGTCACAGCCGTCAGAGAAGCTCCGGTTCCGCTAGCTAGCTTGCTCACTCGAATATGGGATAGCTGAACTCGAATTGTTCTTGGACTTGCCAGCCAAGGTTCAGAGGTAGCCGAATTGAGCGAAGCTTGTCGATGAACTGCCTGTCATCGTCGGATGGAGCAGCGTCAAGGACGATCAGCCAATGCTTGGCTGGCTGTCGCCCTCGGTAGTAGTTGTACTCCAGGAGCTGACCGAGAGCCTCTCGTATCGAGCGCGTCGTACCCACGCCGTGGCACGTCTTAAGCTCCGCGCGGTAGTTCGAACTTCCAATAGAGAACTCCACGTCCACACGGTCTAATTCTTGATCAACGAGCATCACTCCGCGTTCACGAAGCCAGAGCGCGAGGCGATTCGACAGTTGGCTATGAAGCCGCTTCACCAGCCGCGATGTAGGGCCGACTTCGCGAAAGTACGCTTCCTCTGAAAGCGGCGAGCCATCGGTGCCAGCTATCCTCGGGAGCGTTAGCAACGAAGTCATACCGTCAGACGAGATGATCGTTGGATTCGTGAAGTACTGACCCACGGCCTTCCCTGCGATCTCAGGTGGCACAACTCGCCAATCCATCGGTGGCAGCGCTTCGATGTTGTCGATCCTGCACTTAAAGCGAAGGTCGTATTGTTCGACCGCCGCGATCAATTCGGCGTATGCGGTTTCGAGCGTTAGCCGTGGCACAGCCGCTACCAATTCGCCAGCACGTCGCCCGTAGATTCCGTTCCGTTTGAAGTGCCCATCGAGCTCTTGGCGCTCGGTATCATCTGCAAGAACGCACTCGTGATAGAAGCCCACCAGAAGCTTCGTACCGTCAGGATGCTTCGTCCAGAACGCGATCTTCATGCGACCGCCTTCTTCGCCAAGCCTCAGGGCTGACGGTCTGTAGTACAGGTACCCGTACACGTATCCGTTAAGCGCGTCCTCAGCCTGAAAGTTCCACTCTTCATGGCCGTATCCATTTTCGAACGGGTAGCCACCATCGCCGCCAGTGTTGCCCGCTGGCATGAGCCATCCGCGCGTGTTCCAGCAGAGTCTTTGCATCAGGTTGAGCACAGGAGCAGTCTACTGGCCACGGCAAAGTCGGCACTCGCGAGGCCGTACGCACGCCATGCGTTACTTCCTTGACTAGCCGAAGCTTAGTGCCGCGCTTATTTGGATGTGCGCGCCGCTCTGCGCGTGACCGCGCGGCCACGGCTGATCTGACGATTCACCCCAGTGACGTTGATTCGGTAGGTCACCATCGCTTCACTGACGTGGCGCTTCTTTGCGATCGCAGCAGCAGACAGCCCACGGCGCAAGTCGCTAAGTAGTAGCTCGCGCGGCAGCAAGAGGCATCCAGACAGCCAAGCGGCTTCCTCCTCTTGTAGGGCATCGCACACGAAATAGCTCAGTTCTCCGAGGCGCTCAAGCCTGGTCAGCTCGTGTGCTAGCACTATATGTGAGATCTCGTGGGCGAGGTCACTGTTACGGCGCGCGACAGAGTTCAGCGGACTGTAGATAACGACGGTCCGGTCTGGCCTCGGTTTGAGGGTGCATGCCGAGAACGCTCCAGGATGAAGCGACTCCAGCTCACGAAGTTCGGCCAAATCAACCAGATCGCTCGCTTTGCGAACTTCAATCCGTAGGTGCTCCGCTAGCTGTAGAGGATCGATCTGATCATCGCTATCCAGATCTAGATCTCTGCGAATGTCATCGACGATGCGCTCGGCTTCAGCTTTGAATCCTCTACCGAGCGGCATCTTCTTGCTCCAACGACTCACACATCTTCACGACCACATGCGCCAATCGAACCGCCGCGTCCGCTCTAAGAGCCCGCGATGATCGAAGATGCACGGCGGCAGTCGCTCCGCGTTGAGCTAGGACTGAGTAGAGTTCATCTACGATACGGGCTATGCGTTCGGCCGACTCGTCGGACAGTGCGGGATCGCCGCTGAGGTGGCTTGCAATGACGGCGGGCGTGGATTCGCTTCTCTGTCGCTGTGGAGAGAAGAACTCTGCGGGCGAAACGCCGACCCAATCGGCGATGCGTTGGAACGTGGCAACGTCGGGAACGTAACCCTTCTCAATTCGTGCGAGTGTGTTGAACGAAACACCGATCTCATCGGCGGCGTCACGCAAGCTCAGCTCATCGTGTTGCCGCCGCTCGCGGAGCAATCGACCGAGATCTGCTGGCGTGAGCGGTTCCCGACTCATGTATCACTCATGGTACAGTGTATCGCCAGCTTGACAACTCCCTCCGCTTCCTGCTATGGATCGAGTGAAACGTCCACCCAGCGCAGTTGATGCAAGGAGGCGGCCCGTGGGCCACACCAACAAGATACTCGATGAAGTCCGCAAGCAAGTCGCTCCCGCCGACGAGACGCTGGAAGCCGCCCGTGCCAGACGGGATTCAGTTCTGGAGGCTGCGAAGAAGTCCGAGGGCGTGCTGCGCACGTATAGCTCAGGCTCGATCGCCCACTTCACCGCCAATGACGATACCGACGCGGACTGCGGCATCGTCCTGGATCGCCGAGTGTACCCAAAGCTGGGGCCAGACGGCGACGGCGACGGCCCAGACGAGATCGTCAGCAAGGTGCGTGACTTCGTTCGCGACGCCATCAGGGGCGCACATCCAAAGGTGTCGTTCCGCCTCACGAAGCGCGCGATCAAGATCGAGTTCAGCGAGCCAATCAATGGTAAGGCCCACGCGCCCGATCCGAGCGTCGATTTGATCGTCGCGTTGACGCGCAAGGCTGGGGCGCTCTGGATCCCGAACCGTGACAAAGATGGCTGGGATGCCTCCGACCCCGAGTGCCACACCAAGCTTCTGACCGACCCACCGGCTGACGTGGCGCGCGTACGGCGGCGGACAGTGCGCCTTGTGAAAGGCTGGAACGGCCAGTTCACTTCACGTGGCCTTTGTTCGTTCAACATCGAAGCGTTGGCTCTCGAATGCATCACCAAGGCGATGAGCATCGGTGATGCGGTGACGATGTGGTTCGAGTATGCCGCGAAGGAGATCAAGAAGGGCAACACCAAGGACCCGGCTGACGTGTCGCCGTCGATCAAGTTGCCCGCCGACGTTACGCGCGATGCAGTGGTCAGTTGCCTGGAAAAGGCTGCGAACCACATGCGCGCCGCACTCGATAGTGACGACGACGAAGCGACGGCGAAGGACGAGCTGAGCTTGGTGTATTGGGACTATGTGAAGAGCGACAAGTCTGCGCTCGCGACAGCGCTGCGCGGTGGCAACAGCGGCTTCAACCGAGCTGGCCAGATTGCCGCCGTGACTGGTGCCGCCGCGACGCTCAAGACGACACGCTCGTTTGGCGATGGCAAGGTACGATAGGCGTCCCGATCCCCGATGGTGGGCGGACGAACGAACGCGCATTATATTCGAGCGGCGAGCGTCGGAGTCATTCCCTGATCTTCGCCGCGTGGTGAGCGGTGACTCTGTTACTTACACGGCCACCGTCGAGATTCCGCTATACGAGAGACGGCGAGTGAAATTGAACTTCACGTTGTCCCGCAAACCAAGTGCCCCTCACATCATCGCTGACGGCCCTACCGATTCGCCGCACAGATACCGCCCTGACTATGATGGTCAGCGCCTCTGTGTCTGGTACCCGTCCGACCCACCCGAAGAAAAGTGGGTGTTCGAGGACGGGCTGCTGGAGCTCCTCGGACATGTTCGTGTGCATCTGATTCGAGAAGCGCTTTGGCGCGACACCGATGAGTGGTTCGGCCCACAGGCACCTCACGCGACTCCTGAACCTGATGATGAGGCCGTGGTGTGACGAACGATGAGATCGTGGTGGCTATCATCGCGGGTGCGATCTCTGGAAGCGCCGCTTCATTTATAGCGCTGATCTACAACAGTGCCCAAGAACGTCGAGACCGCCATCGCGATCATTTTTCCAGCGCGCTTAAGAGCGTATCAGAGTACGAAGAGTTTCCGTACATCGTGCGCAGGCGCAATGCTGCCCAGCCTGAAGCGGAACGCGTCCGTATTTCCACCGAGCTGCGCGCCGTTCAAGCGGAGCTGTCGTACCACTCAACGTGGATCAACACCGAGTCTGAGCGCGTTGGCAAAGCGTATCGCGAGCTGGTCGGCGAACTTCGCAAGGTCGCAGGCGGACTCATGCATGACGCATGGAACGTTGAACCGATCGACAGCGACGCGGGCATGAACATAGCGGATATTGGCCCCGCGCTCGCGATCCTAGCGCCGCGAAAGCAGCACTACTTGCGCGAAGCCATGGATCATCTGTCCGTGTGGCCCGCGTGGACACTGCGGTTGGCGCGATGGGCGCGTGCGCTTCCTTCGCGGCTCCGTCAGCCAATAAACGAAGCAAGCTAGCAAGCGACCTGCTCTGTGTCGCCGTGCGCGCGCCTGGCTCGATAGTAGCTCAGTGTGGGCTTGCCGTCAGTTGCGGCGCGCTGATGCGGCTGTAGACACGGCGCGAACAGCCACTTCCGAGACCACGGACGCCCACTCATTCGCTTGAGTTAGCATTGCATTTGCTGCGTCTGCGAGCTCCCTTCGTTGACCTAACGCGCCAACCTGTGCGGGGATTGTTGTGTCACCTTCGGCCAGGGCGTACGCCATCAGGAGTGCGATTCCCCAGCCCTTGAGTTCCTGTACAGACAAGGCGCGGCTCCGCCCTTGAACCTTCACGGATGGTGGCTCGGTATCCGACATGAAAGTGAAGAACCAATCGGGCGCGCTGGAGTTTGCTGTAGGGCGATCATACGTGGCGATCAGATCCCCGATCCCCCACGTTCGATTGTCCGCCGACCGCATCAAGAAGTGAAGCAGATTCTCGTTTCCAGTTCCGTCATGAAACCGAGTTGCGGCGATACCCAGCCATAGCAGGATGCTCTCTCGCAATGCCTCGTCATAGCGTGCCTTCTCTGCAAGTTCTGCTTCACCGAAACCTCGGTCTGGTTCATCGATGGGATAGAACGAGTTGGCCATCGTGCCGTGTGACGCCAGCAGAGTTCCACTTGTATCGAAGTCCTGTGCGTGAAGAGCGAGCGCCGCAACGAGGAACAACGTCTGCTGGATCTCCAACGCGGCCTGTAGATAGTGCTCGACCTCATTGGCGGATACAGGCGGTTTGACGGCGGGCCGTGCCTGCATCGTGACGAAGTTCTCTGGCCCATGAAACCGTGCGCACCAAGCGTTCAGCCAAACCGCGATCAGTTGCTGCGCGCCGAGCTTGACCAGGCTCGCGTATGTCAGCGATGCGAGATGCAACCCGAGGCTGGAGATCTCGTGATTATCCGCGTTCACGCCTTTACGCCAGACCTCCAAGCCGAACGCGGTGATGGCTTCCGCGCATCGAGTTTCGGCATGCCCTGCGGCGAAGTCCATGAGAGTCGCGAACCGCGCAGAGACCTGCGTAGGACAGGCGTTGTACTCGAACTCACTCCCGCGCCGTTGGATCGACCTCGGGTGGGCGCTTCGCTCCTTGGCGCGATCGGTGATGTACGAATCCAGCGTGGCTTTCAGCGCTCCAAGCACGAACTCCAGCTCGGCAGCATGGTCCGTCTGGATGGCCGACAGCCCTCTCTCCTCCAGCTCTCCGTAGAGTTGCCGCAGCTCGTCTTGCTGGCGGATCGGTTCCTCCCTGCTCTTTGCGAGTTCCTTTGCGTATTCACCAAAGGGCAGGTTTCGCCCCTCTAGCTTCTTCTTCGCTATTTCCTCTCTTGCCCTCTGATAGCGTTCGGATTTGCTGACGACTCGCGCCACCTCCCTCACATGTTGCAGCGCCAAGTCTCGAACGCCCTGAGGATGCAAGAAGTTCACTGCGTCGATCAGCACCCAGGACAGCGCCGCCATACTCGTCGCGAAAAGCGCCACATCGACCATCGGAAGTGCACGAACGCTAGGTGGATCAAGCGGAGGGTTACCCGAAGCGGGCAACAGCATCAGCAGTGTCAGGCCCATTCCCAGGAGCGACCCAACCAATAGACCGAGTAATGGGCTAAACAGTGTGCGCCGACGGAGTTCGCTCAGTGCGCCCAACGTAGGTTCGCTCGCTTGAACTGACGTGAATGCGAACAGCAATCCAACTATCGTCGCACCCACAACAGCGGCCTGTATGCCCCAGAGCGCGATGGTGAAGGTTCGCAGTTCTTCCCAGCTGGATACCGCAGGAAGTCCAGGCGCAAACGGAACGACGAGGTGTAGCGCTACTACGACCACGGCGATACCGAGAGCCATTTTCCAACTTGGCGCTGCGACCATCTTCACGCCCCTACCGATGTTCCGGTTCGACGTACTCCACAAGCTGGGCCTTGGTTACCGCCACGGCGCGAACTCCACCGAGCTTGCTCGCTGACTCACTCGGTTTGGCATTGATCGCGATCAAGTACACAGTGATCCCGGCAACGCTGATCCTAGGTGGCCATGCATCTGCGCCCCCTTCAGTTGGTAGCTCTAGGTGCTCATCTCCCAGGTTGATGATGACGAGATGGGCGACGGTCTTGCCGTAATCTCGCGCATACTGAACTGCTTGCTGGACGCCGCGCGCGAGATACGAGACGCTGTAGGACGCGACTCCAAAGAGTTTGATCTCGCAGACAAGGGGGTCTTCACCATCGACTCCGCTTACCACGTCCGCCTTCCCTGAAGCCGAAGCTGGCTGCGAGAAGGGATAGTCGATGCCCTGTTCAAGGAGAAATCGCCGTAGGTCCGCGTCGTAAATCGCCTCGCCCCTCGCCGTATCCGCTTGGTACAGCCTGAAAAGCTGTTCGCGATCAAACCATTCGAGGCGTCGCCTGTAAATATCGAGTAGGTAGAGTACGTCGCTGGCCGTTCCAAGCAGGGCCTGCAAGTACTCCACAAACGGCTCGATCACGACTTCCGTAAGTTCGCGAGAGCGCGCATTGAAGTTTCCTTCAGACGTGAAGGTGTGAACTTCGTTAACCATGTTCGCACCGTCAGACCATTTGTTGATCAGATACCAGACGACTTTGGCACGCGCCGCTTCGGTTGGCGGCCAACTGTAGCTCTGCCAAGTGAACTCGGCGGTCCACTCCTCAGGCGAAACGTCGGGCGACTGCGCGTCGATGTTCTCAACAAGTGCTCTTAACGCAGGAGTGGCACGAATGAAGTCGCGAAAGTAGCCGAGTTGTGTCGTGTAGGTATCGAAGGGCGTCTTGAACAGCCGTCGATACTGCTCTTGAAGGCGCACCTTGAGGTCTCGCTCGTATCTCATTTGAACATCCTGTTCAGCGTGTCGTTCAACTCAGCAATCTGACTCGAAATGTCAGCTACTGCGCCATACAAAGATCCCGTATCGTCGATGAGATGGATACGCGCGCGACAGCAAGGACACCATTTGTACGAGTGAGTTTGCGCGTCAGCTAGCTGGAACTCTACGTAGTAGCCGCACTGTGGGCACGGGGCCTCGACGAGATTGCCTAGTAGTTCACCTTCGAAGTCGCCCATCTCATCCTCAACTAGAACTCAGCGCCGCATAGATACTGACTCCAGAGCCGTAGTAAGAGTCGTAGACGTGCTGGTAAACGGCGTTGCACTTCTTGGTGTACAGCTCGGTCGGATAGCTCTCTTCCGGCAGTTTGTTGAGCTCATCCTGGACGCATACCCAAACGCCCGCCCGAGTTTGCGCCTTCTTTCGCCAGTCGATCACGAGAAGTTCATTCTTGAGCTTAGCTAGCAAGTCGTGTGCCACCTTCTTAACGTCTTGCTCTTCCTTCTTGGTCAGCGTCGGGTCGGGTCTCGTGAGCAGGTCAAATATCGTGAGCTCTTCCTCGGTGAGCTGCTCTCGAATGTGCCGTTTCTCTTCTTCGCTCAGATCGCTAGCTAGCTCCGTGAGTTTGCGAAAAAAATCCTCGATATTGGCGCTGCCGCTGTTGTACTCGTCTATCATTTGCTGAAACTTCTGGACGTAGTCGATCCGCTGTTTGTTGATCACCACCATCTGCGACAGCTTCGCGCTGAGCTGCCCTCGAAGCTGCTCCGCTTTGGTGCGTTTGTGGCCACTGTTGAACGCTCTCTTAAGTGCGTCGAAGTCGATGTTGCTCAGGTCGATCAGCCGTCCAGTTTCGTAGGTGTCGGGACCTTTGTCCTGGACCGCGCCCTCGATGACGTAGCCGCGCGTGTCGATGGACTGGTCTAGCAGCACCTCTACCGCCTGCATCACGGGATCTATGTCCGCCTGAGGTATGAGAGAACGAATCTTGATGGCGATTGTCGAGATGAGCGCACGCATAGGGCGATGTTCGTTAGCTAGCGGGTCAGGCTGGATCGAACGGAACAAACGGTTCACGAGCGCGGCGTGCGAGAAGTACTTGTTCTTCGTGTCGTCATTGACCAGAAGGGCATCGACAGCATCATCCATGAGCTTGATCCGTGCGAATCCGCCCGCCGCGAGGATGGCGTCCGCATCGATCGTCTGCTCTGAAAGCATCGATCTGGCGTCGTCTATCGCGATTGTGAGCTGCTCCACGAGCGCCGATTTGTCCTTTACGGGCGACTCGTCGTCCAGGAGCGCGCCATCCGCGCCCGAGCCGTAGAGAGCCAACGCTTTCTGTAAGTCGCGGAAGACGCCGACGTAATCGACAATGAGACCGTTGTTCTTGTCGCGCCACACGCGGTTAGCCCGTGCGATCGTCTGCATAAGCGTGTGGTTGCGCATCGGCTTATCAAGGTAGATCGTTGAACATGACGGTACGTCGAAGCCCGTCATCCACATCGCGCAGACGAAGACCAGTCTAAACGGATCATCTGGATCCTTGAACTTGTCGTCCATCCGCTCGGTCAGCATGCGCTTGCGGTGTCGGGTAATGTCCAGTCCTTTAGTCGCGAGGTCCTCAACTTCGTTCTGTGACTGCGAGACGACCACTGCCATGTCTGTGGACCGCATATAGTCGAGCTTGTTCCTCAGTTCCTCTTGCGCGAAGTCGTCTGTCGCTTCGCTAAGCTGCCCGTCCAGTTCCGCGATGTAGGCGTCCCAATGTTTGCGTACCTTGTCGTACATGCGGACCGCCGTGGCCTTGTCGATAGACACAACCATGCCCTTGCCACGGAATCCGCGAGACGGGAAGTGACGAGCTAGGTCCCTTGCGATGGTCTCCACGCGATCGTCTCGGGTAATCAGCTGGTACTCGCGCGAGAACTCACGGTCAAGCTTCCGCTCTTGGTCTTCATCCAGCTCTGCATCTTCGAGAACGCGCGCCATGTCTTCGTTGAGATTCTCATTTGTGAGCTGCAACTCGGGGATGCGATTCTCGTAGTACAGCGGGACGGTCGCGCGGTCCTGAATCGACTGCCTGAAGTTGTAGACACTGACGTAGTCGCCAAAGACCTCTCGCGTTTTCTCCTCGCCTGCCAGGAGCGGCGTCCCCGTGAAGGCGATGAATGCTGCGTTCGGCAGGCCGTTGCGCATGTTGAGCGCGTAGCTGTCGTACTGTGAGCGGTGCGCCTCGTCCGCGATCACGATGACGTTCGAGCGCTCCGATATGACTGGATACTGGGCACCAGTCTCCGCGTGAAACTTCTGGATGAGCGTAAAGATGTAGCGATGATCTTCGCGGAGCAGTTGCTTGAGATGCTCGCCACTCGACGCTCGTACGCGCTCCTCAGCCTCAGTCACGACGCCCGAGCTGGCGAAGTTGCGGTAGATCTGTCCGTCTAACTCGTTTCGGTCTGTTAAGACGACGAACGTGTAGTTCCGAGGCAGCTTCCTGAGCACCTTTTGGCCGAAGAACATCATTGAGAAGCTCTTGCCAGAGCCCTGTGTGTGCCAGAAGACGCCGAGCTGTCCCTGAAGCTCTCCAATTTCTTGAAGACGCCCGAAGGCGTTGTTGACTCCCAAGTATTGGTGGTTCTTCGCGAGCACCTTGATCGTGCCACCTGCAACTTCCGTGAAGAGCACGAAGTTCTCAACTATGTCCAGGAGACGCGCGGGCTCGCACATCCCCAGAATGACAGTCTCCAGAGAAATGATGCCCTCTTCGCCCTCGTCGTTAATTCGCTTCCACTCGGCGAAGTGCTCCCATGCAGACGTGATCGTCCCGACCAGAGTCTCGCTGCCATTCGAAAGGACGATGAAACCGACGTACCAGAAAAGTTGGGGCACCGAATTCTTGTAGTCCCTGAGGTTGCTCTTGAAGGCGTCTTCCACCCTGCGGTGCGATGCCTTGAACTCGATGAAGACAAGCGGGATACCGTTGACGAATCCGACAAGGTCTGCGCGCCGTGTATAAACCTCCCCTGCCATCCAGAATTGCGACACAAGGAGAAAGTCGTTATTCGCGGATTCCTCCCAGTCGAT
The DNA here is from genome assembly GCA_031400455.1 of Chloroflexota bacterium. Classification (GTDB taxonomy): domain Bacteria; phylum Chloroflexota; class Dehalococcoidia; order DSTF01; family JACRBR01; genus JANXYW01. The sequence continues at coordinate 16,563 of JANNPX010000052.1, read as the reverse complement.
GACACGCGCGATCACCGTTTCTTCGTTATCGCCGACAAGGACAGTCACGGGCACGCCATTCTTGAGTAGTTTGTAGATCTCGCGGCTAGCGTTCGCGGCGCTTACCGAGCTGCGGTCGCGTTGCAGCTCTTCGATCACCAGCTCGATGACCTGCGCTGGCATTGTGGGATTGAGCTTCGCCAGTGCCACACGGAGACGGGATACAAGGATGACTTCGCTTTTGGCCTCGCGCCCTTGCGTGCCGCCGCCAGGCACGAACGTCTCTTGATAGGCGTTGACCGTCTCCCACCCCAGCTTGGCGAACAGTTCGATGGCGGGCCGTTCGACCAGTGCATCCTCAGAGAAAGGTACCGTCGTCACGTGGCCAACTCTTCGACCTCGAGGTTCAGGTCGCTCACATCCAGCTCGCCCGAGATGAGCTTGGGCAGTAGGAGGGCACGACTTCGCCTAAGTACATCGTTCTTGTCTGCTAAGAGTTGGACGCTCCGAAATACTGGTCGCGCGAAGTCTCCGAATGCTGACAACAGCTCCTGTGGAGGCTGAGCCAGTAGGAACTTAATGAAGCACCCCTCTTGTACTCGCTGCCTGCCCGTTGCTCCTGACATGCTCTTGATAGCGTTGTCGCGGAATGGCTGCGAACGTGACAGCAGATAGACGAACTCGGGACACAACGTGCGCGAACGCAACACAATGAACTCAGTCGAGCCGAAGGCAATGGCGTCCTCAGACTGTAGGAATTGGACGTACGCTGTCTTGCCGTTCTCCAAGCACGGAGTGATGCGGGCGAACAACGTGTCTCCATTCCTGAACTTAGCACCGTTGTTTCCCGTTCGACTTTCGACGGCGCTCACGAGCATCGAGTTGTGCGATAGAGCGTTCATCGGTACGAACGGTTTCTCAGCTTCTCGTCGAACTTGGGCTTTGGGGTTGACGAACATTGCATCAGACGCGGTGACTATGGGCCAACCTTCAGGAATCAAGCCGAGCTTTGAATCGGTGAGTGGTACGCGTCCATGCCCAGGGAAGCGATAGCGTATGAACCATTCCTCGTAAATTAGGCGGGCGGTCTCTTCGAGGATCGCCGCGCGACGACTATTGTTCTCGATGAGGTCGTCGTATGCGCTGAGGATGGCGACAGTCTTCTCCTGAATGTGCAGCGGCGGCAAGTTCAGCTCGAAGGTCGGGAACGACGTAAGTGGAATGCGGTCTACGGTGGCCCCTGAAAGTGTGTTCCGCGCGACCGTGCGGTGCCAATCTTCACTGAAGAAGGAATAGAACATGAATCGTCCAAGCGCCTTGCTCTCATCAGGGCGAATGAGCGCCAGTCGCCGCCCCAGGCAGCCGCGAAATCCTTCCGGGATGATCGCGTAGCGATTTAGCGCTGCTTCGTACACGAAGACAATGTCACCCGGTCGCGGTTCGACTCTCCGCGTCCAACGAGGGAAGTCGTCTTCTGCAATGTGGCGGACGTTGGACAAGTCAAGGTGTCCATCCTCCGTAATGTTCCCGATACCGAGAAACACTGGACCTTCATTCGAGGGCTTGGGTGTGGCATGTGGACCGTCGTAGAGGCCCGCATACACGGTCGAGATAGGCACTTTCCCCCAGTTGGTAGTTGGTGGCGTGGCCATTGTCATCAGATGGCGGACCCAAGAAGCGCCGCAATGTTGAGGCTAATGCGTTCCTCCAGGTCATGCGCCTCACCGTTGAGCAACTCCAGCTCCTCGTCGAGTTCCTCAAGCCGCTCGGAGAACTCGAACTCGTCAGGCGCTCGATCCGCTACGCCGACGTAGCGCCCAGGATTGAGACTCCAGCCTTGAGCCTGGATCTCCTCCAGAGTCGCGACTTTGCAAAGCCCCTGAACATCTTCGTACTGCCCACTAGGGAAAGCGGTTTGAAACAAGGCCTGGCTCTCGTTTTCGAACTCCGGTTCTTCTCCTCGATAGAGGCGCACGATGTTGGCCAGAAACTCTTCTTGGGCTGGTGTGAAATCGCGATGTGCCCGGTCCAACTGCCGAAAGACATGTCGAGCATCGACGAACAGCACCTTGTCGGCACGCTCTCTGTCGTGCTTATCCCTATCGAGAAACCAGAGCGTGACCGGAAGCGTCACCGTGTAGAAAAAATTGGAGCTGATCGCGAACATCGCATCGACAGCCTGTGATTCGATGAGCTTGCGACGAATCTCTAGCTCAGATGCGCGAGCGTCACCCGCTGAGTTCGCCATGACGAATCCGGCTCTGCCTCCAGGTTTCAGAGAGCTGTAGAAGGTTTGGATCCATAGGTAATTGGCGTTGTCGGCATTCGGGAGGCCGAAGGCAAAGCGTCTGTCGTCGGCGAGCCGCTCCTTGTCGACCTTATCGACGTTGAATGGCGGATTGGCCATCGCGAAGTCGAACTTGCCAACGCTCTCGTGTATGTCTTCGTAGTAGCTATTGCCTTCGCGAACGTCGCCTGAGAGCCCGTGAACCGCGAGGTTCATCTTGCAGAGACGCACGGTGTCCGTGGTCTTCTCCTGGCCGTAGATGCTGATTTCGGCGTTCGGGTCTGCCTTGTGCCGCTCAACGAAGCGCGCGCTCTGCACGAACATACCGCCCGAGCCACACGCGGGATCGTAGATCAGCCCGTGGAAGGGCTCGATAACATCGACAATCAGTTTGACGATGGATATAGGGGTGAAGAACTCTCCGCCAGACCGCCCTTCAGCCATTGCGAACTTGCTAAGGAAGTACTCGTAGATCTTTCCAAACGCATCGCCTTCAATGTCCATCGGAACGGAGTTAAAGATGCGCCTGAGGTTGAATAGCGTTGGACTATCCAGGACGTTGTAGTTCCTCGGGAGAACGTCTCGCAGTTCTTCGTTCTCGGCCTCAATCGCGCGCATAGCCTCGTTGATCGCTTTACCTATGTCGTCGCTCTCGGTGAGTTCGAGAAGCGTTGACCATCGCGCGGGCTCAGGAAGATACAGCACGCCGCGCGCCTGATAGTCGGCTTTGCCGATTGCGCGCCGTCCGCTGCCTTTGCCTTCGAGGTCTTGATGGACAGCGACGAACTTATTGTTGGCGAAGCGCAGGAAGATGAGCCCCAAGACGGGCATCGAGTATTGAGCTGAGCTGAGCTTAGAGTTCGCCCTCAGCTCGTCAGCCGCTTCCCACAGCCGTTTCTCCAGGTCCGTGTTGTTTGAGACCACTACGCGGCTCCCCACCGTCGCGCGGGCACATTGAACTAGCCAGCTAGCGCGCGACCTTGCCGCATTCTAGCTCCGATGGCTCGTTCGTGAAGCATGGGAACTTGCGACGATCGCTAGCTAGCTCAGTGAGTGTGTGGGATTGCTCAGGGGACAAGCTCGCGGAGGCTCATGCTCAAGGCGCTGGCGAGCCGCTCCAGGTTGACCAGCGACACGTTGCGCTCCCCTCGCTCAGCCGAGCTTATGTACGTTCTGTGAAGCTGTGCGCGGAATGCCAACTCCTCTTGAGACAACCCCTTCGCCATCCGCAACTGGCGAAGCTTCTGCCCGAATCGAACTCGAACGTCGGCCTTGTTTCGAGGCACAGCAACTCCTCAGCAAGGCTGACAATCACGTAGACAATGGGTCTACAGACTATGAGTCTCATCTCATGGAGCGCCGATACTTTGAGTGAAGCGAGTTGGAGGCAGCATGCCACTGTGGGCGAAGTCCGCACCCGAGGGTCGGCAGGCCGATGTTGAGCGCCTCGTCGCTGCCCTGGATCCCGATGCCGCTCGGTCTGTCCCGCTGATCAAGAGCAGGGCGAAGGTCCTTGAGGCGTTCGCGGAGTTCTCCTTTGGGTTGCGCCAGCCGCATGTGCATCGCTTGTTCATCACCACAGCGCGCCGTACTCGTTTGGCAAAGCGCCCTGATCTTGCGATCTTCTTAGACCGCGCCACCAGCGAGCTGAAGCACCAGTTCGATCTTCCAACCGTACGAAGAGCGCGCCAGTCCGCAGAGCGCGTCACTACCGCCATGAGCGCGGGCATACTGGAGTTCGTGGGCGACGTAGAGATCGCCGAGGCAGTGCGGGTTGCGGAGTTAGCGGTTCAGGCTGCGAGCGTTCACATGAAAGATGTGCACGATAGCGTCTGGGAAGCAGGCAGTTGGTTTACGGCTGGTGAGGCACTTCGTACAGCGGCGCACACGTTAGAGATCATCGAATTGGCGTACCTCGGGGACGGGCGCGCATCTGGCGGCATGGGTAGCGCCGTCGCGAGTGCGAACGCCCAAGTTGCTGTCCAACAGGCAACCCGCGAGCACATCAAATGGCTCGAACGCGCCGCCGCCGCATAGAAGTCAGCGTAGAGGACAGGGACTCTTGTATATCAGCCCCATCCTTGTGATCGTGACAGTTGCGTTGATAGTCACGCTAGTCGCCGTGGTCAACGAGAAGAGCCAGCGTCGTTGACGCAAAGGCGCGGCTCGGCGAATCACAAGGCAAAGTCGTAGCTGGGCCTCCGCCGCACGATTCACCTAGATGTGTGGTCCATGTGTATTGAACAGGTATCGGGCTGTGAGCTATCAGGTGTAGGGGTGCAGTGGTGAACGATGCATCGAACACACATCAGCTAGCTAGCAAGCCCTCTTCTCTTTCTATCTCATAGAAGCTCTACTCGCTAGCTAGCTGAAAGGATCAGGTGAGGGTGCGGCTGCTGCCTTGCATGCCTACACCCTACACCCGCCAACATGGCCAAGATTAGCTCCTCGTGTCCTGCGGCTCTCCGAGATCCGCGAACAGTTCGTCCTCCGGCAACCGGATCCGGTCCGATGCGTCGTCTGGATCCTGTGCGTCGCTCCCGATGTACCTCTCGTACTTGTCGGCCACATCCTTTGGCGTCAGCCGGTATCGCTGGCCCTTCTTGGTTCGCTTGCTGCGCCATCCGAAGTTGGTCAAGATCGTGCCCACCACCGATGGCTCGATGTAACCGTTGCCGTCCTCTCTCACCTTCTCCGCTATGTAGAGCGGTGCGTACTCACCTTCCGTGGTAACGAGATCTCGTAGTGCGTAGAGCACACGATTGTCGTTCGCGTCTCCCTCCGCCGAAGCCTGAGCTTGACCGAGGCGTTCCCGCAAGTAGTTGTTCGTCTTTTCGAACTGCTCCCGACTGACCATCCAGGCGAGAGTCAGCAACGGCAGTGAAAGATCGTGCCCTCGGCCAACGAAGTCGCCCTCTGGCATGTTTGCTCGCGCCTCGGCCAGCTCGCCAGCGGCTGTGCCCAAGAGAAAGCAATACAGATCGTCACGCACGGCGTTGAAGTCCGCCGCGTCAATGGCGAACGCGTTACGGTTGTACTCGTGCTTCCTTGTCTTGAGCATATTGATCTCTATGCAGCGACTTCGAAGCACCGCGTTGAGCGGCTGGATAGAAGCCAGCATCTTCGGCGAGTACACTTCGAACCCTACTACCCTCTGCCTTGAGTCCTTGGTTGGCCTCTCGCAGAGGCTCACCAAACCGCCGCTGGCGTATCCGCTGTTCAGTAATTGTCGGCGTTCGTCAACATCCACGCGCGAGAAGTTCTCCGCTTCGTCAATCAGCAGCGTTGGCCTCGTGGCGTTGATCACGCGAAAGAGCGCCGCTCGTGTGATGTTGGTGGTTAGGACCGCGTTGAAGGCCAACCGTTGCACAGCCTCCAGAAGCGTCGTCTTGCCGCTTCCCATCGGCCCTCGAACGTAGATGTAAGGAAACGACTGGAAGAACGGGAACAGGTACGTTGCCGCCGTCCAAAGCGCAACGGTATCTAGGTCGTCACTCTCCAAGTCGATCCGCCGTGCGAGTAGCCCGCGAACGCTAGCAAACGCACGAGCCGCGTCCACCTTGGAAGCGCTGCCTGACAGGAAGCTTTCGACGGATCCCGCGCTCCATCTGTCCTTGGGTAACGCTTGAAGATCCTCAAGTTCTCCATCGAACCAGAATCCAGCCTTCGACAGAGCATCGCGTGAAAGCGGGTATCGCTCTGATCGGCTGGTCATGACAAGGGATCGCTGCTCCGTTCCACTGGCCGTGCGGATGCGGAGCGGTACGGTCACGTATACCGTTCCGTCAACCACATCGAGGGCAGGCCTGAGCTTTCGTTCGTTTGCGATGACGATTTCGCCAACTGCTCGCTCCCTTGCCGTTGGCGGCACAAGAGCAAGCTCCGCGCCTGTTTGACTTTTTGTTTCCAACTGGTTCTGTCCCTTTCAAACGCCCCCATGCCATTCGCTGGGCAAAACAGAAACCGCCCTTTGGCGGCTCGTCTAACTTCCTCGTTTGTACTTGCGGCCTTTACGCCGTCTGTTCCTCACGCTGCCGCTCTACGAACGCTTCGAGCGCGGCGCTTCGAATGCGTCGCGCCTTGCCGAGCTTCAACGATTCAAGCTTGCCGCGCATGACCAATTCGTACACAAACGTACGCCCTAAGCCGAGCCGTTCCGCTGCCTCGGGCACCGTCAAGAGGATTCTGTCGTTCATTGTTGCTTCCTGTTGATAACTTCGCGCCGCCTGACTGCAATTCTCGGTACCCGCTCGCGCGGGCTCTTCGTCGCACCGTTACATGAGTGCTCCTTTCTGGGCATGAAAAAGCCCGCCGAAGCGGGCTCCTAGTCGTGACTGCGCGGACAAGGAAGATCTCTCCCTCTCGGTTCATCATACCGTGCGTGTCAAGGCGGCTACCGACGATCTATGACGGACGCTAGCTACCCGAAAGTACATCTTCCATCGCCTGCGCCGCGTGCTTCTGCATGTTCTCGGTAGCGTGCACGTAGTAGTCCAGCGTTACCGCGCTCCGAGTGTGGCCAAGTGTCTCTTGTATCACCTTGATGCTGACGCCCTTCTCCGCAAGCAGAGTGCCCGCAGTGTGGCGCAGGCAGTGAAAGCGCAGTCTGGGCAAGTTCGCGCGCAGCAACAGCGGTTCATATGAACGTCGGAGCAGATGGCCCGCCGTGATTGGCTTACCGACTCCATTTGCGAATACCAGATCCCAATCGGGCCAACGCTCGCCAACCTGCAACCGCTCTGCATTCTGCTTCGCCCGATGCTGCCTCAGGGCATCGACAGCGGCCTTACCGAGGATCAGTTTACGCCGTGCTGCATTCGTCTTTGGTGCGGCGAGTTGTAAGCCATCCTTTGTCCGTTGCATCGCGACCTGGACCTGTAAGACGCGGCGCTCCAGATCGAGATCCTGCCAGCGCAGGCCGAGCAACTCCCCTTGCCGCATGCCAGTTGTAACAGCCAAGACGTAGAGCGCTTCGAGGCGATCTCCGCGAGCTGCGTCTAGGAAAGCTCTCACCTGAACCGCCGAGTACGTCTGCATCTCGGCCTTCTCCGCCCTGGGCGGTTCGACGCGGTCGGTAACGTTGCGCGCGACCAAGTCCAATTGGATGGCCTGTCGCAGTGCTCGGTGAAAGACGGTGTGTAGATGACGAACGCTCTGAGCTGAAAGCCCAGCGCTGAGGCAGGCGGCGTACATGTCCTGGACTTGCTGAGGCGTGAGCTTGGCCAGCCGTATCCGCCCGATCTTCGGAATGATGTGTAAGCGGACGTACTCCTGATACCGTATGAACGTGGCATAGCGCACGCTCGACTCAACGATCTTAAGCCAGTCCGTTAGGTAGTCGGTTACGGACTGTCTGCTGGTGACGACTGGCAAGCCGTCCTCGTGCAGCCGCTGCGCCTCTCTGAGTCGCCGTTGCGCCGCTGGGCGGGTCTTCGCGTACACAAACTTCTGCTTGCCGTCGATAGTAACGGCAGCGACCCAGCGGCCATCGTTGCGTTGGTATACAGAGCCTTCGCCGTTGCCGCGTCTTTTCGTGGCCATCGGTGCCTCGCTTTCTTCTCCTGTGTTAGTACTCGTCACAGATACAAACGCTCTGAACGGGTTACTGTCACAGTTACTGTCAATTTCGCGAGACAAAGAGAAACGGGCCTCACGAAAGACCCGTTTCGATTCTACGAGGTGGTCCCAGGGGCGGGATTCGAACCTGCGGTACACGGTTTTACAGACCGTTGCCTTAACCACTTGGCTACCCTGGGATACTTGAATCTAACACGCGGCTCGCAAGCGCTCAACGACATGCCCGCAGCGCGACTCCGCGGTCACGCCGCTCCGTCCCGCCAACACACATTCCGCCGCAACGACGACGCGCGCGTTCGAGCGTAGGTGAAACGCGCATGCCAGTCCTGCCGCGCTTTGGATAAGCTGGCCCCGCATGAACATCGCCAAGCTACGCAACCGGCTGCTGATATCGATGCTGTTCGGCATTCTCGTATTCGTCGGACTGCTAGCGTATGGCGATTTCAAGCAGGTCGCCGAAGGCTTTCGGCACTTTCGCTGGGAGCTGATGCCCCTGATCTTGCTCGTCACCTGCGGCAACTACGCCCTGCGATTCCTCAAGTGGCAGTACTACCTGAAGCAGATCCAGGTGACCGGGCTGAGCCGCATCGACAGCGCTCTCATCTACTTCTCCGGCCTCGGGATGACGGTCACACCCGGCAAGATCGGAGAGTGGCTCAAGAGCTACCTGCTGAAGGAGGTCCACGGCACGCCGATCACGAAGTCCGCGCCCATCTTACTGGCGGAGCGCATGACCGACGGCCTGGGTCTCCTGGTGATTGCGTGTTTCGGGCTCGCGGTGTTCGGGCCCCAGTACTGGCCCGTCGCTGCGGTCTTCGCCGGCGGATCGCTGATCGCCATCGTCGTGTCGCGTCACCGCGCAACATCGTATGCCCTCCTGCGCCAGGCCGGACGCATCCCCGTCGTGAAGCGCTTCGTGCCGCACATGGAGGAGTTCTACGAGAGCGCTTACGTCTTGATGGAGCCGCGCGGCGTCGCGGCGATGACGGCGCTCAGTGCGGCGTCGTGGTCGTTCGAAGTCGTCGCGTTCTACCTCACGCTGATCGGTCTCGGGGAAAGTGCGTCCCCTGATACGCTGTTCAAGGCCGCGTTCATCCTACCGATAGCCACGCTGGTCGCGGCCGTCGCCCTGACGCCGGGCGGCCTCCTCGTCGCGGAGGCGGGCATTACAGGGCTGACACTCGAACTGTTCGACGGCGTCACCAAGAGCAGCGCTACCGTTGGCACGGTGATCATCCGCATCGCGACGCTATGGTTCGGCGTGTTTCTGGGGCTGGTGATGTTTGCCTTGCTCGCGCGCCAGCTGAGCAAGCAGGGCAAGGCGCTCGATATGTCCGCGGAGTCACCGCTGGCGGACAGCGAGCCCGCTGCGTAATACATTCCCTAGGGCGAAACGGCAGTCGGCACCGGTGTGGGTGCGGCCGCGGGTTGCACGAAGAGGTCTTTCCACCACTCCGCTGAGGGCGTGCGTGCGGCGGGCGCTGATGGCGTCGCCGCTATCGGCGGGGGCGCGCTGCTCGATACGACGACCAGCGTCTCGCCCGGACGCACGAGGCCGAGCACGCGCCGCGCGAGATCTTCGATGTACTCGTCTGACTTGAGGTAATCGCGCACGGCGACAAGCTGCTGGTGGTCGCGATTGAGCTGCTTGATATCGCGCTGCAGCGTCGCCTGATCCTGGCGCAAATTGTATTCGTGGACCACGTAGCGCGTGCTGGTGAAGCCGAGGTACGTGATCGCCAGAGCGGCGAGGCCGATCACGAGTGGCGTCAGCGGAAGATGCGGAAGCCTGGACACGCCGAAGCCGCCCTTCATACCTAACCCGCCGCCGTGGCCACCATACAAGGGCGCAGATCACTTGGCAAACGCGATCGAGTGCGCGCGCGTGAATGCCAGCTGCCCGTGCGATCGATCCGCGATCGCGTTGCGGGCCGGCGCCGCTGCATCGATTGTGGAGAGAGCACGACGTGAGGCGCGTGAGTCCCGGCGCGAACCACAGAACGCCGCGCGACCAGCGTCGCCCGGCCCGGTGACTCGTGCCGGATTGGTGCTGCCCGAGACGAAAAGAGCGCACGGATCAGAGCCCATCGCCGGGGTAAAAGGCCCCAACATCGACTCTGATCCGTGCGCTTCGGTGTCAAATGGAGCGGAAGACGAGATTCGAACTCGCGACCCCGTCCTTGGCAAGGACGTGCTCTACCGCTGAGCTACTTCCGCAGGTGCCGCAGTATAGCCGCGCTCCCCTCATACGACAACGATTGCCGCGATCGCGGCCACCGAAGCCCACAGGCCGGCACGGTCCGCGCCGATGCTACGGATAGGGCGAAGCGGCTGGCTGGCGCTCGCTCCTGATTGCAGGTTGGCATCCTCATGGGGGGGAGGGCGTCAGGGTTGGGTAAGTTCAAGGACTACTACAGCGTGCTCGGCGTGGCGCCGCGTTCCCACGCGCGCGTCATCGAAGAGCGCTACTGGGAGCAGGCGCACGAACTGCACGGCGTCCCGACGCGCCGCGCCGTGAAGCAACTCCGTTCGGTTAACGAGGCGTACGAAGTGCTCGGCTCGCCCCATAGGCGAGAGCGCTACGACCTGCAACGCGCGCAGATGGTTGAGTCCGAGCAGAGCGCTCCGCAGGCGGGCTTCCTGCACACGTTTGTGAATCTCTTGGGCAAAGCGTTTCGCCCCGACTAACATCGTGCACCTCGTCGAACCGTCCGTCACCGTCGCTCCGACGTAGCGTGGACCTCAGTCCGCGCGTTCGTCGATTGGAGTGATCGGCGCGCAGACCAGTATCACCGTAGGGGCGCACGGCTGTGCGCCCTCTCCGCGTTCAGTCCGTGTGCCGCCTAGGGCACGAATGCCACACACAAAGCGAAGGGGCGCACAATGCGTGCGCCCCTACAGTGATCGTGATTGACGAATCGCGCGTCTTACCCCTGCGCGATCTGGTAGCCCTTACCCTCCGTCTTGATCGCGGGCGCGATCACCATCTCGGTCTTCTGGAAGTCGCGAATCGTGCGCGCGCCGCACGTGCCCATCGCCGTCTTCAGCGCGCCGACGAGGTTCTCGCGACCATCCGTGCGGGACGTCGGGCCGAACATCGTCTTCTGCAGCGTTGTGTCGATGCCGACGTTGACGCGCGTGCCGCGCGGCAGCTCGCCGTGAGGTGTCGCCATGCCCCAGTGGTGGCCGCGGCCCGGCGCTTCCTGCGTCGCCGCGAGGATCGAACCCAGCATCACAGCGTCCGCACCGGCAGCGAATGCCTTGCAAACTGCCCCGCCATTGCTCAGTCCGCCGTCTGTGATGATCGGCACGTAACGGCCGGTCTCGCGGTAGTACGTGTCGCGCGCGGCGGCGGCGTCGATCGTCGCCGTCACCTGCGGTACGCCGATGCCGAGCACTTCGCGGCTGGTGCATGCAGCGCCCGGTCCGACGCCGATGAGCACGGCAGCGATGCCGGTCTCCATCAGTTCCTTCGTCGCTGCGAAGGTCACGGTGTTGCCGACGATCACGGGCACCTCGCGCATGTTTTGCACGAGTTCGTCGAAGATCAGGCCCTTCTCGCTGGTAGAGACGTGGCGCGCGCTCGTCACGGTCGCTTGCACGACGAAGACATCGACGCCGGCGTCGGCCGCGATGCTCGCGAACTTCTTGGTGTTCATCGGCGTGGACGAAACAGCGGCGACGCCGCCTGCGGCCTTGATCTGCTTGATGCGCTCGCCGACGAGATTCGGCTGGATGGGCGCCGAGTAGATTCTCTGCATCAGCGCCGTTACGTCGGTCTTCGACGCCTCAGCCAGTTCCTTCAGCACGGGATCCGGATCCTCATAGCGGGTCTGTACGCCCTCGAGGTTCAGTACTGCCAGGCCGCCCAGTTTCGAGAACTCCGTCGCCATGCGGACGTCCACGACGCCGTCCATCGCGGCGGCGATGAAGGGGAGCGGGAAGTCCAGGGATCCGAGTTTGAAGGAGAGTTCTACGAGGGAGGGGTTGATGGTGTGATGGCCGCCGGGCACGATCGCGACATCGTCGAATCCGTAGGCGCGCCGCATCTCTTTGAACTGGGGTTGTGACATTGGTTCGGGTACCTCCAACTATGCCGCCGGGCCTGCCCGCCTTTCGGCTTCGCTGGGTTTGGGTCCCCGCCTCGCCGTGTTTCGGATATGACGAGATCGAGGCCGGCGGAGGCGTTCCTACCGGTGTGCCGTATTACTGCTCCATGTGTTCGTCAGTTTGTGCGCCCTTAGTGGGCCGCCGGGGTTATGATTTCGTTGAGTGTACCGCCGTCGCATCTGCGAGATCAAGTATTTCGGGCATGTTCTGATGAAACGCTATAGCAGTCGCCCATATCTTTGGCCCGGTTGCCGATGAGCAAGCTCTATCTCGTCGCCACGCCCATCGGCAATCTGGACGACATAACGATTCGCGCGCTTCGCGTGCTCGGCGAAGTCTCACTCGTCGCCGCCGAAGACACGCGCTCGGCACGTCTGCTGCTCAATCATTTCGATGTGAAGGCACGACTGACGAGCTACAACGATCACAACAAGACGGCGAAGACCCCCGCGCTGCTCGACGCGCTCGCGGCAGGGGACATCGCCGTCGTCAGCGATGCCGGCATGCCCGGCATCAGCGACCCCGGCCACGATCTCGTCGTCGCGGCGCTCGGCGCCGGCCATACCGTCGTGCCGATACCCGGTGCATCCGCAGTGCTCGCCGCCGTCGCCGCCAGCGGCCTCACATCCCGCCGATTCCACTACCTCGGCTTTCTGCCGCGCCAGTCGGGCCCGCGTAAGCGCGCTCTCATCGAAGCGTCCGCCACGGGCGACACGATGGTCGTCTTCGAATCGCCGCACCGCGTCGTCGCCACCATGACGGATGCGCTCGCCGCGCTCGGCGACCGCCGCATCGCCGTCTGCCGCGAGCTGACGAAACTCTACGAAGAGATCTGGCGCGGCCCGATCTCGGACGCCATCACGCACTTCGCGAACCCCCGCGGCGAGTTCACGCTAGTCATCGAAGGCGGCACGCCCGCAACACCCCCCGACGAACCGCCCGCCGACGTCGCGGCGATCGTCGCTGCACTGAAAGCCGACGGCGTCAGCGGGAAGGCAGGCGTCGCGGCGCTGATGAAGCGCACGGGCCTGTCGCGGCGCGCGGCGTACGCTGCGTGGCATGCGGAGTAGCCCTTCGCGACGATGCGAGCGGCCTTATGAACCCTCCGACTTCCGCGGCTAGAGGTATTGACGATGTCCCTGAGTGAGCATAGGCTAGCGTCGGCTGACCACTAGGCTAGTGAGGCGTTGTTCGCATGGTGGCTGTACTCGAAATGGTCGGCGTCGGGCTGGCCCTCATTACCCTGACGGCGGCGATCGTTGGGATCTTCGCTTCGAGAGGGGGACGCTACTGGTTCGGAGTGGTCGTGCTGTTCGTGTCGGCGTTCGCGTCGTGTACGATCGCCGCTCGTTCGAGGCACAGCTCACCTTTGTCGCCGTACCCCTTCCCGGAGGCAGCTACCCGGTTTGAAGAGTTTCCCGTGTACTGGCTTGGCGAGGAATATCGGGGCCTTCCGCTCACTATCGTCCACGAGCCTCTCCCCGGATCAACGCAAAGGTCCATTCAACTCGGGTACGGAGGCTCATGCAGGTCGAGGAGCCTCGAAGGCTCCTGTACTGCCGCGATCTACGTCGAGATTCTGCCGATCGGCACGTCGACGAGTGGATCGGTCCGTCCCTCGGGGACCTACTACCGAAATTGCGACGTCCTTGTGCACGTGTCTGGCAAAGGTCCTCCCGCGCTTGGTGATTTCAGCCTCGCGAACCCGGCTTTCTTCTCACCCGAACCGCTAGTGGATGTTGCAACGTTCGGCACTCCCTGCTGAATGACCGCCGCACCTGCCCAGCCACCGTAGAGCATCGAGTCTCCAACAACCCGATCCGATAGAATTCCCACGCTTTGACCACACATGCAGCTTCACCGCGCCGCATTCTCGTTGCCGTCGCGTGGCCTTACGCGAACGGGTCGCTGCATCTCGGCCACATAGCCGGCGCATATCTGCCGGCCGACATCTTCGCCCGCTACCACCGGATGGTCGGCGACGACGTGCTGATGGTCTCCGGTAGCGACCAGCACGGCACGCCGATCACCGTCCGCGCCGACAACGAGGGTCGCACGCCGCAGGAGGTCGTCGACCAGTTCCATCCGGAGTTCCTCCGCTACTGGCAGGAGCTCGGCATCTCGTTTGATCTCTTCACATCGACTGGCACGCAGAACCACGCGGACGTTACGCACGACGTGTTTCGCCGGCTGATGGAGAACGGCTATATCTACAAGGCGACGACGTCGCAGTTCTACGACCCGCAGGCGAAGCGTTTTCTGCCCGACCGCTACGTCGAAGGCACGTGCCCGCACTGCGCGTACGAGAAGGCGCGCGGCGACCAGTGCGACAACTGCGGGCGCACGCTCGACCCGGACCAACTCATCAACCCGCGCAGCAAGCTCACCGGCGCCACACCCGAGTCGCGCGACACGGAGCACTTCTTCTTCAAGCTCAGCGCCTTTCAGGAGCCGCTTCTCGAATGGCTGCGCTCGCGCGAGGGATGGCGCAAGCACGTGCTGAACTTCACCATTGGCTTCGTCGAGGAGGGCCTGCACGACCGCGCAATCACGCGCGACCTCGAGTGGGGCGTGTCGCTGCCCGTCGAGGATCTCGGCCCCGGCAAGCGCATCTATGTCTGGTTCGAGGCCGTCATCGGCTACCTCTCCGCATCCAAGGAGTGGGCGCAGCAGCGCGGCGAGCCGGAGGCATGGCGGAAGTGGTGGGAGGATCCCGAAGCGCTCACCTACTACTTCATCGGCAAGGACAACATCCCGTTCCACACGATCATCTGGCCCGCCATTCTCATGGGCTATCGCGGGCTCAACCTGCCGTTCGATGTTCCCGCGAACCAGTTCGTCACCTTCAAGGGTGAGAAGGCGTCGAAGAGCGAGGGCGTCGGCGATTCCGTGCTGAGCTACCTCGAGCGCTTCCAGCCCGACGCCATCCGCTACGGCCTCGCCGCCAACCTGCCGGAGACGTCGGACACCGACCTCACGGAGGCCGAACTCGTCCGCCGCAACAACGACGAGCTAGTCGCGACGTGGGGCAATCTCATCAACCGCGTGCTCGCGATGACGCACAAGAACTTCGAAGGGGTCGTGCCGCAGCCGGGCTCGCTCGATGCGCGCGACCAGGCGCTGCTCGATCACGCCGCGACGATGCTTGGCGACGTGCAGACCCACCTCGAGGCCGTTCACCTCAAGGCTGCGCTCCACTCCGCGATGTCCCTCGCGCAGGAAGCAAACGGCTACCTGAGCGATACGGAGCCGTGGAAGACCGCAAAGACCGACCCGGGGCGTACCGGCACGTCCCTCTACGTGGCGCTCTGTGCTATAAACGCGCTGAAGGTGGCGCTCTACCCGTTCCTGCCGTTCTCCAGCCAGAAGGTCCACGAATACCTGGGCCTCGGCGGTGCTATCGAGGACGCCGGCTGGGAGATGCGTCGCCCCGAACCGGGGACGAAGCTCCAGCAGCACGAGCCGCTCTTCAAGAAGATCGACGCTGCGGAAATCGAGGGGGAAGCGCGCCTGTCGGCGTAGTCATGCGCCTCATCGATACGCACAGCCACATCCACGACGCGGAGTTCGATGCCGATCGCGATGCCGTCATTGAACGGGCGCACGCCGCCGGTGTCGCGGTTATCGTGACGCTCGGAACCGACGCGGCGAACAGCCGCCTCGCGCTCGCGCTGGCCGAGCGCCACTCCGGCGTGCTCGCCGCCGCCGGCGTCCACCCGCACGACGCGGACGCCGCGACGGATGCCGACCTGGACGCACTCGAGGAGATGGCGCACAACCCGCGCGTCGCCGTCATAGGCGAGATCGGACTTGATTTCTATCGCAACCTCTCGCCACATGATCGCCAGGTGGACGTATTGCGTAGGCAGTTGGAGACGGCGCGGCGCGCAAGCAAGCCGATCGCTGTGCACGCGCGAGAGGCGCACGAAGAGATGCTGCCGTTGTTGACAGCGTGGTCGGGCGAGATGGGCGGGCGTCTATCCGACGGCCGACCGCTGGGCATCATGCACTACTTCAGCGCCGATACGGATCACGCGCGCCGCTACATCGATCTGGGGTTCCTGATCTCGATCAATACATCCGTGACGCATCCGAAGGCGGCGCTGCTCGCCGAAGTCGCGCGCGATATCCCGCTCGAGCATCTCGTCATCGAGACGGATAGCCCGTACGCCGCGCCGCAATCGCATCGCGGCAAGCGCAACGAGCCGGCATACGTCGTCGGCGCCGCCGCGACGATCGCCGAACTGAAAGGCGTGCCGGTGGAAGCAGTCGCGGAAGCCACGACCCGCAACGGCGAGCGCTTGCTCGGCATAGCCGCCGCGGTAGCCGGAAGGAGCGCCTCATGAAGGTAGCTTCGATCTACGGCCCCGTGCAGGAAGACCTCCGCCTCGTCGAGGACGCGCTCGACCGCATCAAGCACGTCGAGAGCTTCCCCGCGCTGTCGAAGATGCTCTCCCACGTCCTCTCCGTCAGCGGCAAGCGGCTTCGCCCTGCGATCGCGCTCCTCGCCGGCCACTTCGGCACGTACAACCCCGAACTGCACGTGCCGCTCGCCGCATCGATCGAGCTGCTGCACACCGCGACGCTCGTACACGACGACGTCATCGACG
>JANNPX010000038.1:0-93831 GCA_031400455.1 Chloroflexota bacterium | reverse complement strand
TTCACCCAAATCGAAGAAACCCCCGCCTACGAACTGTCAAAGATCTTTGGGACGGCGCACTAAGCGCGGCCCGAGCGACTCGTCATGTTCAACACAGTGGTACGGAGGACGAGGGAGACGTAGGATGCCCCTTAGGCGGCGCCGATGTACGAGAACCTGTCATTCTCAACTGAGCGAAGAATCTCGCGACGCTCGCGACCACTGTTCGTGCGCCAGCGCCGACAAGGCCTCAACGGAGAACCGCATCCCGACCCTCTGAGTCTCTGTGTTCAACCGTTCGCCCGTCGCTTCGACGGCTGCACCCGCCGCGGCTCTCCAGCCGCCTTCGGGAACTGCGGCGGATACGGCGCCTCGCCCATCCCGTCGCGCTCGTGCTTCGCCACCAACTCCAACAGCGGATCGAGTGAGTGCTGCATGTCATCGATCGCCGCATGTACGTCGCCGCGAGCTGCGAAGATCGCAGGCACCGTCTCCACCGTGAACGCCGCCGGATCGACATCCGGTACTTCGTCCCACGTCAGCGGAAACGATACGCGAGCATCCGGCAGGGGCCGAATCGAGTAAGCCGAAGCCACCGTGCGGTCGCGCGCGTTCTGGTTGTAGTCGATGAAGACGCCGTGGCGTTCTTCCTTCCACCACCGCGTCGTCGCCAGCGCGGGGATGCGGCGCTCGACCTCGCGGCCGATCGCGAGCGCAGAACGTCGCATGTCGGTGAACGTCCACTTTGGCTCGATGCGCACGTTGATGTGGATGCCGCGTGAGCCGGATGTCTTCGGGTAGCTGCGGTAGCCGAGGTCCGTGAGGACGTCGTGCACGCGCATGGCCACCTCGCGCACGTGAGCGAACGTCGCTTCGGGCGTCGGATCGAGGTCGATGCGCAGTTCGTCGGGATGGTCGACATCGTCCGCGCGCACGGGCCAGGGGTTGAGGTCGAGGCATCCGAGATTGATCACCCAGGCGAGATCCGCCGCGGTCTCGCAGACGACGAGATCGGCGTTGCGGCCGCTGGGGAACGTGATGCGTGCTGTGCGCATGTCGCCGGGCAGCTTCTCAGGCGCTCGTTTCTGGAAGAACGCTTCGCCAGCCGCGCCCTGGAGAAAACGCTTCAGCACCATCGGCCGGCCACGGACGCCGCGTAGCGCGCCCTCGGCTACCGCCAGGTAGTACTGGACGAGATCGAGCTTCGTCACGCCGGCCTCTTGGAAGACGATCCGGTCCGGATTGGTGATCGTGACGGACGTGCCGCCGACGTCGAGGCGCGTGGAAGCCATGGGGAAGTCTACTGCGCCGCCAGTCACACCGAGAGGTCGCCAGATGTAACAGAACAGGTGGTTCCCTGATATACGCGCGTAACCTCGCGGCCATATCGTGGATGCAGCGATGGCCCAGGATCGCGGGAGATCACCATGACGGCACTAGCAGCAGCGCAACGAACAGAGCCCGAGTTCCGCAGCGAACCGCACCGCTGGCAAACGATGCTCCCGGTGCGGCTGGTGCGCCGCATTGGACGGCAGTGGGTGATCGCGCGGCACGTTGAGGCGTACTGTCAGCCGATGACCGTCGCGGGCGTCGAGCATCTTGCCGGGGTGCGGGGTCCGGCGATCATCATCGCCAATCACAGCTCTCACTTCGATACGCCGGTGGTGCTATCGGTGCTCCCGGAGCGGATCCGCGGGAAGACGGCGGTAGGTGCCGCGGCGGATCGATTCTATCGCCGCGGCAAGCGCACGTGGTGGTTCTCACTGTTCTTCAACACGTTCCCCATCGTGCGCGGCGGGGGCAGCGCGACGCTGGCTTACGCGCGGGAACTGCTGGATCGTGGCTGGTCGGTGGTCATCTTTCCCGAGGGCACACGGTCACAATCCGGTGACGTGCAGCAGTTCCGCCACGGCGTCGCGATGCTGGCGCTGCAGGCGAAGGTGCCCGTCGTGCCGATCTTCACGGAGGGGTTACGCAACGTCATGCCGAAAGGTGAGCGTACGCCGAGGCCGGCGGCGGTCTCCGTCCGCATCGGCGAGCCGGTGTGGCTGGACGATCTGGCATCGGTGCCGAAGGCGACGGATCGTCTGCAGGCGGCTCTGCTCGAACTCGGCGGGGTCGGGCTGGAGCGCACGGCGGCGCCCGACGCGGCCTTCGCGGCGTGATTCGACGCCACGCGACGGCTTAGCCCTCCTCAACCCAAGTGTTGATTCCGTGTAACGTCCGCCCCTCCGTTGGCGCGCTCTGACGACGCAGCGGTGATTGCAACTCGTCGCAATGACTCGGGATATTCGGCCAGCCGGCACCTGCCGATCGGCCCCTCCGTCTGACGTCACGTGGGCTCAGGATGCCTGAGACACGAATGACTACGAGGAGGAGGCTGCATGAGACGGACACTGATAGCCGCGCCCTGGGCCGCGATGCTGCTGGGGGCGATCGTAGTCGCCGCCATCGGGCTGTTCGGCGACAGCGGCCGTGCCCGCGCGACGACGGCGTACTTCGGGCCGAAGGAAGCCGATGTAACGCTCGAGGACGGCGATGTGCGGACCGTTCACCTCACGAGCTCGAAGTTCATGTGGCAGTTTCGTGACGACTACGCTCCCGTGGAAGTGTGGGGCTACAACGAGCAGATCCCCGGACCGACGCTGCGGTTCCGCGCCGGCGAGAAGATCCGCGTCTATTACCGTAACGACCTCGACGAGGCGTCGACGGTGCACTGGCACGGTCTCATCGTGCCGAACTCGATGGACGGTGTGGGGCTGTTGACCATGCCGCCGGTCATGCCCGGCGAGACGTTCGTCTACGAATTCACGATCCCGAATACGCCCGGCACGTTCATGTACCACGCGCACATGAACGACTTGGAGCAGGTGAGCATGGGGTTGAGTGGCGCGTTCATCGTCGAGCCGCGCGATGGTGGCGACGGGAGGTACGACCAGGATCACGTGATGCTGCTGAATAACATCCAGGGGCACTACTTGATCAACGGCAAGGAATTCCCGAACGTTGACCCGTGGCTGGTGGAGAAGAACGACCTGCTGCGCGTGCGGATGATCAACATCAGCCCAATCGAGCTGCACCCCATGCACTTCCACGGTCACTTCACGAAGGAGATCTCGCGCGATGGCACCGATGTAGCTGGCGGCGCGAGTGCGAGAGTCGAGAACACCGTGCTGCTAGCGCCGGGGCAGACGATCGACGTTGAAGTGAAGATGAACGGACCCGGGAAGGGTGCGTGGATCTGGCACTGCCACATCCTCTCTCACGTCATGGGGCCCGACGGCAAGTCGCTAAATATTGCAAAGGCGAACGGCGGCATGGTGATCCCGGTCGTCTACACGGACAGCCTGAATATCAACGACATCGTCAAGGCGCTCCAGGATGCGGTGGCGGGAATTCAGCCGGGCGCCGAGGGGTTCGCGCCGGTACCGGACATGTCGACGATGTCCGGAATGCCGGCGGCACCGGGCACCAGCCCGTAGGACGGCAACGATCGGGAGGCCGCGCCCGGCGAAGCGCGTCAGGTGCAGTTAGAGGAGCGGTACGGATGAACAAGAGGATGATCGCCGGGGCGATCGCGGTCGGCGTGGCGCTACTGATGGGCGGCATGGCATGCAATTCGTCGGTGGAAGATGACCCGACGCCCGTGACGCAGTTCAAGATCACTCCGGCATCAGGCACGCGCACGGTTGCGGCCACGCCAACCCCGCCGGCGACGGCCGTGGCGGATGGGACGCCGGGCGCCGAAATCGCGATCAAGGCGTCGGGGTCGACGCTGAAGTTCGACAAGAGCGAACTGACGGCGGCTGCCGGCACGGTGACGATCCTGTTCGACCATCAGGACGCGGGCGTGGTGCACAACATCAGCGTGTTCGAGGGAACGAGCGCGTCCGGAACACTCGTGGGAAAGACGGACCTGGAAACGGGACCCGTGAAGCAGACACTCACGCTGGATCTGAAGGCCGGCGCCTACTTCTTCCAGTGCGACGCGCATCCGACGACCATGAAGGGGAAGCTCACCGTCACGTGACAGCGACGTGCTTCGGAGCGCTCAGCATGGTGTCGTAGTAGCTCAACAGTGGAGATCTAGAAGGGCCCGGCGTTTGAGCCGGGCCCTTTCCGTATTCGGACAGATGATGCCCTTAGCGTGCCGCGGCGACTGGCGAGAACCCGACGCGCGGCAGAGCGAGCTTGAGTGCGTCGAGGCAAGCCTGCAGATCGGCTTCCGAAACCAGGCCGAGGTGGCCGATACGGAAGATCTTGCCGGTCAGCGGGCCCTGGCCGCCTGCCAGTACGGTGTTGTACTCCGTGCGCATCAGCTTGTTCAGCGCTCCACCGTCGACGCCGTCCGGTACGACCACCGCGGTAACGGTGTTCGAGGCGACGCGCTCATCAGCGAGCAGTTTGAGGCCGAGCGCCTTGACGCCGTCTCGCGTGAACTGGCCAAGCCGCGCGTGCCGGGCGTGGATCGCAGGCAGCCCCTCGACGAGCAGCTTCTTCATCGCAACGTCCATCGCGAAGTAGACGGACACGGCCGGCGTCCAGGGCGTCTGCCCTTTCTCGAGGTAGCTCTTCGCCTTCTTGTAGTCGAAGTAGTAGCGCGGGATGCGCGCCTGCTCGACGGCGTCCCAGGCGCGCTTGCTGACTGAGACCATGGCCATGCCGGGCGGCACCATCCAGCCCTTCTGCGAACCGGTGAAGACGACATCCAGATCCCACGCGTCGATCGGCAGCGGCACCGAGCCGAGGCTGCTGATCGCATCCACGAGCACCAGGATGTCCGGCCGCACACTGCGGATTGCCTTGGCAATGGCGCCGAGATCGTTCGTCACGCCTGTCGATGTCTCGTTGTGCGTAACCATGACGGCCTTGAAGGACGCGTCCTTCTTGAGCGCGTCGGCGATCTGCGCCGCGTCGGCCGCGGTTCCCTGCTCGAACGACAGCTTCTGCACGTCGACGCCGTACGTCGTGCCGATGTCGGCAAAGCGATCGCCGAAGACGCCGATCGAGACGCAGAGCGCGCGGTCGCCCGGCGACAGCGTGTTCACAACGGCTGCTTCGAGGGCGCCCGTGCCCGCAGACGTCAGGGTGAGGACGTCGTTCTTCGTCTCGAACATCGTCTTCAGGCCCGCGGTGATCCGCTCCATGATCTCGGCGAACTCGGGTCCGCGGTGGTTGATCATCTGGCGCGACATCGCCTGCAGGACATCGTCAGGGCACGGGGTAGGGCCGGGAATACGCAGGTTGACAGACACGCTGGGCTCCTTCTCGCGCCGAAGCGCGAACCCTCAGCCCGCGCGACGCAGTGTGTTGGGGAGACGGCTCGCATCGATTGTGCCTGCCGTCACAGATGCCCCATGGTAAGAGAGCCAGTGGCGCGGATCAAGAAATCTGCCCGTTATATAGACACGTTCATTCCACGTATTGACGCGCCGATGGGCGCGCGGCCGGGCGCCAAACCGCGGGGGACGCGAAGAGGGGCGCTCGCCGTAGCGAGCGCCCCTCGACGTTCGACTCTTCGTCGGATCCTACGTGCAGCCCGCCGAGGAGCTCGCCGTGCTCAGACAGTCGGTCGCGCTGTCGAAGGCGCCGATGATGGCACCCCGGAACGCGACGCCGGCGGCCACGACTACCGCGACGGCGATAACGGCCATGATCAGACCGTACTCGGCCAGCGTCTGGCCCTCTTCGTCCTGGAACTTCGACTCGATCGCGTTGGCGAGGCCCTTAACGGCCATCCAAGCGCGAAGGCTCAGCTCGTTCACCATATCCATTCCCCCTTACATTACTGCCATCGCTCGTCCGAGGGCTGCCGAGCCCGTTGTATGCGCCGCCACCTGGTGGAGGTCGCCCTGACCGCTCGGCCCTCGGTACGGCGAGCGGTGCCACGTCAGTTCGAATTCCCATCCCGGACGCTTCCGGGTTGAGCCTCTGTCCGTCGCACTGAGAGTTTCGGCCGGGTAAGGGGCCACCCGTAGGGGTTTCCCCGTCAGATTCTCGTGATCTTTTAAGGGTTTCTTTACAACTGCCAATGGCGTCCGCCAAACGGCGCGACTCTGGGGATTGCCCGTCTGCGTTCGGCTGCGTACCACGCCGATATTGCTTGGGAGGCTTCTCACGTGTATCTGCGCCAACGCACCACGAAGGCTCCTTCGCGCCCGCCGCTCCAGGTCGTGCCGAACGACCACCCGATCGACGATGCCGCCGATCTCTCACGAGCCCGGTACATGGCAGCGGTCGCAGGGGTGCTGGTGCTGGCGTTCGTCCTGCGCCTCAGCTACACGTTGCGGTCTGACTTCCCGCTGAACGACGGCGCTATGTTCTACACGATGGCGCGGGACATCCAGAACAACGGCTACGCGTTGCCCGCGTTCACATCGTTCGACAACGCGCAGATCCCGTTCGGTTACCCGCCTCTCATGATGTATGCCGCGGGCGTGCTGGATCGGCTCACCCCCATGGGCCTGCTCGGCGCACTGAGATGGATGCCGCTCGCCGGCAGCACGCTCATCGTTGCTGCATTCGCGCCGCTAGCGCGCGCGCAGATGCGCACCCGGGCCGCGGCGCTTACGGCCACGCTCTTCTTCGCCATGCTGGGTCCTACGTTCGTGTGGATGATCATGGGCGGTGGGTTGACGCGGTCGTTCGGATTCGTGTTCGCCGTTCTCACGATCTGGCAAGCGCACGAGATGTACACGCGCCGGACATACTGGCGCATTCCCGTCGTGAGTGGGCTGGCAGCGTTGGTGCTCACGAGCCATCTGGAGATGGCCTGGCTCGCGGCCTTCAGCAGCGTGCTGTTCCTCGCCGCGCATGGCCGGCACCGCGCGGGCGTCATCTGCTCCCTGAGCGTCGCATTCGGGGCGGCCGCGCTGTCCGCGCCGTGGTGGGCGACGGTCATCGGCCATCACGGGTTCGCGCCGTTTCGCTCGGCGCTCGATTCTGGCAGTTTCCCCGCTGCAGGCCCGATCCTCCTCCTGCAGTACAACGTGGCAACTGAGCCGCTCTTTGCGATCATGGGCTCCCTCGGACTGCTTGGAATTGTGACGTCCCTCGTTCGCAGGCAGTATCTGTTGCCGGTGTGGCTCGCTGCCGTCGCTGTGCTCGATCCGCGCGCATTCCCGACGAGTTCAACGATGCCGCTTGCTTTGCTGGCGGCGGTCGGTTTCCACGACGCGCTGCTTCCGATGGTGGCGCAGCGCTCTCGCGGCGACTCGCCCCGCGCCGCCCTGCCCCCGGCGGTCCTGCCCGGCGCGATCGCGATCGTCGTGGTGTGTTACGTGATTCTCTCTGCCTTTATCACGTCGCCGAAGCTGCTGACGGGACTGACGCCGGACGAGCGAGACGCGATGTCGTGGGCGGGACTGAATACGCCTGCCGGCAGCCGTTTCGCCGTCATCACTGGCGACGGGTGGGCCGTCGATCGGACATCCGAATGGTTCCCGGTGCTCAGCGGGCGCGAGAGTCTCGCGACGGTGCAAGGGTGGGAGTGGGTGTCCGGCCAGTTCCACCCGCGGCAGAACCAGTACGTGACGCTCCAGGACTGCGCGCTGGCGGATGGAGATTGCCTGTACGCCTGGTCAGCTGCGACGGGGAAGCAGCCAGACTACGTATACATTACGCACATCGCTCCGCGGATCCCGCACTTCGAAACCGCACCGTGCTGCCTGTCGATCCGCCTGGCGCTCGCTCGTGACCCACGCTTCGCGCTGGTCTTTGAAGGCTCGGGGGCGACCATCTACCGCGTGTCCCAATGACGTTGCGCCGCCTGAGGGTGCCCAACGCAGATGCGCGGAAGGGGTGATGGTGGGCGATGCAGGACTCGAACCTGCGACCTTCTCGGTGTAAGCGAGACGCTCTAACCAACTGAGCCAATCGCCCGTGTCTCATCCTATGCGATCTGTTGTCGGCGTCGGCCGGGCGCGACGGCATCCCCTCGCTCCGACGGCGTGAGGGGCGGTGCATCGTAGCTACCCCCCCGAAACGGCGTCAAGGCGGTTTCAGATACCGATAGTCCGCACGGCCCCCATCAATAAACTTCGGATGGCGCATACCGACCATTTCCTCATGGGTGTGGGTAACGCCGGATTCGATGCTGCCTTCCGCACGGCCGCGCGCCTGGGGCCGGAGCGGACGACGTTTTCGCGCCTACGGGCCCGCGTGGAAAGCTTCCTCGATACGGGTGATGTCGCGTTTGACCGGAACTATCTCATGGTACGCCCGGCGATTGCGATCGCCGTGATGCTGGCGGTCGTGCTCCCTAGCTCCACCCTGCCTGGCCGCGATGGCGTCATCCGCGCCTGCGGTATCGCCGTGGCCTACAACTTCTTCCTCGGCTACCTGATCGCCAAGCGGCGCATGCACTTAATGCGCGCCACGGCGCTCCTTCTCGACAACAGCACGATCATCGCGGCATCCGTTTTCGTCTTCATGCGTATGGGGCAAGCGGGCTACGAATCGGATCTGTGGCTGATCTACATCACGCTGATCGTGTCGAGCAGCCTCTACTACGGGCCGATTGGGTCGCTGCTGTTTACGACGTTGTGGACGAGTCTGTTTGTCTTTGCGTCGCTGGCGTTCTATTCGGGCGATTCGTACTTCCGCGAGCAACTGCCCATGCGGCTGGTCTTCTTTGTGCTGACGGGCTTCGTCGGGATCTCGCTCTCCGCCGAACTGCGTAAGCGGCGCCAGAACCTGGAGCAGAAGACGCGCGAGACGCTGCAGATGCTCGCGCAGATCGTCGAGGCCCGCGATACGGACGCGGGGGTGCACCTGCAGCACATCCAACATTACTCGCGCGCGCTGGCGCTGCGCCTGGGGCTGGAGGCGGCGCAGGCCAGCGAGGTGGCGTATGCCGGCATGATCCACGATGTCGGAAAGGCCAACGTGCCGGACGCCATCCTCAAGAAGCCCGGTCCACTGACGCCCGAAGAGCGTCGCGAGATCGAAAAGCACACGGTGTGGGCCGACGATCTGCTGTCGGAGAACGACGAGTTCCGAGCGGCACGCGAGGTGGCGCGCGCTCACCATGAGCGCTGGGACGGCACCGGCTATCCGGATGGGCTGGCCGGCGAAGACATTCCGCTGGCGGCGCGCATCGTCGCGGTCTGCGATGTCTATGATGCGCTGATCAGCGAGCGGCCGTACAAGCACGCGTGGCCGCCGGGAGAGGCGATCGCGGAGATCCGCCGCATGTCCGGCACGCACCTCGACCCGGCGGTCGTCGCGGCGTTCGTCGACCTTTATGCGACGAACGTCCTCGCGACGCTCGATGTCGAGATGGCGCAACGCGTCCAGCCGTCCGAGAGCGCCAATCATCTGCGGCTCGCAGCTTAGTCCCGCTCCGCAACGTGTTCCTCTGGCGCCGAACCGGCGGTACAATCGCGCCACGCACTCGCACTCGACGAGCGCAAGACGCAGGAGGATCGCGATGGATAAGACTTCGACGCTCACCGAACTTCAGACTGGCTACGACGAGTTGCTTGCGGCCGTAAAGGGCCTTGACGAGCGAGCGATGGGCAAGGTCTTCTACGGCACATGGAGCGTGAAGGATGTCCTCGCGCACATTGCGGGCTGGCAGCACCAGATGACCGGCGCGATGGAGCGCATGGCGCGTGGCGAGAAGCCGACGGCGGAGGGCGTGGACTACAGCGACGCCGATGGATGGAACGCGCGCTTCGCCGCCGCGATGCGCACCCAGAACGCGACGACCGTCGTCGCCGATTTCCAGCAGTCGTTCGCCACCTACAAGCGTGCCGCGGAGGCCATCGGCGCTGACCGCTATGGCGAAGGCAAGACAGTCAACCGTCTGATCGAGACCAGCGGCTACGGCCACTATCGCGAGCATCTGCCCGAGATCAAGGAGTTCGCCGCGAAGGCCACGTCCTGACCGGGCGCCCGACCGCTGCTGCCGTCTCTGTGCCTCGAAGTTGCGATCTCGTACACTCGCCGCATGATCAAGAAAGTGCACCATGTGGGTGTGGTCGTGCGCGATATGGAGCAGGCGATGCGCTTCTATCGCGACATGCTGGGGCTTCCGGTTCACAAGCTTGAGGTGATCCAGGAGCAGGGCGTCAAGGCGGCGCTGCTGACGCTCGGCGACACCGAGATCGAGCTGCTGGAGCCGATCGTCACGGACAACGGCGTTGCGCGGTACCTGGAGAAGAAGGGCGAGGGTCTGCACCACGTCTGCTTCGAAGTTGATGACGTCGAGCGCGACCTGACCGACCTGAAAACGCGTGGCACCGATATGATCGACCAGACGACGCGCATCGGGCTCGCAGGGCGGATCTGCTTCTTGCACCCGACCGCGCTGGACGGCGCGCTTGTCGAGCTGTGCCAGCCGCTCGACGATGACGCCGTTGCGGAGCACGCCTGATGTCCGACTTCACGCTCGACCACGTCGTCATTGCCGTGCAGGATCTGGATGCCGCCACTGCCGACTACACAGCGCTGCTCGGTCGCGAGCCGTCGTGGCGCGGCGAGCACCCGAAGTACGGCACCAAGAACACGCTGTTCCGCATCGACAACACGTACATCGAGCTGCTGTCGCTGGGCGCCGGCAAGGGCGACAAGCGCTGGGCGGGCGAGCTCAAGCGCTTTCTCGATGGCCCCGGCGAGGGCCTTTACGCGCTCGCGCTCGGGTGCACCGACGTCAACGGCGCCGTACGCGATCTGCGCGACAACGGCCTGGAAGTGCTGGACCCGTCGGACGGCGACGGCATCGACCAGATCTCGGGCGAACGCCGGCAGTGGCGCAACGCGCAGGTGCCGCTGAAGGCGTCGAATGGCGCCCGGGTCTTCTTCATCGAGCACAAGTCTCCGGCAGATGCTCTGCCTGTGGCTGCGCCGCTCGCGGATGCTCCTGCGGGTGCGTTCGTGAAGCGGATGGACCACGCGGTGGTGCTCTCGGCCGATATGGAGGCGTCGCGGCGGGTGTGGGGCGACGTGATCGGCGCGCGGCTGGCGCTGGACCGCACGTTCCCGGAACGCAACACGCGCATCCTCTTCTTCCGGCTCGCGGACATCACGATCGAGATCAGCGGCGGCGCGACGCAGAGCAAGGAAGGCGTCGGCAAGCCGGACCGTATGTGGGGCATCGCCTGGGGCGTCGACAGCATCGAGGCGACGTGCGCGCGGCTGGCGGCGGCGGGCATCGAGACGTCCGGTCCGCGGCCGGGCATCAAGCCGGGCACGCTCATCGCGACGGTGAAGGGGCCGCAGGCACACGGCGTGGCGACGCTGCTCATCGAGCACACGCCGGAGTCGTTCCGGCCGGAGTCGCGCGAGGCGCACGGCGAGGCGTTCGACAACGCACCGCAGGCGCGCGCGTTCACGGCGCTGGGGCTCGACCACGTCGTGATGGCGACGACCGACCTCGAGGCGACGGCCGCGAAATGGGCCGCGACGCTTGGGCTGACGGTGAGCGATACGGCGGCGGTCGACGCGGCGGGCTTCCGCATGGCGAAGCTGCCCGCCGGAAACACATTCATCGAGCTGGTGGCATCGCTCACGCCGGACGGGCGCATTGCGCAGGCGATCGCCGACCGCGGCCCCGGCATGTTCTCGATCACGATCGAGGTCGACGACCTCGAAGCGGCGGTGCGCGACCTGCGCGCGAAGGGCGTGCTGGTCTCCGACCCGTCGCCGGGCGCCTGGCCGGGCACGCGCATCACTCGCGTGAACCCGAACGCCGCCAACGGCGTCGCGCTGCTGCTCCTGCAGCGCGTGTAGCCGCGGCGAACCGCTAAGACACGAAGGGCACGAAGGGTTGAGACCGAGAGGTCTTTGATTAGTCTTCGCGTTCTTGTTGCCGAGCCGAGTTTCTGATTGTTGGTGACCTTTCCAAAGCTGCCGTTAGGCGTTCCGGGGCGCTACGGTTGATTGAGATGGCCCCGTCGGCAAGATCGATGCTACGATGCGGAACGGAACGCGCATCGCACGTGGAGGATGATCATGGCTGACAACGAACCCCGGGCACGCGTACTCCGAGCGAGTGCGGGGGAAGTCTTGGGCGCCATCGAGGCAGTCCGCGACCGTTTCATGATCGACGGCGCCGATGTCGAGGGCCGCTTTTCGATCCTCCAGCATTTGTTCCCGCCGCGAGCGTTGGCCGCTCCGATGCATATCCACACGCGCGAAGACGAGTGGAGTTTCGTACTCGAAGGACGGATCGGCGCGATGCTCGGTGATGATGAGGTAGTCGGCGAAGTGGGCGACCTCATCTGGAAGCCGCGCAACCAGTGGCACACGTTCTGGAACGCTGGTGATGTACCTGCGCGCGTACTCGAGATCATCTCGCCGGGAGGATTTGAAGAGTCGTTTCGCGAGATGCACACACTCGGTGACGCGCTCGATCCGGATAAGATGACCGACATCGCGGGTCGGTATGGAGTCGAAGGAGACTTCGAGCGAACACAACCGATCATCGAGCGTCACAAGCTCGTGTTCTAGGCCGCCGGATGGACCGCACATGGGCGCTCCAATGGGTGTGGGCTACGGTATCGAGCACCTGCGAGCCGATGCGCCAAGCTGCAGCGGCGGTGTTCGAACACTGGATCGCAGATCTCGGGTAACGATTCTTGGCGCCGGTGTCACCGCCGACCGAGCGCGCCGGCACGCTTGTGGGCTTGCCGTGTGGAGCCACGCTGGGCCGGATGGGATCGTGCGAGAGTCCGTCGCCAGGGGGCGTGCTCGTCAAGCAGCGGACTGCCCGATTCTCGCGTGAGGGGGCGGGCGCTGTTATGATCCCTCCGCTATGACTGATGAGAAGATCCGGGTGCTGATTGCGAAGCCGGGGCTCGACGGGCACGACCGTGGGGCGAAGGTGGTCGCGCGGGCGCTGCGCGATGCGGGCATGGAGGTCATCTATACGGGCATCCGCCAGACACCTGAGATGATCGCCGAGGCGGCGCTGCAGGAGGACGTCGATGTGATCGGGTTGAGCATCCTCTCCGGCGCGCACATGGAGCTGTTCCCGCGCGTGGTGAAGGCGCTGCGCGACCGCGAGATCGCGCCCGATGAGGTGCTGCTGTTCGCGGGCGGCATCATCCCGGATGCGGACATCGAGCCGCTGAAGAAGACGGGGTTCCAGGCGATCTTCGGGCCGGGGACATCGACAGAAGACATCATCAAGTTCGTGCGTGAGTGGGCGGCGACCCGTCCGGCGCGCGCGACGTAACCCATGCCAACTGTAGAAGACCTTGTTAAGGGTCTGCTCGCCGGCAACCGGCGCGCGCTCTCGCGGCTGCTTACGCTGATCGAGAACGACACTCCCGTCGGGCGGCGTGCGCTGGCGGCGCTGTACTCGCGGTCGGGTTCGGCGCACACGATCGGGCTGACGGGATCCGCCGGTTCGGGGAAGAGCACGCTGAGCGGGGCGCTCGCGCGCGAACTGCGGCGGCGCGGCAAGACGCTCGGCATCGTCGCGATCGATCCGACGAGTCCGTTCAGCCAGGGCGCGATTCTCGGCGACCGCATCCGCATGCAGGATCTGACGTCGGATCCGGAGGTGTTTCTGCGCAGCATGGCGACGCGCGGGAATCTCGGCGGGCTGGCGCCGTCGACGGCGGGTGTGGTGACGGCGCTCGATGCGTTCGGCAAGGACGTCGTATTGGTCGAGACGGTCGGCGCGGGTCAGGACGAGGTGGAAGTGGCGGCGATGGCGGACACGACGGTCGTGGTGGTAACGCCGGGCACGGGCGATGACGTGCAGGCGATGAAGGCCGGCATCATGGAGATCGCGGACATCCTCGTCGTGAACAAGAGCGATCTGCCGAACGCCGACCTGCTGGCGCGGCAACTGGCGTCGATCGTCGATGCGTCACCGCACGAGCGCCGCACGCCGATCTTGAAGACCGCCGGCGCGCTAAACGAAGGCATCGATGCGCTCGCCGACGCGATCGACGAGCATCGCGCGTACATCTCGCAGGCGGGCGTGCGCGAGGCGCACCGGCTGGAGCAGGCGCGGCACCAGGTGCTGGCGCTCGCGCGGCAGCGGTTGATCGATCGCCTGCTGGCGCAGCACGCGACGGACGGCCGGCTGGATGCGCTGGTCGAGCGGGTGGCTGCGCGGGTGCTGGATCCGCACTCGGCTGCGGATGAGCTGATCTCTTGAGTTTGTAGTTCGTAGTTCACAGTTTGTAGTTCGCGCTGCGCGCGGGCCCTCACCCGGCCTTCGGCCACCCTCTCCCTCAAGGGGAGAGGGACGTGATGGGAGTTGTGCTGACGGGTCGGGCACCTCACCCCGGCCTTTGGCGACCCCTCTCCGCCCGGCGGAGAGGGGATCTGATCGGAGATTTCTTCTTGAAGATCACTGTGCTGGCTGGGGGGGTGGGGGCTGCTCGGTTTCTTGAGGGGCTGGTGCAGGTTGTGGCGCCGGAGGATGTGACGGTCATCTCCAATACGGGGGATGATGACGATTTCTTTGGGCTGCGGGTTTCGCCGGACATCGACATTGTGATCTATACGCTCGCGGGGGCGATCAACGCGGAGACGGGGTGGGGGTTGGCGGGGGAGACGTTTCATGCGCTCGAGGCGCTGGGGCGGTTCGGGTATGAGACGTGGTTCGGGCTGGGGGACGGCGACCTGGCGACGCATGTGCATCGCACGAAGATGCTGCGCGACGGGGCGACGCTGTCGGAAGCAACGCGATCGATCGTCGAGGCGTTCGGGCTGCGGCTGACGCTGCTGCCGGTGTCGGATGACCGCATCCGCACGATGGTCGAGACGGCGGGCGGGGAGACGCTGGCGTTCCAGGAGTACTTCGTGAAGCGCCGCACGGAAGACGAGGTGCGGGCGGTGCGGTTCGACGGCATCGAGTCGGCGCGGCCGGCGCCGGGAGTGCTGGAGGCGATCGCGGACGCGGATGTGATCGTTGTGGCGCCGAGCAATCCGGTCGTGAGCATCGGGCCGCTGCTGGCGGTGCACGGCGTGCGCGATGCGCTGCGCAACGCGCGTGCGCGCGTCGTCGGCGTCAGCCCGATCATCGGCGGCAAGACGATCAAAGGTCCGGCGGACCGGATGATGGCGTCGCTGGGGATGACGCCGACGGCGCCCGGCGTGGCGGAGGCGTACGGCGACTTCCTCGATGTGCTGGTGATCGATGAGGAGGACCGCGCGCTGGCGCCGGCGGTTGAGTCGGCGGGCGTGCACGCCGTCGTGGCGCAGACGATCATGCGGGGACCGCCGGAGAAGCGGGGGTTGGCGGAGGTGGTTCTTGCTGCTGCTGGAACCTAGAACCTCGATGAAGCCCCACGACTGAACCCCAAACCTCGAACTAGAACCTCCGTCCAAAGCTCCTACACTGTGAGCCTATGAGGGCTGCGCTTATTCCTATGAAGTCGCTGGCGCAGGCGAAGATGCGGCTGGCGGATGTGCTGGACCGGCATGAGCGGTCGGAGCTGGCACTGGCGATGCTGGTCGATGTGATCACGGCGTGCAACGAGAGCGGGTGCTTCGACCTGGTGTCGGTGATCAGCGACGACAGCGAGGTGTTCTGGCAGGCGCGCGAGCTGGGAGCGAAGCCGATCGCGGAGCCGGCGACGCTATCGGGGCTGAACGACGGGCTGACGTTCGGGCAGCGGTACATCGGGCGGCGCGTGGCTGCTTCGGAGCTGGTGATCTTTCCGGCGGACATTCCGCTCGTGCGGGCTGATGATGTGCGCGCGGTTGTCGAGGCGCTGGGCGTCGATGGTGTGCCGCGGGCGGTACTGGTGCGGTCTCGCGATAACGGCACGAACGCGCTGGCGCTGCGCCCGCCCGAGGCGATCGCGATGCACTACGGGCGGGACAGCGCGGATGCGCATCGCGCGGCGGCGGTCGCGGCGGGTGTTGCGGTGGTCGAGATCGTGAACGAGCGGCTGTCGTTCGATGTGGATGCGCCGGAGGATCTGGAGGAGATGCGGGGGATGGCGTTGGGGGCAGCGACGGCTGCGTGGGTGGACGTAGTTCGTAGTTCGTAGTTTGTAGTTCACAGTGCACAGTCTGGGGTCTGGTTGATGGACGCGATTGAGGCGATTCGGACGCGGCGGTCTTTGCGGCAGCTAAGCGATCGGGTTGTAGCGCGGGAGATCGTCGATGAGGTGCTGGCGCTGGCTTGCGTGGCGCCGGCGCCGCATCATACGCGGCCATGGCGGTACGTGATCGTGTCGGAGGCGCGGCGATCGGCGCTGGCTGATGCGATGGGCGCCGCGTGGCGGGCGGACCTCGAGGGCGACGGGCATCCGGAGGCGCTCATCGAGCGGCTATTGCGCAGGTCGCAGCGGCAGATCGTTTCGGCGCCGGCGCTGATCCTGGCGTGCCTGACGCATGAGGGCCTGCGCGACTGGCCAGACGAGCGTCGCGCGCGCAACGAGTTCGCGATGGCGCAGCAGTCGATCGGCGCGGGAATGCAGAATATCATGCTCGGGGCGCACGCGCTGGGGCTGGCGTCGTACTGGATCTCTGCGCCGCTGTTCGCGCCGGAGGCGTGCCGCGATGCGCTCGGGTTGCCGGACGATTACGTTTCGCAGGCGTTCATCGTGCTCGGGTACGCGCCGGATGGCGTCGCGCCGAAGCCGCGGTCGGCGGTCGACGCGGCGTCGCTGATCATCGAGCGGTAGCGTGAGCGAAGCGCTGCGCGTGATGACGTTCAACATCCGCGGGTTCTATCACCCGGACGACGGAGCGAACGAGTGGCAGCATCGCGAGTCGCTGCACTTCGAGACGATACGGCGATGCGCGCCGGACCTGATCGGGTTGCAGGAAGCGCAGACCGGCAACCTGAAGGCGTATCACCGCGAGTTGCCGGGCTATCACTGGATGGCGTGGCCGGAGTACGGCGATGCGCCGCCCCACGAGTGGCCCGCCATCTACTGGCGTCCGGACCGGCTACGGCCGATCGACTCCGGCGGGTTCTGGCTCAGCGAGACGCCGGAGCGGCACTCGGGTTCGTGGGATACGGACTGCATCCGGTCGGCGGCGTGGGTGAAGTTCCGTTGCGTTGCGACTGGCGCGACGATCGTACACGTCAACACGCACCTCGATCATCGCAGCGAGCTGGCGCGCGTGAACGGCGCGGCGCTGATCATCGCGCGGCTCGACGAGCTGCAGCGAGATGGCGCCGCGGCTGTCGTGACGGGCGACTTCAACACCGTGCCGGGTCGGCGGTGTACCGGCTGTTCGAGGCTGCGGGGTTCGTCGACGCGCACGTCACGGCGGGCGCGAGCGCGGATCCGTATGAGTCGTACACGAATCATGGCTGGCACGGATATCCGTTCGATCGCGCGGACGACACGCCGCAGCGCATCGACTGGATCATGCTGAGCGGTGGGGCGTCGACGCTGCGGGCGGAGTCGTGCGAGATCGTGCGGGATGCTGCGCCGCCGGTGTATCCGAGTGACCACTATCCGGTGGTGGTAGAGGTGGTGGTTGGTCCCTAACCCCCGGCCCCTTCCCCGCGGGGGAAGGGGAGCTTGGTACGGCGTCCGTATTCGTTCGATGGCGCGTTGTGTTGGCGCGTTGTGCTGGGCGAAGCAGATCCTTCGCTTCGCTCTGGATGACAGATCACGATGCGTCGTGTCTCGTGCGAGGCCGACGGGCTTGGAGGCTAGCCC
This sequence comes from Chloroflexota bacterium, assembly GCA_031400455.1. Taxonomy (GTDB): domain Bacteria; phylum Chloroflexota; class Dehalococcoidia; order DSTF01; family JACRBR01; genus JANXYW01. Next base: position 76,258 of record JANNPX010000038.1, on the reverse strand, counting down.
CAGACGAAGTTGCCGTTGGCGTCGAACGAGGTGTGGGGCGCCCAGACTACTTCCCAGATGTTGCCTTCGGGGTCGGCGAAGTAGGCGCTGCGGCCGCCCCAGACTTCGTCGTGCGGCACCTTCGTGATGCGGGCGTTGGCGGCGCGCAGTTCGTCGATGGTGCTGTCGACGAGGTCGCGCGATTCGACGTTGATGGCGACGGTGACGCCGCGGAAGTTGGTGCCGACATCGCTGCGCGGGACGCGCGCGTCCTTCGCGAGATCATCGAACGGGAAGAGGGCGAGGATTGCGCCGCTGGTGCGGAACGATGCGAAGCCGTCGGTGCTGGTGGGCGTCTCGGGCCAGCCGAGGTTGTGGTAGAAGGCGCGCATCGATGGCATGTCGTAGGCGCCGAGGGTGATGACGGTTGTGCGGGCGGGGATCATGTGTGTGGTCCTTCCCTAACCCCCGGCCCCTTCCCCGCGAGGGGAAGGGGAGCTTGGGTGGCGTGTGGTGTTTGTTGTGTGGGGTGTTGTGCTGGGCGAACAAGATCCTTCGCTTCGCTCTGGATGACAGATGGATGCTCTCGCGTCGGTCGTAGATTCCGCTGGTTCACGCGCGGGGACGGAGCTGAAGCTTCGTCACGCACGGGAGTTTCGGCCGCTCAAACCGCCAGGTAAGCGATGGTTACGCCTTCGCCGCCGTCTTCTCGTTTGGCTTCTTCGTACGACTTCACCAGCGGGTGCTTCGAGAGGAGATCTCTCACCTGGCGGCGGAGGGTGCCGGTGCCTTTGCCGTGGATGATGCGCGCCCAGGGGAGGCCGGCGCGGAATGCTTCGTCGATGTACTGCTCGACGGTGGGGATCGCTTCGTCGATGGTCTGGCCGCGCACTTCGATCTCGGGCGGGACGGCGCGCGGCGGGCTGACGTTTGTGGTGACGTATCCCTCCGCTTTCGATGGCGCGGGGCGCTGCACGCGCTCGACCTGCGCAAGCTTGACGCGGCTGCGCAGCGGGCCGAATCGCACTTCGACGTCGCCATCCTCCGGCACGCCCAGCGCTTCGGCCCACTGGTCCATGCCGCGCAGCCACACCATGTCGCCGATGCGGATCGATGCGGGCGGCGGGCCGGCGGGCACGCTGGCTACGCGTGCCGGCGTGGGCGCGCGTCGCACGGGGCGCGGCTGCGCGGCGCGCGCGGCGATCTTCGCCGCTTCGCCGGCGGCCTGGCGCAGCTTGTCGGCGGCGGCGGCGAGCTTCTGCTGTTCGACTTGCTGCTCCGCTTCGGCCAGCAGCTTGCGGGCGCGTTCGATGTCGCGATTGATGTCGCTCTTCGCCTGATCGAGCATGCGGGCGCGCTCGTCCTCGACGCCTTCGAGCTTTTCGGCGAGGCGTCCGCGGATCTCTTCGGCTTCGCGCCGCGCGATCTCTTCAGAGCGGCGTGCGGATGCCGCCTGCTCGCGTTCGCGGCGCATGTCGGAGAGCAGTTCTTCGACCTGGAGCTGCTCGGGCGCGATCGATTTGCGCGCTTCGTCGATGATCTCGCGCGGCATGCCGAGGCGCTGCGCGATCTCTAGCGCGTTGCTGCGGCCCGGTAGGCCGATCGTCAGGTGGTACGTCGGCGACAGCGTTTCGAGATTGAACTCGACCGACGAGTTCATCACGCCTTCGGTGCTGTGCGCGAACGCCTTCAGTTCGCCGTGGTGCGTCGTCGCGACTGTGAGCGCGCCGACTTCGAGCAGCTCGGCGAGCAACGCGCGGGCGAGCGCGGAGCCCTCCGTCGGGTCAGTGCCGGCTGCCAGCTCGTCGAGCAGCACGAGGCTTTTCAGGCCGGCAGCGTCCACGATGTGGATGATGTTCGTCATGTGACTGCTGAACGTCGATAGCGACTGCTCGATGCTCTGCTCGTCGCCGATGTCTGCGAAGATCGACGCGAATACCGGCACGCGCGATCCGGTGTCGGCGGGCACCGGCAGGCCGGCCTGCGCCATCAGCGAGAGCAGGCCGGCGGTCTTGAGCGCGACGGTCTTGCCGCCGGTGTTCGGGCCGGTGATCAGCAGCACGCGATAGTTGCCGCCGACGGTGACGGTCGTTGGGATGACTGGCGCGCGCAGCAACGGGTGACGCGCGAGCAGCAGGTGGAGCTGCGCGGGGGCTTCGACGATCCACGACTGATCGGCCCCGGCGTACGGCAGCTCCGGCGCGCCGATCTCGTCGCCGAATCGCGCCTTCGCGAGCGCGAGATCGATGCGGGCGAGCGCCTCGACGTCCCAGCCGATGGCTTCGGCGACTGCGCCGACGCTGCTGCTCAATTCCTTGAGGACGCGCTCGACCTCGCGCTCCTCTTCGATCTGCGCCTCGCGCCACTTGTTGCCGAGCTCGACGACGGCGAGCGGCTCCAGCCAGACGGTGGCGCCGCTGCCGGAGACGTCGTGCACGATGCCTTTGAGCTGGCCGCGCATATCGGCCTTGATGGGGATGACGTAGCGGCCGTCGCGCAGCGTGATGATCGATTCCTGCGCGATGCCCTTCGAGAATGACGCGCTGAGGATCTCCTGAATGCGCTGGTAGAGGCGGTCGTGCAGAGCGCGGATCTGGCGACGCAGCGCACCGAGCGCGGGCGAAGCCTGGTCAGTCACTTCGCCGCGCGGGTTGATGCAGCGGTTGATGTCCTCGACGACGCGCACGAGCGGCTCGATGCCGTCGGCGACCTCCGCGAGCAGCGGCAGCTCCTCGTCGAGACGGCTGATGGAGTTTTTCAGCTCGCGCGCGCACTCCAGCGTGGAGGCGATCTGCAGCAGGTTATCGGGGTCGAGCAAACCGCCCCGGGCCGCTTTCTCGGCGAGCGGGCGAACGTCGTGCGCGCCGCCCAGGCCGGTACGCGGCTTCATCTGGATGAGGCGTCGCGCCTCCGCGGTCTCGCGCTGGCGCAGGACGACTTCGCCGAAATCGGTGGAGGGTGTGAGGGCGAGCGCCAACTCGCGGCCCGCCGAGAACGACGTGCTGCGCGCGAGTTTGGCGAGGATCTTGTCGAACTCCAGCGTGCGGAGTGCGTGGGGGTCCATGTGGGGCAGTGTAGCTGTTAACCGCTAGGACGAACGCTACACATCTTGATCGTCGTAGTAATCCAGATCGAGTCGCTTGACGAGATACGTTTGCTCGACAGTCACACCGACGCCGAGCTCGATCATTAGCTGTGCGAGGCGAGATCCATCGATGAGGATGACCTTCTTGTCGATCATGCCCACGTACTGCGTTGCGTCGGCTGTGAACGACGACGTGGTGATAAGGACACCTTTTCTGGAGCGGTGACCTTCGAGGCTGCCCACGAAGGCTTGGACAACAGGTCGTCCGACGACGCCCTCCCACCTCTTCGCCTGGATGTACACCACATCAAGCCCAAGCGGATCCTCGTTTATCAGGCCGTCGATGCCGCCGTCCCCGCTGCGACCCACAGCTCGTCCGGCGTCGGGACGTGATCCGCCGTAACCCATCGCCAAGAGGACATCGAGGACAATCGACTCGAACCGTGCGGGTGAGACTTGATGGACGCGCGCGAGCAGGTCATCGGAGAGCCGCGACTTCAGTCGCTCGTAGCTGTCCAACAACAGTTCTTCAGGCGTTTGCGCTTGTTCCGTGTTCGCTGCGGGAGCGTCAGCCGTTGGCCGTTCGCGCGTCGACGTGCGGAACTCCTCAAACCCGGGAAACTGCTTGAGGAACTTGACGTCGATTCGTGGCGGGCTTCGTTGGATTACTTCGCGTCCTCGATCGGTGATGCGAAACACGCCGCGCTTCGACCCGTCCAGGAGCCCCGCCTTAGCCAAATAGGTTTTACTCCAGCCGATGCGGTTGGCGATTGTGGTCTGACGACCGCTCGGAAGTAACGTCTCCCGTTCGGCGGGCGTCAGCCGGAAGCGCTCGGCGAGTGCCTCGACCGCCTCTGACATTCGGTGCTCGGCGCCGTCGCTTGCGACCTCCATGAGCGGCAGCATCAGAGTTTGATAGTCAGGGATCGTCATGGGTACCTCGTCGATGAGCCTTGGTGGAAGATGTTACCACGGTTGAGGTTCGTGTCGGCTGACCGAGTAGGGCAGAGGACGGCGCGTTGGAGGTCGCGCGTTTGTCGCGGTTTCGTAATAACTCTGGCTTAGTGGCGAGCGTACTATTCGCAATGGATATTGCGATGGAGATGACGGTATGAAGATCAGTTTGCCGAGGCGGCGGAGCGGGAATCTTGATGATCAGCGCTCTGCGGGCGGGAGTACGCGGAGCGGCGTCGGGCTGCCGATGGGGGTGGCCGGCGGCGGTATCGGCGGGCTGATCCTGGTGATCGTGCTGACGCTGCTGAGCGGGCAGCTCGGCGGCGGTGGTGGCGGATTCGATCCGGGGAGCGTCCTGCAGCAGTTGCCGCAGGCGCCGGCTGCCGTCGGTGAGCCGCCGGACCCCGCGACGGATCCGGACGCGGGGCTCGTGGACTTCGTGTCGTTCGTGCTGGACGACATCCAGGACTTCTGGGAAGCGCAGTTCCAGCAGGGCGAGAGCACGTACGACCCGGCGCGGCTCGTGCTGTTCACCGACGCCACGCGATCGGGCTGCGGCAGCGCCAGCTCGGCCGTCGGGCCGTTCTACTGTTCGGCGGACGAGACGGTGTACATCGATCTGGAGTTCTTCCGCGAGCTGAGCCGCCGATTCGGCGCGCCGGGAGACTTCGCGCAGGCCTACGTAATCGCGCACGAACTGGGGCATCACGTGCAGTTCCTGACGGGCGTCAGCGACAGCGTGCGGTCGGAGACGGCGCGGAACCCCGATCAGGAGAACGAATTGTCGGTGAAGCAGGAGTTGCAAGCGGATTGCCTCGCGGGCGTGTGGGCATTCTCCACGTACGAGCGCGGGCTGCTCGAAGAAGGCGATCTCGAGGAGGGGTTCGGCGCCGCCGCCGCAGTCGGCGACGATCGGTTGCAGAAGCAGGCGACCGGGCGCACGAACCCGGAGACGTGGACGCACGGATCGTCGGAGCAGCGCGTGGAGTGGTTCAATCGCGGGTACGAGAACGGGGATGCGGGGGACTGCAACACGTTCTCGAGCGACCTCTAGTCGCCGAGCAGCCACTCCGTGATGCGCGGGAAGGCGGCGCGATCTTGCAGCATGAACGCGTGGCCGCCTTCGAAGAACTCTAGTCGCGAGTTGCGGATCTGTGCGTGCAGCGCTTCGAGGTTGGCAGGCGGGGCGATGCCGTCGTAGCGGCCGCCGCAGATGTACACCGGCATCGTCAGCGACGGCAGGCGGTCGAACGTGTCGTGGTGTCGGCGCGCTTCTAGCTGGAGCGCGCGGCCCTTCGCTCGATCGGGGTTGTCAGCGCCGATGGCGTCGCCGGCGATCGTGTACGTAAGCATCTTCTCGAATCGCTCCGGGTTGTCGCGTTCGATCGCGGTGAAGCGCGTGTCGGCGATGCGGAGCGTGCGGCGAGCGCGCTCTTCGACGGAGAGATCCGCCAGTTCGTGCAGCGGGTACGACGCGCTGCCGGCGCCGCCCGCGGACGTGCACGCCAGCACCATGCGATCGACGCGCGCGGGATGGCGTAGCGCGAACTCCTGCGCGACCATGCCGCCGAACGACACGCCCAGCACGAGGCATCGATCCCAGCCGAGCGCATCGAGCAAGGCCGCCGCGTCGTCCGCGTAGTCCTGCATCGTGTACGGACCGTCGGGCACCGCTGTCTGTCCGAGGCCGCGCTGGTCGTACGCCAGCAGCTCGAAATGCTGCGCGAGCGGCCCGTCGAAGACGGAAGGCTTCGCGCGGAGGTCGCCGCCGGTGCCGCTGATGTAGAGGAGGCGCGGGCCGTTGCCGGCGCGTTCGTAGTAGGTGCGGAGTGGCGTTTCGACGAACGGCATTGGTTAGATTCTACCCTCGGGTGCGCGACGGCTGCGTGTTGAATTTCGATGTCATGAGGATTACCAGATCGACACGCGCGTAAAGGCAACACACGGCTTATCCAACCAACCCGCGACCAACGTCAGCATCGTAATGCTGGTGCGGCCGCCTTTCGCCAGGCCAGTGAGTGGACTCGTGCTTCCAATCTCGAATGCCCCGGCCAAATCCTTCCAATTAAGACCTCGTGCGAGGCGTTCAAGGTTGAGCGCAGCGTACATCGACGTTGTGTCCACTCTCAGGATGTGGGTCGAGTCTAGCTCCGGCAGTCGATACTGCTCCTCGTCGGGATGTCGAAAGCCCGGGACAAAGCTCTCCGGGGTTCGCTGGAGCCACATCAGCATTTGCAGGATGCCATCGGCCTCGAGTCCTAGACCGGTGATGGTTGAGGATGCGATCGTTTTGTGGCCCAGTACGTCCTTGAAACGCGCGTTTATCTCGCGCGTCGCCGCGGCCCAACTCAATCCATCCTTGCGACGCTTCTCGTCGAGCGCTCTCTGAAGCGCGTGCCTATCGAAGGTTGCGTTCGTCATCTAGCCAACCCTCAGCCGCAACTCGGACCCGCACGACGCCGCGAATGAACCGCCGCCGGTGCTGCTGCTGGCGCGTTCGTAGTAGGTGTGGAGTGGAGTTTCGATGAAGGGCATCAGAAATAGTTGACGGTGATTCCGCCGTCTACTACGAACTCCGTGCCGGTCGTCCATGACGACTCGTCGGAGGCCAGGTAGAGGGCGGCGTAGACGATGTCTTCCGGCAGGCCGAAGCGGCCGAGGGGGATGCGGTTGAGGCGCTTCATCTTCTCTTCCTGCGTCGGGAAGAGATCGGCGAGCAGCGGCGTGAGGATCGGGCCGGGGCAGATGGCGTTGACGCGCACGTGCTGCGGGCCGAACTGCACGGCGAGCGACTTCGTCAGCGCGAGCACGGCGCCCTTGCTGGCGGTGTAGGCGTCCTGCGGCACGGTGCAGCCGACGAGCGCGACGAACGATGCGACGTTCACCACCGATCCGCCACCGGCGCGGATGATCTCGGGGATGCCGTACTTGCAGCAGAGCATGACGCCCTTGAGGTTGACGTCCATCGTGCGGCGGTACGTCTCCTCGTCCATGTCGAGCACGCTCTTGTCGGCGTCGGGGAAGATGCCGGCGTTGTTGTAGAGGATGTGCAACGCGCCGAACTTCTCGACGCCCGCCCGCACCCACGATTCGACATCGGCGGCGTTCGAGACGTCGCCGGAGAGCGCGAGGGTGTTGCCGTGCGCCGCCTTCGTTACGAGCTCCGCCGTGTCGTCGAGCCCCTCTAGCGAGATGTCCGTGGCGATGATGTTCGCGCCTTCGCGGGCGAAGAGTTCACACGCGATGCGGCCCATGCCGCTGCCGGCGCCGGTGATCAGTGCTGTCTTGCCTTCGAGGCGCATAGTTGGTCTCCGGTCTTCGGTCGTCTGGGAACCGCAGATTACACAGATTTCGCAGATGACGGGGAACCATAAAGGACACGAAGGAGCACGACGGATCGCTGGGGTTTCGGCGACTTCACTCGAGTCCACTCGCTCCGGTCGGCATTGCGATTCCGGTAGTCCCACCAGCATGGGGTTGCGGTTCTGGCAGGGTCAGGAGGACAATGTGGGCCTACCCGCAGCAGTTGGGGCGCACGGTTGTGCGCCCGATGGAGGTGCAGCGCGATGACGGTTGAGCAGGCGCAGGTTCAGGGGACGATCGAGCCGGGGTTTGAGGCGCTGCGGGATCTGCTCGAGGAGCAGTTCGCGAAGGGCGAACACATCGGCGCGGGTGTCAGCGTGTACCACCACGGGCGCAAGGTCGTCGACGTGTGGGGCGGGCTGGCGAACGAGGACACGAAGAAGCCGTGGGAGCGGGACACCATGGCGGTCTCGTATTCCACCACGAAGGGTCTGACGGCGACATGCATCCACGTGCTCGCGGATCGCGGGATCGTCGACTACCAGGCGCCGGTTGCGAAGTACTGGCCGGAGTTCGCGCAGAACGGCAAGGAGAAGATCACAGTCTTTCATCTGTTGACCCACCAGGCGGGCATGACGTCGGTGCCGGAAGGGATGTACGGCGCGGATCTGTTCGACTGGGAGCGCGTGATCCACGCACTCGAGAAACAGGCGCCGGCCTGGGTGCCGGGCGAGGAGAGCGGCTACCACGCGCTGACGTTCGGCTTCCTAGTCGGTGAGGTGGTGCGGCGGGCGAGCGGCAAGAGCATCGGCGCGTTTCTGCGCGACGAAGTCTGCACACCGCTCGGCATCGCGGACGAGATGTTCATCGGCGCGCCGGAGAGCGTGGAGCCGCGCATCGCCAAGCTCAAGAATCGCATGACCATAACGCCGGAGATGATCAAGCAGTTCCAGGAAGCGCAGGCGACTCAGAGCGCCGATACAACACTGCGCGCGCGGGCGATGGGCATGTCGCCGGACGGTGCGCCGCGCGAGGATTCGCTCGACACGCCAGCGGGGCATCGCGCGGAAGTACCGGCTGTGAGCGGCATCATGACGGCGCGCGCGCTGGCGCGTGTGTACGCGTGTCTCGGCAACTACGGCGAACTGGATGGCGTCCGGCTGATGAGCGACGCGACGGTGCGCACAATGTCGAAGCAGCAGACGTACCGCCCGGATCGCATCCTCGTCATGCCGATCGGCTGGGCGATGGGGTACATGACCGGCGGCACGGAGGGCTGGCCGCAAGGCCCTCGCGTCACATCGTTCGGGCACGCGGGCCTCGGCGGCTCGATCGGCCTGTGCGATCCGGAGATCGAGATGGCGTTCGGGTTCACGACGAATGCGCTCGCGATGGACCTCATCGGGTACGGGCGGACGGCGGCGCTCGCCGGCGCTGCGCGCGCTTGCTGCGAGGCGCTGGGGTAGCGCCGAATGGTAGTTGGAAACGGGAGGCGCGAGGCGAGATGGTGGACGGCGCACTTCCCGACTTCGTCAGAACTGCGCTCGAATCGCGCGGGTTGATCGATGCCTTTGGCCAACGATCGATAGCTCAACAAGAGCATTACGTGCGCCGCATCCTGCGCGCCCAACGCTCCGAGACGGTACAGCGCCGCCTCGACCAGATGCTTGACGAGCTTGAAGGTGGCTTCTACATGAAGCGCCCGTGGGTGGCCCGATAAGCCGCACCGGCCGGCACAGTACCGGTTTGGACGCGCCTGACCGCCCACGCGTCCCAGTCTCCCCGGTTGGCGGCGGGCCGCCGGTGTCCTCGCCCGTCTCGATAGGCCCAGATTCGATCCTGAGCGACTGCCGAATCGTCTTGCGCGATCTCTTAGGTGTCGAGTATCGTAAACGCAACTAGTGGCAACAACGGGAGTTGGCATGAGCTGCGAGACCGAGACCATCGACCTGCTCCGGGAGTCCGGACATAAGATGACACCGCAGCGGATGATGGTGTTGACGTCGCTGCGTCACGCGCCCGGTCACCTCAGCGCGTCCGCGATCTTCGAGAACGTGAAGGCCGCGTACCCGTACATCGATATTTCGACGATCTATCGCACGCTGAACGTGCTGAAGGATCTGGGCGTCGTGTCGGAGACGCACATGGGCGGCGGCGACGCGACGTTCGAGTGGGTGAGCACCGAGCGTCATCACCACTTGATCTGCAAGAAGTGCGACGCCGTATCTTCGTTGAACCAGGACTACATGGACCAGCTTGGCGCGCAGATCACGCGCGACATCGGGTTCGTCGCGGACATGGATCACTTCGCGATCTTCGGGCTGTGCAAAGATTGCCAGCGCGAATTGATCAGCGACTGACATTTCGAGGAAGTAGCGATGCCACTGCCCGGATTTGAGGTTGTCATCCTCTCGATTGGTGGTGTGTCTCTGAGCCTCATCGGCGGAGCGCTCGCCCTCGGGTTCCGCCACGGCATCGACTGGGATCACATCGCCGCGATCACAGACATCACCAGCACGTCGGCGACGCCTCCGACAGCGCGCGAGGCGCGGCTGATGAACGAGCCGGGCGTCATGCTGACGGACGAGAGCGACCACTCGATCAACCCCGGCGGCGGCGTGCACTCGCACGGGCGTGGCGCGCATGAACACGAGAACCGCGAGTCGGCGCCTGTCCGGGAGCGCGCGGTCGCGAGCCGCGCGCCGGTGATGGCCTCGGTCTTCGCGGCTGGCGCGGGCGGCGCCACGCTTACGATGGGCGGCGTGTCTTCGTCGCCCGAAAGCGGTGTCTATCACGACCTTGTGCGGTCTCAGTCGCGGCCGTGGATGCTCGGCACGATGTACGCGCTCGGCCACGGAACAGTCGTCACGATCCTCGGGCTCATCGCGATCCTCGCAGCGTCCATCCTGCCGGGGTGGATCGACCCTCTTCTGGAGCGCGTCGTCGGCGTCACGCTGATCGTTCTGGCGGCGTACCTGTTCTACTCCATCTATCGTTACTTTCGCGGAGGCGGCGAGTTCCATCTTCGCAGTAGGTGGATGCTGGTGTTTGCCGGCATCCGAAACGGTTGGGGCTGGCTGCGTTCGAAGCTGAATGGCGAGCGCGAGCACGCGCACATCCACGCTGCGGACCAGTACGGTTGGAAGACCGCCTACGGCATCGGCGCGATCCACGGCGTCGGCGCCGAGACCGGCACGCAGGCGCTGATCATCGCCACGGCCGCGGGCGCGAGTTCGAAGGGAACGAGCGTCGTCGTCCTGCTTATGTTCGTGGTCGGTTTGCTGATTTCGAACACAATGGTGACGGTGATGAGCACAACCGGCTTCGTCTCGGCGAGCAAGCGTCAATGGATCTACGTGGCGGCGGGACTGGTCGCCGCGATCTTCAGTCTCGTCGTCGGGGTCGTGTTCCTGTCGCGCTCTGCCGATCTGCTTCCCGACCTCGGTCAGTACTTCACGTGGTTGGGCGGACCGAGCTGATCCGTGGTCGGCTATCTCCGCCGAGCGTCCCACCCGCTGACGTTCCCGTAGACTCACCCTCCTGTCTTGACGCGCTCGCACCGTTGGGCGCCGACACGCAACACTATCGACAGGCGAACTGATGACGCATGCCTGTTACCCTGTGTTGGCGCCCACGGGTGAGGCGGCGGCGAATCTGCGGAGGCGTGATTGGTCGAAGACTTGCTCAAAGCCGCCGTCCTCGGCATCGTGCAGGGGTTGACGGAGTTCCTGCCCGTATCGTCGACGGGCCACCTCATCATCACCGAGAAACTGCTCAACGTAGACCAGGACCGGTACGGCCTCTCGTTCGACGCGGCACTGCACATGGGGACGCTGCTCGCGTTGCTGGCGTTCTTCGGCATGGCGTGGGTGCGGCTTGCAGGAGGCGCTCTGCGCACCGTGTCGGAGCGGTCGCTCGCCGATCCGGAAGGGCGCCTCGCCTGGTTGATCGTGCTCGGTACGATCCCTGCCGCCGTTCTCGGATTTCTGTTCGAATCAAAGATCGACGACACGTTCCGGTCGCCGTTCCTCGTGGCAACGATGCTGATCCTCTTCAGCGGTGTGTTCCTCATTGCGGAAGCCGTCGCGGCGCGGCGGCGCGCCATCGAGGAGCTGACGTGGGTCGACGCCGTGATCATCGGATTCGCACAGGCGATCGCGCTGGTGCCGGGCGTGTCGCGCTCGGGCTCGACGATCTCGGCCGGGCTGTTGCGCGGCGTGCAGCGTCCAGACGCCGCGCGGTTTGCGTTTCTGCTATCGGCGCCGGTGATCGCGGGCGGGGGTGGCAAGCAGATGTTGAACCTCGTGCAGGAGTTCAACGATGGCAAGCTGGGCCGCGATGACGCGGCGTTCTTCGCGACGGGATTCCTGCTGGCGGCAATCGTCGGCTACATCAGCATCGCCTTTCTGATGCGATTCCTCCAGACCAACAGCCTGAGGCCGTTTGTGTACTATCGCGTGGCGGCCGGGCTGACGATTTATGCGGTGCTGCTCGTGCAGATGGTGTCCTAGCGCCCGTACCGTGCGCCCACCCCCACGGGCTACTACCATGACGGTCGAAGGAGAACGCCCAATGGAACTGGCACCGAAGCAGGCGGGGCTTTCGCCCGAGCGGCTCGAACGGATCACGAGCCACCTCAACAAGAACTACATCGAGCCCGGCAAGATCGCGGGCTGCCAGACGCTGGTCGCGCGGCACGGCCACGTCGCGTACTTCCAGTCGCTCGGCCGTATGGACCGCGAACGGGAGCGCCCGATGGCGGATGACACGATCTTTCGCATCTATTCGATGACGAAGCCGATCACGTCGGTTGCGCTGATGACGCTGTACGAGCAGGGCCATTTTCAGCTCAACGATCCGGTGTACAAGGTGATCCCTGAATGGCGTGATCACCGGGTCTGGGTATCGGGTGAAGGCGACGAGATGGAGACGCGCGAGCCGAAGACGCCGATGACGTTTCGCCACGTGCTCAGCCACACCGGCGGCCTCACCTACGGGATGACGCGCCATCCGGTCGATCGCGCCTACGCCGCGCAGGGAGTGCAGCGCGGCGGTGAGACGTTGCGGTCGTTCGTCGAGAAACTCGCGCATGTTCCGCTGCGCTACGATCCCGGCGATGCGTGGATGTACTCGTTTTCGACCGACGTCTGCGCGTACCTGGTGGAGGCGATCTCCGGTAAGCGCTTCGACACCTACCTGCAGGAGACGATGTTCGACCCGCTCGGCATGCGCGATACGGCGTTCAAGATCGCGCCCGAGAAGGCGGAGCGCTTAGCCGCTAACTACCAGCGCGCCCCCGACAAGACGCTAACGCTCGTCGACGATCCGCAGAACAGCACGTACTCGCGTACGCCGACGTTCCTGTCGGGTGGCGGAGGGCTGACGAGCACGACGGCGGACTACTTCCGCTTCTGCGAGATGCTGCGCCGCGGCGGCGAACTGGACGGCGCGCGCATCCTCGGGCCGCGCACGATCCAGCTCATGGCGAAGAACCACCTGTCGGGCGGTCGGCACCTGACGCAGATGGCGAAGGGCGCGTTCTCCGAGACGGCGTACGAGGGCATCGGATTCGGGCTGGGGTTCGCGACGACGACCGACGAAGTTGAAGCGGGCACCCTGGGCGAAGGCGATTTCTACTGGGGCGGCGCGGCATCCACGATCTTCTGGGTCGACCCGCGCGAAGACCTCGTCGCGATCTTCATGACGCAACTGATGCCGTCGGCGACGTTCAACTTCCGCGGCCAGCTAAAGAGCATCGTGTATTCCGCGATCGTCGACTGACGCTCGTTCTTACGGAGACCCATTCGCATCCGATGAAAGGACACTCGATTGCCCCGCGTCGCCGGCACTGATCGCACTGCGAGCCACTGGAAGCGGCTGTGCATTGCGCCCGGCGCGCCGGAGTGCGTGATCAAAGCGGCGCACCTGACGCTGATCGAGGTGCACCACCCGGACCGCGGCGGCGACGCCAACGTCGCGAAGGAGATCAACGCCGCCTACGACGAGCTGAAGGGGCGCGGCTCCGAGGCGAACACGTATGTCGCGGCGAACTATAACGGCGAGCCGTGGGTCGTACTGGGGGTCAGCAGCGCCGCCGATCCGAAGCTCATCAGCCGTGCGGGTAAGCAACTGGTCGCCGAACTGCAGACGCATCGCCGCCTTGCGGACCGGGTCGAGTGGGCGATACAGCACTTCGCGTCGTCGCTTGCGAACCCGCGGCAGCGCATCGCGCCAATGACGGCGCCGCCGCCACCGCGCGCGCGTCCGGTGCGTCGCGAGCGCCCGCCGGAGCCCGCTACGCCCGGGATACCGGAGGGGCTGCCGCCGACCCTCGATTTCGGCAAGGTGCAATGGGGCGCCGAGGCCGCACGTACGATCCAGCTCACCTGGAAGCACGCCGCTCCGTACGGCGTAACGATCGAGTGCGACGGGCCGGTGCGCGCGGAGGTCGTCGCGTCGAAGGTGCTGCCGGGCCGCTTCTCCGTGACGTTCAACATGGACTGGGACCACGCCGACTTCCAGCACGATCCGACGACGCGCGGCTACACGCTCGATACGACGATAGCCATCCGGTGGACGTCGCGCGACAGCACAGAGCTGCGCGCGAAGGGGCTGATTCTGTATCCCGCGCACGTCAGCGCCAGCCCCGTATCGCTGGACGTCGGGAATGCGCGGCTGAAAGCACAGGTGCGCGCGTCGATCGTGCTGGTCAGCACGGCGCCGGCCGACGTCACGATCGAGCCGACGCCGTGGCTGGAGCGCGTGGACGGTGGCGGCCGCGTCCTGGACGCGCCGCTGAAGCTGGCGACGAATGTGCCGGTGCGCGTCGAGTTCCGCGTGCGCTGGGCGCCGATCGCGGACGGTGGCGCGAAGTCGTTCGCGGCGGGGCGGCCGGTGCATGCGACGGGCAAGATCCGCGTGCGCTGGAACGATCGGGAGATGGATGTGCCCGTCGAGATCACCGTCGCGAAGTAGTCTGACGTTCGCATTGTCCGAGTGGTGTTCGCGCAACTCTTGTGTAATGATCGAGCCCGGCGCGACACCAACTATCTGCAGTCACGGAAGAGCGGGCGAACCCATCGCCACGCAAGGACTGATTCACCAGAGGAGGAGATCACATGGCCGGTCGAAAGTACGCAGTCGTTGTCTTCGCGAAGACCCCTGCCAACTACCAGGGGATGTCGGATGCGGAGAAGGCGAAGCCAGGCAAGGCGTTCGAGGCTACGGCGAAGAAATACGCCGGTAAGATTGATATCGTCCGGCGCTACTGGACCGGCGGCTTTACGCACGAGGCCTCGGATATCTTCATCATCGAGGGCGACGACCCGACGGACCTGCACGGCTTTCAGGAAGATCTCGACAAGGCCTTCGCCAAGATCGGTGGCGATCCGGCCCGCTTCGGCTCAACCGTACACGTGACGTTCGGTATCAACCCCGACGCCGACCAGCCCAAGCGCGGCAAGCGATAAGATGTGACGCCGCGCCGTTGCGGCTCAATGAATAGGAGCAATCGTGGGACAGCGTGCTGATGTCCTCGCAAGCCGATTCGAACAGGCAGCTGCCGACCTGGAGAAGACCGTGGAGGCGTGCTCCGACGCGCAGTGGGCCGCTGCCTGTAACGCGGAAGGCTGGACGGTCGCGCAGACGGCACAGCACGTATCCGGGCAGTTCCCGCTCGAAATAGAGTTCATCACCGCCGCTGCGGAGGGCAAGCCGCTGCCGGGCTACAGCTGGGACGACATCAACGGCAAGAACGACGGTCGTGCCGCGAAGAATGCGGTGGCCACGAAGGCGGGCGTGCTGAGCGAACTGCGCGATGGGGTGGCCTCGACGGCAGCATACATTCGCGGCCTCAGCGACGAGCAGCTCGACCGCACGGGCGAGCTCGCGTTGGCTGGAGGCGCATCGGTCAGCACGCAGCAGCTGATCGAGGGTGGCGTGCTCATCGAACATGTCACGGGACATCTCGAGAGCATCCGGAGCGCCGGCTGAGCGCTACCCGATGCGCTGCGCGAATCGGATGCGATAGCCGTCCGGGTCGCGGATGATGAAGTCTCGCAGGCCGTACGACTGATCCTTGAGCAGCATGACGATGTCGACGCCGTGATCGCGAACGGATGCGTGGACGGCATCGACATCGTCCACCATCAGGCGGATGTCCACGCCGGGCGCGCGTGGATGCGGAAGGGCGGCCCGGTTCACCGGCCCAAGCGCGCTCTCATGGACGAACAGGAACTCGGCCTGGCCGCGGGCGAGCACGGCGAAGCTGTGCCGCTCGTCGCCCTCGGGGTCGGCGCGCACGAGCGTGAATCCGAGCTTGGTGGTGTAGAAGTCGATGCTCGCGTCCACGTCGCGCACGAAGAACTCGGGCGCGACCGGTGCGAGGCGTTCGGTGATGGTGCGGGTCATGCGTGGCTCCTTTGAGTAGGTCGCTGAGGTAAGCGTTCTCGTCCGAAGGTTGTACATCCCGGCTGGCATGCGCCAGTTATTGACTCGCGGCCTGAGTGCTCGTGGCGCTAAACGCGATATTGGCGCCGTCGGGCGCCCAGGCCGGGACATTCGGAATGAATGTGGCGTCGAACGTCAGTTGACGCACATTCGTCCCATCCAGATCCATCACGTAGATCTCATTCTTGCCGCTGCGATCGGAACTGAATGCGATGCGCTTGCCATCTGCCGACAACGACGCATTGTCATCGTGAAAGCTATTGTTGGTGAGGTTGCGCTGGGCACTCCCATCCGGCCCCATCGAGTAGATGTCGTCGTCGCCATCACGATCAGATGTGAACAGGACGAGGCGGCCGTCAGGCGACCAGTCAATGGCGTTTCCGGCCGCTGGCGTCGTCAGAGCGGCCTCGCCTTTCCCGTCGGCTCCCATCGTGAAGATCGTCCAGACGCTGTCGCGCTCGGAACCGAACATGATTTGCGATCCATCAGGCGACCAGTCGGCGCGGTATTCCCAGGCGATGTTAGTTGTTAGTCGTTCTTCATTGCGGCCGTCGGCATCGATCCGATAGATCTCTGCCGAGGACAAATTGTCGCCTTCCTGTGAGATGAAGAGTATCTCCCGGCCGGTGGGCGACCAAACGGGCAGGTAGTTGCTGCGTCCATTGTGTGTGAGCTGGAATGACTCATCGCCAGCTACATTCGTCAGAACGATGTCCGTGCCGGCGCTGAACGCCAATTTCGTTCCGTCGGGCGACCAGGATGGGCCGAAATAGTGGGCCGGCGCGTCGGTTAGCCGCTTGACCTCGCGGGTGACAACGCCCACCACGTAGATGCCGTGAGAAGCGACGCTCGCCGGCGTCGCAGCGGAGGAGGGCGAACCGACTGCTGTTACAGCGGCTGGCTCTTCTTTGGTGTCGCTACCGCATCCGGAGGAGAGCGCGGCGATGCCGAGCGCCACACAGGCAATCCCGCGCGTGAGGTCGCACACGGTTCGGGTCGCACGCGGTGTCCAACGAGCCACCAATTTCCTCCTCCGCGAGTATATGCGCCCACACCCGCGGAGTCAGTCCCGCGATGAAGCCAAGGAGATAGATGAATGTGAGGAACGGCGCCGGCGCGAGACCGGAACCGAACCGTGCGTTCAGGTAGATGAGGCCTACGACGTGCGTCACCAGTAAGCCGCCTAGCACAGTGAAGAGGCGTTCGGCGATCGCGCTCTTCGAGCCTTCCACGTCAGGCCGGCGCGAGGCGCAGCTTCTCGATGCGCGACGCGATCGCCGTACGTTGCCGTTCCAGCGTGGTGGCGATCTGCTTGACGTCGGTTCCGGCGTCGACGAGCTGCATCAGGCGGGCGTCTTCGTCGTCGCTCCACGGCTCGTACGCGCGCGGGTGCTTCTCGCGCAGCTCGGCGAGACGGCGTTCGTGATCGGAGCGGGTGTCGTCCGCGGACGACGTCGCTTCGTCGAGATAGCGGTTGACGACGGCGACGATCTCGCTGCCGAAGCGCTCGATCTGTTGCGGCGTCATGTCGTCGACTGTGCGCAGATCGTCTGTCGAGCGAGGCCGGGTGTTGATGATGCCGAGCAGCACGTCGTTGCTGCAGATCTCCCACAGCTTCACGCCTTCCTGCGTGCTGCGCCGGCGGCGCCACGCACGCAGCAGATCGTAGAGCGAACCATCCCCCGCATCCGTATCAGCGCTGGATGAGGGCGGCGATGCGGCGAGGTGCGCGGGGATGCGGTCGCCGAACTCGGCGGTGTGCGCGCGTACCTCGGCGAGGATCTGCACTCCATAGCGCTGGAGCTTTGCCGGACCCATGCCGTTCACCTGCATCAGCTCATCGCCGGATGATGGTCGCGCCTCGGCGATGGCCGCGAGCGTCGCGTCGTGACAGATGACGTAGGCGGGCACGCCGTCGGCATCGGCGCGCAAACGCCGCCACGCCTTGAGGCGCTCGAACAGCGTGGCAGCATCGCCGTCCAGCGTGCCGGCGGCGGAGCGCGGGTCGGGCGCGCCAACGCGCAGCGACGGGCGATCGTTCGGCGGCAGCCGCACGGGGTTGGGCCGCACACCGTTGATCACGTCGACGGTGCGGCGCGTGATGTGCAGCGTCTGATGCTCGGGGTCGACGGCCAGCACGCCGGTCGCGACGAAGCGGCGTAGCAGGCGGCGCACCCAATCTTCGCGACGCGACTTCAGCACGCCGAACTGCGGGCGCGTCTGCCAGTCGTAGCGCCGGATCTGCGCCGACCCGTGTCCGATGAGGTAGCTGGCGACGGCGCCCGCGCCCGCCGCGAACGGCAGCGAGCGGATGGCGCTCAGCGCCTCGCGCACGACGCCGGCCGACTCCGTCTCGTCGGGCTCGGCGCCGAGCCGGCCTTCGGCGGCGGCGACGCAGTTGTCGCACTGGCTGCAGCCACCCAGCTCTTCTGCTTCATCCTCGAAGTACTCCAGGATGCTGTCATGCCGGCACGCGGAAGTCTCGGCGTAGCCGATCATGGCACGGAGCATATCGCGCCGTCGCAACTGCTGCTCCGCGCCGACGAAGTCGTCGCTCGCGATCATCTTGAATCGCCACGCGATATCGGGATCGGCGATCAGCAGCACGCCCGAGGCGGGTTCGCCGTCACGGCCGGCGCGGCCGACCTCCTGGTAGTACGCCTCGACCGACTCCGGCAACGAGTGATGGACGACGAGGCGGATGTCCGAGCGGTCGATGCCCATGCCGAATGCGTTTGTCGCCGCGACGACGTCGAGACGCCCGACCTGGAATAGCTCCTGCACGCCTGTGCGTTCCGGCCCGGTCATGCCGGCGTGATAGTGCGCGGCGCGCCATCCCAGCGCGCGCATCGCCTCGGCGACGGTTTCTGCGCTGCGACGCGATCCCGTGTAGACGAGCGCCGAGCCGTTACCGGCGTTCGGTTTCGTCAGCGCGCGCTTCACCTCTTCGCCGATGCGCTTCTCCTTCGCCTTCGGCCCGCTCGCTTCTTCTACCGAAAGCCGCAGGTTGTGGCGCGCGAAGCCGCGTAGCACCTGGTGCGCATCGGGCATGTGCAAGCGCTCGACGATCTCCTTGCGCACGGCGGGGGTCGCTGTCGCCGTGCAGGCGATCAGCCGCGGCGGCTTCAACCGCTCGACCAGCGCGCCGATGTGCAGATAGTCGGGGCGAAAGTCGTGCCCCCAGTGGCTGATGCAGTGCGCTTCGTCGATGGCGAGCAGCGACAGCGGCAGCTTCTCCAGCACGTTCTCGAGGAACGACTCCGACGCCAGCCGCTCCGGCGCGATGTACAGCAGCTTCACCTCACCGGCGAGCACGCGATCGATGCGGCGGCGGTTCTCATCGGCGTCGAGGTTCGCGGCGAGATACGTCGCGGCGACACCGCGCGCGGTGAGCGCCGCCACCTGGTCAGCCATCAGCGCGACGAGCGGCGTGATGACAAGCGCGACGCCCGGCAGATCGATGGCGGGCTGCTGGAAGCACATGCTCTTGCCGCCGCCCGTCGGCGCGACGACGAGCACCTGTCCGCTGCCTTCGACAAGGGCGTCGATCGCTTCGCGCTGCCAGTCGTACAGTTGCACCCTAACCCCCCACTTCCGGCGCACTGATCGCGTAGGGGTGGGGCTCGCCCCGCCAGCGCGTTCCGGTCGCAACGTCGGATGCACCTGATGCTTCCCTCTCCCCTTGTGGGAGAGGGTGGCGCGAAGCGCCGGGGGAGGAGTGCGTGCTCACTCGCCGTTCGCCTCCACCGGCGTCCACTTGTTCTTGCCGTCTGGGGTCTGGGTCATGTAGCCGAGGCCTGGGTAGGCGCAATGCACTGCGACGACGAGCTGCTGTTCGGCGATAGCGGCGGCGACGACGGCCTTCTTCGTCTCCATCGCTTCGAGCGGGAAGAGATCGAAGGACGAGACCCACGGAGCGCGCTCGAGCTGCACCGGGTGCTGGATCATGTCGCCGAGGTAGATCGCTTTCTCGCCGCCGGATGCCAGGATCACGCTGGCGTGACCCTGCGTGTGGCCGTGCGTCGGTACGATCGTTACTTCGTCGGTCACGCGCATCTCGCCGTCGATGAGCTCAAGCTGACTGGTCGTCTCGAGCGGCGCCATGTTCTCGGTCAGGTAGGTCGCGCGGGTGCGCTCGTTCGGATGCGTTGCGGCGTCCCATTCAAGCCGCTGGATCAGGTAGCGGGCGCGCGGGAACGTCGGTACGTAGGCGCCGGCGTCGTTCTTGCGCGTGTTCCAGCCGCAATGGTCGGCGTGCAGGTGCGTGTTGATGACGATATCGACGTCCTCCGGCGCGACACCGGCGGCGCGCAGTTCGTCGAGCAGCGAGACGCCACCCGGGCGCTCGGTCTGCGCGAGCGGCCGTTCCTTGTCGCCCACGCCTGTTTCGATGAGGATGGTCTTCCCCTGCGACTGCAACAGCAGCGAGTTCAGTCCGAGCGACATCTGGTGGCGGTCGTTCAGGGGGACGCCGAGACGCTCCCACAGCAGCTTCGGGACTATGCCGAAGACGGCGCCGGCGTCCTGGAAATACAGGCCGTCGGAGAGGATCTGAAGGTGTAGGTTGCCGAGGCGATGACGGGCGGGCACGCGACCTCGTTTCAGTAGAACGTGTGTGCGATTACGATACTCGCGTACGCATCTGTGCGTCAATGCAGGCCCGCGGGCGATCGCATGTGTCAGGCATCAAGCCCAATGGCGTGAGGGCACGTGATCGGAAACGCCTGCGTGTGAGGGTTGGACGGTCAGCGGCAATATTCGCTATAGTTACAGCGTCAAGGGGAGTAACCCGACGCTCTTACGGAGTTGAATCCAGAGCCGCCAATACGCGCGAGGCCCCGCGCCGGTTCTGGAGACGAGAAGCCTTCTCGTCCGGTGAGACCTTGCTACATCCACTCATATGGATGCGGCAGGGCCTGCACCGCGAGGAGGTTTTTTCATGTTCGACGAACTCTTCGAAATGTTCGACCGCGGCGACCAGCAGGACGGCCGCCGGACTCGCGACGGGGCAGCTCCCCGCCGCGGCATTCGCGGCTTCTTGAGCCGGCTCTTCAGCGGCGACGATCAGGACGATTACGAGGACGACCGAGCGGAGCGTCGAGAACGCGCCCCGGCCGGCGTCGATGAAGGCTCGAATCGGCGTGACCGCAGGGGCGATCGCGGGCGCGACGAGGGCTATGATGGTTTCGACGACTGATAATCACGCCGTCCCAACCTAGCTCAACTCCGTGGTGGGTGAGCGGCGCTTCCGAGTCGCTCACCCACCACGTCTACCGGACGGAGTAACGCCCGATGCTAGCCGAATCCATGCCGTGGCTTCTCTTCCTCGCTTTCGTCCTCATCATGCTCGCACTCGATCTCGGCGTGTTTCATCGAGACGCCCACGAGATTGGGCGCAGGGAGGCGCTTGGCTGGAGCGCGTTTTGGATCGGACTTGCTGTCGCATTCAATGTCGGCGTGTACATCTTCCAGGGCTCGGAGAAGGGCCTTGAATGGACGACCGGCTACGTCATCGAGAAGTCACTCAGCGTGGACAACATCTTCGTCTTCCTGATGATCTTCTCGGCCTTCGCTGTCCCCGCCCAGTATCAGCACCGCGTGTTGTTCTGGGGCATCATTGGCGCGCTGGTGACGCGCGTGGCACTGATCGCGGCGGGCGCGGCGCTGCTCGGCTCGTTCCATTTCATCATCTATATCTTTGGCGCGTTCCTGATCTTTACCGGGATCAAGTTCCTTCGCGATTCCAGCGAGCATGTGCCCACCATCGAGCACAATCTGTTCGTTCGCGTGGCAAGGCGCTTCTTGCCTGTGACAGAGGGATACGAGGGGCAGAAGCTGTTCACGCGGCGCAACGGCGCGCTGTTTGCAACCCCCTTGTTCCTCGTGCTGCTCGTCATCGAGAGTACCGACGTCGTATTTGCGGTCGATTCGATCCCGGCGATCTATGCGGTCACGGACGATCCGTTCATCGTCTTCACGTCGAACGTATTCGCGATACTTGGGCTTCGCTCGCTCTATTTCGTGCTCAACGGCTACATGTCAGGATTCACCTACCTTAAACCGGCTCTGGCATCGGTCCTCGTCTTCGTCGGTACGAAAATGCTGCTGGTCGACGTGTACAAGATCCATCCGCTGGTCAGCCTCGGCGTGATAGTGACGATCATCTCCGTTGCGGTGATCGCATCCATCGCCGAGAAGCGCCGGAAGGGCCCAGGAACGACGCTCCAGCCGGGAGTCCCGTCGCATTAGCCGATGGTGCCGGCGGTCAGGCCCACGCGGCTCGGAGTGAGGGGGGTTCCCGCTCTGTGTGAGGGATGTGCCTACGTGCTCCGGTGCATCGCCGTCCGATACTGGACGGAAAGCCTGATGCAAGGAGCGCGCCATGGCTGCATGCAACGTCCATTACCGCAAGTTGTCCTGGTTCGAGCGTCATGCGCCCGGACTGCTGACGTTCATCGCCGTCGCGGCGATCGTTGCGCTGGCGGCGCTGCTGCGATTCTGGCAGCTCGGTCTCCGCACCTTCACGAATGACGAAGGCCTGTACTCGCTGATCGCGCGTCAGGTTGCGCTCGGCGGCGACTACGAGCATGTGCCGGAGCTGCACGGTCCGCTGCAGATCCTCGCGGCCGCGGGCGTCTTCAAGGCGTTCGGCGATGGCGACGTCACTGCTCGCGCGATGCCCGCGCTGCTTGGCGTGCTGCTCGCCGCCATGCCGTTCTTGTTCCGAAACCACATCGGTCGGCCCGGCGCGATCGCGGCGGCGCTTCTGCTCGCGGTCTCGCCTTCGATGGTCTACTACAGCCGGTTCGCCGGCCCCGATATCTACCTCGCGTTCTTCACGCTCGCTACGGCGATGATCATCTGGCGCTACCTGGCCGAGCCGGGCCGCGGATGGTTGTACCTGCTCGCCGCGACGCTGGCGCTCGCCATCGCGTCCACCGAGATGGTGCTGCTCGTCGTGCCGATCTTTGCGCTCTATTTGCACTATTGCGTCGCCAGGGCGTTCTTCGCCCAGGCAGGCAATCCGCGCGTCGACGCGTCGCGCCCACCCACGCACTACGAGCGCATCGGTGTCGCGCCGGACGCCGATGTGCGCGAGATCCGGCTCGCGTATAAGAAGCTCGTCGATCGCGGGGAATCGCGTGTCGAGCGGGAAGCGTTGGCGAATTCGTACCACGTGCTGACAACGGAGAGCCGCCGTGATGGGTACGACCGCAAGCTCAGACTGCAGTCGCGGCTGGCCGACGCGCAGGCGACGATTGCGGCGCCGGGCATTGGCACGAAGGTCGTGCTGGCCGGCTCTGCATCGCTGATCGCCGCGCTGTGGCCGTTCGCCGGCTTCGCACGCCGGCGCTTGAACCTGAAGTCCGTGCCCGATGCGGCGCACCCGCTGCTGGCGATGCTGCTGCTGATGCTCCCGTTCTACGGCCCGCTGGTCGAGAAGCTGCCGATGATCGGCGATCGCGGCTTCGACACGCAACGGCAGATCATCGTCATTGGCGGCACGGATATCACCCCGGGCGGCGAACTGCCGGTGATGTGGATCACGCTCGGCGTGATCTTTGCGATCACGACTGTCTTGGGGTTCGCCTGGAAGTGGCACGCGTGGGTGATCTGCTGGGCCGTGTTCCACGGCATCGCGATCACGCTGTTCACCGGCTTCTTCACGAACCGCGGCGGCGTCTGGTCGGGCATCTGGGGATCGCTGGACTACACGTGGCGGCCGGAATCGCGTCACGCGGACGGCCCGATGTACTACTACGGCATGATGCTGCCGGCGTACGAGTTCCTGCCGCTTGTCGCGGTCGCACTCGGTGGCGTCGCACTGCTGCTTGTTGGCGGGTGGCGCAACCGCATCACCATGCTCGCCGCCGGCGCGGCGATCGCGCTGCTGACGGTCGCACCAGCGTCAACGCCGATGCTCGACGAACATCGCCTGCTGCTCGCGACCGCGATCGCGGGCACGGCGGTGCTGTCGCTGCGCGTGCCGGACCTGACGAAGTTCCTGGCGTTCTGGGCCGTCGCCGCGCTCGGTGCGTTCACGATGATCGGCCGCAAGGATCCGTGGCTCACGGTTCACGTCGCGTTGCCGATGATCATGCTCTCCGCGAAGCTTGTTAACGACGCCGTCGTGGCGTTCGAACTGCCCGTGCTTACGGTGCCGCAGTTTCGCGTATACGCGCCGCGTCGCTTCGCGCAGGGCATGGTCGCGGCGACGTTCGCGGTGCTCTCGGTGTTTACGCTGCGCACCGGGATTCTCGCGGGCTGGGGTCATGGTTCCGTGCCGCAGTTGACCTCCGCGCTGGCGCAGCGCGACCACGGCGACACGCCCATCGAGCTACTGACGGCGCAGCAGAACGCGCCCGACGTACGCGAGCTGGCGGTTGCGATTGATGCTGCTGCCGCCGGATCCGGCCAGGGCCGAGCGATCCCGATCGCCGTGGACGCTTCATACGGATTCAGTGAAGGCTGGGCGTGGTACCTGCGCGGCTACACGAACGTGACGACGGCGGACATGCGCAAGCCCTACGAGGCGGTCGCGGGCGCGATTGTGCTCGTCGACAGCCGCAACCGCTTCAACGTGGCGAGCCAGTCTGCACTGGCCGTCACTTTCACGAATACGTGGAGCTTCCCTGGAGAGTACGAGGGCCTCACGAAAGACGACATCGCGTCGCGACTTGTGAGCGCGGATGCGTGGTCCGACTGGTACGGCTACTTGAGCGACCGCACGACGATCGGCCAGCCCACCTATGCGGAAGGCGTCGTCTACTTCCCGCGCGAACTCAGCGCGTCCGTGATACTCGCCCGGCAATCCGATGTGCTGAGCATCGCGACGGGTCCGGAGGCGCCACCCGTCGCCGCAGACGGCTCAGGCGTGGACGCGCCACCTGCCCCGTAACGCTTGGCGGCATGGGATGTCACGTGCTTACGGCGGGCAGTTCGCCACGCTCTGGGTAAACACACCCGCCATCCTCGTCAGGTCGAGAATGCTGATAGTGCCGTCTCCGTCCTGATCGTAGCCCGGCGGGGCCGGCGGGATCGTCTGTGTGAAGTAGCCAGCTACAAGAGTCAGGTCGAGAATCGACACGACGCCATCACCATCCACGTCAGCTCGCCTGATAGGGCAGGGAGGCGGTTCGGCGGTTGGCGTCGGCGTGCTCGTTGGCACCGGGGTGTTCGTCGGCGACGGAGTGTCGGTTGGCGCGGGCGTAGCCGTGAGCGTCGGCGTCGGCGTGCTCGTCGGTACGGGGGTGTTCGTCGGCGTCGGCGTGTCGGTTGGCACGGGCGTATCCGTGAGCGTCGGGGTCGGCGTACTCGTCGGGACGGGCGTGCTCGTTCGCGTCGGTGTCGGCGTGTTGGTGCGAGTCGCCGTCGGCGTGGGAGTGAACGTGGCGGTCGCCGTCGGGGTTGCCGTGTTCGTCGGCGTCGGCGTGCCGCTGGGCGGGGTGCTGCTGATCTTAACGATCTTCGCGATGCCGGGGACGCCGTTGCCGTTGACGATGAAGAGCATGTAGTAGCCGGGAGGCGCGACGTTACCATTGGCGGGCGGCGTCGCGATCAACTGATTCGTGCCAGTTGTGAAGCTGAGAGGCAGGTACGTCTGGCTCGAGTCGAGCGTGTGCGTTTGCGCCGCCAGCGGGATTAGCGATACCGTCGCGATGCTGGCCGCATCGTTTGTATTGATCGTAATCGGCGCCGTGTAGTCGATGTTTGTCGGCGCGCTGCTGATGACGGGCCGGGGGCCTGCGAACAGGTACGGTGGCGAGTAAATCTCCGCCGTAGGGAAGTCGATGACATCCGCCGCGCCGCCGCCCGTAGAAAGAATCCGTCCGTCGGGCAACAGCACGGCCGTCGAGTGGTACATTCGCGGCACCTGCTGGGCGGCCATGGTGGTCCATGTCTCGCTCACCGGATCGAAGATCTCCGGCGACAGACTCCCGGTCGTCGATGGTGTGTTGACGACGGTGGATCCGCCCACCGCAAGCACGCGGCCATCCGGAAGCATGACGAGATTGTGCTGAAAACGCGGATAGGCCATGGACGGCACGGCGTGCTGGACGACGTTCGCTCCGGTCGTGTCGATGATAGCCGCGCTCGTCCCGGCAGGGCCATCCCATGTCGGGCCGCCGCCCGTGTAGAGGAACTTGCCCGACCGATACATTGCTGCTGATCCCCATTTGAACGGAAGCGCGCCGGAGTTCGTCCAAGTCTGTGCGACCACATCCAGCGTCCGCATCACCTGTGGCGCCGCACCCATTACGAAGATCTTTCCGTTAGGGAGAAGGTGAGCTTGCGGATATCCACCATCATGCATATCGGACGTATTGACGCTCGCGAGCGTCGACCACGTATTCGTCGCGGGGTTGTACACCTCCGGCGTGTCAGCCCAAACGCCGGCCGAGATCTGTCCGCTGATCGCGACCACCCTGCCGTCCGCGAGCGTTGTCGTACTGGGATACCAGCGCGCGTACTGCATATTGGGGAGGTGAGTCCATGTTTCGCTCACCGGATCGTAGAGGTTGGTGTCTTTGATTCCGGCCTCGCCGCTCGGGTTTTGGTGGCCCCCCACGACGAGCGTCCGTCCGTCGGCAAGCATCGAAAGCCCTGCGCAGAAGATATTGGACGATGTCGTCACGGTCGTGAACGCGCCGGTCGCCGGATCCCAAGAATTTGCGTCCGTCGGCGGTCCAATCGCGCCCCAGAACAGGATCTTCCCCGTGTGTTCCACCGCCAAATGGATCGCGAAATCCGGCCAGTCCTGAACCGCACTCCACTGGCCCTTCTGAGCTGCGTTCGTTGATGGGGTAGACGTAGGTGTGGGAGTCGCGGCAGACGCGCGCTCTGGCGACCCAATCGGGCCCGAAGCCAAAGCTATGGCGAGGAGCAGGAGTGCAGCTGCACCGGCGAGGCGCGCGAGCATCCGCCGAACCATAGTCACATCCTCGACTGTTGATCCCGCGCGTACTTGCAGGCACGGCTTTGCCTGGTGGCGACGAGCCGCTCGGCGCTGCGTCGGACACCGTGACTATAGCTCAGAACGCCGCGCTTCAGCGAGGCTGAAGCCGTCAAGTATCTCGCATTAGGGCCGTGTGGCTCTACGTGACCAGGGCGGTCCGCGCTGCGGAGAACCTGAGGCCATTGACAACGATCGTGGTGCTGCTATGATCGGCACGAAGGCGCGTCGAACACGGCGATCGTGCATTGTGGGGCTAGGGGAGCAGCCTGGGTTGAGGCGTGCTCCCTTCTTGATCGCGCCGGTTCCACCGACCGGCGCTGCGGTGACGCCGATACGAGGTGTGCGATGGACGCAGAGACCAAGCGTCGTTACGCGGGCCGGGTGCAGCGTCTGGTGCTCGCGGCGCTGCTCGTCACCGGCATCGCGATGCTGGCGCCGGGCCGCGAGGTCACAACCGAAGCTGCCGAGCCATCGATTGTCGTTGATATGGCACCTGGAGTCGCGGGTGTGCAGTCCTCGACCAGTTACCCGGCGGACACCCTTGAAATCACTGCGAACGTCGTGGCGCAGGATGTGAGCGGCATCGGCGCGTTCGAGTTCGGCCTGGCGATCCCCTTCGGGCTACAGTTCGCCAGCTGGGCTCCGGGGCCGTTGCTCGGGAGCACCGGTCGCGTGCCGTCATGTCTGCAGACGCCCAGGGTTCCGGAAGGCCGCGTATATATTGCGTGCACCACTGCGGGACCGGCGCCGGCCGGAGCCTCGGGAAGCGGAGTGCTCGCGTCGCTGCGTTTCCGGGTGCTGGTACCGCTCGACGTCTGTCTGGAGTTCTTCCTGGTGGATACGGCGAACGTCGAGGGCGACCCGCATTCCCCTGCTAATCAGGGAGGGTGCGCCGCAGTGACCGC
This sequence comes from Chloroflexota bacterium, assembly GCA_031400455.1. GTDB lineage: Bacteria > Chloroflexota > Dehalococcoidia > DSTF01 > JACRBR01 > JANXYW01. The sequence goes on along the minus strand of JANNPX010000038.1, from coordinate 48,627 downwards.
GGCGGCACCGACTGCTTCGCCAACGCCGAGCCTGGTCGGTGACGTCGACGGCGACTGTCGCGTGAGCGTCATGGATTTCACCCGGATCGCCTCGCGCTTCGCATTCCGCTTCGGTTCACTGCTTTACGTGCCGGCGTACGACCTCAACCACAACGGGTCGATCGATATCTTCGACCTGCAGATTGCGGCGGGCCAGTTCGGACAGCACTGTTAGGGACCCCCAGCTGGCGCACTCCAACCCTCCAGCCCGTCAAGACTCTCGGGTATGTTGCTGCAGGCTGTCTAGTTCGAATTGGGGTAAGCGTCGTCGTCACATTATGATGAGTGCGACCCCCGGCAAGGCGAACGTCCCGCGAGGGCAGTGTGCCGACCCTTATCCGTCACTTCGAACCTGCCGATGTCCTCGGGAGCGGCGCACTGGGCGTCACCCACCGCGCGCGCGATACCCGCACGTCGGCCATCGTCGCACTCAAGGTCATCCACGAACGCATTTCGCAGGATGCCGACATGTCGGCACGACTGCGGCAGGAAGCGCGCGTCGCCGCCCAACTTGACCACCCGAATGTCGCGCGGCTACTTGAGCACGGCGAAGATCAGGGCGTCGCATACATCGCCTCGGAATTCGTAGAAGGCGAGACCCTGCGCGCACGGCTCGACCGGCAGGGTCGCCTCTCTGAGGAGGAGGCGCGCGGGATCGCTCTCTGCGTCGCGCATGCCCTGAACGCCGCCAACGCGATGCGGGTGGTGCACCGCGACCTGCGGCCAGAGAACATCCTGCTCGGTGACGACGGGCAGTTGAGCGTGTCAGACTTCGGCCTGATCCAGGCGCTGGACGCGACGACGCCGACGCGCGTGGTGGCATTCGTTGCTGCGCCCGAGTATGCCGCTCCCGAACTGGACGAGCAGCGCGCGGACGTTCGCTCTGACCTGTTCTCGCTGGGCGTGATCCTGTTCGAAACGCTCGTCGGCCGGGTGCCGGCTGCGGCATCTTCGGGCGCGGATCCGCGTCGACCGGTGCTCGAGCAGGGCGACGCGGCATTGCTAGGCCAGGTGGCCCCGGCGATCTCGGCCATCGTATTGCGCCTGTTGGAGCGGGATCCGCGGCGCCGTTTCGCGGATCCGGCGCAGTGCATCGCAGCATTTCAGGCCATCGCTGACAGCGCGTCAGAAATCGTGCCGGCTGAGTTGCTGGCCGATTCGGCGTATGCGCCCCGCGGGCGGTCGTGGTCCACGCTTCGTATGCCGCTGGCGTGGCCTGCGCGCGGTATCGGCGCCGTCGCGGGGGCGCTACGATCGGGCGCCATGGCGCGGCCCGTGCGCAGGAACGTGCAGATTGCTGCGGCGGTGTTGATCGCGGCGACCATGATCGGGGGCGCCGGCGGGCTGATCGCCGCCAACTCGCTGGGCGGCGACGACGGCGATCGCCCGGCCGCGACCGGCGCGATGAAACAGAACGACACCGCGCCGTCGCGAACACCGGCGGTCACGCGGACGCCGGCCGTTAGCGCGGCGCGATCGAATGCGGTGTCGCCCTCGGCGACGCCGATGTCGCAGCAAGGTGTGGCGGGTGCGGCGTCGACTCCGCCCGTAACGCGTACCGCCCGGGCCGTGAGCGCCGCGACGCCGATATCGGCCGCACCGCCTGCGCCGGTTGTTGGTGATGCTCCTCCGTCGCCGGCGCCCGCCGTGGTGGCCGCGGCCACGGTTGCTGCACCGCCTCTACCGAGCGCAACGACGGAATCGACGAGTTCACCGGAGCCGAAGCCATCCGACACACCCCGGCCGCCGGCGACACCAACGCCGATCCCGCCGTCCGCGACACCGACGCCGACATTGACGCCCGAGCCTTCGCCCACGCCGATCGATACGCCCACCAGCACACCGAACATCCCGGTGCTGTGCGCGGATGTGACGACCAATGGTCACGTGACAACGCTGGACGTGCAGTGGATTGAGAACAAAGTGGGATCGTTCGCAGGCGGCCCAGACTACGAGGACCGCTTCGACCTGAACAGCGACGGCCAGATCGATCAAACCGACGTGGACATCGCTTGGTCGCAGTTCGGCCGGTATTGCTGGCAATAGCCACCGCCGTGGTCACGGCGGCGCATAACCGAGGCACGATCCGGGATTCCTGCTGGCAGTTATGAAGACGGGGAGGCACTTCGCCTCCCCGTTTTCATGACTCTGAGAGCCCTCATGCCTTCATCACTTGCAGTCGCCTGAGTGCCGGTTGATCCCGGCCGCAGGTCGATCGAGCGAGACGTCAGTCCTCGGTGACTTCGATCGCGCGTTCGGGGCAGTTCTCGACGGCGAGGCGTGCCTTCTCCTTGAGGTCGGGCGGTACGGTACCATCGCCTCGCGGCGTGGCGTAGCCGAACTCGTCGACCTTGAAGAGCCCCGGCGCCATTGCGTAACACCGGTTGTGCCCCTGGCACTTCGTGCTGTCTACGGTGACTTTCATGATGGCCAACTCACCGGCATCTTCCGCGGGCCGCGCACCTGGCCGCCCGCCCAGGTCACATTATCCGGATCCGAGAGCTTGAAGTCAGGGATGCGCTTCAACCACTCCTCGATGGAGACCTTCATCTCCATGCGTGCGAGGTTCGAGCCAGCGCAGCGGTGGATTCCGACGCCGAAGGCGATGTGCGGGTTCTTCGCGCGGTCGAGGATCACCTGGTCGGGGTTCTCGAACACGGCGGGGTCGCGGTTGGCGGCCGGGAAGTTCATCAGCACCTTGCTGCCTTCGCTCATCGGGCAGCCGGCGTACTCGGTGTCCTCGGCGACGTAGCGCGCCATCGTGACGGGCGAGTACGCACGAAGCAACTCTTCGACGGCGCTCATCATCAGGTCCGGCTCAGCGATGAGGCGAGCGCGGTCTTCGGGGTGCTGTGCGAGGTGCCAGATAGCGGAGCCGATCGAACTCCACGTGGTGTCGATGCCCGCAACCAGGATGAGGAAGCAGGTGCCCAGCACGTGGCCCTCGGGAACGGGCTCGCCGTCCACCTCGGAAGTCAGCAGGTAGCTGATCAGGTCGTCCTCACGCAGGTTCGCCTTGCGCTCCTGGATGGTCTGGTTGAGGTAGCCAAAGATGTTGATGGCGGACTGCTGACGCACCACCGGGTCGGTCAGACCCAGCTCCAGAAAGCCGCGCACCCACTCGGTGAACTCGGCCGCCATCGAGCTCGGAATGCCGAGCATGCTGGCGATCACGCGCGGCGGGATCTGCTGCGCGTAATCGGCCGCGCCGTCCGCCGTGCCGTTGGCGAGAAAGCCATCGACCAGCGAGGCGCAGAGCTCGCGCGTCTCCTGCTCCCACTTCGCCACGGCCGTCACCGAGAAGGGCGGCAGCAGCAGCTTGCGTGCCCAGGTGTGGACAGGCGGGTCAGACGTGATTGGTGGCGCGCCGACGTTGTACTGCGCCAGATCCTCGTCAGTCGGTGCGACGTAGTCGGCGTCCTCGGGAGGGGCCTCGAAGTCGGTCACGAGCACGTTGCGTGACGAGAAGTGCTGGATGTCGCGCGCGATGTTGAACAGATCCTCGTAGCGGGTGGGCATGAATGAGCCGCCCCAGCGCTCGGTGTGGGCTACGGGGCACTTGCCGCGAATCTCGTCCCAGATGGGGAACGGATTCTTCTTGTAGCCGGCATCGAAGATGTCGTAGTCGGTCGTCCAGTCCTTAATGGGCTCAGCCATCGGGCGATGTCCTTTTCCGGGCGCTGTGCGCCGGCTGCGTTATTGCGGCTGCGTTTACTTAGTGAACGCTAGATTATACCAAAGTTATCGGCAGGGGAAGGGGTGTAACCCCCAAATCGGGCTCGTCAACTTGCAGATTCCGTAACACGACATAACGACCCGACCGTTTGCCTGATGATTCGTGGCGTTCTATGTTCCGTCCATGAGCATTCCCCGCCGAGTCCCCGGCTCACGGCCCAGGGTTGAGCGCCTGCGCGCCGAACTTAATGACGCCGCGCTCGGCATCGGCAACGCCGCCCCGCGGCTATCGTGGATGACGGCCACCTCTGCGACGAACTGGCGGCAGGCTGCCTACGAGATCGAAGCGTTCGATGAGTCCGGACGCCCGCTCTGGTCGAGCGGGCGGGTCGAATCAGCTGATCAGGTGCTGGTGCCTTGGGGCGGCGAATCGCTGGGGTCGCGTCAGCGCTGCGGCGCCCGCGTGCGCGTGTGGGGCAGCGATGGCGTTGAATCGGAGTGGAGCGCTCCAACCGTGATCGAAGCCGGATTGCTCGATACGTCCGACTGGACGGCGCGCTTCATCACGCCGGACTGGAACGAGGATACGTCGCAGCCTCAACCCTGTCCGACCCTGCGCCGTGAGTTCGTGGTGCGCGGCTCGATCGAACGGGCACGGTTGTACGTTTCGGCGCTCGGCGTCTACGAGATCGAGCTAAACGGAACGCGCGTCGGCGACGAGATCTTCGCGCCCGGCTGGACCAGCTACAGCCATCGGCTTCGGTACGCGACGCACGACGTCACGGCGCTGATCCGCAAGGGCGATAACGCGATCGGCGCGACCCTGGGCGACGGCTGGTATCGCGGCTTGTTCGGCGTCGGCGGCGGGCGGCGCAACATCTACGGCGACCGCCTCGCGCTGCTGGCTCAACTTGAGATCACGTACACGGACGGCACGACCGACGTCATCGCGAGCGACGGCTCCTGGCGTGCGGCAACCGGCCCGACGCTGGCGTCCGACATCTACGGGGGCGAGACGTACGACGCGCGACTGGAGCGCGATGGCTGGTCCTGCGCCGGTTACGATGACCACGACTGGTCGGCTGTGCGGCTGATAGAACAGGATCTGTCGTCGCTGGTGGCGCCAGTCGGCCCGCCGGTACGCCGCACAGAAGAGTTGCATCCGAGGGACATCATCACGTCGCCGTCGGGCCGCACGATCCTCGACTTCGGACAGAACCTTGTCGGCTGGCTGCGGGCCAGGATCGAAGGTCCGGCCGGCTCCACCATCACGCTGCGTCATGCGGAGGTGCTGGAGCACGGCGAGCTGTGCACCGTTCAACTGCGCAACGCGGCCGCCACGGATCGCTACACGCTGAGCGGGCGCGGCGTCGAGTCGTGGGAGCCGCGCTTCACGTTCCACGGCTTCCGCTATGCCGAGGTCGACGGCTGGCCGGGGCAGCTCGATGCCGGAGATATCGTCGCGGTCGTCTGCCACTCCGACATGGAGCGAACCGGCTGGTTCGAGTGCTCTGACGATGAACTGAACCGCCTGCACGAGAACATCGTCTGGAGCATGCGGGGCAACTTTCTCGACGTGCCGACGGACTGTCCGCAGCGCGATGAGCGGCTCGGCTGGACCGGCGACATTCAGGTGTTCAGCCCGACCGCGAGCTTCCTTTACGACTGCGAAGGATTCCTGACGTCATGGCTGGCCGATCTCACCGCCGACCAGTACGAGTCGGGCGTGGTGCCGATGGTGATTCCGGACATCCTGCCGTTCCGCTCGGTGCCGACGGCTGCCTGGAGCGACGCCGCGGTGTTCGTGCCGTGGGCGCTCTATCAACGCTACGGCGGTGCTGGCGTGCTGGCGGCCCAGTACGACAGCATGCGCGCGTGGGTCGATCACGTGAGCGAGCTCGCGGGCGAGAGCCGGCTGTGGGATGCCGGCTTCCAGTTCGGCGACTGGCTCGATCCGACGGCGCCGCCCGAGAACCCGCGCGAGGCGCGAACCGACGGCCATCTCGTCGCGACCGCGTACTTCGCGCGCTCGGCGGAGCTGCTGTCGCGGACGGCGGCGGTCCTTGGCCGCTCCGACGATGAGGCGCGGTACGTCCAGCTCGCTGCGGAGATACGCGCGGCGTTCCGGCGCGAGTACGTCAGTGCGAGCGGCCGGCTGGTCTCCGACGCGCCAACCGCGTACGCACTAGCGCTGGAGTTCGGACTGCTGGAGGAGCATCAGCGTGCGCACGCGGGCGATCGACTGGCGCGGCTTGCGCATCACAATGAGTATCGCGTCGCGACGGGCTTCGTCGGCACCCCGCTGATCTGCGATGCGCTGTGCCATAGCGGGCACGAGGATGCGGCGTTCCGGCTGCTGATGGAGCGCGAATGTCCCTCGTGGCTCTACCCGGTGACGATGGGCGCCACGACGATCTGGGAGCGCTGGGACAGCATGCGCCCCGATGGATCGATCAATCCCGGCCAGATGACGTCCTTCAACCACTACGCGTTCGGCGCGGTGGGCGACTGGCTGCATCGCACGGTCGCAGGGCTGGCTCCGGCGGAGCCGGGTTACCGTCGAATGGTCATTGCTCCTCGGCCAGGCGGGGGCCTGACGTACGCGCAAGCTCGCCATCGCACGCCCTACGGCATCGCGGAGGCTGGATGGCGCGTCGAAGGTGCGCAACTGCACGTGCATGCGATGCTGCCGCCGAACACGACTGCTGAGGTGACGCTTCCGGGCGTGTCAGATCCCATCGAAATCGGCGCTGGTGAGCACCGGTGGGTGTGCGAAACGCCGGAGCGGCCTGTCAAGTAATGGTTGACCGTTTGAGCTATCTGATCGCCGCGCGCGAGCGACATAACACTCGGTCCGGTGCAAGGTCGCCCCGACTGACATAACCTCGACCACGACGATCCACCAGCGTGAAATACGGGCGTTTTTCAGATTCGCCGTTCACACAATCGCCGTTGTTCCTTAACACTTCGTTAATGCCTTGCCTACCGAGCCTTGGCTATAGTCGGCCTGCGCCACAGTTGACGAAGTCAGCCCACACAGGCTCTTTCCGCAGGACGCGGCTGAGAGCATCGCAACAAGCTGCCGCCACGTAGCTGAGGGGTCATTCACATGTCCAGGTTCTTTCTTCTTGCCGCCTTGGCGGCCCTGTCGATCGCTGTCCTCGCCCATGCCCATAGCGTCTCCGCCGACGCAACATCCGCTGCCGCCGATCTCGACGGCGACGGCACCGTCAGCATTCTCGACATCACGATCGTGTTCGACACCACCGACGCTCGCAGCGACGTGAACGGAGACGGCATCGCCGACGGCTGGGATGTCATCGCCGTGCTGCAGCAGTACAGCCGTCAATTCAGCAAGACGCTGCCGTCACCGACGCCGACCATCGACGTCGATGCGCCGCTTCCGCCAGCTACACCAACGGCAACATCCGTACGACCGTCACCCACGCCCGTGCCACCTACGGCAACGCCAACGAAGCTGCCGCCGACGAACACTCCGCGATCCGGGTTGCCCACTGTGACAGCGATCGCGACGAACACGCCTCGCCCGAACACGTCCGCGTTCACGCCAACGCCAACGGGCGTGAGTCAGATACCGCCGACACCAACGAAGACGCCGGTGAAGACGCCCACGCCGGCGACGCAGAGCGGGACGCGCGACAAGTTCAAGCAGCCGTTTGCTTCGACATCGATCTGGAACATGCCGATTGGTAGCAACGCGAACTACGCGGATGCCGGAATCAAGGACTGGAGCGGCTGGGGCGTTTTCGAGGAAGAGAACTACATCTTCAACAACCCCAGCGCACCGATGACGCCGCTGCGTTGGAGCGGCGACCTGTGGTCGGGCGGCTCCCGCTGCAACCCGGACAACGCGAACTCGTCCCCGGTGGCAACGGTGCCGCTGCCCGCGAACTTCATCCTGCCAGGCGCAAGCGGCGGGAACACGCCGAACAACGCCGCGGCGATGATCACGCAGGACGGCAACAACTACGTGCAGACGCAGCCGCTGACGCACTGTTCGGCCGGGTCACTTTGGACGACCGGATACGTGCAGCAGACGGTAAGCATCTACGGTGACGGGATTACGGGAGCCCAGGGTGGCTCGCACATGTCGAGTGTCGGCGGGACGATCCGGCTGGGCGAGTGGGAGACGGCCCGCGTCGAGGGCCGCTTCCGCCACGCGCTGAAGACCGTGCTCGACAGCTCCAACTACAGCAACGATCGTGGCCCGGGGTGCGATGCACCGGGTTGCCGCTGGCCGGCCGTATCGTCGGACTGCGGCGACTCAGCATGCGGGTACAGCGGCGGAAACTCCCAGGTGATGATGGGCACGCTACTGGCGGTGCCGCCCAGCTACGACTGCGCCGGTATGCGCACGGAGCCGGGCCGCATCGTTTGCCAGACGCTGAAGGACTACGGCATGTACATCGTGGACTCGGGCTGGGATCCGGCGTACCTGCCGGCCGAGCACGGGCCGAATGGAAAGACGAGTGACGACTTCGCGCAGGAGTTCGGGTTCGAGATGTTCCCGCAGTCGCCCGGTGGCGCCTGGGCGCAGGATTGGCGTGAACTCGTGACATCCGCACAGGTGATCACGAACAACAGCGCCTCGAGCGTCGGCGGAGGCGGGACGCCACGCGTGCCGCTGGCCCCGCCCATCGGCAACTGACCGACGTCCTCCATGAGCGAGAAGAAGAGCCGGACGATGCCGTCCGGCTCTTCTCTGTGTCGCTTCCTGCGACTCGTTGCCTGACCTACGTGCGTTTGCGCGTTAGCGGGCACGCACTATGCGTACGAAGGGTGGGCGAACCTGCACGGGAAACCGGGAGGCGGCGGCCGTGCCGCTTGCTGGTGGCGTGCGTTCTCGGTTGCGACGGTCCATTGGGTACTCCTTCCGCATGCAGTCTGACGGTTCATGCCGTCACGATGCGGTGCTCCGCGTGGCGGTGGGTTGCCGGAAGGTTACGCCGATGTTGTGTCTGCGTGACGCGATCCGCGCCGGATCGCACGACGTCCGGCGCGGACGTATGGCGACCAGGATCGGAATGACGGCCGCGTTAGACTGCCTTGTGCATCGCTCCCTCAGCACACACGTCCGAATCGCGATTGCCGCGCTCGCGATCTTGGCTGCCCTGGCGATGTCGTGCTCGTCGTCGTCCACGACGCTGCCGCCACGATCACCCAGCGCGCCGGCAACGTCAGCTGCGGCGACGGCTGCCGCGCCCGCGGTGACCATCGAGAGCCTCGAGCTCACGGCGACGCCCGTCACGCCGACGGCGCCGCGCTGCCCCGACCCCAACGTCACGCCGATCGCCTCCGCCGAGCCTTCCCCGGAAACGGAGGAGAGCGACAGTACGCCAACGCCGATCCGCATCGCACATCCGCTGGACGTGCCGCCCGCGCCATCAGCGACGCCCGCCGCCACGCCAGAGCCGACGTTGCCAGCGCCGCGACTGGATGCCGGGCTCGATCAACTCATCCGCACGCGGTTGGGCGGCGACGCGGAGCAGTATGCGATTGTGATCGAGAATCTGCGCGACGGACGCCGCGTGGAGATCGACCCCGACCGCATCTTCTACGCCGCGAGCCTGTTCAAGCTTGAGGTGATGTACGAAGTCTTCGCGCAGCGTGACGCGGGTATCCTCGACCTCGGAGAGCAGTACGTGGCGAGCGACTACTACTTTTCGTTTGGGCTGGGCCCACGCCGGATTGCGGACTGTGAGCAGGCGAGCATCGGAGATCTGCTGGCGGCGATGATGTCCGTCAGCGACAACGTCGCCGCGGTCATGCTGCAGGATCGCGCCGGTCCTCGGAACATCAACAATGCGATGGCTGAATTGGGTCTTGAGCAGACCGAGCTGACCGAGGACGGCAGCCTGCCGACCACTGCCGGGGACATGGCACGCCTCGTGGCGACGATCGCGCGCGCCGATACGCTGAGCCGCGACGCGAGCGACCGGATGATCGATCTGATGACGACGGAGGAGATCAACGATCGCATCCCGCGGCACTTGCCCGGAGGCACGCGCATCGCGCACAAGACCGGCAACTGGGACGACGCCACGCACGATGCGGGAATCGTCTACGGCGCGAAGGGCACGTACGTGATGGTGCTGATGTCGGACATCGGCTTTGATGGCGACGCGGGCAGCGTCGAGGCCGACATCGCGAAGATCGCGTTCGATTATTTTGAGCGATAGTGCTGCGGCTTGTGTGTTACGCGCAGTCCGTGACCGGCTGAGCGAACTCGTTCGCCATCTTCGTCAGATCGAGGATGCTGATCAGCAGGTCGATGTCCTGGTTGTAGCGTGCCGGCGCGGGCGGGATCGCGTCCGTAAAGCGGCCGGCCACGAGCGTCAGGTCGAGGATCGAGACGGATTCGTCGTCATCGACGTCGGCGCGCATGATGGCGCAGTAGGCGCCGGGATCCTCACCCATGCCGTTTTCGCGCACGTCACTGTAGCCGTCACCGTCTGAGTCGGTGGGGTCCGGCGTCGCCGTTGGCATCGGGGAGGGCGTGTCCGTTGGGACCGCTGTGGCCGTCGGCGTCGGCGTGTGGGTCGCAGTAGCTGTGTCGGTCGCCGTCGGCGAGGGCGTATCCGTCGGGACGGCGGTGTCGGTTGGCGTCGGCGTAGCCGTCGGCACCGGTGTGTTCGTCGCGGTGGGCGTGCTCGTCGGAGTGAGCGTAGGCGTATTGGTTGGGGCCGCGGTGTTCGTTGGCGTTCGCGTCGGCGTCTGAGTCGGCGTGCGCGTCGGCGTTGCGGTCGCCGTAGGCGTGCGCGTTGGCGTGAATGTACGGGTTGGCGTCGCGGTGGCTGTGGCCGGAGCGCCGTGCACTGCCGTGGTGCCGGAGTCGGCAAACGTCTGCCCGGCGATCGGCACGAACTGCCACGTGTAGCTCGTCTCCTGTAGCGTCAGTTTCAGCACACCGTAGTCCGTGCTGTTTCGCACTTCACTGTTGTCTTCAATCGTGACGAAACCGCTGTGGCCCCTGCCACCGGTGCCGACGACGATCTGGCGTACGCCGTACGCTGGGTCGGCCACGCCGGTGGAGGTCTGGGGCGCGAACCGTTCGTAGTGATGTTCGTGGCCGACGAGTACCAGCTCGGCGCCGTGGTCGTACAGCGCCGCATAAAGCGGCGCGAAGGTCGCGTCGCTGCCCCGCGAGCTGGAGCTGAACAGTGGCTTGTGCCACATGGCCACGACGTTCTTCGATTGGTTCGCAGCAAGATCGAGGCGCAGCCACGTCTCCTGCGGCGATCCGGCGTTGCAGCCGCCAATCTGCGCACACTCCGAGTTCAACACTATGACGTGCCAGAAGCTCCCGGCGTCGTAGCTGTAATAGCCCTTCGTCGGGTCGCCAGCGGATGCGCCGAAGTACGCATAGTACGGCGCCGCGTTCGCCGTGCCGTACTCGTGATTGCCGCTAGCCGGGCGTGTGCGCGCCTTGTGCCGCCCCCACGTCGGGTCGTAGCAGTTGGCGAACTCGGTGGTTGTGCCGTTCTCGTATACGTTGTCGCCCAGGGTGTACACCGTTCCGGCGATGCCATCGAGAAGCACGGCGGTCGCCTCGTCGTTGTTGTTCGTGCAGGTCGAGATATCGCCCGCGCCCACGAGCACCGCGTCGCCCGGGGCCGAACCCGCGGGCGTGGTGAGAAATGGGAGCGCGGATACACACGCTGCTGCTGCCACGAGCAGCGCGATCAGGAGATGCGGCGCCATTTGGGCCAGACTACGCATGCAGGCGGGCTTTCCGATGTGGCACGCAGGGTGCCCGCGCGCCCGATTCGGGGACTTGGTTGGGTTCACGGTACGCGCCGACACCAGAAGGCGTCAATCGGCGCCGTCAAGGATGGGGCGCGATGCTCCGGGCTGCTTCTACGCGGGGACTCCTCGCTCGCTTGCCGCCGCGCCTACGCCTCGGCTGGCTCTTCGGCGCTCACCAGCGGATCGATCCACACTTCCGGCGGTGTGTCGCCGCCGTCGGTGGCGCGGGCGTTGCTCGTGCCATCACTCGCTTCGGGACGCGGCTCCGTCGTCGCCGCGAACTGCTGGCGGTATAGCGAGGCGTACAGCCCGTCCTGCGCCAACAGCTCGGCGTGCTTCCCTTGCTCGACGACGCGGCCGCCATCGACGACGAAGATCGTGTCCGCTCGGAGGATCGTACTCAGGCGGTGGGCGATGATCAGCGTCGTCCGTCCGCGTGCCAGATCCTCCAACGCCATCTGGATCACACGTTCCGAGTGAGAGTCCAGCGACGACGTCGCTTCGTCGAGGATGAGGATCGGCGCGTCCTTCAGAACGGCGCGGGCGATTGCGACGCGCTGCTTCTCGCCGCCGGAGAGCCGGTAACCGCGCTCGCCGACGATGGTGTCGTAGCCGTGCGGCAGGCCATCGACAAACTCGTGGATGTACGCGGCGCGTGCGGCGTGATGCACCTCGTCGTCCGTCGCATCGGGCCGCGCGTAGCGCACATTGTCCCGGATCGATGCGTGGAACAGGTACGGCTCTTGCGTCACGATGCCGATCGCGTCGCTCAGCGATCCCAGCGTCAAGTCGCGCACGTCGTGACCGTCAATCAGCACGCGGCCGGACACGGCGTCGTACAGCCGCGGCAGCAGGTACGTGATCGTCGTCTTCCCGGCGCCTGAGGGTCCGACCAGCGCCGCCGATCGCCCGGGCGCGATCTCGATCGAAACGTCGGTCAGCGCCGGGATGCCTTCGCCGTACGAAAAGCTCACGTGGTCGTAGGTAACGTGGCCGTTGGGCCGCGCGAGCTGAACCGCGTTCGGCGCTTCGGCGATGTCCGGCGTCTGGTCGCCGTACTCGAACACGCGCTCGAACAGCGCGAGTGAGCTCTGCACGGTGATCCAGACCGAGAGCAGCTGGGTCACCGGCGAAAAGATGCGCGTGACGAGCGCCGCGAACGCCACGACCTCGCCGGCGCTGAGGTTGCCGGAGATCACCTGGTGGCCGCCGTACCAGTAGACCAGCACCGGGGCGAGGCCGCCGAACAGCCCCAGCAGCATGAAGAACCAGCGGCCCGTCATCAGCCGCCGGAACGTGAGGTCGCGCACGTCGGCGTTCGTCTCGTTGAAGCGCGCGTATTCATACGCCTGCCGCCCGAAGATCTTGGTCAGCAGCGCACCGTTGACGGAGAGAGTCTCCTGCATCTGGGCATTCATGTCGCCCGTGCGTTCCTGCGTCCGCGCGAGTAGCCGCCTCTGCATTCCACCGACGATCCGCGTTGGCACGATGAATAGCGGCAGCGCCGCCAGCGCGAAGATTGTCAGCCGCCAATCGAGGAACGACATCAGCACGACGGTCGTGACGACGATGATCAGGTTCGAGAAGACGCTGGTGAAGCTATTGGTGACCGCATCTTGGATGCCGTTCACGTCGTTGTTCAACCGCGAGAGGATCTCGCCACTGCGCGTTGACGTGAAGAACCGCAGGGACATCCTCTGCAGGTGGGAGTAGAGGTGATTGCGCATGTCGTACATCACGCCTTGCCCGACGCGGTTGTTGAGGTACGACTGCAGCACGCTGAGCATGGCGCCCGCCAGCACAGCGGCGAAGATCAAGGCCGCGTCTACATCGACCCGATGCGTGTCCTTGTTCTTGCTGATGTTGTCGATGATCGAAGCGAACAGCAACGGCGGCGCCAGCCCGATCAGCGCGGACGCCGTCACGGTTGCCAGTAACGCCAACACCGACAGCTTGTACGGCCGGAAGATGGCGGCCACGCGCCGCAAGATCGCGAGTGAACTCGCCCGCGGCCGCGCCCGCTCGCTCAGCAACGCGCCCCGCATCGGGCCGCCCGCTCCGCCCCCGCCGCCGCCGGCGTGATTCCATTGCATCTATCCATGGTTGCACATGGAGGCCGAGAGGCGAACGCAGACCGACACCCGCGTCGCGGGCTTTCAGGCCGTACAAACGGCCATCGGGTGTGATCTTACGACGTGATCCCCGTCCGCATCGCCGCCGCGCTTACGCCTGCCGTCGATTCGACGATGCGGATCGCCGCTCGCGTGAGTGGTACGAGCGTCGGCCGGTGGATCTTGTCCATCGTGTCCATGGCATCGAAGAGATAGAAAGGCGCCGCCAGGAAGTTGACGATCGGAACGCCCGCGACATAGAACTCGCTGCCGTCCGTCGTCGGCCGCGGGCCGAGCGCCTCCGGCGGCAGGATGAAGGATCGGCGCATATCCTCCGCTTCAATCGCGCCGCGCACGGCCGACTCCAACTGCGGGCTCTTGCTTGTGAACCACCAGCGCGCCTCGGGGTGACCGGTCGGCGTCAGCACTCCGTCACGCTCGGCGAATTCGTTCGCCGCGTGCTCCAGGTGTACTTCCAGCACGACGCGCTCCAGCTCGACTCGGTGCGCGTGCACGTACGCCTCTGCGCCCGCGCCGCCGAACATGTGGCCGGAGTTCATCAGGAACACGAGGCGATGCGGCCGCTGTTCGCGTTGCACACGCGACCAGTACGCCGCCTGCGCCAGCACCAGCGCGATGCCCGATCCGTCTTCGACGGCGGACGACCACGGGCCGTCGTGATGCGATCCGATGATCACTGTCTCGTCGTCCGCGCCCGGCAGCTCGCCCACGACATTCTGCGTCGTGATGCGCTTGCGCGGCGCGTCAACGCTGATGCGTACGCGCACCGGTCCCGCCGCGAGCATCCCCCGGAGGCGGGCGCCGTCGCTCCCACTGATCCAGACGCCGGGGATCGGCCGCTCCTTCGCGTCGTACGGCACGTAGTACTCGTGCGAGTCGCCGGGGTATCCGGTGAGCGTGCCGATGAACGCGGCAGCGCCGGCTTCCATAGACGGCTCCATCACGGCCTGGAAGTCGCGGCTGAACGGCAGTACCTGCGCGGCGCCATCAAAGCTGCCGTCTGGGTCGTATGTCGATGTCGCGATCGACGCGTACCACGCGTACGGCACGCGCAGGAGCGAGACGTCGTAGAGCGAAGCGGCGCCCGCGACGCGCTCCGGCGCATCGCGATCGAATGCGACCAAATCCAGCTCCATCTCCGGCGTCGACACCGCGAGCGGCACAGCGAAGCACGGGATGTCGAGCGTATCGCCGTTCGCGCCGGTTGCGACTAACGTCACGGGCCGCGGCTCCCAGTGCGTCAGCTCGACCGGCTCGAAGTGCACGTTCTCCAGCCCGAGTTCGGTGAAGCGATCGAAGCAGAAGCGCTCTGCCCAGACGTCGGCGGGGTACCCCGGCCGCCGCACGCCCTGTGCGAACACCTCCTCGATCCACGAGTAGATCTGCTGTTCTGTTGGGATCGCGGCATCGAAGGGCATCCGGCTCCTCACGTTCCCTCGTCTGTCTTCACACGGCCCATTGACAGAATCGGCAGTGCCGACGTACGCTTGCGTTCCAGACGAGTATCACGCACGCGTTGGGGAGCGCTGCCTATTATGGCGCGCTCCTTTTTGTTGAAACGCGTGGCTCGAAGCGGACGTGGACACGATGATTACGCGGGCACTTATATCACGATCGCGGATCGCGAGGCGACTGCTGATGGTTGCTGCTGCTGCTGCTGCTGCTGTGGTCTGTGCTCTCGTGCTGCTGAGCCAGCCTGGGGATCGTGCTGGCGCGGCGGGGCTCTGCGCTCCAGGGTCCGGCACGCTCGTGTGCGTGCAGCCCGCCGCCGCGAGTAGCGCGATCGGGCAGCCTCTGGTCGCGGGCGTCGCGGTGCGCAACGCCGCCGACCTTGCCGCGTTCCAATTCAGGCTCGATTACGACCCGGCGTTTCTCGTTCTGAACTCGGCTCTTCCGGCGCCGTTCCTGGGCTCGAGCGGTCGCAGCGTCTCCTGTACGCAACTCACCGGCTCCGGGCACGTGGTCGTCGCCTGCGTTACACAAGGCCCGGCACCGCCGCCAGGTGTCGAAGGCGCCGGCGTCCTGGTTGATCTCCTCTTTACACCGGTGAACGGGGGCACTACCAACCTCGTGCTCTCTGATGTGATCCTTACGACGCCTGCGGCCGTGGCATCGAGTCCGGCCATACAGAACGCAACCGTCACCATCGATGGTTCGACGCCTACGCCGTGTGCCGGCACGTGTCCGACGAGCACGCCTCCTCCGACGAACACTCCGATCCCCACTCCACCCGGTACAGCAAGTGTCGCACTCAGTCCGGCGAGCCCGTCTGTGAACGTTGGCGATGTCTTCATATGGTCGGTCGACGCGGCGAACGTGCAGAATCTCGCAGCGTTCCAGTTCACGTTGCAAATGACCGGCGCGCACGTCGAACTGATAAGCGCTGCGCCTGGCCCGCTGCTCGGCAGCACGGGACGCGCCGTGTTCTGTCCCCCCGTCCAGGCCTCGCTCAGCATCGTCACATTCGGCTGCGTCACTAACGGAGCCGGCATTCCCGGGGCATCCGGCAGCGGCGCCCTCGCGCAACTGACGTTCCGGGCACTGAACCCTGGCTTGGGTACCCTAACGTTCGCATCGATCGCTCTCGCTGATCCGCTGAGCGAGAACCTCTTGGCGACCGCCACAGGCGGCGCTGTGCTGGTCGGTTCCGGTGCCACCGCGACGCCAACTGCCTGCCCGGGCACCTGCCCCACCGCGACGCCATCACCAACACCGCCGCCACCACCCACACCGGTCGCGTTCCCGACGACCTGTTCGGCTTCGGGCATCGTCTGTGTGCAGCCGGGGACGACATCCATCCTGGTGGGTGATTCCTTCACCGTTGGCGTGGTCGCAAGTGGCGTGACGAATCTCGGCGCATATCAGTTTGAGTTGAACTTCAACCCGGCAATCGTGAGCATGCAGAGTGTGGCAAACGCGACATTTCTTGGCAGTACGGGTCGCGTCGTATTGTGCGCCGCGCCAATCGTGGCGCCTGGGTCGGTGCGGTTAGCGTGCTCGACGCTCGGCCCGCCGCCACCGAACGGCCCGAGCGGTAGCGGTGTGCTAGCCGTCGTGACGTTCAACGCGTCGGCGGCCGGAACGAGCAGCCTGAGCCTGTCGAACACGGTTCTCACAACGCCGTCGAACGTGCCGATCTCCGTGAGTCTCACCGGCGGTTCTGTCACCGTTTCAGCCGCGACGCCGACCCCGTGCGCGGGACCCTGCCCCACCCCGACATCGACGTTCACGCCAACCGCCACATCGACACCGGCTCCAATCAGCTGCCCGCCGATCGCCGCGACCGTGGTGTGCGTCGTGCCGCCCTTCCAGGTCGCATCTTCGGGGGGCACGGTGTCGGTCGATCTGGTTGTGGACGAAGTCGTGAACCTCGCCGCGTTTCAGGTGGAGGTCCAGTACGACCCGACGCTGCTGACGTACGTTTCCGCGACGAACGGGGTGTTTCTGGGCAGTAGCGGGCGCACCATCTTCTGTCCGCCCATCATCTTGAACCTCACCTCGTTTGTCTTCTCGTGCGCGTCGATTGGGTCGACACCGCCAGGCCCGGACGGAACTGGCATCTTGTTTCATGCCACGTTCCAGGCGACGAGCAATACTGGCATCTCGCCGCTGACGCTACTCCAGTTCGACCTCGCAGATCCGCTTGCCGATCCGATCCCGGCTCCGGCAGTCAACGGCGCGGTGGAGGTGCAATGATGAACATCATGCGCCCGCATCGGTACCACGTGGCAGCGGCACTCACGGCGGCAGCAATCGGCCTCGCGGGAATGCTTTTCGCGGCGCCGGGTCCGAGCGCGCGTGTGCGCGCCGACGCTGCCGGATCGGATCCGGATTTGTTTCTGTTTCCGGCGTCCGCCAACCTGTTCGTGGCGGGACCAGATGTCACGATCATGCAAACCGCCGGCGTGGTCCCGCTGGGTTCGGGCCTCGGCGGGTTCGACATCACGTACGCGTACGATCCTGCGGCCATCGATCTCTTCGCCGCGCCGGGTCCCATGCTGGGCAGCACGGGCCGCCCGGTCTCGTGCGTCGAATCGCGTCCGAGCGCCTCACTTCTTCGGCTCGCCTGCACATCAAGCGGAGTCCTGCCGGGGGCGTCGGGGTCCGGCGGGCTTGTTTCGCTCACGGCCCATCTCAATCCGGGCATTGCGATGCCGCCGAATGGCGCGTCGGACCAACTCGCAGTCGTCAATACCGCGCCTTCAACGTCATCTCTTCACGACGTGCAAGGTGCGCCCATGCCGATCGAGCGAACGGGTGACGTGCTCGTCACGCTGCGTGCGCTTGAAGGCGATGTTACGGCTGACTGCGTGGTCGATATCTTCGACGAACAGACGATCCTGGGACGGTTCGGCGCGGTTTCCGGCTCGCCCTTGTATGCGCCAGGATTCGACGTGGCGCCCTCTTCGCCCGACGGACAGATCAATGCTGCCGATCAGGGGTTCGTGACGGAGCGGCTCGGTAGCACTTGCGCGGATCCTCGACCTGTGCAGGCACCGCTCGCGCAGAATCCCGACGACGCGGATGATGATGAGGTGCTCAGCGCAATCGACGATTGTCCGCTGGCGTACGATCCTCTCCAGCACAACACCGACGCGAACAACGGACTATCGAACCGTCCGGGCGGAGATGCGCTCGGCGACGACTGCGACGGTGACGTCTCAGGCGATGGCTATGGCAACGTGAAGAAGTCGGCGTTAGGCAAGGATCTCGCGACGTACTGTCCGATCATGCGCGCCGATGTCGATGCAGACGGCTCGGTCAGCATTCTCGACCTCGCGGGGGTCGCAGCGGTCTTCAGCCAGACGGTGTCACCGGCACCCGCGCGATATCAGCAGACGGCGGCGGCGAGCATCAGCATCCTGGACCTCTCAAAGATGGCCAGTCTTTTCGGGAAGCCGGCGTCCCTCTGCGCGTGAACGCCAGTCGGTGACGGTGCGGTTCTGCGCCTGCGACTACGTCCCGGCCAGCTGCGCCACCACCGGCGCGAGCCGCTCGAAGCCGTCGCCGGAGAAGGCGATGTAGCTGACGCCGTAGCGCTCGCGTCGCGCCTGCAGCGCTTCGACGATCTGGTCGGTGGTGCCGATCAGCGCGTGTGGCGATTCGAGCACCTCCGCGGGCGACATGCCGAAGCCCGGGGCGATGCGCTCGGCCATGCCCGCCTGATCGTCGGTGACGATGGCGACGAACACCGTAACGCTCAGCTCCAACTCGTCGAAGCGAGAGCCTGCTGCCCCGCGGATCCAGCCGATCTTCTCGTCCGTTTCGTTGGCGCCGCCCGTCCCCATCGTCGTGCGGTTCACCGCGCCCTGCTCAAGGTTGAAGTTGATGCTGACGATGTTCGCCTCGCGCCCGGCGATTGAGAGCACGCGCTTGCCACCGCCGCCGATCAGGATCGGGATGGGCTTCTGGACGGGCTTCGGCGTCCCTTCGTGATTTGTGATCGTGTAGTACGTTCCGCTGAAGTTCACGGGGCCATCGGCGAAGAGCCCCTTGATGATCGTCAATCCTTCCTTGAAGCGGCTGATCCGCACGCCGGGGTTGTCGTACTCGATGCCGGAGGCGTCGTAGTCCGTGCGCATCCAACCGGCGCCCAACCCGAACTCCATGCGGCCGCCGGACAGCACGTCGATTGTCGCCGCTTCCTTGGCGTGGATGAGGGGGTGTTTGTAGTCGTTGTCCAGCACGAGGCCGCCGACTCGGAGCGTCGTCGTTGCGTCGGCGGCGGCCATCATCGCCGGCATCGGCGCGAGCTGGTCGTCGAAGTGGTCCGGGATCAGCAGCGTCGAGTAGCCGAGATCCTCGATCTTCCGCGCCTTCTCGCGCCATTCGTCGCCCGAGCGCCCGCTTGATGTTTGGACGGCGAACCTGAACTTGCGTGCCATGAATGTCTCTCCTTAACGTAGCCTCTCGACCGCGCGCACATCCTAGCGCGCTTGTAAAGCTGATCCACGTCGCCTACCATCGCAGTGCTGGCAAGCGGGCGCTATGGTAAGCGCCACCACCCTCATCCTCCGCAGCCGCGTCCTCGCAGCGCTGCTAGGGGCCGTCCTGGCCGCCGCATACATCGGCGATGCGGCGCCCGCGCTGGCGGCGAACGACGGCCTCTGGATCGCCGCGGGCAGCATGGAGACGGCACGCGAGCGCCCGACCGCCACCCTGCTGGGGAACGGCAAGGTGCTGCTCGCGGGTGGCGATAACAGCGCCACCAATTACGTGGGCGCGGTCGAGTTGTACGACCCGGCGGCCGACGCGTGGTCACCCGCCGCATCGCTGGCAACGGGGCGCTCGTTTCACACAGCGACGCCGCTCCCTAACGGCAAGGTGCTCGTCGTCGGCGGATTCGGCGGCATGCCGAGCGCGAATCTCGGCAGCGCAGAGCTGTACGATCCCGTTGCCAACTCGTGGTCGCCCGCCGGAACGCTGACGACGCCGCGCCGCGCCCACACTGCGACGCTGCTGCTGAATGGGAAGATATTGGTCGCTGGTGGCGTAGGCGGTGTGCCGGAGGATTACCTGAAGTCGGCGGAGTTGTACACACCGGCGACGAATTCATGGGCGCCTGCTGGATCGATGGCCCACGTGCGGGAGTACCACACCGCAACACGGCTGTTGACCGGCAAGGTGCTGGCCGCGGGCGGCTTCGACGGTGACTACGTCGGCACGGCCGAGCTGTACGATCACAACACCAACAGCTGGTTGCCCGCAGACAGCCTGACGGAGGCGCGCCGTCTGCATACGGCCACCCTGCTCCCCGGCGGCGAGGTGCTCGTAGCGGGCGGCGGCGGTACGGCCGGCTATCTGCAGAGCGCCGAGCTGTACGATCCCCTGACGGATGCGTGGGGTTCGGCGAATACGATGATGGACGGACGCGCCGCGCACGCTGCGACCTCGCTGCTCGATGGCCGCGTACTTGTCGAAGGCGGCGTCAACGCGTCGGCGACGCTGGTGACGGCGGAGATCTACGATCCGGTCGCGAACGCGTGGGAGGCGGCCGGCACGATCGCGGCGGCCCGCGCGCGTCACGCCGCCGTGCGGCTGAATGACGGTGGCGTGCTGATCGCCGGCGGCAACGGCGCCAGCTACCTCAACAGCGCCGAGCTGTGGGACGCGGACGCGGACAACGACGGCGTGCCGAACCGCCACGAAATCGCGCCGGGGTGTACCGGCATCGTCTACACCGGGTACGCCGGTCCGCAGGCGCAGATGACAAAGCCGTGCGACCCCGACACCGACGGCGATGGCTTCAACGATCTTCCGACGGCTGCGCTGGTCGCTGTGAACACCGACCCGAGCACCGACAACTGCCCAGTCGTTGCCAACGCGGCGCAGGAGAACAGCGACGGCGCGAACGCCGCATCGAACTATGCCGGCTTCGACGTCTTCGGCGACGCGTGCGATACCGATCGCGATGGCGACGGCTACCTGGACGTGACCGAGACGGGGTTGGGCTACGATCCGCTGACGTACTGCAGGATCATGCGCGCCGACCTCGACGGCGACCACGTCGTCTCGATCCTGGATCTCACAATCGTCGCGAACTTCTTCGCCCAACAGATCCCGCCCGCACCCGAGCGCCGCAACCAGGACAACGGCATGTCGATCAGCATCCTGGACCTGACGTTGATGGCCCAGGTCTTCACGCAATCCATCACCCTCTGCGACGCACCCGATTGAGGGGGGGAGGGCCCCCAAAGTCGCATCACGCATCCGTGAAATCCGTGAAATCCTTGTTTCCCGGTGCCTCTGTGCCTCTGCGGTGGAAATCAGCGAAACTAAGCATCATGACTGACGCCGCACAAACGATCGCCCGCAACCTCGACGAAGTCCTCACGCGCGAGGACCTCGATCGCCTCGTCGCGTCCGGGACGCCGCTGCGGCACTACATCGGGTTCGAGATCTCCGGCAAGATCCATCTCGGAACGGGCCTCGTCTGCATGGGGAAGGTGAAGGACTTCGTCGATGCCGGCGTCAACTGCACCATCTTCCTCGCCGACTGGCACTCCTGGATCAATGACAAACTCGGCGGCGACCGCGAGACGATCCGCCGCATCGCGCTCGGCTACTTCGCCGAGGGGCTGAAGGCGTCGTTCCGCTGCGTCGGTGGCGATCCGTCGAAGCTCAACTTCGTGCTGGGCACCGACCTCTACCACAACAACGATCAGTACTGGGCGACGCTGATCGACGTCGCGAAGAACACCACGCTCGCCCGCATGCAGCGCAGCATCACCATCCTCGGCCGCCGCGAGGGCGATTCCGTCGACTTCGCAAAGATGCTCTACCCGGGCATGCAGGTCGCCGACGTCTTCATCATGGGCGTGAACATCGCGCACGCGGGCATGGACCAGCGCAAAGCGCACGTCATCGCCCGCGACGTCGCGTCGAAAATGAAGGTGACGCCGCTGCTCGATGCCAAGGGCGCGCAGATCAAGCCAGTCTGCGTGCACCATCCGCTGCTGCTCGGCCTGAAGAAGCCGAACGTGTGGCCGCCGCCCGAGGGCGACCTGACGGACTTCTGGGCGTCGATGAAGATGAGCAAGTCGGAGCGCAGCTCGGCGCTCTTCGTGCACGACTCGCCGGACGAGATCCGGCAGAAGGTGCGCAAGGCGTTCTGCCCCCCCGACTCCGCGCAGTTCAACCCCATGCTCGACTGGGCGCGCAAGCTCATCTTCGCTCGCGACGGAGAGTTCCGCATCGCCCGCACGGCGGATCACGGCGGGGACCTCATCTTCACCTCGCCGGAAGAGACCGACCAGGCCTATCTCGACGGCGCCCTCCACCCCGCCGACCTCAAGAACGGCATCGCCGAGTGGCTCGTCGAAACCCTCGAGCCCGCCCGCAAAGCATTCGAGTCCCCGGAAAAGCAGGCGCTGCTCGCCGAACTGGATGAGCTGATCACGAAGTAGACGCGGGCGAACATCCGTCCTGTCATCCTGAGCGATTGCGAAGGATCTCGCTCAGCTGGCACGCTGTGCTATCTCCGAGACGAACGCCGCGCACGTATCGTAGGGGCACGGCGAGCCGTGCCCACCCGCGATCTGGCACACACATCCCGAGTAGGGGCACTCCGTAGAGTGCCCGCGTCCGGGTACGATGCCAATCCCGAAATGCTCGATGGCCGTAGGGGCGGACCTGCGTGTCCGCCCACTCCGTGAGGCACCCGATGTCCAACACCGCTCCCCTCTTCCGCAAAGTCGACTGCATCCGCCTCCCCGTCGCCGACCTCGATGCCGGCCTCGCCTTCTACCGCGACGCGCTCGGCCACGAACTGAACTGGCGCACGGCGACGTCCGCAGGCCTCCGCATGCCGGGTTCCGACGCCGAGGTCGTCATCCACACCGACGGCGGTACGCCGGAAGTCGACCTGCTCGTCGATTCAGTAGGAGCGGCCGCGCAGCGGTTCGTCGAGTCGGGCGGCCGCATCGTCAACGGTCCCTTCGACATCGCGATCGGCAAGTGCGCCGTCGTAGCCGACCCGTGGGGCAACGTGCTCGTC
Organism: Chloroflexota bacterium; assembly: GCA_031400455.1. Taxonomy (GTDB): domain Bacteria; phylum Chloroflexota; class Dehalococcoidia; order DSTF01; family JACRBR01; genus JANXYW01. The sequence goes on along the minus strand of JANNPX010000038.1, from coordinate 25,518 downwards.
ATGCTCGACATGACCGAAGGCCGTCTCACAACAGACGCCGAAGGCAACGTCACCGGCAACGAGCGGCAGTGAGACGTAGCGGCTTGATGTCGCATCTCTTGCTCGGAACTCAAACGCCCGTAGACTAATGAACATTCCGGCCAGCAGGATCAGGCCGCGCCCGCGTCCTAACGTTGTGAGAACTGAGGAACATCATGGTGTCCAGCTTTACAAACGACTTCCAGGTGACCTGGCAGGATCCCGCCGACGCGCAGCTGCCGTGGCTCTTCGACGCCATGCACACGCCGGCGCCTCTGTGCCCGCTCGCCAGCGAGTTCTGGGATCGCTTGATGAGCCAGTACATGGGGATGCGAACGGTCTTCGTGAATGGCTACGCCTTTTCGTCGCCTGCCTCGCCGCGACCGCCGTCCCCCGAGATCCTCGAGCGGGGTATCTCCGACGTCTGGACGAACGACTATCTGCCGAAGATTAAGGGCACTTGCGAGCGCATCCGCGCGCGCGACTACGAGAGCATGAGCCTGGCGGACCTGGGCGACGCCCTCGAAGGCATCATCGTCGAGTCGATCAAAGCATTTGGTTACACCATGAAGGCGATCACCGGGTTCATGGGGCCGACCTTCGGCTTCGTCGAGTTTCTGCAGAACGAACTGGGAGCGGAGGGACCGCAACTCGCCGCCACGCTTCTCCAGGGCTTCGAGAATGGTACGGCGGCTGCGGGCGCGGGCTTGAGCGAGCTGGCGGAAGACGCCGCCAGGCGGCCTGCCGTGGCGGAAGCGTTGCGCCAGGGCCGGTTCGACTCGCTTGAGTCGGTAGAGGGCGGGCAGGAGTTCATGGCGAGGTTCCGCGAATACCTCGACGAGTACGGCTGGCGCGTCGACAGCTGGACGTACATCGAGAGGCCGACCTGGGCGGAGAGTCCTCGCCTGCCGCTGACGTTGATAAGTCGTTACGTCAACGACGCCGAGCACTCACCCGCCGCTGCTCATCTGCGCGCCGTCGCGCAGCGGGAAGACGCGGTGAAGGAAGTCGAGGCACGCCTCGGCGCGGACAAGCTGCCCCAGTTCCGCGCGATGCTGTCAACGTGCCAGATACATGTGCCGATCAGCGAGGGCCGCGCTCTGTGGCAGTTGATCATGGTGGGCTCGCTGCGGGTGCCGTTTCTGGCGCTGGGTCGCAAGCTGGTCGAAGCCGGCGCACTGGGCACTGCGGACCAGGTCTTCTTCTTCGACTCGCGCGAACTCAAGGACGCGGCGCACAGTCCCACGCCTCACCTCAAAGCGACAGCGGAGAAGCAACAGGCCGAGTTCGCCCGCCAGGGTACGCTCGCGCCGCCGCCGTTCGTCGGCACGCCTCCGGACATGTCGCAGATTCCTGCGGAAGTCCTGCCGATGTTGACCCTCTTCTTTGGCATAGCGCCGCCGAGCATCGAAGGCCGCGAGATCAAAGGCCAGGCAGCCAGCAAGGGCCTCGTGACGGCGCGGGCGCGCGTGCTCAAGGACCTGAGCGAAGCGGAGCGTCTGCAGCCCGGCGAAATTCTCGTCTGCACAACCACGGCGCCGCCATGGACGCCGCTGTTCGCGATCGCCGCAGCGGTGGTTACCGACTCCGGCGGCGTGCTCTCTCATTCAGCAATCTGTGCGCGCGAGTACGCCATCCCGTGTGTGGTGGCGACGCAGGTAGCGACGAAGATGATCGTGGACGGCTCCATGATTACCGTGGACGGCACAAAAGGCATCGTAAGGATGGAAGCCTAGAAGAGCCGGGGCGACTCCACGGCCTCACGGTCATTCGCCGGCAGCAGGCACTCCGGGTCGTCGTTCTTCACTGAGTTCACGCGCGTCGATACTTCCGTTGCGACGAGCACGTCCGCGTCGGCGGGTACTAGAACGCCGCGCAGGATCTTCGCGTACGACTCCTGCTCCGGTTCGCGCGGCGGCACGTACAGCCACTCCTCGACGCGCTCCGGCGGCAGGATCACCGGCATGCGATCGTGAATCGGTCCGACGATCTCGTTCGCGTCGGTCGTCAGGATCGTGAACGTCCGCTGCCATACATCGGTCTTCGGATCGCGCCACGATTCGTAGAGCCCGGCGAACAGCAGCAGGTCGTCGTGCGGCGGGTGGAACCAGATCGGCCGCCGCGCTTCCTTCGTGCCCGTCCACTCGAAGAAGCCATCCGCGGGCACGGCGCAGCGCCGGTGCACGTACGCGTCGCGGAACGCCGAGCGAGTCGCCGCGCTCTCGCTGCGGGCGTTGATCTGCTTGAAGGCGCCCTTCGCATCGGTCTGCCAGCTATTGACGAGGCCCCACTTCGCCGGCAACAGTTGCCGCTGCTCGCGCTTCGTGCGCAGGATCCAGTGCTGGTCCGTTGGTGCGACGTTGTACCGCGGCCGGTACAGCGCTACGTCGTCAGGCAGCACCTCCGCACCGAGTGATGTCGCGAGTTGGCTCAGGTCTCGTCGCGTGAGCGTGAATCGTCCGCACATGGCGCTACCAGCGTACCGCCAAACGTCACACTTTCGGCGGCACGGACCATCGACAGCAGCCGTGCATGATCGTAGACTGCTGATCACCACCAGCGACCAGCCATCCAGCCCAGGAGGTTTCCAGATGGTCGTCCAATCATCCATTGCCAGCAAGCTCATGGAGGCACGCGATCGCGGCGTGCAGTACGTCATCAGCCAGCAGCGCGCGGACGGCGCGCTCGGCGATCCCGAAAAATCCGGATTGGGCCCGTACTACAAGGGGCTCTGGGCGCTTGCTGCCGCCGGTCGCGCCGAGGAGGGCAACCGCCTCGCGACGTGGGTGGCGCATAACGTGCTCACGGAAGAGGGCGACTTCGCCGGCGAGATGCGCGGCAAGTTCTTCGATTACAGCTACGCCTACCCGAACGCGTGGATGATCGTCGGCGCCCAGAAGATGGGTCGCTTCGACATCGCGCGCCGCGGCATCGAGTTCCTGCTCGGACTCCAGCACGAAAGCGGCGGCTTCCGCATCCAGCTCGGCAACCCCGATGCGCCGCAGGATCTGCTCAACAGCGCGCAGGCCGGTAACGCCTGTCTCTTCACGGGGCACCTCGCCGAGGCAAAGACCGTCGGGCGCTTTCTGCGCACGGTCTGGGACGCGCAGCCGAACCCCGACAAAGAACTCTTCTTCGTCTACAAGCATGGCCAGGGGTTGCGCACGGACTTCGCGGACGATCGCCAGCGCATGCACTCGATTCGTGTCGATACGCCGAAGCAGATGTACTTCAACATGGGCATCGCAGCCGCGTTCCTCGCTCGCCTGACGATGGCAACGGGCGACGGATCGTGGGTGGGCCTCGGTCGCAACTACCTGCAGATCGGCCTCAACGTCCTCGACGAGATGTACGAGACGGCGCAGGTCGGCAAGGTCGGCTGGGGCGCCGCACTTGTTTATGGCGCGACCGGCGACGAGAAGATGCTGCGCCTTGCCGAGCGCGTTGGCGAAGCCCTGGTAGCGCAGCAGACCGACACCGGAGGCTGGGACAACACCGGCGGCTTCGTCAACGAAGCCATCCGCATCGAAGTAACCTGTGAGTTCATCGTCCTGCTGGACGAAATGATCGCTGGCCTCGGCGCCCGCGTGTAAACGTCGCTTGTAGGGGCGCACGGCTGTGCGCCCGGTTCGGGGATCATCCAACATGCCCGCATTTCTCGTCCACGGCGTACCCGATAGCGGCCATCTCTGGAATGGTGTCCGCAAACACCTCAAGCGCACCGACATCATCGCGCCGTCGATGCCCGCGTTCGATGCGCCGGTGCCGGACGGATTCGACAGCACGAAGGACGCCTACGCCTCGTGGCTGATCGCGCGCATCGAGGAAGTCGGCGAGCCGGTCGATCTCGTCGGCCACGACTGGGGCAGCCTGCTCGTGCAGCGCATCGTCTCGCTTCGGCCGGATCTCATCCGCACGTGGGCTGCCGGCGGCGGGCCGCTCGATACCGAGTACGTCTGGCACGACACCGCCAAGACGTGGCAGACGCCGACCGCCGGCGAGCAGTTGATGGCCGCCTTCTCGCCGGATGTGATGGCAGGCGTGCTCGCGTCGCAGGGGGTTCCGGCCGATGTCGCGAAGGACACCGCGGCGCGCATCGACGAGCGGATGAAGACGTCGATCCTCGCCCTGTACCGGTCCGCGATCAACGTCTCGCGGGACTGGTCGCCGATCTCCGCGCCGACGCCGCCCGGCCTCGTGTTGTGGGGCGCCGACGATCCGTATTGCCCGGTCCTCTACGCTGAGCGGCTGGCGGCCCGCACCGGCGCGAAGTGCGTCGCGTTCGCCGAGTGCGGCCACTGGTGGCCCGCCCAGCGCCCCGCTGAAGTCGCCGCGCTGCTCGAAGAGCACTGGAAGGGTTAGTCGATCACCAACAGGAGTAACCGCATGAAAGCCGCCATCTTCCACGCCCCGCACGAGCCACTGACCATCGAAGAAGTCGAGATCGACGCGCCGATGTCGCGCGAGATCCTCGTGCGCACCGTCGCCAGCGGCGTCTGCCACAGCGACCTCCACTTCGTCGAGGGTCTATACCCGATGGCTTCGCCCGCGATCCTCGGCCACGAAGCCGCCGGCATCGTCGAGGCGGTCGGCGACCAGGTGACGTACGTGAAGCCGGGCGATCACGTCATCGCCTGCCTCTCCGTCTTCTGCGGCTCGTGCGAGCAGTGCACCACCGGCCACCCGAACCGCTGCACGAACCCCGATAACCAGCGCGCGCCCAGCCAGCCGCCGAAGCTCAGCCAGAGCGGCTCGCCCGTCTACCAGTTCGCCAACATCGCCGGCTACGCCGAGAAGCTGCTGCTGCACGAGCACGCCGTCGTGAAGATCCGCGAGGACATCCCGCTCGACAAGGCGGCCCTGATCGGCTGCGGCGTCATGACAGGCGTAGGCGCCGTGATGAACACGGCGAAAGTCGTGCCCGGCTCGACGGTCGCCGTCTTCGGCGCGGGCGGCATCGGGCTTTCCGTCATCCAGGGCGCTCGCATCGCCGGCGCGCGCAAGATCATCGCCGTCGATATGGTCGAGTCGAAGCTTGCGACGGCGAAGGAGTTCGGCGCGACGCACATCGTCGACGCATCGTCGCGCGACGCCGTGCAGGCCGTGAAGGACATCACTGACGGCGGCGTCGACTACGCGTTCGAGGCGATCGGACTCAAGAAGACGGCAGAGCAGTCGTTCGAGTGCCTCGGCACCGGCGGCGTCGCCACGATCATCGGCATGATCCCGTTCGGCACGAAGATCGAGCTGGACGGCTGGAGCTTCCTGCAGGGCGAGAAGCGGATCCAGGGCAGCATGATGGGCTCGAACCGCTTCCGCGTCGACATGCCGCGCTACATCGACTTCTACGAGCAGGGCCGCCTCAAGCTCGACGAAATGATCAGCAAGAAGGGCCGCCTCGAAGACGTAAACGACGCCTTCCGCGCCATGAAGGCCGGCGAAGTCTCCCGCACAGTGCTGATGTTCGACTAGCGAAGGCGCCATGGGTTGGTCGACCAGGCGCGGCGGCGTATCGTTGAGGCGTTGCTGTTGAGATGGTCGGCACGCAGATTTAGCACGGTCCAAAACGTCCGTACGGAGCTAAAGCTGCGTCCCTACGACCCATCTACGATGAGCGCTCTGGCGCGAGTAGTCTGCCGCATCGCGAACAGCCAACAACTACTTCCACCGCCAGCGCGTAGCGCTCCCGGCGTACACGCCCTCAGTCCCGACGCCGGTGCTCGGCGCGATCCACGCGAACGCGACCTGCGGGCGCAGCGCGTACCACACGTCCTGCATGCCCTCCCAGAGATACTTGCGGTTGTATTCCGTGTTAATGCGCTTGATCAGGGGCTTGCCGCTCACGATCTCCACGACGCCCTCGATGATCACGGCGTCCTCGCCATTCTCGAGGTTCACCGACACGCGCGGATCGCGGGCGAGGTTGCGAGCCGTGAGCGCGCCGTTGCTGAAGTAGAGCGTCTCGTCCAGCCAGAGCCCCCACACTGGGACGCTGTGCGGCCGGCCATCCTTGCGCGTCGTCGAGACCCAGTAGATGTACGAACTGCGCAGCCGATCGCTCGCACGGCTCCACGGCAGCAGCCCGCTGCCCTCCTTCGGCCCCTTCAGCCCGTACGGGATGTCGGGCCGGTCGGCGACCGGCTTGCGAGCTCGCTTCGCCGCCGCTGGCTTTGTCTGGCGCTTCGTGACAGTTGGCATCGTCCACCTCCGTCGTGCGTTAACACTCGTCTCGATTCTACTCCCAGCGCCGGCGTGCCGTTGCGCGATGACGCCCGCTGTCGGATGATAGGCGCACCACCGTGCTCCCAAGAACTACAAACTAAGAACCACGAACTACGAACTCGCCGGAGGCCCCATGACCAGTACTCAAGAACGCGTCGCCACACCCGTCGGACCTGAGCGGCTGCGCGGCCAGGGGCTCGACCCGCAGCAGTACGAGTCGGGCGACCGCGCGATCCACGTGCTGCTGACCGACGCGACAGCGGGCCCGCAGACCGACCTTGTGATCACATGTCGCGATGACGCGTACGAGGTGTGGGCGACGCGTGGCATGATCCGCTTTCAGCGCTTCTACGCTGATGACGGCCGCGGCTACGACTATCGCATCATCGAACAGATCGGCGAGAACCCGATCGCGAACCAGGATCGCAAGGCGCTCGCGACGATCGACGATGAGCTCGCCGCGTCGAAGGCATCCGGCTTCCCCGGCATCGAAGCGAACACCGCGTACGTCGAGCCCGAGCACAACACCTACCCGTTCGCGTACGAGCGCATCGCGCAGCTCTTCGACAGCCCGAACGCGCCGGATATCGTCGTCAACCCGAAGGCGTACGCGTTCGGCCGGCAGCCGGGTCAGCACGGCGCGCTCGACGTCATCCACGCGCGGTCTCCGCTCGTGTTCTCCGGGCCGGGCATCAAGAAGGGCGTGCAGACCGACGCGCCGTCGCGCCAGATCGATATCGCGCCGACCATCGCACACCTTAGCGGCTTCCCCCTGATCGATGGCAAAGACGTCACAGGCCGCACGTCGTCGGAGCGCGGCGTTGCGCCGGACGTCTACCTCAAGCGGCAGGACGGCCGCGTGCTCGACGAGATCATCGATTCGGGGAGCGATGCGCGCCCCGAGCGCGCGTACATCTTCCTGCTCGACGGACAGAGCAACACCGAACTGAAGTGGCGGCTCGCCAACGATCCCGACGCGATCCCGAACCTGCGGAAGCTGATCCGCAACGGCACGATGTTCGAGTTCGGTTCGCTCACCAACTTCCCGAGCATCACCTGGCCCAGCCACAACGCCATCGGTACCGGCTCGTGGGGCGGCCACCACGACATCGTCAACCCGACGTACTACCTGCGCGAGACGCGCGAGACCGTGACGCCGCAGGGGCAGCAGTTTGAGACGGCGAAGTTCCTTGGCGATGGCGTCGAGACCCTGTACGAGGCGTATCACCGCGTGTTCGGCCCGTGGCAGGGGGAGCACGGCGCGTTCACCGCATCGATCCACGAGCCGTGCACCCGTGGCGCCGACCACGCGACGCTCGAACGCATCGTCATCGGCGACCGCGATCGGTTGAAGGAGCTGACCGCGCGGTTCGCGGGCGACACCAGCCCCAAGTGGGTCGAGGACGACCAGAAGGGCGCGCACGTCGAGTCGATGACGGACGGACGCGGCGTGGCGCAGGCGATCGTGCTCTATACGGACGAAGGCCACCCGCCGCCGAAGTTCATGTTCCACGAGCTGACGCTCACGGACGGCGTCGGCCACGACTACGGACCGCACTCCGACGGCCAGCGTGTATCGCTGGACGAGACGGACGTACGCGTGGGCCGTGTGCTCGACGCGCTGGAAGCCGCAGGACTGTACGACGACACGCTGTTCATCGTCACGACGGATCACGGCATGGCGCCGGTCGATGCCTCGCTGAAGGCGAACCAGGTGCGCGCGGTCCGGGATGCCGGCATGCGGGCGATCATCCCCGACCCGCTGATCTATCTGATCGACATGGCGGTCGAAGTGACGCGCCACGAGGACGGACGCACCGCGATGATTGAAGTGCTCGCGAACGATGCGGACGAGTCGGGCGAACGTCCGCCGATCCCCGGCGCGGAGGTGGTGCTGAGCACGCACAACGCGAAGGTGCTCGCGCGCGCCAAGACCGACAGCGGTGGCACATGCGGCCTGCCGCTTCCGCTCGATGTCGATTCTGCGGAGCTGTACGTCACGATCCATCACGACGAGTACAACGCGCGGCACCTGCGCCTGGACGGCACGAGCATCCGCGAGGACATCCGCGCGTCGCTCTACGGCGCCACCGCATGAACGCCGAGGAGCAGCAATCCCTCGCTGGCGTGATCGCGCGCGACAGTCGCACGGCTGTCGCCGCTCTCGCCGCTGCTGAGCGCGCTGTAGAAGAGGGGCGCCTCAACATGGCGAAGGTGTTGCGCGCGCTCGCGCTCGCCGCCCGCGCGCGGGCACTCTCGCTCGAACGTACCCGCGCCGCCGAGTCGCCTGCCCCGGAACTGTTCGAGTCGCTGCGGGCGGAGTACCGCGCTTCGACCGATGCGCTCGCCGCGATGCTGGTGCCCGGCACGCCCGCCGCCGTCAGGACTGTGCATGACGCTGCGCAATCACTCACGGACGTCTTGATGCGCACGAGCGAGAGCCTGCGCGAGCATCGGGATGTGCCGGAGAGCGTTGTGGCGCAGTTTCTGTGGGGCTGCGCTGAATGTGGCTACGTCGCCGAAGCCGCGCGACCGGAGATCTGCCCGGCGTGTGGCAGCGTGGCGGGCGACTTCGAGATGTTCGCGCCGTTCTTCTCCGCCACGACGGATCGCATCGCTCGCCGCCAGCCCGCGCAGATCGTTGAGATGCTGCGGGCGGCGCCCGCCGCGATGCGCGAGTCGATCGCCGGTGTGCCGGACGCAAAGCTTCGCTGGAGCAGCGCACCGGGAGAGTGGTGCATGAAGGAGATCGCCGGCCACACGATCGATATCGCCGAACTGTTCGTGCGCCGCTTCCGCGCCGCGCTCGATCCAGCCGCGCCACAGGACGATCCGGCGGTGCTGCCGTGGAAGATCATCGATGGCCAGGACTATCCCGCCGCGAGCGCGGGTGAACTGTGCGACCGGTTCGATCGAGCGATCAGGGACGCGCTGTCGCTGGTCGAAGGTCTTCCAGACGTAAGCTGGCGGAAGCGAGGCGAGATGCTGTCCGGCAAGCTAGCCCTTCTCGATATGGGCTCGTGGCTGGCGAACCACAACGGCGCCCACCTGGAGCAGATCCGTGCGCTGAGCGCCGTCGCACAACCGTAACCGATACCACTATCACGTAACGGCCCAACAGTCGAGAATGAGGCGCCATGAAGCTCGCACTCAACGGCGCCACGATCATGCACTCGCCTCTCGCCGACGATCTCGAGATCGCGGCCGAGACGGGGTTCGACGCGCTCGAGGTGTGGGCAGGAAAGCTCGATGCGTATCTGGCGGACCACTCGCTCGAGGAGCTGGGTGGACGGATGCAGGCGCTCGGCGTACAGCCGTGGTGCATCAACTCCATCGAGAACATCACGCCGCGCGACCAGACTGGCCGCGCGGAGATCATGGAGCAACTCCAGCACACGGCCGCCATCGCGCGCACCATCGTCGCGCCGAGCATCGTCGTCGTGCCCGGCACCGCACCTGACGGGTTCGGTCGCGGCACTGCCGTCGCGGATGCGGTCGACGTCCTGCGCCAGATGTCGGACGTAGCGGGGGACATCAGCCTCGCCTTCGAGTTCCTCGGCAAGCCGGGATGCTCCGTCCCGACGCTTGACATGGCGATTGAGATCGTCACGGAGGTGGATCGCGCGAACGTCGGGATGGTGATCGATACGTTCCACTTCCACGCGGGCGGCAGCCTGTTGTCGGACCTGGTTCGGGTGCCGATCGACAAGCTCTTCGTCGTTCACTTGAACGGCTGCGAGGACCTGCCGAGGCCAGAGCTGACGGATGCGCACCGGCTGTTCCCGGGCGAGGGCGCAATCCCGATAGAAGAGATCCTGCGGCCGTTGCACGCAGCGGGGTTCGATGGCACGATGTCTATTGAGATATTCCGGCCCGAGTATTGGGAGCGCGACCCTCGCGAAGTAGCGCGGGAGGCGCGCACGAAGGCTGCGCAGGTGCTCGCGCACGTGGGGTACACAATCGATGGCTGAAGTCGCGACGATCCGCCGCTGGACGCTGAACGAGGGGTTCGAGGAAGCCGAACTGCTGGCTCTCGTGCGGGATCGGCTTATTCCGGCGTACAACGGCGTGCCTGGCTGTACTCGCCAGCACCTGTTCCGCTCGGGCGGTCCCCGCTCGTACGTGGCGCTGACATTCTGGGACAGCAAAGAGTCGCTCGACACCTGGTCGGGCGCCGGAGGCCAACCCTGGCGCGATCAGCATCGTGAGGTGCTGGCCCGCTGGCTGGAGCTGATGTCCTTTCGCGAGGAGTTCGACGCCGACGTGCTGGTGTCGAACTAATGGACACACTGCGGGTCGGCTTCATGGGCGCGGGATTCATCGCCGGCATACACGCCGAGGTGCTGGCGCGCGATCCGCGCGTGCGGGTTCAGGCCGTCATCGATCCGGACCTCCAACGGGTGACGACGTTCGCGCTGAACACGGGCGCGGCGGTCGTGCCGTCGTTCGATGACCTGCTGGGCGAGGTGGACGCGCTCTACATCTGCACCCCGAACGCGTTGCACGGGGATGTGGCCGTCCACGCGCTCGATGCGGGCATCTCGGTCTTCTCGGAGAAGCCGATGGCTACGTCGCTCGATGGAGCGCGCGCCGTTCTCGATGCGGTGACCCGTTCGAGCGGTATCTACCAGGCGGGCTTCAACCGCCGCTTCGCCGGGGTGTATCGCGAACTCAAGCATCGCATCGATAGCGGCGACGTGGTGCCTTCGTCGGCGCTTCTGAAGATGAACCGCGGAGAGTTGCAGCGGCCAGCATGGACGGGCGACCCGCTGATCTCGGGCGGGTTCCTGTACGAGACGCCGATCCACATGCTCGATCTCGTGCGCCATCTCTTCGGCGAGCCGGCGGAGGTGGTGTGCCGGGCGCGTGCGACCTCGTACGAGCAGCTCGACGACTTCTCGATGCTCTTCACGTTCGAATCGGGCTTCTCCGCCGTCTTCGCTACGTCGGCGCACGCGACGTGGCTGTACCCGTTTGAGCGCATCGAGGTGTATGGCGACCACGCATCGATCGTCACCGAGGAGATGGAGCGGATCACGTTCGCGACCGGGGTGGACCAGGCCGCGTTGACGCTCGATTTCGCACAGCAGGCGCGGCCGGAACGCTGGGGCTACGTGGAAGAGGACGGCCGCTTCGTCGATGCGCTCTGCGGCGTCAGCGAGCCGGCCGTGAGCGCGGCGGAAGCGCTCGCCACGACGGAGTTGGTGGAGCGGTGCTATGCCGCGGCCCGCGAGGCGTCTGCTACCACTTCATAGCCCCCGGGCCACGTCAGAATCTTGGCCCAGATTGCCCAGCGACCAACAGTCGAAACCGGCCGAAGTCTGATCGTTGCGCAGGCGGAGACGCCGCATGGGCGATTTTCCGCAGCTTGTTGCGGCCCGCTTTACAGAATCCGCACAAAGATCGCCAAAGGGGGTTGACAGCTTCGGGGGTGCCGTTTTACTATGTTCTTGAAATCACAAACCCGCTTCACACGGTGTGTGGAGCACCGGAATCCGCGATTCGCGGGTTCCAAAGCCGAACCTGCGGGAGCTGACTCCAGCTTCGACAGGACGGGGGAACCAGGCGCCGCACCTTGTGCGGCTGGGGTGAATCGCGCAGCGACCCGGAAACGAGCGTTGACGCGTAGGGTAGCCTTTCAGCCCGAACCCGACAGCTAACCCCGTAGGCATTCGGAAGGCCCATGGCTGGCAGTCACCAGGCGCTTTCTGACCCTCCGCGTGGGCGGAGGACTGGCCCCGCTCCGGGCCTTGTGGAGGACATCGCATGAGCACCACCGCCCTTCCTCGAACGTGTGCGCGCTGCCGTGGCTCGATGATCGTAGAGCGCGACTGGTACGGCGCATACAGCACCTGCCTCTGCTGCGGTTACGTCCACGAAGCTGTCTCCACCCCACCGATCGACCTGATGGAAGAAGAAGAAGGCCACCCGCGGCAGCGCCGCCGGCAGCCTTCGCACGGCAAACTCCGACTCTAACCGTCGTCCTTAGGGACGCGCCCGCTTTCGACCCGCTCCGCCACAAGAAGACGCTCGGCATACCAATGCCGAGCGTTTTCCTTTGTTTTTCGCTGAGTCTGGAGTGCGGCGTCAGACGGCGGCGGGTACGGTCTTGCGCTCTTCGAGTTCGGCGAGATCCGGCTCGGTATTGGCCATGGTCCAGCCGACCCAGAAGGCGAGTGCGCTGATCAGGCCCGTCGCAGCGAGCACGGGGATGGCGATCACGAGATAGCTGCGGCGCATGGCGCCGATGACCATGATCAGCGACGAGATGGCGGCGCCGATCATGAGGAGTGTGCCGAGTTGGTTCGAGCGTCCCATGGTGTGCCTCCGTGCTACGTGCCGCTGGTGGCCTTGCGGAGGTCCGGCGGCAGCAGGTTCGGGATGCTGTCTTCGATGGGGTAGCGCTCGTTGCACTTCGCGCAGAAGAGCGTGCCCCGGATGACTTCGTCGTCCTTCTCTTCGTCGATGGTCAGGGTGAGCTCGCTCTTGCACATGGGGCAGGCGAGGATCTCCATCAGGTCTTTACGCATGGCGGCTCCTCTGCTGTTTGTTCGTCCCTCAGGATACAACCGGGCGGCTGCTAGCCCAACGGGGCATCGGGTGCTGGATTCGCAACGTTCGGACGCCTCGCGTCGCGCGTGTTGAGCACGTTGCGGTAGAGGGCCGCGGTTTGCGCAGCCGTGTTGTCCCAGGTGAAGCGTTCGAGCACGCGCCGGCGGCCGACTTCGCCGAGGTCGCGGCAGCGCGCCGGGGATTCGAGCAGGGACGCGATGGCGCTCGCGAGGGCGTCGGCGTTGCCGGCGGGGACGATGACGCCGGTCTCGCCATCGGCGACGACTTCCGGGAGCGCGCCGCCATCCGTGGCGATGACGGCGGTGCCCGATGCCATCGCTTCGGCGGCGGGCAGGCCGAAGCCTTCGTAGAGCGACGGCGAGACGACGATCTGGGCGCGTCGATACCAAGCGGCCAGTTCCGATTCGGGGACGCGGCCGACGATGGTCACGCGGTCGCCGATGCCGAGGCGCTCGATCTCGGCCGGGGCGACGCGGACGTTCCCCTTCGGGCCGCCCACGAGGTAGAGGTGCGCACGCGACGACGCCGGGAGCTTCGCCATGGCGCGGAGCAGGTAGACGACGCCCTTGTTGCGGTCGTCGGAGTTGCCGACGAAGAGGAGGGCGCCGGGCTCCATCTCGCCCGGCGTGCCGGGGTGGAACGCTTCGGGATCGACGCCGTCGTGGATGGGGTGCATGAGTCCGGGCGGCAGGCGCCACAGCCGCTCGATGAGTTCGGCGGAGGCGCGCGAGCCGGATATCAGCGCATCGAGCCGGCGCGCGACTTCGCGCTGCATGTGCCACGGATACCAGGCGAGCCGCTGGATGCGGCCGCCGAGCGATGCGGTTTCGCGCAAGCTGTTCTCCATATCGACATCGAGCGGGTGATGGACGTTGGCGACGACGGGGCGGTCGAGCAGCGCGCGCGTCAGGTACGTGCCGTAGCTGAGGGTCTGGTTGTCGTGGACGATGTCGAAGGCGCCGCTGGCATCTTCGACCTGCTTGAGCTTGCGGAGCGCGCGCAGGCTGAAGGCGGCGAGGAGCGACGAGAGGGTGAAGCGGGTGGTGGCGAGCTCGTAGAAGTTGAAGGGGTGCAGGTGGCTGAGGGGTGCGCGCCGGCCGAAGTACGCGCTGGTGTCGAGGAGCATCGACGGGAAGCTGTGCGTTGTCAGACGATGATGGGTGACGGCGTCATCGAGCACAGGGTAGGGCGGGCCGGAGATGACGTGCACGTGATGGCCGAGGCGGGCGAGCTCGCGCGTGATGTTGGCGAGGTAGATGCCCTGCCCGCCCGACTGCATCGAGCCGTGATACATGAGGAAGCAGACTCTGATGGCGGAGACCTCCATGACGCGCGCCGGGCAGCGCTACACGGTACCACCCGGGTTATGGGGATGAACCACGAAGGGCACGAAGAGCACGAAGGTTGGGAGGGACGGGAACCACGGATTGCACGGATCTCACGGATTGGATTATGGGTTGTTTGATTGTTCGACGCGTTTTTTCTCGGCGGCCGGTGTGTGGGTTGTGGGCGGGAATGTGAAGGCCGGGACGATTGGGGAACCGCAGATTTCGCCGATTTCGCAGATTGGGATTGGACGGGCACCACGGATTGCACGGATTTCACGGAACGGTTTGCCCGATCGTTTGATTGAGCGGCTCTGCGGGGCCTCGTTTGTTTGGCAGTCTTGTGGTTTTGGCGTCGGTCGCCCGCCTCTCGTTGGTGATCGCGCGGCCTTTGGTGGGCGCTCGGTTGGCCGGGGCATAGAACTAATGTTTCACGTGAAACATGTTGCGGATGCGAGCATCTCGGTCGGTCGGATGCTGCGGCTGCGGTCGCGCGGGCGTGGGTCGTCGGTGGGGGCACTGGCGTATTCTGCGGCGGTGGTGGCGTGAACGCCTAGCGGCGGGTGGCACTGCTAGAGCAGGGAATGCGGCGAAAGGCATGAGTCGCAGAGGAAACGGTGCTGGTGTACGGTTGCATACATGAGGTTCGACGAGCTGGCGGCGCTGTTCCACACCGATCCGCACGTGCGTGGGCGGCAGTTTGAGCAGCTTTGTCGCTGGTACCTCCAGAACGCGCCCGAACACCGCAACAAGATCAAGCGCGTCTGGTTATGGGCGGATTGGCCGGAGCGGTGGGGAGTAGATGCGGGGATCGACCTCGTCGCCGAAACGCACGAGGGCGAGTTGTGGGCGATCCAGTCCAAAGCCTATGACCCGGCATACTCCATCAAGAAGTCCGATGTGGACACGTTTCTTAGCGAGTCAAGCCGACCACAGTTTGCCTACCGGCTGCTGATCGCTACGACCGATGGCATCGGCGACAACGCCTACCGGACGCTCGTTGAGCAGGAGAAGCCTGTTGGCATCGCCCTGCGGTCGCACCTCGACGCGTCGGAGGTTGAGTGGCCGTCCGACTTCGACAGCTTGCTCCCGGCGCGTCCGCACCCCAAGACACCACGGCCACATCAGACGGAAGCCATCGCTGACGTGCGGCTCGGGTTCGCCGACGCGGAGCGTGGCCAACTAATCATGGCGTGCGGCACCGGCAAGACGCTCGTCGCGTTGTGGGCCGCCGAGGCGTTGAAGAGTCAGCGGACGCTGGTGCTCGTCCCGTCGCTGACGCTGCTTTCGCAGACGCTTCGAGAGTGGACGGCGAACAGCATCGACGCCTTCGACTACCTCGCCGTATGTTCCGACGACACGGTAGCCAGCGGCCATGACGCGATGGTGTCGTGGACGGCTGACCTCGGGTTGCCGGTGACCACCGATGCTACCGCCATCGAAGGCTTCCTGCGCAGCGAGGGACGCGGCGTGGTCTTCGCGACGTATCAGTCGTCGCAACGGATCGCGGAGGCGCAGGCGAACGGTGCGCCCCAGTTTGATCTTGTGATCGCTGACGAAGCTCATCGGTGCACCGGCCCGACATCGGGCGACTTCGCCACGGTGCTGGACGCCGACAAGATCCGCGCGCGCCGCAGGCTGTTCATGACGGCGACGCCGCGTTACTTCACAGACCGCGTGAAGAAGGTGGCCGGTGAGGCCGACTACGAAGTCGCGTCGATGGACGACGACGGGCGTTTCGGGCGCGTGTTCCATCAACTGACGTTCGGGAAGGCGATCGAGCGGGACTTGCTGTCCGATTATCAGGTGCTGGTGGTGGGCGTCGATGACGAGATGTGCGCGGCATATGTTGAACGCGGCGCGTTCGTCACACTCGACGGCAAGCACGTCACCGACGCCCGCACGCTCGCCAGTCACATCGCCATCGCGAAGGCGGTGAAGAAGTACGACCTCAAAAAGACGATCACCTTCCACGGTCGCGTGAACAAGGCGCGTGCGTTCAGCTCGATGTTTCCGGCGGTTGTCGAGGCGATGCCGGAGGATGAGCGACCCGACGGCGAGGTCTGGAGTCGGTACGTCTCAGGCGAGATGGCGACGAGCAAGCGCGACGTGCTGCTCCAGCAGTTCCGGCAACTCGATGAAGATCACCGGGGGCTCTTCGCCAACGCCCGTTGCCTAGCCGAAGGCGTAGACGTTCCCGCCATCGACGGCGTCGCGTTTATCGATCCGCGTAGTTCCACGGTTGACATCGTCCAGGCGGTAGGCCGCGCCATCCGTAAGTCGGCGGACAAGACGCACGGAACCATCGTGCTGCCGGTCTTCCTGCGCACCGGCGCCGATGTTGAGGCGACGCTGGATGACTCGTCATTCAAGTCGGTGTGGCAGGTGCTGAACGCCCTGCGGGCGCACGACAACGTCCTTGCCGAAGAACTGGATGCACTGCGCCGGGGCACGGGGCGAGTGGGTTCGGGCATTGTCCACCGACCGGCGAAGATCGAGCTGGACGTGCCCGTACGTGTCGGTTCGGAGTTCTCGAGGGCCTTCGATGTTCGCTTGGTGCAGCAGACGACCGGAAGTTGGGAGTTCTGGTTCGCCTTGCTGCAGCGGTTCGCGCAACGAGAGGGAGACACCAGAGTGCCTGTCGCACATCGCGAGAACGACTTCAGGCTCGGGCACTGGGTCAATGGCCAGCGTACCGCGTTCATGAAAGGGCAGTTGAGCGAGGAGCGCCAGCGGCGGCTTAGAGCGCTGCCAGGCTGGACATGGGATGCTCGTGCCGATCAGTGGGAGATTGGCTTCGCGGAACTCCTTAGGTTCGTCAACCGGGAAGGTCATTCGCTGGTGCCGGACGAATGCTCTGGGGACGGATTTGGTTTGGGCGTGTGGGTCGGTACCCAACGAGCGGTATACGCCAAAGGGCAATTGAGCGAAGAGCGTCAGCATCGCTTGGGAGCGTTGCCGCAGTGGGCGTGGGATACTCGGGCGAATCGATGGGAAGCAGCGCTCGCAACGCTCGTGAAATATGTCGAGCGGGAAGGGCACTCCAGAGTTCCGGTGAAGCACGTCGAAGATGGGTTCGAACTTGGTCGATGGATCAACAAACAACGAACCGCGTTCGCAAGCCAACGGCTGAGCCCGCTGCGCCGACACAGGCTCGAGGCGGTTACCGGATGGACGTGGACACCCTTCGATGTTCAATGGGAAGACGCGTTCGCCAAACTGCGGCACTTCGTGGAGCGGGAAGGGCATGCGCGAGTTCCTCAGCAACACGTCGAGGATGGGCTACGGATTGGGTCGTGGATAACTAGGCAGCGACAGGTGTTCAACGACGGCCAAATGAGCCACGAACGTCAGCGGCGGTTAGAAACGCTGCCGGACTGGACATGGGATGCTCTCACTGCCCAGTGGGATGACGGGCTGACCAACCTCCTGCATTTCGTCAAACGGGAAGGGCACACGCGAGTTCCTCCGAAACACGTCGAGCACGGGGTTCGTCTTGATTCGTGGATAGCGAGACAGCGACAGCTGTTCAACGACGGCCAGCTGAGCCATCCACGCCAGCAGCGCCTGGAGAAGGTGCGCGGGTGGACCTGGGATACCCTCACTGCCCAATGGGATGAGGTGTTCGCGAAACTGCTTCAATTCGTCGAACGTGAAGGGCACGCGAGGGTGCTCAGGGGTGACGTTGAAGACGGCTTCAAGCTCGGCGAATGGGTCAAGGCCCAGCGTACGGCGCTCAAGGCGGGACGGCTCAGCCCAGAACGTCAGCGTCGGTTGGGGGATCTGCCTCGGTGGACGTGGGACGCGCGCGACGAACGATGGGAAGAAGCATTTGCATTGCTCGGGACATTCGTCGAGCGAGAAGGGCACGCCAAGGTTTCGAAGAAGCATGTCGAAGATGGGTTCAAGCTAGGCAACTGGGTCGATATTCAACGATCGCGGTTCAACACGGGACACCTCAGCAGGCAGAGGCAGCACCGTTTGGAAGCGCTGCCCGAGTGGCGATGGGCTCCATACGCGGAGCAGCGACGCAAAGGCTTCGAAAAGCTGGTGCGTTTCATTCAGCGGGAAGGGCACTCGCGAGTGCCAGCGAGGCATATCGAAGAGGGGTTCGACCTCGGGGGATGGGTCAAGGCCCGGCGCCGGGAATTCGCGTGCGGACGACTGAATGCCGAACTACGCGGGCGGCTGGAAGTGCTGCCTCAGTGGGAGTGGGCGCCGGCCCGGCTCGGGTCCAGATAATCGGCGGCGTCTGCATGCGTTGAGCCGTTGTGGCGCGAATCTTGGGCGAGTGCTGGTGCGGGGAGGGCACTCTACGGAGTGCCCCTACGCGGAGGGTTGCGCCGCGGGTTGGTGATGGTTGTTGACATCGGGGGCGAGTGCGGGACGGGGTCTGTTCGTTGACTTGGTTGGGTGGTGTACTTATACTTGCTTGCGCTCGAACAGCGGATGCTGTGTGCTCCGCCCGGCCTCCGCGATACGCGGAGTGCGCGGGCGATTTGCTTTGAGGCGCGTATTCGGAGGTTGGACGTGCAGGATTATGAACTGGTGGTCGTTATCGACCCCGAGATCGTCGAAGAGGATGTACCGGCGGCGATCGAGCGCGTGTCGGCGGCCGTGACCAGCAGGGGCGGCGAGATCATCGAGACACTGCCGTGGGGGCGACGCCGTCTGGCGTACCCGATCAACCGGCGCACGGAAGGGAACTACGTGCTGAGCCAGATCAAGCTCGATCCGGCGCGCACTCACGAGTTGGAGAGCGGGTTTGCGATCTCGGAAGAGATTCTGCGGCACCTGCTTATTCGTAAGGATGAAGTGGACTAGGCCGAGGCGGGCTGAAAAGCCCGTTCACGGATCCGGGCGACCGAGTAGCCAGCGAGAGGGATATCCATGGCCAGCTTGAACAAGGTGATGCTCATCGGCAACCTCGGCAAGGATCCCGAGATGCGCTACACAGCGAACGGGAAGGCCGTGACGACGTTCACGCTCGCGTGCAACCGGACGTATAACGCGGCGGATGGCGAGCGTCGCGAAGAGACGGACTGGGTGGACATCGTCGCCTGGGAAAAGACGGCGGAGTTGTGCAGCCAGTTCCTGCAGAAGGGCCGGCAGGCGTACGTCGAGGGGAGACTGCACACGCGATCGTACGAGGGGCAGGACGGACAGAAGCGCTATCGCACGGAAGTGATCGCGTCGAACGTGCTCTTTCTCGGGAGTCCGGGCGGCGGTGGTGGTGGCGGCGGGGCAGCGCGCGCAGAACGCTTCGACGATTCGGGATCATCCGGCGGGCCGCCGGTGGACCCGGACGATCTGCCATTTGAGTAATCAGCGGACGTCGATGTCCGGAAGTTATCGGAGGAACCATTGACCAATGAGGTAAGCGAAAGCGAACAGAGCGCTCCGGCGACGTCCGCACCCGCGGAGTATTCGTCGCCCCGCCCGGATGGTCCGGGCCGGTCCGAGGAGCGATCCGGCGGGTTTGGACGCCGCCCCGGTGGCGGCGGTGGTGGTGGTGGCGGCGGAGGAGGGCGCGGCCGATTCGGCTCGCGCCGGAAGGTCTGCACGTTCTGCGTGGACAAGATCGACAAGGTCGACTACAAGGACGGCGGCAAGCTGCGCCGCTTCCTCTCGGAGCGTGGCAAGATCGAGCCGCGGCGCAAGACGGGCACGTGCGCGCGGCATCAGCGCCGGCTGACGGTCGCGATCAAGCGGGCGCGGCACCTGGCGCTGTTGCCATACACCGCTTCGGGGTGATCGTCTCTCAGGGCACGCCCTCGCGTGCAGGCACGCCACCGCGTGCCCCTACAGGCTGACGGGAACGGATTGCCGGTGGAGCACCGGGCACGCACGCGCGGGTGCGTCGATGACGGCATCCCGATGCGGCAGCCATGCTGCCGCCGGATCGCAAGGGGTTGGAGTCGATGGCGAACGACGGAACATCGAAGCGGACACAGAGGCCAGACGGCAAGGGCGGCGCGAAGAAGCCCGCGCCCCGTGGTGGGCATGGGAAGCGCTCCGGACTGAATCTCGATTCAGAGCAGTCGGCCAAGTTGCTGCTGTACGGCATCGTCGCGGCGGTGATGGTGATCGCGGCGGCGTTCCTCATCTTCGGCTACTGGTATTCCGTCGTCCGCCCGCGGCACCGTACGGTGCTGGCTGTGGATGGCATCACCGTGTCATACGAGGCGATGAAGCGCCGCATGGCGTCCGAGTTTCTCTCCAACACCAACTATCAGACCCAGAGCGGCCTGGAGATCCTGCCGGAGGCGGCGTACCAGACGCTGCTGAACGAACTGACGACGATCACGCAGGCTGAAAGCAAGCTGGGCATCACGCTCACGCAAGAAGAGTTCGACGTCGCGTTCCGCGAACGGATCGTCGTGTCGGCGGAGGCAGATCAGCGGACATACGCGGACGGTCTGCGCAACGAGCTGAACAAGACGGGACTGACCGAGGCCGAACTGCGGCGCCTCGTCCGCGCGGAAGCTCTGACGAGGAAGATCCAGGACAAGTTCAAGGCGGAAGCGCCGGCGACCACACTGCAGGCCAAGCTCGAAGTGATCTCGACGCAGACGGAAGAAGCAGCCAAGCAGGCGATCGATCTGATCAACGGCGGCGAAGAGTTCGCGACGGTCGCGAAGTCGGTCTCGCGCGAAGCCGACGTACAAACGACGGGCGGACTGCACGAGTACGGGCCGAAGGGGTCGTTCAACGCCACGTACGATGACTACGCGTTCTCGGGCGAGATCGGCGTGCTGAGCGCGCCGCTGTCGTCGGGGAACACGACGAGTCCGACGTACTACGTCGTGCGGATCGTTGACCGCTCGGAGCAGCCGACGCAAGAGAGTGAGAAGCCGGCGATCGCGAGCCAGCGGCTGGCGGACTGGCTGCAGAGCACGCAAGACGAGTTGCTGGGCCAGGGCAAGATCAAGCGCGATTGGGAAGGGCAGGCGCTGAGCGACGCGCTCCTTTCGGTCATTGAGGACGCCGGACCGAAGCTGGCAGAGCAGCAGCGCAAACAGCAGGAAGATCAGAAGCGAGCCGACGAGGCACGCCAGACCGCAGTCGCAGGATTGACGGCGAGCGCTGGAACGCCCGCGGCGGATGCGACTCCCGCTCCAGACACCACGCCGGGCGCGGAAACGACGCCGGCGGGCGAGGCGACCGCGGCGGCGGATTCCGAGTCGACGCCGGTAGCGCCATCGGCGCCCGTGGCGCCCGGTACCAATGGGCAGTGAGCCGCGCGCGATAGGCGTTGGCCTGATGGGCCTCGGCGTCGTCGGCAGCGGCGTCGCGCGCATCCTGCACGAGAAGGCAGCAGTCTACGAGCGCCAGATTGGCCGCCCGCTGGTGGTCCGGCGGGCGCTCGTGCGCGATCCCTCCAAGGCGCGCGACTTCGCGTTCGATCCGGCACTGATCACGACGCGCGCGGAGGATCTGCTCACAGATCCTGACATCGAGCTGATCATAGAAGTGATGGGCGCGGAGGAGCCGGCGTACAGCTATTTGCGCCAGGCGCTGAGCGCGGGGAAGTTCGTCGTCACCGGCAACAAGGAAGTGATGGCGAAGCACGGCGCGGAACTGTTGTCGCTGGCGCGCGAGCATAACGTCGACCTGCTGTACGAAGCGAGCGTGGGCGGCGGCATTCCGATCATCGCCCCGCTGAAGCGCGACCTGCTGGCGAACGACATCGTCGGCGTGACGGCCATCATCAACGGCACGACGAACTACATCCTCAGTTCGATGAGCAAGGGCGGCGGCACGTTCGCGGACGCGCTGGCTGGTGCGCAGGCGCTCGGCTTCGCGGAGGCCGATCCGACGAACGACGTCGAAGGCATCGACGCGACGTACAAGCTGTGCGTCCTCGCTACGCTCGCGTTCCACATGGATGTGCACCCGGACGATATCTATCGTGAGGGGATCACGAAGCTGGGCGAACGGGACTTCGTGTACGCCCGCGACCTTGGATACGCGATTAAGCTGCTGGCGATCGGCCGCAAACAGGGCGAGCAGGTGCAGCTCCGGGTGCATCCCGCGCTGGTGCCGAACGATCAGCTACTGGCGAGCGTCGACGGCGCGTTGAACGCCGTGGAGATCGAGGGCGACCTGATGAATCGGGTGCTGTTCCAGGGGCCGGGCGCCGGATCGCTGCCGACGACATCGGCGGTGGTGGCGGACGCGCTGGATGCGGCGGTGAGCATCAGCAACAAGGTGTACTGGCCATACTCTTCGCGGCGCGACACAGGGTTGCGGGTGATGTCGATGGAGGACGTCCGGAGCCGGTACTACGTCCGCATCGGTGTGGTTGACAAGCCGGGGGTGCTGGCGCGCGTCGCCGGGGTGTTGAGTGAGTGCGGGATCAGCATCGCGTCGGTGATTCAGAAGGAAGTTGACGGACACGAGGCAGCCGAGATCGTTATCATGACGCACGAGGCGCGGGAAGCCGATCTGCAGCGGGCGCTGGCGCACCTCCGGGATGTCGCCGGCGTTTCCGGGGTCGATCAGATGCTACGGGTGATGCCATGACGATGAACGATCCGCAGAGCGAGGCGCGCAGCGGCATAGACGCGGTGAGCTGGCTGCAAGACCAGGTGACGCAGCTCAAGACCGCCGTCGTGCGGATGCAGCAGCAGAACGATCAAGTGCAGGCAGCGACGCTGGACGTCAACGAGAAACTTCGTGACGCCGAGACGCGGCTGCGGGAGATCGGCGCGAAGACGATCGGATTGCCGTCGATGCAGGAGCAGCTGCGCCAGCTCTCCGGGCTGATGGAGCGCATTCAGGACGCCGAAGTGCTGATCGATACGAAGTTCGAAATGCTGGAGCGCGTGACCAGCGAGGAGCGCGGGCGCGACCAAGCGGAGAAGAACGACTCGTATCGCCGCCTGCAGGATCTGGAGCGGCGTACGGAGGGTCTGACCGAGCGGCAAGCGACGGTGGATGAGGCGGCGCGACGGTTTCAGGACGAGATCTCGCGATCGCATCTGCTGGCGCAATCGCTCGGTCAGCGGCTCGAAGCGGTCGAGAGCAAGACGGGGCGCAACCTCGATGCGGTGAACCGGATGGAGCAGGCGCACTCGGAGATCGAGCAGGCGATCCGGGCGCTGCGCCGCGAGGACGACGTGCTGGCCGAGCGCGCGCGGCTGGGGCACGAAGTGGCGGCGCGGCTGGAGACGGAGATGCATACGCAGCAAGAGGAGTACCGCGTGCTGCCGCTGCTGGCGGAGCGGGTTGAACTCTTGCGGGCGGAGCGGCAGCGGCTGGAGGATCGGACATCGCGCGCCGAGGAGTCGCTCGAAGATGCGCACGGCCGCCTGGAACGCGAAGAGGAGTTCTCGGTGCACGTGGACGCGCGAGTGAAGGCGCAGGACGGCCGCATCGACCACATCCATTCGTCGACGCTCGACTACCGGCGCACGCTGACCGAGCAGCTGCTCAAGCTGAACCAGACGCTCGAGCGGATGAAGCGCCGCGAAGTCGAAGAGACGGAGCGGCAGGTGAAGGAACTTCGCCTGCAGGCAAGTCAGCTGAAGAACGAGGACGAATGACGGCGGAGACGGCGCAGCGCGCGCACGGCGATGCGCCGAACCGCGGTGTGCTGCTTCGTTTCGCAGAGCACCTGCCGATCACCGACGCGACGCCGATGATCTCGCTCGGCGAGGGCGACACGCCGCTCGTGCGGTCGACGCACATCGTGCGTGACATCGGCTGCGACGAACTGTACTTCAAGCTCGAGAGCTGCAACCCGACGGGATCGTTCAAGGATCGTGGCATGGTGGTCGCCGTCGCGAAGGCGATCGAGGGCGGCGCGAAGGCGATCATGTGCGCCTCCACCGGCAACACGAGCGCGTCGGCGGCGGCGTACGCGGGGCGTTACGGGCTTGCGGTGTATGTCGTCGTGCCGGACGGGAACATCGCGCGCGGCAAACTGGCGCAGAGCGCTGTGTACGGCGCGGAGATCATCGCCGTGAGCGGGAACTTCGATGCGGCGCTGCGCGTCGCGCGCGAGATCACGGACAAGCACCCGATCGCGCTGGTGAACTCCGTCAACCCGTTTCGCATCGAAGGCCAGAAGACGGCGGCGTTCGAGATCGCGGACGCGCTGGGCGACGCGCCGGATGTGCTGGCGCTGCCTGTCGGCAATGCGGGGAACATCACGGCGTACTGGCGAGGCTTCGTCGAGTATCACCACCGGGAGCGCACGAGCAAACGCCCGCGCATGCTGGGATTCCAGGCCGCGGGCGCCGCGCCGCTGGTGCGGGGAGCGCCCGTCGAGCATCCGCACACGATCGCGTCGGCGATCCGCATCGGCAATCCCGCATCGTGGAAGTCCGCGATTGCCGCGCGCGACGAATCGGGCGGCGGCATCGAAGCCGTGACGGACGACGAGATTCTCGCTGCGTACGGCCGGCTGGGGCGGGAAGAGGGCATCTTCTGCGAGCCGGCATCGGCGGCGGGTGTGGCCGGTCTACTGAAGCAGGCAGCCGCGGGCACGAGCTTCGCCGGCAAGACGGTGGTGTGCATCATCACCGGCAACGGCCTGAAGGATCCGGAGACGGCGCTGAAGACGGAGCCGGCGATCCACCACGTGGCGGGCGATCTTGAGTCGATCGAGCGCGCGATGGGGTGGTCGTAGCGCAGACGCTAACAGGGCGCCGAAGACCTCTCCTCGATCCTCGATCGCAAGACTAATGCGCCGGGTGGTGAACCGGCGCGAGCATCCGTCAGGGCGGACCTGAAGCTCTGCGGGTACTTCTTCAGCACCCTGCTAGCTGTTCTGCGGGGTGGCGATGTCGTCGTAAAACGCGCGCGCTGCGGAGCACAGCAGGACATCAACGTCCGGCATGCTCGCGCTTCAAATCCTCCCATCGCACAACGTCACGAGCGTTCGCTGGATCGCGCGCTTCCTCGATCATCGCGAGAATGCACGGATCCTTCTTGAGCCGCTCGACGTCCGTGCCAATCTCTTCGAGCGTCATCTTGGCGATCACGCGATGCGGCCGGGGGCGGGTTGTAGTGCGCGGATGCGGGCGACGGCGGGCGGCAGCATTTCGAGCAGCGTTTCTACGTCGGCCATGGCGTTGTCGGTGCCGAGCGTGAGGCGGAGGCTGCCGCGCAGGTAGGACTCCGGCACGTGCATGGCGGTGAGCACGTGCGACGGTTCGAGCGAGGCTGTGGTGCAGGCGCTGCCGCTGCTGGCGGCGATCCCTTGCAGGTCGAGTTGGAGCAGGATTGCTTCGCCCTCGACGTGCTGGAACGCGAAGCTCGCACTATTCGGCAGGCGGCGGGTGCGGTCGAGTGGGCCGGTGACGATCGTGTCCGGCACGCGCTTCGGGACCTCATCTAGCAGGTGGTCGCGCATCGCGATGAGCTGTGCGTT
>JANNPX010000032.1:0-40103 GCA_031400455.1 Chloroflexota bacterium | reverse complement strand
CGATAAAGTTCTTGTCGACTTCGAGGACCGTGCAGTCGCTCACGCATGCGCCGCACATGATGCAGTTCATCACATGCGTCAGGTCGATCATCGAAGCATTCGGCACGCGGTACTCGGCCTCTGGTTCCGGGCCTTCCGGCTTGATATACGGGTCCACCTGGCGCATTTTCGACCAGAACGACTCCATGTCGTTGACCAGATCCTTGATCACCGGCATGTTGCCCATCGGCTCGACCGTCATCTCGTGGTTCTCGTCGCCGCCCGTGATCGCGAGCACTTTCGCGCGGCATGCCAGCCGCGCGCGCCCGTCGACGCGCATTGAGCACGACCCGCAGATCGCACTCCGGCACGAGCAGCGCAGCGCCAGCGAACCATCCTCGTACTCGCGCACCTGGATCAGCGCGTCGAGCAGCGTGACGCTCTCAGCCGCTTCGATCTCGTACTTGCTGTAGCCGGACTGTCCCGTCTCCGGGTTTGTCCGCTTCACCTTCAGCTTGACCTTCATACTCGCTCCCGTTCAACGCCAACAGTTAGTACTTGCGTTCCTGCGGTTGCCACTCCGTGATCGTCACGGGGATGTAGCTCATCTTCTCGCTGCCGTCCGGCTGCTTCGTGAGCACAATGTGCTTGAGCCAGTTCTCGTCGTCGCGGTTCGGGAAGTCGAGGCGCGTGTGCGCGCCGCGGCTCTCCGTACGCTCGATCGCGCTCTTCGTGATCATCTCCGCGCAATCGATCATGTAGCCCAGCTCGATGTGGAACAGCAGGTCGGTGTTGAAGACCTTGCCCTTATCCTCGACCCCGACCTTCTCATATCGCGCGCGGATCTCTTTTAAGACCTCGAGCTGCTTGTTCAGCTTCTCCGGCGAGCGGAACAAGCCGACGTTCGCGCTCATCGTCTCGCCCATGTCGCGCCTGATCTTGGCGATGCGATCACCGTTCTGCGGGCGGCTCAGAATGTCCTGAATCATCGTGCGGTCGTGCTCCACGACGCTCTCGGACACCGGTTTGAATGTCTTGCCCTGCAGCCACGGCACGGCATGCTCCGCGGCGCGACGGCCGAAGACGATCGTGTCCAGCAGCGAGTTCGCGCCGACGCGGTTAGCCCCGTGGACGCTCACGCACGCGGCTTCGCCCGCCGAGTAGAGGCCCGGCATGGGCGTCAGGCCGTCGACGTCTGTCTTGATGCCACCCATGATGTAATGCACGCCGGGCAGAATCGGGAGCAGTTCCTTGGTGATGTCGATGTTTACGAGGTCGCGCGCGATCTCGTAGATCTCCTCAAGGCGCTCCTTGATTAGATCCTCGCCCAGGTGACGCATGTCGAGGAATACACAGCCATCGACGCCGCGTCCCTCGTCGAGCTCCATCTGCTCAGCGCGCGACACGACGTCGCGCGACGCAAGCTCCATCATGCTCGGCGCGTACTTCGACATGAAGCGCTCGCCGTCCTTGTTCAGCAGGTACGCGCCCTCGCCGCGCGCACCTTCGGTGATCAGCACGCCCGAACCCTTGAGGGTCGTAGGATGGATCTGCACCATTTCCATGTCCATGATCGGCGCGCCCGCGCGGTACGCCTGCGCGATGCCGTCACCGGTGCAGATCAGCGCGTTGGTCGAAGGCTCATACACGCGGCCGAGGCCGCCGGTGCAAACGATCGTCGCCTTCGCCGTGATGGCGTGCAGTTCACCCGTATGGATGTTCATCGCGACCGCGCCGCGGCACTGGCCGTCTTCGACGATGAGGCTGGTGACGAACCATTCTTCGTAACTGCGCATCGCCTGGAAGATGCCCGGCTTCATGAGTTGCTCGTAGAGTACGTGCAACATTGCTTGTCCGGTGATCGCGCCCACGAAGAACGTGCGCGCCTTGCCCATGCCGCCGAAGCGCCGTACCGCCATGTGCCCGTCCGGCTTGCGGCTGAAGACTACGCCCCAATGCTCCATCTGGAGCACTTCCTTGCCGCCCTCCTGCGCCAGGATGGTGATCGCGTCCTGATCGCCCAGGTAGTCAGAGGCCTTCGTTGTCTCGTAGGCGTGCTCTTCCCACGGGCCGCCGTCCTCGCCGATGCCTGGGCCGTTCACGCCGCCTTGAGCAGCGTTCGAGTGCGAGCGGACGGGGTGCACTTTTGAAATCATCGCGACATCGGCGCCCATTTCCTGGGCCCGCAGCGCGGCACGCATGCCGGCGAGGCCGGCTCCGATGACGAGGACGTCGTGTTCGTAGACAGCCATGAGTCGTCTACACCTTCCTTCCGTCGGTGATCCGGGATGGACGAGGACTACGGGCCGCATGTGGCCGGGAGTGCGAGGACTGCGCCCGCGAGGCACCCGCGAGAGCGGGACGCAGGGGCGGCAGGAGGTGGTAACGGGGGCATCGGAGCAACGTGTTCATCCCCCTCCAGAGGCAAACTCACGGTATCACGAGCCGGAATTAGACTCAAACGGCCGAGCCGGCCCTTCTCGTCACGTCCGCATGGGCGTGTGCGTACGAAACGGCTCCGGTTGCCTCGCCCAGCGCGCGCCGACGGTAGCGCCACCGTCGACGACCAGCGCCAGGCCGGTCACGAATGTGGATTCGTCGCTTGCCAGCCACAGCGCTGCCTGCGCGATGTCCAGCGCCTCGCCTGCGCGCGGGATCGGCTGAAACTGCGCGAGCCCCTTTCGCGCGAGTCCTTCCATCTGAGGATTGTTCGGTATCCCGCCCATCACAAGCGGCGTCACGATGCCGCCCGGGCAGATGGCGTTGACGCGGACGCTGTGCTCGGCCAGCTCCAGCGCTACTGATTTCGTAAGCTGAATAACGGCCGCCTTCGCTGTCGAGTAGACGTGCGGACCGTCGCCGGCCATGATGCCGGCGACGCTCGACGTGCTGATGATGCTTCCCGATCCCTGTGCCTTCATCACGGGCGATGCGTACTTCATTCCCAGGAATACGCTCCGAAGCAATACCTGCATCGTCAACTCGTACTCATCGACGGGGATGTCCTCGACCGGGCCGACGGTACCCAACAGTCCGGCGTTATTGAACATGCAGTCCAGGCGCCCGAACTCCGCCACCGCCCGGGCGACAGCGCCCCGCACGTCGTCTTCGCTCGTGACGTCGGCGTGCTGGAACACGGCAGCGCCGCCCAGTTCCGCCGCCAGCGTGGCGCCGCGCGCGTCCTGGATGTCCGCGATCACGACGCTCGCGCCTTCTGCGACGAATAGTCGCGCGGTACCCTCGCCGATGCCGCTCGCGCCACCGGTGATCACTGCTACCTTGCCGTCCAGCCGTCCCATCGTGCGCTCCTTCGCTGCAAGTCGTCGTTGACTAGTTGGCGTATCGTAGCCAGCCCCAGCGCGATGGGATAGCCGCTAGCTGTTGTCAGCACGGGGTTGATATTCCATTCGGAGGAGTGCACAATCTCGTCATGTCCGACGAACTGCTCGCGTATTACTCCACGCCCGGCGTGTTTACAGCGTTGGGAGCGTTCGCCGAACAGGTGGACGCACTTCCGAACGACATCGGCAAGGTGGCGCATGCGGTGCAGATGCTGGTACTGCACCGATTCTGGGCGCAGGCATACCAGGTCGACGTGACTCCGGAACGCGACAAGGAGCAGGGGCTGCACGGTGCTGAAGCGATGCTCGCTCAGGCGATGCGCCTCGGGCCCGCGTGCATCGGCGAGATCCGCCTGCCCAATGCGCGAGTCATCGGAAACTGTCGCCACTTTTCGACCATGCTCTGCGCATTCCTGCGGCACAAGCGCATCTCGTCACGCGCACGCTGCGGCTTCTCGACCTACTTCGAGCCCGGCAAATACGTCGACCATTGGATCTGCGAGTATTGGAACGCCGACGAAGCGCGCTGGGTACAGGTCGATGCGCAGCTCGACACGCTGCAGGCGGGTGTCATCAGGGCCGACTTCGATCCGCTCGACGTGCCACGTGACCGCTTTCTCGTCGCGGGCGACGTCTGGCAGCAGATCCGCGCCGGCACGATCGATGCTCAGCGCTGCGGCATCGCCGACATGTGGGGCGACTGGTTTGTGCGCGGCGATCTAGCGCTCGATGTGGCGTCGCTGCAGAAGGTGGAACTGCTGCCGTGGGAGCCATTCGGCATCGCGAAGGCGCCGCAGTCAACGATCCCGGACACGCCCGAACTCCTGGCGCTGGTCGATCGCGTGGCCGCGCTCACGGTCAGGGGGGATGCCGATTCGATCCGCGAACTCCTGACGCTCACCGAGTACGACGAGCGTCTGCGCCCGCCGGCCACCACGATGGAAGCCGCTCAGGCCGCAGACACCGCTGGCCCGACGGTCGGTAACCCCATCATCGTCTCCTAACGGAGCGCGCGCGTGCCTAATCGAGGCGCACCCTTGGAATCCTCACGTCGGCGGCGGTAGGATGACTGAACGGCGTTCAGTGAAGGATGTGCTGCCATGCGTAGGAAGAAGACCGACCCCGAACTGCCACTTCTGCTCCCATTCGTCCCCGGTCAGGCAAGCAATGGCGAATTCGTGCCGCGCGCCCGCACGCGCCAGCATCTCGAGGCCGAAACGCTCGCGTTAGAAATGGCCGAACAGATCGCGTGGCGGCGCGGCATCGACCGGCGACGCTTTCTGCAGGGTGCTGGCGGCATCGCCGTTACGTTGGCGGCGATCAATCTTGCCGGCTGCGACAGTGGCGACAAGAAGACGCTGCCCCCCGGCGTTACAGCAGGCGCAACGTACGACGTGCCTGCCGATGCTGATCCCGACGCCGTCTGCGACAAGCTCGAGGGCGACGAGTTCATCTTCGATGTACAGACACACCACGTCGATCCGATGGGGCCGTGGGTGAAGGAGAGTCCGGCGACCGCTGCGTTCTTCCGCCGGTATCTGTCGGGCGACCCGTCTTGCAGCGAGGCGGACCACCTCGATTGCCTGAGCCGCTACTACTACGCGCACGACATCTTCCTCGAGAGCGACACGACCCTCGCCGTCCTCTCCGACACGCCGTCCGGCGATAATCAGGACCCGTTGAATTTCGACGAGATGAAGCGCACGCGCGACATCTTGTGCGAACTCTCGCCTAAGGACACGGGCCGCCTGCGATTGCACAGCGTCGTTGTGCCGAACGACACCGGCGGCGTGCAGAAAGCGCTCGACCGCATGCAGGCGCGTGCCGAGGCGATGGACGTTGCGGCGTGGAAGATCTACACGCCGTGGGGGCCGACCGGGAAGGGTTGGTTCCTCGACGACCCCGAGCTTGGCATCCCGGTGATCGAGCGAGCGCGCTCCCTCGGCGTGAAGACGATCTGCGCTCACAAGGGGCTGCCGCTGTTCGGCTTCGAGCGCGCGAAGGCGTCGCCGCGCGATATCGGTGTGGTAGCTGCGGCGTACCCGGACATGAACTTCGTCGTCTATCACTCGGGCTGGTACCCCGGCACGCGTGAGGGCGTGTACGACCCCGCGAACGCCGAACTGGGCGTCAACTCGTTGGTGAAGAGCTTGCTCGACAACGGAGTGAAGCCGAACACCAACGTCTACGCTGAGTTGGGCTCGACGTGGCGTAACCTGATGAGCGACACGACACAGGCGGCGCATGTGTTGGGCAAGCTCACGAAGTACTGCGGCGAGGACAACGTGCTCTGGGGCACCGACTGCATTTGGACGGGCTCGCCGCAGCCGCAGATCGTCGCGTTCCGCGCCTTCAAGATGGATCCGCAGTTCGCGCAGCAGCACGGGTACCCGCTGCTCACCGACGAGATCAAGCGGAGGATCTTCGGACTGAACGCGGCACGCCTCTACGGCGTCGATCCCGTCGTTCAGACGTGCAGGATCGACAAGGACGAGATCAGCCGGCTGCGATCAGCCTGGTCCGATCTGGACGGCGCGACGCACGAGCCGCGCTACGCCTCGCGTGGCCCGACCGACCGGGCAGGCATGCAGCGGTGGTTTGCCCAGAACGGCGGTCGCTGGCAACTCGGGTAGTTGGGCGTGTGCCGCGGCAGACCCGACAAGTGACATAACGCATCTAGCTCCATGGCCACGATGCTCGGCGGTGCGCTGCGCTCGCAATCGCCGGTGCTATACACTCGCGACGTGCCCACGACATCTCCGACGGACTGCACGACATGCCCGTAGCGCGCCTTCGCGGCGTCGTCGAGGAGAAGGGCGCCGACTGGGTGATCGTCGGCGTGGCCGGCATCGGGTTGGTGGCATCCGTGCCAGCGACCGCCGCTGATGCGCTTGCCGTCGGCACGACCGCCGCGCTCTACACGCATCTCCACGTGCGGGAAGATGCGCTCACGTTGTTCGGCTTCGCCACGCGTGACGACCTCGTGCTCTTTGAGCAGTTGATCAGCGTCAGCGGCGTCGGCCCGCGCGTGGCGCTCGGGCTCCTGTCCACGCTCGACTACGCGCAACTCACGCTGGCGATCGTCGGCGGGCGAGCCGACGTGCTGCGAAAGGTGCCGGGCGTCGGACAGAAGACCGCCGAGCGCATCGTGCTGGATCTGCGTGACAAGGTGACGCCGCCCGCCGCGGGAGTCACGACGGACGCCAGACCGACATCGAAGCAAGCCGATGCCGAAGTTGTCGGCGCCCTCATGGGACTCGGCTACTCGCAGTCCGAAGCTACCCAGGCGGCCGAACGCCTCCCGGACGACGACGATTCCCCGCTCGAAGAACGCGTCCGCACGGCCCTCAGCTTCTTCGCACGCAGCTAACTAAGCACGCGAAGTACGAATGCGAGCGCCAGCCTCCTTCGCCGGCCCGCGCATCGAACGAGGCCGGTTCGACGAAAGCGGCCACCAATCCCGTCCGGATCAATTTGCGTAATTTGTGGTTCCGCCCCGACTACCACTCCATCGGCCGGTACGTGCGGAAGACCTCGGGGCCGGACGACCACATCGTTCCCGCAGTCAGGCCGCCATCGACGACGAGCGCATGGCCGTTCACGAACGACGACTCATCGCTCGCAAGCCAAAGCGCCGCATTCGCGATGTCATCGGGCACGCCGCCGCGCTTGATCGACTGGAAGTTCGCCAGCGCCGTGCGGATCATCTCGACGGCATCTTCACCGCCACCGAGCCCTTTCGCGAGAAGCGGTGTCGCGATTCCACCCGGACAGATGCAGTTGACGCGTACGCCGCTCTCACCCAACTCCAGCGCGACCGAGCGGGTGAGGTTGATGACGGCCGCCTTTGCCGCGCTGTAGATGTGTGGTCCGCGCCCGCCGCCAAGTCCGGCGACGCTGGCCGTACTGATGATGCTGCCGGATCCCTGCGCCTTCATCACCGGCGCCGCGTGCTTCATGCCCAGAAACACCCCGCGCAGCAGCACGTTCATCGTTCGATCGTAGTCTTCGACCGGCGTCGTCTCTATCGGCCCGATTGCGCCTCCGAAGCCGGCGTTGTTGAACATGCAGTCGAGTCGTCCGAACTCATCGACTGCCCGCTTCACGGCGGATTTCACCTCGGCTTCGTCCGCGACGTCTACACGCTGGTAGACCGCCGCCCCACCGAGCGTGTCGGCCAGCGTGTGCCCCTTCGCGTCCTGGATGTCCGCAATGACGACGCGCGCTCCCTCCTCGACGAAGCGGCGCACTGTGCCCTCGCCCATCCCGGAAGCGCCACCCGTAATTACCGCAACCTTGCCGTCAAGTCGTGCCATGGTCGGATCGCTCATCTCCCAAGGCGGGCGCTCTATCGCCCGACTGTGAACTGCGAACTGTCAACTGAGAACTGCCGCGAAGCGGCCTACATGTACTGTCCACCGTTGGGGTTGAATTGCTGTCCGGTGATCCAGTCGCCTTCCGTGCAGAGGTATCGCACGAAGCTCGCCACTTCCTCCGGCTTGCCGAAGCGGCCCAGCGGGATCGCCTTCAATAGCGTCGCCTTCACTTCATCACTCAGCGCCATCACCATGTCGGTTTCTACGAATCCTGGGCACATCGCGTTCACGGTGATGTTGTTCCGTGCCAGTTCCTTCGCCGCCGACTTCGCGAACGCGATCAGTCCCGCCTTCGCCGCGGCGTAGTTCGACTGCCCGCTGTTCCCCATCTGCCCGATGATGCTCGACATGACGATGATCCGGCCGTAGTTGCGCTCGACCATGTGCGGGATGGCGACCGAGGTGCAGTAGAACGCGCTGTTCAGATCGGTGTTGATCACTTCGTTCCACTCGTCCACAGACAGCCGCTTGAGCGTGCGGTCGCGGTTGACGCCGGCGTTGTTGACGAGAATGTCGATCTGTCCGTACGTTTCGATCGTCTTTGCGATCAGCGCCTTGCAGTCGTCCGGATGGCCAACACCCGCGCGGAATGCGATCGCCCGTCCGCCGTTCGACACGATCTCCCCCACCAACTGTTCTGCTGGTTCTGGACTCGTGAAATAGTTGACGACGACCGCGGCGCCCTCGCGCGCCAGTTCTTCGGCGCACGCACGCCCGATCCCACGTGACGCGCCCGTAACGACGGCTACTTGCCCGGCGAGCCGTTGCTCTGACATGGGTTCGATCCTCCACGCTGGTTCCGCGAACGCGTGAGCGCCGCAGTGTATGCCCGATTGCGGCGAGACTATACGGTATCGCGTCACAGCGCAGTAGCAGCGGGCGTCAAGACGCTTGTTGGTGGGTAGAGGGGTAGCGTCGACTAGACCACGGTCGGTGGCCGGTACTCCCCCCACGCCTGCCGCAGCTCGCCACAGATCTCGCCGAGCGTCGCGTATGCGCGTACGGCGTCGAGGATCGAAGGCAGGAGATTCTCGTCTCCGCGTGCGGTCTCCGCCAGCGTCCGCAACGCCGCGGCGGCCGTGGCGCTGTCGCGGGTCGCTCGCACGCGCCGAAGTCGCTCCATTTGGCCGCGTGACAGTTCCGTGTTGACGCGGAAGATCGTCGGCGGAGGCTCTTCGTCGCTGCGGAACTTGTTCACTCCGACCACTATGCGCGCGCCCGACTCGATGTCCCGCTGCTGCTGAACAGCCGCCTCCTGGATCTCGGTCTGCACGTACCCTGACTCGATCGCAGCCACCGCGCCCCCGATGTCCTCGATGCGGTCGATGTACTCCTGCGCCTTCGCCTCGATCTCGTCCGTCAGGGCCTCGACGTAGTACGAGCCGCCGAAGGGATCCGCGGTGTCCGTGACGCCGGTTTCGTGAGCGATGATCTGCTGCGTGCGGAGTGCGATACGCTGCGCCTCCGTCGTCGGGATCGCCAGCGCCTCGTCGTAGCAGCTAAGCGCCATCGACTGTACGCCACCGAGCACCGACGCCAGCGCCTGGATCGAAGCGCGCACGACGTTGTTTTCGGGCTGTTGGGCCGTCAGCGTGGCGCCACCCGTCTGGATGTGCGTGCGCAGCTTCCAGCTATTCGGGTCTTTCGCGCCGAACCGCTCGCGCAGCAGCCGTGCCCACATGCGCCGCAGCGCGCGGTACTTCGCGATCTCTTCGAAGAAGTTGTTGTGCGTGTTGAAGATCCAGGAGATGCGCGGCGCCACCTCGTCGATGTCGACGCCGGATCGCTGGCAGGCCTCCATGTATGCGATTGCGTTAGCGAACGCGAAGCCGATCTCCTGCGCTGCGGTCGAGCCGGCGTCGCGGATGTGATAGCCGCTGACGCTGATACTGTTGAATTTCGGCGCGTACCGGGCGCAGTAGGTGACGAGGTCCGCCGCCAGCCGAAGTGACTCGCGCGGCGGGTAGATGTATGTGCCGCGCGCCACGTACTCCTTCAGCACGTCGTTCTGTGCGGTGCCCATGATGTCGCCTGCGGGCACGCCCTGCTTCTCCGCCACCACCATGTACATCGCAACGAGTACGGCGGCGGGCGCGTTGATCGTCATCGATGTGCTGACGCGGTCCAGTGGGATTCCGGCGAACATGTCCTCCATATCCGCCAGCGAGTCGATCGCGACGCCGACCTGCCCGACTTCCGCGTCGGCGTTCGGGTCGTCGGAATCCATGCCGATCTGCGTCGGCAGGTCGAACGCGACTGACAGACCGGTCTGCCCCTGCCCGAGGAGGAACTTGAACCGTTCGTTGGACTCCGTCGCCGTGCCGAACCCGGCGTACTGCCGCATTGTCCAGAGTCGCCCGCGATACATAGTCGGCTGCACGCCCCGCGTGAACGGATACTCGCCCGGAGCACCGAGGTCGCGCTCGTAGTCGGCATCCGCGGTGTCGAGCGGCGTGTACAGCCGGCGCGTTTCGGTCGACGTCGTCGCGAACTCCGACTGGCGCTCCCCACCGCGGTCGAGCGCCTTCTTGATCACGGTGGACTCCCACCGCTCAAGCTCAGGCTTGAGGTTCGTCGCGTCGGTCTTGCTGTTGGTACTCATCAAGCCTCCTGCGCGCCCGTCGTGATCGGGTCGCCCGGATGTGCGTAGATCGTATCGCACTGGGGTCCAGCCTGCATGACGGTCACGCATGTGCGTCAATGGCACGGCTGGTGGCTTGTCACGAGTCAGACACGCCCGGATCCAGCAGCACGGTCGCCTCGCCCTTC
Organism: Chloroflexota bacterium; assembly: GCA_031400455.1. Lineage (GTDB taxonomy): Bacteria > Chloroflexota > Dehalococcoidia > DSTF01 > JACRBR01 > JANXYW01. Next base: position 29,638 of record JANNPX010000032.1, on the reverse strand, counting down.
AGCACGGCATCGCCGTTCTGGTTCGTGCAATCGGTTCGCACGGTGACGATGTGCTTCTCCGCGTCTATAGCGGTGACCTCCGCCTCGGCGGTGATCGTGTCTCCGATATTGACCGGGAGGCGGAAGCGCATCTGCTGGCTCAGGTAGACCACGACGTTATTGGGCGCCAGCTTCGTGCCCAGCACGGCCGAGATGTAACCCGCCGAGAGCATTCCGTGCGCGATCCGCTTCTTGAATCGTGTCTTCGCCGCGAACGCGTCGTCCAGGTGCAACGGCTGGTTGTCGCCGGTGACGTCAGCGAACGCGACGATGTCCGCTTCGGTGACTGTCTTCGTCAACGACGCGCGGTCGCCAATCTTCAGCGGAATGTCTGCCATTTCGTTTGCTCCTCAAAAGGGGGCCGGGGTTACGCGATCGTGCTTGACAGAATCGTACGGGCGCGCCCCTCGGCGGGGAAGGATCTCAAGCCACAACTCCTGCGAAACCACATACGCGCATAGGCAGATTCGCTTGACGCAACCCGACGCCCGAGCCTACGCTTAGTCACGGAATCGAGGTCGTCGGCTTGGCAACAGCCAGAAGCGTAACCCCCATCGAGCCAGAGGCGCGTCAGCGGAAGCTCCGTCGCGGTCCGCTCACCCGCACCCAGATCCTCGACGCGTCACTTCGCCTCTTCTCCGAGAAGGGCTTCGCCCGCACGAGTGTGCGCGATATCGCCCAGGCGGCCGGCATCACCGACGCAGCCATCTACTACCACTTCGCCTCCAAGCGCGATCTGTTCGAGGCGTTGATCGAGGAGCGTGGATTCACTGCCGCACTCGAGAATCTTGAGCGCGCCGAGATCACAGTCGGTCCGCGCGAAGCCATCACAGGAATTGCTCTGGGCGCGCTGGAGTTCATCTATTCGAATCGCGACTTGATGAAGGTGTTGATGCTTGAAGCCATGGCGCAGGACGCCGTCGCTGCCGAGGAGTACCGAATCCTCGTGGAGCGCTGGCAGCGCGCCGAGGCACGCATTCTGCGTCACTACGCCGAGCACGGCCAGCTCCGAACCGAGGCGATCGACGAGCTGGCGACGCAGTTGGTAATTACCGTGCTCGGGATCTTCGCCGACCATCTGATGAAGCCCGCGGCTGTGACCGTATCCAACGTCCCGCCACCCGAACTGATGCGGCACTTGGAAGCGGCGATGGAACACATCGTCCAGGGCATCACCTGAGGGCACGATGAACATCCGGCCTCTCGAAGCTAAAGCCCCAGCCGTCACGACCGTTGACGATGCGCGCTTTGCACACGAGAGCGAAGAGGAGTTCGCCCGCATCCTCGACTTCTACAATGTGCGCTGGCAGTACGAGCCGCGTACGTTCCCGCTTCGGCAGGAGCCCGACGGCCGCATCATCGAAGCGTTCTCCCCCGACTTCTACCTGCCGGACTTCGACCTCTATCTCGAACTGACGACACTCAAACAGGGGCTCGTCACCGACAAGCATCGCAAGATGCGTCGGCTCGTCGAGTTGTACCCCGACGTGCAGATCAAATTGCTCTACAAGCGCGACTACCTCAGCCTCCTGGCGAAGTACGGGATCGGTTCGGTCAACGAACACGAGCATATGGCGGTTCGCGAGGTGCTGATCAGCGCTACCGAAATCGAGCGCCGGGTCAACGAACTGGGCGCCCAGATCGCGCAGGACTACGGCGGCAAGGAGTTGCTGATGATCGGCGTGCTCAAGGGTGTTACGTGCTTCATGGCGGATCTGATGCGGCACATCTCGCTACCAGTGAGTATCGACTACATGACGATTTCATCGTACGAAGGCGACCGCAACGGCGCTGTGCGGATCGTCCAGGACCTGACTGAGAGCATCTACGGCCGCGACGTGCTGATCGTCGAGGACATCATCGATACCGGCATGACGCTCCAGCACCTGATGAAGCAGCTCCAACTCCGTGAGCCGGCGAGCCTGCGCGTCTGCACCTTGCTCGACAAGCGAGCGCGTCGTCTCGTCTCGACGCCACTGGATTACATCGGTTTCGAAGTCCCGGACGAATTTGTCGTCGGGTACGGCCTCGACTACCGCCAGCGCTTCCGGAATCTGCCCTTCATTGCCACCGTGCGGAGTGAAGCCCTTCACGAGCCCGGCGCCATCGCACCGCCCGGATCGCGTACGATAGAGTCGTAAGCCCGCGTCCATGACTTCGTGGAGTATCGTCTCATGCCAGAAGCGCGCGAACGGCCATCGTCTCGTCCGAGGAGAGCTCAGGGCCTGCCTCGTATCAGCGACCTTTTCAACGTCACCGACGAGATGATCGCGTTCGCCGAGAAGTACCAAAAGGTCTGGGAGAGCGAGGCGAAGGCGACGCTGGCGCTCGGCGAGTTCCTCGGCGGCCGCGCCGAATCGATGCGAAATCAGGTGGAGTTGATGAGGATGGGCAACGACGCCTTCCGCCGCTACACGCAGTGGTCCGAAGCATTACTGAGCCTGCGCCCCGACACGATCATGCAGGCGTTCATGCGCCCGCGCGACGACGCAGAGCCGAAGGACGAAAGCCCGACGTGATGGCTGGCACGGCGACCCACACGGCTGTGACGGACCCGCCGCGACCGCTCCTGCGAGGCGTGTTGCACCTCATTGCGGCGATCATCGCTCCGATCGGCCTCGTGGCGTTGATGTTGATCGCTGACTCGCCGCGGCGGTACGTTGGTGCGGCGGTGTTCGCGACGTCGCTCATCCTGCTGTACGTGTCGAGCGCGACGTACCACCTGGTGCCGTGGCCTGACAGATTGCGCGCGGTGATGAAGCGCATCGATCATTCGATGATCTTCGTCTTCATCGCGGGGACCTATACACCGTTCTGCCTGATCGTGCTCGGGTACGGTTGGGGGATCACGATGCTCGCCATCGTTTGGACGCTGGCGGCAGCCGGCGTACTGACCGCCGTGCTTTGGCCGCACGCGCCGCGCTGGTTCACGGTCGCCACGTACCTTGGCATTGGCTGGATTGGCGTCATCCCCGCCGTAGAGGTCGTCCAGGTGATGTCGAGAGCGGAGCTCGGGCTGCTTGCGTCGGGAGGCGTATTCTACACTGTCGGCGCCCTCATCTACGCGCGCCGCTGGCCTGATCCCTTCCCGCGGCTGTTCGGCTTCCACGAGATCTTCCACGCCTGCGTCATCGCCGGCAGCGCCATCCACTTCGCGCTCATAGCCATCTACGTCGCCGACGCCTAGGCAGGCCGTCCCGCCTCAATCTTGACGCTAAACACGTGCCATTCGCCGGTTTCGCTTCCACAGAATCTCGCCTAGAATCCCATCGCGCCGTCATTCCGGTGCGGAGGAGATTCCCCATGAAGATGAACGTCAAGCCCATTCCGACGGTAAGCGACCGGATCAACGAGATCCGCTCACTTACCGCGACCATCGTGAACAAAGAGATCCTCCCGAACGAGAACATGCTCTGGGCGTGGCGCGGCGACCCGCGCGTGACCGAAGCGGAGCTGGCGGAATCGCGCCGCCTTCGCGAGCACATCAAGATGAAGGTGAAGGAAGCGGGGCTTTGGGCTCCGCACCTCCCGGTCGAGTACGGCGGCAGCGGCCTCGACTTTCTCGAGCACGCCTACATGAACGAAGTGCTGGCGTACGCCGGCGGCGCGGCCGCGCTGTTCGGCGTCGTAGCGCCGAACTCCGGTAACCAGTCGATCCTGGTGAAGTACGGCACCGAGGAGCAGAAGAAGAAATGGCTCATTCCCCTCATCGAGGGGAAGATGGAGTCTGGCTTCTCGATGACCGAGCCGGATCAGCCGGGATCCGACCCGCGTTCGCTCAAGACCACCGCCAAGCGCGAGGGCGACGAGTGGGTGATTAACGGCCACAAGTGGTTCACGTCGAACGGCAAGCGCGCCGACTTCTTCATAGTCATGTGCCGGACGGACGACCCTGACGGACCGGCCGATCGCAACGGCAAGATGACGCAGATCATCGTGCCGAAGGAGACGCCCGGCGTGAACATCATTCGCGGCGTGCCGGTCTGGGGCAATCGCGATAGCGATCACTGCGAGATCATTTACGACGACGTTCGCGTGCCCGTGACAAATCAACTCGGACAGACCGGTACGGGACACCAGGCCGCGCAGGATCGGCTCGGCGCCGGCCGCGTCTTCCACTGCATGAACTCCATCGGCCAGATGTGGCGCGCGTTTGACCTGATGGTTGAGCGGCTAATGTCCCGAGATGTCCACGGCGGCAAGCTCGAAACGAAGCAGTTCATGCAGGGATTTATTGCCGAGTCGTACATCGACATCCAGTCGGCCCGTCTGATGACCATCCATTGCGCTGAGATGATGGAGAGCGGCGGCGACCCCCGCACGGAGATCTCGGCGATCAAGATCTTCGTGCCTGCTGCCTACACGCGCGTCGTCGACCGCGCGATCCAGGTGTGGGGTGCCGCCGGCGTCTCGGGCGACCTGCCGCTCGCCGGCATGTACCAGGGAGCGCGTACGTTGCGTATCGCTGACGGCCCCGACGAGGTGCACAAGATCCTCATCGCCAAGAACGTCCTCAAGCGCTACCACTCCGGGCAGAGTTGGGACTTCGGCAACTAGGCGACCGCCGCGATCGAAAATGCAGAAGTGCCGCATCTCTCGATGCGGCACGTCTGCGTCTGGAAGTTCGGAAGATCGCCGCGTTCGAGGAGGCAAGAAAATGCCCCGAGGAACCTCGCTGCTTCCGGCTTCGTCCTCCCCCGGGCCTCTGTTCAGCTAGGGCTTTCGCCCGTCGCTTACTTCATCAATCCGGGTTCGTCCACCGGTCGCGTGCTTAGCTACTCGGGACTCTTCTACGATATCAGCAGCCCTAGAGGCTGTCAATCGGTTCGGAATGTCAATTCCATTGATCTTTCCGCATAACGAAACGTCCACTATCGATTGTTGACCGATGCGAGCCGTTATGATCGACCTTCGTATCTGTGGGCCGCGACAACGGGATAGACTGGCCCCGTGAACAAGATCCGCGTCGACCGCGCCGATGGCCGTTACCTGTACTACTACGCGTTCGACCAGCCGGCTCCGGCGATCCTCGACGTGGAAGAACAGGCGCGTGGGCAGGACCAGATCGAGCTGCGCTGGAACGCGCTGCTTGGCGAATACGTCATTGTCTCAACAGGTCGGCAGGGTCGCACGTTCCTTCCGCCGGACGAGTACTGCCCGCTCTGCCCCACCGTCGGCATCGATGCATTCGCTACCGAGCTCCCGTCAACCACATACGAGATCGCCGTCTTCGAGAATCGCTTCCCCAGCTTCCGCCCGGACGCCCCGGACGTAGCGGACGAGTCACAACTCGACCAACGGATGCGCGCGGCAGGCGTCTGCGAGGTCGTCGTTTACTCCTCCGAACATGACGCCACACTCGCTTCGCTGCCGGAGCAGCAAGCGCGCCGCCTCGTCGACGTGTGGGCGGATCGCTACGTGGAACTCGCGGCGCGGCCTGAAGTGGCGTACGTGTTCATCTTCGAGAACCGCGGCGAAGAGATCGGAGTCACCCTCAGCCACCCGCACGGGCAGATATACGCCTTCCCGTTCGCCCCGCCGCGTGTTGCGCAGGAGCGCGTCGCGGCGGCCGCACATCATGCCGCTACGGGGCGCTGCCTGATGTGCGACCTCGTCGCGGAGGAGATCGCTTTCGGAGAGCGTGTCGTCGCCAGCACCGACGGCTTTGTGGCGTACGTCCCGTTCGCGGCACGGCTGCCGTACGAGGTGCAAGTCGCCGCCGTAGCGCACCGGAACTCGCTGCTCGATCTTGACGACGCCGAGCGCGATGGCCTCGCCGAACTGCTGCGCATCGTCCAGGCGAAATACGACAACCTCTGGGGCTTCCCCATGCCCTACACCATGTCGATGCACCAGCGCGGTACGGACGGCATCGACCGCCCCGGCGATCACCTGCACATCGAGTTCATGCCACCCTACCGCACGAAGGACAAACTGAAGTACCTCGCCGGCGTCGAGACCGGTGCCGGCACCTACATCAACGACACCGCGCCCGAAGAGAAAGCCGCAGAACTGCGTGCCTCAGCGCCACACACGTAGATGGCAGACTTCATCGACCGCCCACTTCCCCACGAGCATCGCGTCGAAACGCTGATCGCCGCTTTCGAACGCGAGTTCGGACGCCGTCCCGAAGGCATCTCCGCGGCGCCGGGCCGGGTCAACCTGATCGGCGAACACGTCGACTACAACGACGGACTCGTACTGCCGTTCGCCATCGAACGGAGCGTGCTGGTCGCGTGGGCGCGAACTCGTCCTGCCAATGAACGGGAGCTTGGGCTTGGACTCTACTCGCTTGATCTTGATGATCGTGACGATTTCGGATGGTTGTCGCCGCCGGCGGCACAGGTTGGTGAGCCTCTCAACGATGACTGGACGGCGTATCCGCAGGGCGTCGTCTGGGCGCTGCAGTCGACTGGGAGCGGCGTTCGCGGGATGGATCTGGCTATCACCGGCGATGTTCCCCAGGGCGCAGGTTTATCATCCTCCGCTGCCGTGGAAGTCGCCGTCGCGGGCGCGTTCCGCGACGCCTTCGACATGCCGATCGATGACGTGGCGCTCGCGCAGCTCTGCCAGCGCGCGGAGAACGAATTCGTCGGCGTGCGTTGCGGCATCATGGATCAGTTCGCGTCGACACTCTCCGTGCGCGATCACGCGCTCCTCATCGACTGCCGCTCGCTCGCGCACGACGCCGTGCCCCTGCGTCTTGCGCGCGCCGGGCTGGCAATCGTCATTGCGAACAGCGCCGTGCAGCGCGAGCTGGTTGCCAGCGCCTACAACGACCGCCGCCGTGAGTGCGAAGAGGCGGTGGTTGAGTTGCGGCGTCGCCTCGATCACCCCGACCTGACCTCGCTACGCGACGTCGGCGCCGCTGACCTCGCGCGCATCGAGATTGACTCCGTTCCGATGCGGCGCGCTCGTCACGTCGTCACCGAGATCGCACGCGTCGCGGCCGCAGTCGATGCCCTCACCCGCGACGACTTCGCAGCGCTCGGAACCCTGATGGTCGAATCCCACCTGAGCCTTCGTGACGACTACGAGGTCAGTTCGACCGAACTCGATCTCCTCGTCGGCCTCGCCACCGCTCAAGAATACGTGCTGGGCGCCCGACTAACCGGCGCCGGCTGCGGCGGCTGTACTGTCAACCTCGTCCGCACCGACGCCGTCGACGCCTTCAGCCGCGATGTCATCGCCCCGTACTGCGAGCGGACTGGCCTTCCGGCCGTGATGTATGTCACGGCCCCGCAAGACGGCCTCCGCGCCTGGCGCTTGTAGCTCGACCGGCGTTCCTTCGTCGCCAACCTCCGACTCCGACCTCCGTGCCCTCGGCGATGAACGCGTCTAAACTTCCGTATCCATAGTCAGCAGCGAGGATCCGTATGAAATTCGCCGACCGTATCGAGAAGCTACCGCCGTACCTCTTCGCGCAGATCAGCAAGAAGGTGGCCGCGAAGAAGGCTGAGGGTATCGACGTCATCTCCTTCGGCATCGGCGACCCCGACCTGCCGACACCGCCGCACATCATCGATGCGCTGTGCGAGGCCGCGCGCGAGCCGGCGAACCACCGCTACCCGGAGACCGAGGGTCTGCCGGACTTCCGCGAGTCCGTTGCGCGGTGGTACGAAGGTCGCTTCGGGGTCCGGCTCGATCCTGCGAAAGAGGTGCTGTCGCTCATCGGGTCGAAGGAGGGCATCGGTCACGTCGCGCTCTGCTTTGTCGATCCGGGCGACGTGGCGCTCGTACCCGACCCCGCGTACCCGGTGTACGAGATCGGCACGATGTTCGCAGGGGGTGAGACCTACAAGCTGCCGCTGACCGAAGACCGCGGCTTCCTGCCCGACCTCGATGCCGTCCCGGCTGACGTCGCGAACCGCGCGAAGGTGCTCTGGCTCAACTATCCGAACAACCCGACCGGCGCGGTTGCGGACCTCGACTTCTTCGAACGAGCAGTCGCCTTTGCGAAGAAATACGACATCGCAATCTGCCACGACGGCCCGTACAGCGAGGTTTCGTACGACGAGTACGTGCCGGTGAGCTTCATGCAGGCGAAGGGCGCGATGGACGTCGGCATCGAGTTCCACTCGCTGTCGAAGAGCTACAACATGACCGGCTGGCGCATCGGCATGGCGGTCGGTAACCCGCGGATTATCGATGCGCTGATGCGCGTAAAATCGAACCTCGACTCCGGCGTGCCGCAGGCGATCCAGCGCATGGCGATCGCTGCACTCGACGGGCCGCAGGCCGACATTGCGAGCCACAACGCCACGTACCAGCGCCGTCGCGATAAGGTCGTCGATGCCCTCCGCAAGCTCGGCCTGCAGGTGACGCCGCCTAAGGCCAGCCTGTACGTCTGGGCGAGAGTTCCCGCCGGCATGACGTCAGCCGGGTTCGCCGAACGCCTCCTCGATCGGGCCGCCGTCATCGTGACGCCCGGCAACGGCTACGGCGAGTACGGCGAGGGCTACGTGCGTCTTTCGCTCACGCTGCCCGACGATCGCGTCGACGAAGGCTTGCGGCGCATCGCGGCCGTGCCAGCACTGGCGTAAGCACTCCCCGGCTCGGCGGGAGCCAGAAGGCCTCGTCGAGCGACGAGGCCTTCTTACGTTTCGATCTGGGTGGCGGAACTACACGCCCGTGCGCGCCATCTGGCGCAGCCGCGCGATGCGCTCCTCAATCGGTGGGTGCGTAGCGAACATCTTCGAGAATTGCGCACCCTTGAGTGCGGCCAGCGGGTTGACGATGTACATGTGCGCTGTTGCCGGATTCACCTGCATCGGACGCTGCGCGGCCCCTTGCTCGAGCTTCCCGAGCGCATCGGCAAGTGCGTCCGGGTCGTGCGTCGTCCTCGCGCCCGTGCGGTCCGCCTCGTACTCCCGTGTGCGAGAGATTGCGAGCTGTACCATCGTTGCGGCAATCGGCAGCAGGATGATGGCAACGAGCATGAGCAGCGGGTTACCGTTGTCGTCGTCGCGGTTGCCGAAGCCCCCGAACATCATGCGGAATCCCAGCACCTGTGCGATCATGCCGATCGCGCCAGCGAAGACGGCGACGATGGCGCCGATCAGGATATCGCGGTTGCCGACGTGCCCAAGTTCGTGAGCGATCACGCCCTTCAGTTCACGGTCGTCCAGCAGGTTCATGATGCCGGTCGTCGCGGCAACGACTGCGTGCTTGGGATTGCGGCCCGTGGCGAAGGCGTTCGGCGAGGGGTTCTCGACCACGTAAACCTTCGGCTTGGGCAGTGAGGTCATCGCCGTCACTTCGTCGACGATGCGATGCAGGCGCGGCGCCTGTTCCGGCGACACTTCTCGAGCGCCAGCCATGCGCAGCGCCAGCGAATCTGACTTCCAGTACGCGAAGATGTTGAAAGCCCCGGCGATCACCAGGAAGATGATCACGCCCGGCCACCCGCCCAGGAACAAATAGCCCAAGCCGGCCAGGATCCCGGTCAGCACGCCCATCAGCAGCAGCGTTTTGGCTGTTGCGCCCATCTCTTCTTGCTTCCTCTCTCTGTCGGCCGGTCATCCCGGCGTCACGTTCAGTGTAACAAGACCGGCGCCGCCACTGCGCCGAGCGCCGTCTCTGTCGAGGTTAGTACGCTCACGCGCTGGTGATGGTTCAACGGCCGGCGCGCGAAGCTGACCGTGGTACGATGCGATCGGTGATTCCTGCGTTGGAAAGGAGGGGAGATGCAAGGCGCAGGCACAGGAGAAGTAGGACTATTCATTGACCTGGAAAACATTCGATATAGCTTCCTGAACGTCTACCAGATTGAGCCGAACGTAGCGCAGTTCATCGAGAAAGCAAGGAAACACGGCCGCGTGTCCGTCGCCATGGCCTACGCCGACTTCAACGAGCACCCGCAGTGGGTGCGCCGCGGCCTTGATGTCGCGGGCATCGCCGCGCGTGACATCCCTGTCCGCCGCTTCGTCCGCGATGGCCACGAGCGTCTCAAGAGCAGCGCAGACCTGCACATGCTGATGGACATCATGGAGACCGCGCTGGATCGCCCGCAGGTGAGCACCTACGTGCTGATGACAGGCGACTCCGATTACATCCGCGTCATTACATGGATAAAGAATCGATTCGAAAAACGCGTCATCATCTGCGGCGTGCCCGGCACGATCAGCGCCGACCTGGTCGCTGCGGCTGGGGAATCCGACCATCTCGAAGCCGACCACGGCGCCGCCACTGATGGTCTGCTTGGCTCCGTCGAAGCGATCGCCATCATGATGAAGCGGCAGGTGCCGCCCACGGGCTTCTGGACAATCAAACTGATCGATCAATGGGCGCGCGACAGCCGCAACGGCGTGCCCGGAAACGATCCTGACAAGTCAAACGCCATCTCATACATGATCAAGAACGGCCTGATGCGCCGCTACAAAACCGTCACAGACGTACGAGAAGTCACAATCAGCGAGCTGGACGAGACGCACCCGATGATCCGCCAGTTCGTCGGGAATGCCGGACTTGAATTCGACCCGGCGCCGCAGCGCTGTTTCGCCTGTTCCGCCCGGAACTCGGTCGATGTGGTCGTCTGCGCAGAATGCGGCGGCGTCCTCGAAGTCCGGCTTCCGGACGACATCTAGATCACGACGAGATAGACGGAATCACCATCGGGGCCGCGGAACGCGGCCCCGATTCTGCTTCTACCGCTCGTACTTGCGACGTCGACGCGGCGGCTCCACTGTGCGACGCTCGTCAGCGGATGCGCGCAGCGGCATGCGCAGCAGGCGGCGCTTCACCTCGAGCGCAGTTGGCTCCGGATACTGCACCCGCGGATGATAGACGGCGCGCATCGTCGCCTTGAACGACTCAGCGATCGTTCGCAGATCGCGCAGCGTCAGGTCGCTGTCGTCGAGCTGTCCTTCCGCCATGCGCTCGGCGATCACCTCCTCGACAAGTCCATCGATGCGCTCTTGCGTTCGGTCAGGACTGCTGCGCACCATCGCCTCAGTCGAGTCGGCGAGCATGACAATCGCCGTCTCCTTCGACTGCGGTCGCGGTCCCTCGTACGTAAAGAGCGCGGGGTCGACGTTTGGATCGTCCTCGGCCGCCTTCCGGTAAAAATACGCCACCAGGCGCGTGCCGTGGTGCTCCGGGATGAACGCCTGCACGCGCGCCGGCAGCCGCTCGTGCCGCGCCAACTCCACGCCACCCGTGACGTGCTGGCGGATCACCCTCGCGCTGTCGACCGGTGACATGGTTTCGTGTGGCGTCTCGCCGCCCAGTTGGTTCTCGATGTACATTCCCGGTTGCAGCACTTTTCCGATGTCATGGTAGTAGCAGCCGACGCGCGTAAGCAGTGCATCCGCGCCCACGAGGTCGGCTGCGCGCTCGGCGAGGTTGCCGACGATGATGCTGTGATGGAACGTGCCGGGCGCTTCGTCTTGAAGCCGCCGCAACAGTGGCGCGTTGAGTTGCGACAGCTCCATCAGCTGCACACGGGTCGTGATGCCGAAGAGCACCCCGACCGTAACGAACGCCCCCGCTGCGATCACGCCCGACGTCACGCCACCGAGCCCCGCCGCGAACGCCATCCAGCCCAGGTCCGCCAGCTGGCGGTCGGTGTCGATGAACCAGGTTGCGAGAAGCATGACGTACGACGCACTGGCGACGGCGAACCCCGCCGTCAGGTAGCGGTTCAGCCGGTCGGCTCGATGTACGAGGTACACGCCGACGACCGGGCCCAGTGCGTAGACGAGCAGCAACCGGAACGTATCCAGCACGCCGATCGACGCCACGAGCGACACATCCGGCAGGAACGCGCTGACGAAGGCAACGAGCACGCCAATCACGCCGGCGACGACGACCGCTACGTCCGTCTCTAGGAGGGCCGCAATCAGAATTGGTGCGGCCGCGACTGGCAGGATGTACGGCAGGAAGTAGCGATGTTCGTCGGGCAGCACGAGTGGGAGATAGAACTTGGCGACGAGCAGAGGCGTCGCGGTGATCAGCGCGAGCGCGATCAGATGGCGCTCGGACGTGATCCCGCGCGGTTGCAGCACGAAGAGATAGCCCGCGACGGCGCCCGCAGCGACAATGGACAGGATCGCGGCAGCCATCACATTTCGCCACTCAACCCGCTTCGAGACGAGTTTCGCGGCGTTCAGTTTTTCGATCGCCACCTGGTCGACCGGGGAGCCTGCCGACAGGATGGCATCTCCTCGCTCGATGTTGATGCGCTCCGGCGCGACCGTCGCGCGTGCAGAGAGCCGGGCCTGCTCCGTCTTTGCCGAATCCTCGCGGAGCGTCGACACAATAAGCGGGCGCACGAGTTCGGCGGTGAGCAGTGCTTCGTCCGAGTTGAAGTCGGGCGTGATCGACGAGTCGACATTGTCCTTGGCGGCGCCAACGCTCGCGTCGTCGAGCGACACGCTCAGTTCCTGCGTGAGGACGCGACGACCCTCGGCCACCACCGACTGCCAGCGATCCGCCGTAAGCTCGGCACCGGTGTCGACGCTTCGAGGTGAGATCTGGAGGGCGGCGAGCGCGTCGCGCTTGCGGGCGAGATCGGTGCTCTGTGTCAGGATCTGCGTCGCTTGCTCGAGCGCCTTGTCGTACTGCGCGATGCGCGTCGTCCGCACGCTGGCGTCGAAGACCAACGATGGGCGGACGGCGTTCTCCGCTTCATCCTGCCGTTGCCGCGTCAGGAAGCTGCTTTCGAACGACACGGTGCGCGGTGATTTGACTGTGCGGGAAGCGACATCGCCTACGTGGATGTTGAACTGGCGCGGGAAGATCGGGAAGAGGGCGATCAGCAGCAGCGCGGCGAGCGCGGTGCCGAACGCAATAGTGGTGGCGCGCGAGAGGGGGCGTGGCTTCCCACGATGGAGCATGATGTACCTTCACGCCCATGATATCAGGGGTCGCGCGCACCTATGCCGCGAGTTCGCGAGGTTCAGCGCGGCTTACGGTTGCCCGGTGTAGCTCCTCGAGGAACGCATCATGCTCCCGCACGGCGAGCCACAGCCGCGTCACCGGGAGGCTTCGTGGCCACAATCGGATTAAATGCGGCTCCGCAAGCTCGATCTCGACGAATTGGCCCCCATGGCTGCAGGCGATGCGGTCCTCGAGGTTGGTCGACAACCCGAAGCGGTACCGCCACCCGGGCTTCGGCTCGATCACCCGGACGGCGATGATGTCGGCCAGCCGGATGGAGGCTGCGAAGAACGCCTCGAACCGCACATGGAGATACTCGTCATCGATCTCGACATGGCTGTCGTTGATGGCGACCGCGAAGACGGCGGCGGCGATCATGAACCCGGCGAGCACCGTGAGTCCGAACAGCGCGCGTTCGTGCTCTTCACGAGTCCCGCCAGCAAGCGCCGGGTAGAGCGACACTAGCGCGAAGACGGCGACCGCCAGCACGAGCGTCCGGAGCGGAACTCGGAACCAGAACGCGTCAGCGAAGTGAAATCGTCTCGCCATAGTGCGGGAGCGCGCGTCTCCCGCCCACGCGGCGAGAACAAGAACGCGGCGGCATGTCCGCATCTAGTTTCGGCAGGGGAAACCCTGAGAACAGAGGGCGAACACCCTCAGAGGCCGCTGACGGTCAGCCGGGACATGCGTATCGTCGGCGAGGCGGTGCCGGCCCGCCATTCGAGGTCATTGCCGACGGCGTCGATGTTCTTCAGCATGTTCTTGAGGTTGCCGGACACGTTGATCTCGGCCACCGGATAGGCAAGCTGGCCGTTCTCGATCCAGAGCCCCGCCGCGCCTCGCGAGAAGTCGCCGGTCGTCTGGTTTACTCCGAACCCCATCAGATCCGTGAGGTATAGCCCGTCCGCAATCGACGCTACCAGTTCCGCCGGATCCGATGACCCGGCTTCCCAGATCAGATTGCCCGTGCCGATACCAATCTGATCGCCCATGCGCGACGCGCTGCCCGTCGTACGTCGACTCGTCCGGCGAGCGTAGTAGCTGTCGAAGAGGAACTGTTTGAAGATGCCGCCATCGACGAGCTCGTTGCGTCGTTTGCGCACCCCCTCGCCGTCGAACGGACGGGAGCCGAGTTGGCCGGGCAGCGTCGCGTCGTCGATGATGCGCACCAGAGGCGATGCGATCGGCGCGCCCTCGAAGTCCGTGAGAAACGTGGAGCGCTTGTACAGCGATTCACCGCTCGCCGCGCCCGCGATGATGCCCATCAACGCGCCGGTCATCGTCGGCTCCCAGACCACGGGCACCTCGCGCGTCTCGATCTTGCGGCCGCCGATCTTGCGCACGACGCGCGCCGCCGCACGCCGTCCGACCTCCTCGGCCGCGTCGAGGCGATGAAAGATGTTGCTGGCGCTGTACCAGTAGTCGTTGTGTTTCTTGCCGCTTGGCTCGTCAGCCAGGACGGACACCGAGAAACTCGCCGCCGTGTATGGGAAGCTGCCGCAGAAGCCGAGGCTGTTCGCCAACACAACCATGCCGCGCTCAGCGCCGAACTCCGCACCCTCCGAGTTGGTGACGCGCTTGTCGGCGTCGAACGCTGCTTGCTCAGCCCGAAGGACGATGTCCTTCATCTCCTCGACCGTCAGCGATTCGATGCGCTCGTCGTAGAGCATCAGGGCGCCGCCCATGTCGGTCGCGAGGTCTTCCTTCGCCGGCAGGCCGGCAAACTCATCCGGCTCGCTGATCTTCGCCAGTTCGACCGCCGTGCGCACCATCTCGTCGAGCGCCTTCGGCGTCAGATCGGATGTGTTGCAGACCGCCGTGCGCTTGTCTTTGATGATGCGAATGGAGACGGACTGCGAGCCCGCCTCGATCAGCTTCTCCATCTCCTGCTTGCGGATACTGACCGTCGATTCGACGCCGCTGCGCAGGTACGCATCGGCCTCGTCCGCGCCGAGGGCGCGCGCTTTGGCGACGATGTCGCTGGCGATGGAACGCAGGTCTTCCTTCATCTGCCCCGGTCATTCTGCATATAACGCGAATCGCCCCCGCACGGAACTACCACGAGCGCCATGAGCGATCGCGGGATGTGAGTGTTCGCGACGAGAGTGATGCCGCGGTTTGTGAGAGTCTACGCGCCGAACTCGTGCTCGTCGTTCGAGCCGTTGAGTTTCGAGAACGCAAATGCCGCGAGTCCTACGATGGCGATCAGTACCAGTAGCTTCTTCATGAGGAATCCCTTTCTGCTCACGCGTAGCAGCCGTGCCGCGCGTGCCTAACCCATCGCCGTGCCGCCAACGGTCATGCCGCTGATCAGCACCGTCGGAATGCCGACGCCCACGGGCACCGATTGCCCGTCCTTCCCGCACGTCCAGCGCCCGTCGCTGAGCGCAAAGTCGCTGCCGACGGCGGTCACCTTCCGCAGCACGTCGGGCCCGTTGCCGATCAGGTTCACGTTCCGGATCGGCGCGGTGACCTTGCCGCCCTCGATCATGTAGCCCTCGGTGACGCTGAATACGAAATCGCCGTTCGTGATATCGACCTGCCCGCCGCTGAACGAAACGCAGTAGATGCCACGGTCGACCGAACGGATGATATCTTCCGGACTGGTCTGTCCTGCCAGCATGTACGTATTCGTCATCCGCGGCATCGGATAATGCCGGAACGACTGACGGCGTCCGTTGCCCGTAGGTTGCACGCCGAAGTGCTTCGTGCTCATCCGATCTTGGATGTATCCACGCAGTACGCCATCTTCGATCAGCACATTATAGCCCGGCGTGTTGCCCTCGTCGTCGATGTTGATCGAACCGCGGCTATCCTGGATCGTGCCGTCATCGACCACGGTGCAGAGCTGAGACGCGACGACGTTGCCGATCTGGTCGGTGTAGTTGCTCGTCTTCTTGCGGTTGAAGTCGGCTTCGAGTCCGTGGCCCACGGCCTCGTGCAGCAGAATGCCGCTGTCGCCCGATGCGAGCACAACCGGGAACGTACCTGCTGGCGCTTCGATGGCGGACTGCAGCAGAACCGCCTGGCGTGCCGATTCGATCGCCAGCATCTCCGGCGTGTGCGTCTCGAAATACGCCATTCCCATCCGCCCGCCGCCGCCCCAGCGCGCCGTCTGGCGGCTCTGCTCGCGCTCGGACAGCGTCGAGACGTTGAACCGCACGAGCGGTTGGATGTCCCCCGCGATCCGGCCGTCGCTGGTCACGATCATCACGCGCTTCATTTCGTCGATGAAGTTCACGTCGACCCGTGCGATGCTCGGATCGTAGGCCCGCGCCGCCACGTCGGCGCGCCGGATGAGTTCGACTTTCTCGGCCGGCGCGACAGAAACGGTGCTCGCGTCTGGGCGATAGTAGTCCGCCGATTCGTAGTGCAGAACGTCGACCGGTGGCGCCTTGTCGCCGCGCGAGGCGATGCGTGCTGCGGTGTCCGCCGCGCGGCGCATCGCACTGCGATCGAGATCTTCTGTGTAGGCATAACCGATCGCATCGCCCTGAATGACGCGGATGCCGACGCCTTGCGACGTGCTCCGGCTCGCGGACTTCACCGCTTGCTGCTCGAAGGTGATGTTGGAGCCTTCGCGATGCTCGAAGAACAACTCGGCGTGCTCGCCGCCACGGCTCATCGCCACACCGAGCAGGTCGGCGGCGATGCTGTTGTCGACGGCATAGCGGTCGGTGAAGAAGGCTTCGGAGAGCCGTCCGGAATCGGTCACGTCAGTGCCTTACGGTTGTCCATGAGTGCGGGCATCGATCCATGGTAGCAGTCGGCGCATGCCTGCAGATCACGGGATCGCCCGAATCTTCCAGCAGGATGCGCCGCCTGAATCGCCAGCTAACGCTTCGTCTTCGTGGCAATGAACGTGAGGCTCTTCGGCCAGACGAGCGCGCCAGCGGTATCGAGCGCGCGGATGAACCGCGATCCACCGAGCGCCAGCCGCAGCCGTGCACGCCACACTGGCACCTTCACCTCCGCGGCGACGGCGAGCATGACCGCCGCCTCGAAGTCGCTGGCGGGTCGCCTGGGTCGCAAGAAGTCGGCGACGCAGAACCGAAGCCAGACGAGCGAATCGACGAAATGCACATAACGTGCGCCCGTGACGAGTAAGCCCGCATTCGCCAGCTGCTGCGCGAGTTGCCGCGGACGGTAGATGCGCACGTGTCCTCCGGGCGTATGCCAATACGCGTGGGACAGCCGCCAGAACACCAGCTCAGTAAAGTGCGAGGGCACGGCGCCGAACAGTGTGCCGCCCGGCCGGAGCAGACGCGCAATCTCGTGGATGGCGCCGACGTCGTCGGGCAGATGCTCCAGCGTCTCCGTACAGATCATGGCGTCAAACACGCCATCCCGGAACGGCAGCCGCGTAGCATCTCCGACGACGAGATCGACGCGCTCCACTCCGATCCGCACACGTGCGCGCCGTAGTTCGACCGCATCATAGTCGAGGGCGACGGAGAAGCATCCGCGCAGCGCCGCTTCGACGATGTGGCGCCCGTCACCACAGCCGATGTCTATGACACGCGACGACGAGCCGCTGGGTAACAGTTCGGGTCGGATGCTGAGCTTGGCGGACGCGATCTCCGGCATCAGGGAGCGGCGGGGATCAGCCGCCTGCGTGACGTCGTCACGTCATCGACATCCCGTCGAGGTGCCCGAGGTCATTCAGCCGCCACAATGCGCGGCGTTCGTTCTGTGCGCGTATCGATGTAATCGACGCGTTGAAGCAGTAGAACGGGAAGTCGCTACGTAATCCCAGCACGTGCGCGACGTACGACTGGATGACGCCGCCGTGGCACGTGATGGCCACCTTCTTCCCCGGGTTGTCTGCAACGATCTGGTCGATCGACCGCACGATGCGCTCCCGGAAATGCGCGCTCGACTCACTGCCCGGGAGGTTGTCCCAGATCGGGTCGGCCTCGAACTTCGCTTTGATCTCGCGATGCGTCATGCCTTCGGGCAGCGGCTCGTTGGGATCCGGTACGCCGGCGCCCTCTTTCAACGGCTCGTTGATCTCCTGGAGGTCGTCCACCACGACGATCTCGTGGCCAGTAATCCGCGCGATAGCCATGCCGGTGTTGTACGCGCGCTGCAGCGGGCTCGAGTAGATGATGTCGACACCGTACGTCGCCATGCGCTCACCCAGTCGGCGCGCCTGCTCGAGGCCCACGGGCGTCAGCGGCGGATCGTACTCCGCGAGCCGTCCCTCCTGTCGCGCGACGTTCGACGCGGACTGGCCGTGACGGATGAGATAGAGCCGCACCGCGCCCTTGTTGAGCAGGAGCAGATCCTGGAAATAGTAGGCCATCGGGTCGATGGGCGCGGGAACGGTGGCTGGGTTCTGGTCGGCATCCTTCATGCTGGCAAGGTAATCCCGCGCCCCGTCTACGACAAGCGCCGTGACAGCCCAGGTTGCCGGCTTCGATTTCCGCACAATTCCGGTCAGGGGGTAGTCGAAATACGCAGCCGGGGTTACAATGACATGCAATCTTCTCATTCATTCACCAAACAGGAGGTCGTCTTGGCGACAGAAGTAGTCATCGTAGAAGCGGTACGGACTGCCATGGGCCGTCGCAACGGCATGCTTTCGGGCACGCACCCTGTGACCCTCGGCGCCAAGGTGCTGCGTGAGGTCGTTGATCGCGCCCACCTCGATCCGGCACTGGTCGGCGACGTGGTGTTCGGCAACGTCTCGCAGGTCGGCGAGCAGGCCGCGAACATCGGACGCAACGTCGTACTCGAAGCCGGCTTCCCGATCGAAGTGCCCGGCACCACGGTCGACCGTCAGTGCGGCTCGGCGCAGCAGGCGATCCACTTCGCCGCGAACCTTATCGCGGCCGGCGTCGTCGATATCGCCATCGGTGGCGGCGTGGAGGGCATGTCGCGTGTCCCGATGGGATCGAATTTCAAGGTCGCGGGCTTCCCGTTTACCAAGCACATGACCGAGACCTACGACCTCACGTCACAGGGCGTCGCCGCCGACAACATCGCCCGCAAGTACGGCATCACGCGTCTTGACCTCGACACGTTCGCGGCGGAGAGCCAGCGGCGCGCGAAGGCCGCCAGCGATGCCGGCAAGTTCGAGAAGGAAATCCTCCCCATCGAAGTTGAGCACGAAGGGGTCAAGGGCATGTTCAAAGTCGATGAAGGTATCCGCGAGAGCACTGTCGAGAAGCTCGGTACGCTGACGCCTTCGTTCGGGGAGAACGGCCTGCACCACGCGGGCAACTCGAGCCAGATTACGGACGGCGCTTCGGCCATCCTGATGATGTCGGCCGAGAAGGCGAAGGAACTCGGTCTCAAGCCGCGCGCTCGTATTGTGGCGCAGGCCGTCGTCGGCTCCGACCCGCACTTGATGCTGACTGGCCCAATCACCGCGACGCCGGCGGTCCTGAAGAAGGCTGGCCTCAAGCTCGAGGACATCGACCGCGTCGAGATCAACGAGGCGTTCGCCGCCGTCGTCCTCGCATGGAACAAGGAACTGGGCTTCGACCTTGCGAAGACCAACGTCAACGGCGGTGCTATCGCCTTGGGCCACCCGCTTGGTTGCACCGGCGCTCGCCTGATGACGTCGCTGCTGTTCGAGCTCGAGCGCACCGGCGGCCGCTACGGGCACGAAGTGATGTGCTGCGGCGGCGGCATCGGTACGGCGACGATCATCGAGCGACTCTAGGCACCAACCAGCGGCCAGAGCGAGCGCGGGCGGCCAACACCCGCCGACCTCTGCGAAGAAACGACGAGAACCCCGGGATACACCCGGGGTTCTCGCTTTGTCCACGGTGCTTCGATGCCAGACGGTTCCCGCACTGCGGCTGCGAGCTCAGTGCATGACGAATGCGCGCACCGGGAAGGTACCGAAGCCTTTGATCTTCGGCGGCACGGCGAAGAAGCGTCCTCCGCGGGGCGGTACGTGCTCGAGTCGACACAGGTGCTCCGCGATCGGGATGTTGTGGTTGAGCAGCGTGCTGTGCACCGGACGCTCGCCCGTTTCCGTGCTGTCGATGTTGTATGAGTCGATGCCGACAAGGGCGGCGCCAGCCTCCGCCAGCCAGCCCGCCAAGTTCGCGGTTAAGTACGGGTGCTCGCTGAAGTACTGCTCAGTGCGCCAATGGCGATCCCACGCGGTGTGCACCAGCACCGCTCGACCGCGAACCTCGACTTCGGAGAATGGAAGACGATCGATAGCGCGCCCGTTCGTGTCAGGGATTGACGCAACCAGGCATTCAAGGTTCGCAAGCGACGTCAGCGGGAGTTCGCTCAGGTCGTTGCCGCTCGGATACCTGTGAAATGGGCTATCCACGTAGGTGCCGGTGTTCGCGACTAACTCCATCCTGCCGATTTGGAACTCTGTCCCCGGCGCGTACCGGCTTCGCGAGTCTTCCCGGCTCAGATAGTCGCAGATGATCGGGCCCGGGATGCCGGCGTACGTGATCATCTCGTGTTCGATGGTATGGCTGATATCGACAAGGTGCGATTCTGGCATAGGAACTGGCTCCTCGGATAGACGGCGGCTGATCGGCTGACTAGATGGTACTGGGTGCCTGAACAGCGTCCGCTCCACTCTGGGCGAAGCGATAGTGGCAGGTTCGACGCTCCGATCGTAAGATGTCAGTACCGCTCGAGCCGGGCGGCCCCGAATACGGAAAGGGAGAATCGCATGCGTAAGGTAGCCGTCGTCGGTGCGGGCATGACCCGGTTCGGCAAGCACCAGGACAAGACGCTCAAGGATCTTGGCCGCGAGGCCGTCGAAGCGGCAATGAAAGAAGCCGGCGTCGGCATACCGCAAATCGAAGCGGCGATGGTTGGCAACGCCACGGCGGGCCTCATCACCGGACAGGAGATGATCCGCGCTCAAGTCATCCTGCGCGAGATGGGCTTCGGCGACATCCCGATGATCAACACCGAGAACGCCTGTGCCAGCTCCTCCACGGCATTTCATCTCGCGTGGATGTACGTCGCCTCCGGCATGTACGACTGCGTCCTCGCACTCGGCGTGGAGAAGCTCTACCACGAAGACAAGCGGCGCTCGTTCCAGGCGATAGGCTCGGCCGTCGACATGACCGCGTTCTCGCAACTCAAGAAGGCGACCGCCGAGCGCGGCCGCAAGGAGGGCGAGAGCGCGGGTGATGGCGGCGAGGGCGCTGGCGAGAAGCGCTCGCTGTTCATGGACTTCTACGCCGCCGGCGCGCGCGAGCACATGAAGCGCTACGGCACGACTGCGGTGCAGTTCGCGAAAGTCGCAGTCAAGAGCCACCAGAATGCGTCGCTCAACCCGTACGCGCAGTATCGCGAGGTCTACTCGGTCGAGGACATCCTCAACGCGCCTATGGTGGCCGAGCCCCTCACGCGCTTGATGTGCTCTCCGATCGGCGACGGCGCTGCCGCGCTCATCCTCTGCTCCGAGGAGAAGGCGCGCCAGCTCACAACGAAACCCATCTGGGTCACGGCGTCAATCCTCGGATCCGGAAAGGATCGCGCACCAGGCGAAGCCGGCGTCACGACGCGCATGGTGAATAAGGCGTACGCTGCCGCCAGCGTCGGCCCCGAAGACATCGACGTCATTGAGCTGCACGACGCATCTGCACCGGCGGAGTTGATGGAGTACGAAGAACTGGGGCTCTGCAAGGTCGGCGAGGGAGGGCGCCTCATCGAGGACGGAGTCACCGCGCTCACCGGCAAGATCCCGGTGAACCCGAGCGGTGGCCTGCTATCGAAAGGTCACCCCATCGGGGCGACGGGCTGCGCGCAGCTCACCGAGATCTTCTGGCAGCTCCGCGGTGATGCCGGCGAGCGTCAGGTAAAGGGCGGCAACGCGAAGATCGGCATGACACAAAACGGTGGCGGTATGATGCGCGGCGAAGCCGCCGCCATGGCGATCCACATTCTGGAGCGGTAGATCTAGCGCTCTAGAATGGTGGCCACGGCGGGCGAGGCTGTCCGATGAGGAACTGGTTTCGGCAGAAGAAGACTTGGATGAATCTTCCGTTCGCGCTGAGCATCCCATCTGGGTGGTCGGCGCACCGAGACGGCGACTTGTTAGTCGTTCGTCCTGGCAGCGGGAGCGGCGCTGTTCAAGTCCGGTGGTTCCCGCGGGATGCGTCGGGGCCGATTGAGGCGTTGGAGTCTCGGGGACTAGTCCTTACGTTTGCCGCCGGAATCTCGCAGCAACAACTAGTCAGTTGG
This sequence comes from Chloroflexota bacterium, assembly GCA_031400455.1. Classification (GTDB taxonomy): domain Bacteria; phylum Chloroflexota; class Dehalococcoidia; order DSTF01; family JACRBR01; genus JANXYW01. The sequence goes on along the minus strand of JANNPX010000032.1, from coordinate 7,540 downwards.
GAAGATGTCTCGATCGTGGACGGCGACAACGGTGACGCGTGGGCGAACTTCGTGAGCCTAAACGAGTCGGCTCAAACGTCGTGGTGCATCTTTGGTAAGGTGTGGCCCGAGGCCATGATCGTGGGCATCTACTCCAACGCTGACAGCGTGGATCAGTTCCGCGACGAAGCCGTCTCAGCTCTGGCGAGCGTTGCTTTGTCCTAACTCCGACACCCGCCTCACAACCACATCCTCGCCCATTCTCCGATCTTCTCATTCGCGCGTCCGAGAATCGGCACACCATGCCCGGGCAGCGCGATATCAAAGTCGAACTCCACAAGTCGCCGTACAGAGCGTCGCGCCTGATCCATGTCGTGACTCGACGTCGACACCGGCAGGTGCAACCCGGCCACATTCATTAGTGAGTCGCCGGTGAACAGGGTGCGGTGCTCCTTCGCGTACAGCGCTATGTGCCCCGGCGTGTGTCCCGGAGCGTGTATCACCTGCAGCCCGGCGGCGAATGGCAGCATCTCGCCGTCGCGTAGCACGCGATCGACGTGCAGCGCGAACGGTGCCGGCGCGAACTTGTCGAGTAGGGGCCCGATCGCCGTCTTGCTCGGAAGCCACGGGGTGCGGCCTTCGACATACGGCACATCATCCTCGTGGACGCACAGCTGCGCACCGCTCCGTTCAACGAGCACACCGGCGTTCCCCGTGTGGTCGAAGTGGTAGTGCGTCGCGACGATGAAGCGCAGATCTTCGACCTTCCGCCCGATTGACTCGATTCCGGCGATGATGTCGTCCGAAGCGCCGTCGCTGCTCGTGTCGATCAGTGCGAAGCCATCGTGGCCCTCGACGAGGTAACAGCGTCCCATCCGTAAGCCGTCGATGGTGTAGATCCCGCGCGCGATCTCTCGCATCCCCGGATGCCTAGCCGGCCGCGCTGGGATCGCTGGTCAGCGCCGTTAGATCGAGGCGGTGCGGCTTGCCGGTGAGGTCCACCGCGTCAAAGCGCCCGGCCTTCAGTTCGGTGATGAGGCCTTCGACATCGCGGATGTCGCGCTCGAACTCCGTCGCCACGCGTCCGATGTCACTTCGCGAGTGGGAGTCCGTGCCCGCGGTGCCGGGCATCTTCATGAACTCGCAGAGCGCCGCCGAGAACTGATTCTCCTTGACGGTGCCGCGGCCGTTCAGCTTCTCGAGTGCGACGCAGTGTCCGTACGCCGGATTCTTCGCCGCGCGTGCCAGCGCTTCCTGGTAGTCGCGCTCATTCTCCATATACCACGGCATCTGCCGCCGATAGGGGTGTGCCGCGACCATCGCGCCGTGCGCTTCGTTGACGTGCCGCGCCAGTTCGTGCGAGCGGTGCATGCCGTACACATACTTGTCGATGCCGTACACAAGGATGTGCCCGTCGTCGGTGTTGATCTCTATCGCGGGCAGCACGAGGTAGTCGTGCCGCTTGCCCAGGGCCAACACTTCCGCCGGATCCCAGAGGTAGTCGTGCTCGCTCAGGCAGATTCCGTCCAGCCCGGCGGTCTTGGACCGCTCGACGAGGTCATCGGGCGACAGATACGAATCCCACGAGAGCGGACGCGTGTGGGTATGGAGGTCAATCAGCAAGCAGGCGTTCCTTCGCAAACGGGGGCACGAAGGCAGTATATCGAACGCGCGTTCGGGGTCTAGAGTCGGGGGTTGAGTCGATGCGGCGTCAGTCTCCGCCCAGGATCAGCGTGCCCGTCGCGCTCAGCATGCCGCCCGTCGCGTTCACGAGCGCGAGCTTGGCGCCTGCCACCTGTCGCGCGCCGCACTCGCCACGCAGCTGTCGCACCGCTTCGATGAGGATGAACATGCCGTACATCCCCGGATGTGTGTACGAAAGGCCGCCGCCATTCGTGTTCATCGGGAAGGCACCGCCGGGAGCCGTCCGCTGTTTCGAGACGAACGGACCACCCTCGCCCTTCGCGCAGAAGCCCAACTCTTCAAGTGTCACCATCGCCGTGTACGTGAACGAGTCATACACCTCGACCACGTCGATGTCGGCGTGCGTGACACCGGCCATGTCGAACGCCGCCTTACCGGAATATCGAGCCGGCGTTCGTGTGACGTCGTCCATGCCAAGCAGTGACTGATGCGTGCTCGCTTCGCCGGAGCCCAGTACCCATACGGGCTTCTTCTTCATCGCGCGCGCCCGATCCGCGCCGACAACCACGACTGCGCCACCCGCATCGGTGACGAGACAGCAATCGAAGATGTGGAACGGATACGACACCCAGCGCGAAGCCAGCACGTCGTCAATCGTCAGGTCATCGCGCATGAAAGCGCGCGGATTCAGTTGCGCCCACTTCCGTGTCGCGACCGCGACCTCCGCAAGCTGCTCGCTCGTCGTGCCGTACTCGTGCATGTGACGCATGGCCGCCATCGAGTACGTACTGGGCGCCCCACCCACTCCGAACGGCACTTCGAATTGCGTCGCCGGCATCGTCGTATCGAAGGCGAACCCACCGCCGCGCGGGCCGCGCCGGTTGCGGCCGGAGAATCCGGTCTCTCCGTGGGTGATCAGCGCAACATTGCACAGCCCCGCTGCGATCGCAGCGGCCGCGTGCTCGACGTGAATCACGAACGAGGAACCACCCGTCATCGTGCAGTCGGTGTACCTGGGGATGATGCCCAGGTACTCGCAGAGTTGCGTGCTGGCCATCATGCCGGCGCCAGCGGTAAACACGCCGTCGACCTCGGACTTATCGATGCCGGCGTCCCTCAGCGCGTTTCGCGCTGCCTGCGCGTGCATCATGATCGGCGTCATGTTCGGCACGATGCCAATGTCGTCCGTTTCGTCCGCACCGACAATTGCGACCTTGTTCTTCAGCGACATGGATAATTCCTGACTAGCTACGCACCCGGTGTCCGTCTGCGCCCAGCACCGACTGCCTACACGCCCGCGGGCTTGAACATAGGAAGCGTGACGTCATCCGTTACGTCCTCCCACACAACTTCGACCGGCATGTCACAGCGGATGTTCTCGGGCATCGGCTCCACACCGACGAGATTCGTCATCAGGCGCGGCCCCTCTTCGAGCTGGACGATCGCGGTGACGTACGGCGGCGTGAACCCCATCGTCTGCGGGCGCATCTGGATTGCGAAGGTGTAGAGCGTGCCCTTGCCGCTGCAACGCCGCCACTCGATCTCCCAACTGAAACAGCGCGGGCAGAATTGCCGTGGGTAGAAGAAGAAGTCCGCGCACGTTGGACAGTAGGGAAGCAACAGCTCGTGCCGCTTGCACGCGTCCCAGAAGGGCTGCGTCTCGGGCGAGGGGTAGGGGATCGGTTTCGCGTACTCTGCCATCAATCTCTCCGAACCATCACGGCACCAACACGATCTTTCCAAACTGCTCGCGCTGCAACATCCGGCCAACGGCCTTCGCCGCATCGCGCAGCGGGAACACCTCATCGACGACCGCCTTCAGCCGGCCATCTTCGAAGCATGAGGCGTAACGCAGCATCTCCGCCTTCGTTCCCATGAACGACCCGTAGATCGTCTGCTGCGAGAGAAAGAAGCGCGACACGTTGAACGTCGCGTTGTTTCCGGCGGTCGCGCCGCACGTGACGACGCGGCCGTTGCGCGCGAGCGCCTTGATGCTCTTCTCCATTATCTCCGCGCCGACGTTCTCGACGACCATGTCGACCCCGCGCCCTCCGGTGAGCTTGCGCGCCTCTTCCGCAAGATCGTGCGTTGTGTAGTTGATGCCGTCGTCCGCGCCCAGTTGGCGTGCCTTCACGAGCTTGGCTTCCGATCCGGCGCTGGCGATGACACGCGCGCCGTGCAGCTTTGCCACCTGAATGGCCGCTACGCCGACGCCGCTACCGGCTGCGTTCACCAGTACGGTCTCGCCGTACCGCAAGTGCGCACGGGTCAGGATCATATGCAGCGCGGTGGTGAAGACCAACGGTATCGAGGCTGCTTCTTCGAACGACAGATTGGCGGGCTTGGCGAACACGTTGGCCGCGGGTACCACGACGTACTCCGCCATCCCTCCGTCGCGCCCCTGTCCGATTAGCCGGTACTGCGCGCACAGGTTGTCCTCGCCGCCGAGGCAGGCCTCGCACGTGCCGCAACTAACGCCGGGATGGAGCATCACCTCCGCGCCAGCGGTCGTCGAGCGCACGCCCACGCCAACGCTCTCGACCACGCCCGCCACATCGGCGCCGAGGATACGCGGCGCGTCGAACTTCACCGTGGAAGGCGCTTTGGCGGCCCATGCCTCCAGGTGGTTGAGCGCCACTGCCTTCACGCGCACGAGCACTTCGCCCGGGCCCGCCTCGGGATCCGGCGCGTCCTCGTATACGTAACTGTCCGCGCTGCCTGGCTGGTGGATGCGGACGGCTTTCATCGCTGCTCCTTCTATCTCTGCCTGCGGGCTGATCTCCCGATACACTATGCACACGCGCCGCTTCCGCTCAAACGCGCTCGAGGTACAGCATGGCGTCAGCCCCGTTCAAGAACGCACCGCTATTGACGCCGGAGCAACTCCAGTCCCGTCTCGGCGAGTTCCGTAAGGCGGTCGAGGAGTTCAACGACGGCTACTATTTCGAGTCCCACGAGACGCTCGAGGACCTCTGGATGGTGACGCCGCTGCCGGAGCGGGACTTCTTCCAGGCGATCATCCAGCTCGCGGCAGCGTTCGTCCACTTCAGCCGAGGAGAATATCCCGGCATCGTGAAGTTGCTCGACGCCGCTTCGTCAAAGCTTGGTGCGTTCACACCCATGACGCTTGGCGTCGACGTAGTGGCGCTCGTGGCGGACGTCGAGGGTGCGCGGTCGGCGCTGATCGCACTCGGTCCCGAGAGATTCACGGAATGGGACGAAGCGGGGGTGCCACACATCTCCATCGTGACGTCCGTTGAGTGAACTTCGCGGATGACGATAGATGCGAGCGCACGGGACTTCACGCCATGAACGAGATCGCTGCGAATCTTGCGGTCGTGCGTGCGCGGATCGCGGCGGCCTCCGACCGTGCGGGCCGATCGCCTGACGACATAACGTTGATTGGTATCTCGAAGACCCATGCCGCCGATGCCGTCGCGGCTGCAGTAACCGCGGGCCTCGTCGACTTCGGCGAAAATCGCGTGCAGGAGGCCGCGCCGAAGATCGCGGATCTGCGGGCACGAGGCGTGACCCCGTCCTGGCACCTCGTCGGGCATCTCCAACGCAACAAGGTGCCGGCCGCGATGAAGTGCTTTGATATACTCCACAGCGTTGACTCGGAGCGTCTCGCTGAAGCGATCAGTGCGCATGCCCAACGACCGGTACGCGTACTGATCGAAGTGAACGTGGCCGGTGAGGAGTCGAAGTTTGGAGTGGCGCCGGACGGCGTTGCGAAGCTCGCGGAGCATCTGGGCACGTTGCCGAACATCGATGTGTTGGGCCTGATGACGGTCGCCCCGCACGTCGATGATCCGGAGGACGTGCGGCCTGTCTTCCGCACGCTGCGCCAATTGCGCGATGCGGTCGGCTTGCGCGATCTGTCGATGGGTATGACGGACGACTTCGAAGTCGCCGTCGAGGAGGGGTCGACGCTCGTACGCGTCGGCCGCGCCATATTCGGGGCGCGCGCGGTCTGACGAGGGGAGCAACGTGAAGATCGGGCTCATCGGTTGCGGGTTCATGGGCGAGGCAATACTCACTGCGGCCATCGCGCGCGGCGTTGCCGTCGCATCGGACATCACCGTCGCCGAGATCAACGAAGCCCGCCGCCTAGCCATCGGAAAGGCGCATGGTGTTCCCACCACGTCTGACGCCAGCGCGGCAGCCGATGGCGCCGACGTCGTCCTCTTCGCCGTGAAGCCGCAAGAATTCTCCAACATCGGCGGTCAACTCAAAGGTCGCCTCAAGCCCGGCCAAACGATCGTGTCGATCATGGCCGGTGTGCCGATCGCGAAGATCCAGCGCGCGCTCAACCACTCCGCGATCGTGCGTGTGATGCCGAACACCCTTGCGGCTATCGGCGAAGCCATAAGCTTGTGGAGTACGACCCCGGAGGTCGACGATTCCGACCGTGCACGTGTCGCCGTACTTCTTGCGGCGCTCGGGCAGGAGCTGTACGTCGAAGACGAGAAATATCTCGATATGGCCACGGCGCTGTCCGGCAGCGGTCCAGGGTTTGTGTTCTTGCTCATCGAAGCGTTCGTTGACGCTGGCGTCCACATCGGCTTCCGACGCGACGTGGCGGAGAAGCTCGTGCTACAGACGTTCCTCGGCTCGGCGAAGTACGCACAGGTCACCGGCAAGCACGCCGCGCAACTGCGCAACGAGGTCACGTCGCCGGCCGGCACGACGGCCGCAGGCCTCTTCGCACTCGAGGATGCCGGTGTGCGCGCCGCAATCGTCGATGCTGTCGAAGCCGCCTACGAGCGATCGAAAGAACTGGGGGCGTAGTTGATCTTTGGCGGGAACTGCACCGGCGAGACTGCTGCCTCACAGATCGTCTGCGTCCTGTTCACGATACTAACCGTTGCCATCTTCGCGCGTGCGATCGTGAGTTGGTTGAATCTGGACCCCCGCAGCCCGATCATCCAGATTCTCGATGCCATCACCGAGCCGATCATGGATCCCATCCGCCGCATCATGCCCCGCATCGGCATGATCGACCTGTCGCCGCTGGTGGCGATCCTCCTCCTCACGTTCCTCTCGAGGGGCCTACAAAACGCGCTCGGCTAAGCCCGCTAGCAACTCGACGCCGCGGAACGCAGCAGCCTCGACTGACGCTCCCCGTCTGAGATCCAGCGCACTATGCCAGCAGCCACCGCGCCGCGTCGGCGCGATCACACCACCACGCCAACTCCGCACCGTCACCTTCTGCCGCATCGAGCGCCTTCCGCCATCCGCGCAGCATCAAACCGCACAACACGGTGAGCGCGTCATGCCGTCGGCGTGAGTCTCCGGCCAGGTCCGCCGAATCGGCATAGCCCGCCATCGCACCATCCAAAGTCACCGTTCCCGGAAGTCGGCGCGAATTGATCGCCATGAACCACCCCAACTCGACGGCTGGCGGCGCAACCAGCGTCATCGCCCAGTCGATCAGCCAGATCCGGCGCTCGCGATCGATGCCGATATTGTCGAACTTGAGGTCGCCGTGCAAGAACGCGCCTGGCGTACGTTCGAGCGCGCGAACCAGCGGCGCTGGATCGGCGAACAGCTGACGCACGATTGTCCGCGCCCCGGGCGACGCAAGTTCGTCGAATCGCGCCCATCCTTCGATGATGTCGTGCGCGACCGGCGCGCCGTACGCCTCAGCGATGCGCGCGGTGTCCGGCGTCAGCAGCGTCAACCGCCGCTTGAGATCGCACCATCGGACTCTGCGTGGGACGGGCAAGCGGTGCAGTGCCGCCATCGCCTCGATGATTGTGTTCAGTTGGTCTTGGGTGATCGCGCCCGGCGCCAGTAGCTCCACGCCGATGTCCTGCATCAGCACCGCGTGCGCGTCGCCATCGCGAGACGCGCCGACTGCGGGCGTGCGCACACGATCACCCAGCTCCACGCTCGCATCGGCGAACGCCGCTTC
>JANNPX010000059.1:0-17505 GCA_031400455.1 Chloroflexota bacterium | reverse complement strand
CTTCTACGACGAGCGGGAAGTAGATGGTCGGGGGGTGGTAGCCGTAGTCGATCATGCGCTTGGCGATGTCGAGCGTCTTCGCGCCCTGCGCTTTCTGCTTGCGGCCGCTGAACAGCACCTCGTGCATGCAGGTGCGGTCGTGCGCGAGATCGTACGCGCCGCGGAGACGCGCCTGCACGTAGTTGGCGTTCAGCACGGCCGCCTCGCTCATGGCACGGAGGCCATCCGGGCCGAGGCTGCTGATGTAGGCGTAGGCGCGAAGGAGCACGCCGAAGTTTCCATGGAATGCGCCGAGGCGGCCGATCGTGTGCGGGGGATCGACGAGTGTATAGGCCGGTTGGTCGTTGGAGGTTGGAGGTTGGAGTTTCGCGACTACGTGGGGTGATGGTAGGAACGGGATCAGGTGATCCTTCACGACGATGGGGCCGGCGCCGGGGCCGCCGCCGCCGTGGGGCTGGCTGAAGGTCTTGTGCAGGTTGATGTGCATGACGTCGAAGCCGAGATCGCCGGGCTTCACCTGGCCGACCATGGCGTTGAGGTTCGCGCCGTCGCCGTACACCTGCGCGCCGTGCGCGTGCACCATCTCGGCGATCTGCACGATGTTGCGGTCGAAGAGGCCGAGCGTGCTGGGGAGCGTGATCATCAAGGCGGCGACGGTGGGGCCGTGCTCCTCGAGGGCGATGCGCAACGCTTCGAGATCCATATCGCCGTCCGGCTGCGGCTTGACGGCGACGACATCGAAGCCGGCCATCGACGCCGTGGCGGGGTTCGTGCCGTGCGCGGAGTCGGGCACGAGGATGGTCGTGCGCTTCTCGCCGATCGATTCCAGGTACGCCTTGATGACGAGCACGCCTGCGAGTTCGCCCTGCGCGCCCGCTAGCGGCGCGAGCGACGTTTCCGCCATGCCGGTGATCTCGGCGAGCGTGCGCTGGAGGCGGTACATGACGGCAAGCGCTCCCTGCGCGTCCTCGGCTGGCTGCATCGGGTGCGACTGCGCGAAGCCCGGCATCGCGGCGATCGCGTCATTCACCTTCGGGTTGAGCTTCATGGTGCATGAGCCGAGCGGATACATGTGCGTATCGATCGACCAGTTGAGCTGCGAGAGCCGTGTGAAGTGGCGGACGACATCGAGCTGCGAGAGTTCCGGGAGGCGCAGGTCACGGCGCAACAGCTCGGCGGGCGGCGCGGACGCGGCCGGTACGTCGGATGTCGGCATGGCGACGCCGATGCGGCCGGGATGCGAGCGGGCGTCGAGGGACGGCTCGAGTTGGAGGTTGGAGATTGGAGGTTGGAGGTTGGTCATGCGTCTCCCCGCTTCCGCGCTGCCTGACGGAGCACTGACGGCCGCCCGAGCAGCGCGCGGCCTGAAAAGCCCGCGCTACGATGCTGAAGTGAGCGTTCGGTGGCGGCACGCGGGCGGCCACACAGGGCCGCCCCTACGGGGTTAGGCATCGGCGAGCGCCTCCACTAGTGCGTCGATTTCGGCGCGGGTGTTGAGTTCCGTGACGCAGAGCAGCACTCGGTTGTGGATGGCGTCTTTGAGGTCGAGGCCGCCGATGATGTTGCGGGCGATGAGCGCACGGTTGATCTCGGATGGCGGCTTTGGTGTGCGGACGACGAATTCGTGGAAGAACTCCTCGTCGCGTTCGACTCGGAAGCCGGGCAGCTCGTCGATGCGGTCGGCGGCGTAGTGCGCCTTTTCGTAGCAGAGCTCGGCGACGCGGCGCAGGCCCTTCGGGCCTAGCGTTGCGAGGTATATCGACGCGGCGAGCGCGATGAGTTGCTGGCTGGTGCAGATATTGCTGGTGGCGCGCTCGCGGCGGATGTGCTGCTCGCGCGTCTGCAACGTGAGCACGTAGCCGGTGCGGCCTTCGAGATCGACGGTGCGGCCGACGATGCGGCCGGGCATCTGGCGGATGTAGTCGTTGCGGCACGCGAAGAGCCCGACGTACGGGCCGCCGAACGAGACGGGCACGCCGAGCGACTGGCCTTCTGCGACAACGATATCGGCGCCGTAGTCGGACGGCGCGCGGTACATGCCGAGACTGATCGGCTCGGCGGCAACGACGTAGAGCGCACCGGCGGCGCGCGCGGCATCGCCCCACGCCGCGGCATCGACCGACATGCGTCCGTAGAAGTCGGGCTGCGCGACAGCGAGGCAGGCGTGCTCCTCGCTGAGGGTGAACGCCGTGCCGGGATCGGGGTGCGGCATGACGTCGACGGCGATGTCGCGGCCGTGCGCGTAGCCCTTCACGACGGCGAGCCAATTCGGATGTACTCGCTCGGAGATTGCTACGCGGCGGCGGCCGGTGACGGCGCAGGCCATCAGGCACGCTTCGGCGAGCGCGGACGCGCCGTCATACATGCCGGCATTCGCGACATCCATCCCGGTCAGCTCGCACACCAGCGACTGGAACTCGAAGGTCGTCTGCAGTGTGCCCTGGCTCACCTCCGGCTGATACGGCGTGTAGCTGGTGAGGAACTCGCCTCGCATGACGATCGGGTCGATCAGCGACGGGCGGAAGTGGCGATATGCGCCCGCACCGAGAAAGCACGAGTAGTCGGCCGCGGTGCGGTTCTGTGCCGCGAGCGTGCGCATCTCGTCGAGCAGCTCGAGTTCGGTGAGCGCGTCGGGGGTATCGATGCGTGGATTGCGGTACGACTGCGGGATGTCGTCGAACAGATTGTCCTTGGATGCAGCGCCGATCGTCGCAAGCATTGCGGCGCGGTCGTCGGGCGTGAGCGGGATGTAGGGGTGGGGTTCGGTCACGAGCGTTTGCGCCTCAACGGGTCTGGTTTCGGTGGTCAAGCATCCTGCTCCGTTCCGGCTAACTTGCGGCGATGAATGCGTCGTAGTCGGCGGCGGACATCAGCTTGTCCGCTTCGCCGGGGTCAGTGAGCTTGATGCGAACGAGCCAGCCGTCGCCGTGCGGATCGCTGTTCACCAGCTCCGGCTTCTCGACGACCTTCTCGTTCGCTTCGAGCACCTCGCCGGACGCGGGCGTGAAGAGATCGGAGACGGCCTTCACCGACTCGATCTCGCCCATCTTCTCGAACTGCGTGATCGTCGCGCCCGGCTGCGGGAGATCGACGTAGACCACGTCACCGAGCTGATCCTGTGCGTAGGCGGTAATGCCGATCGTAGCGTTGTCGCCATCGATCTTCAGCCACTCGTGTTCTTTCGAGTACTTGCGGTCGTCTGGGCTGGCTGGCATTGGATCTCCGTCTTGCTTGCGGAAGGCGACTACGACGACGAGGCGACAGGCGTTTCGTTGCTTCTTGCGACGAACGGGCGGCGGACGACGACGACGGGCAGCATGCGGCCGCGGACATCGACATCGAGTTCGGTGCCGTACTTCGTGAGCGCGAGCGGCAGGTACGCCATCCCGATGCTTTCCCCGAGCGTGGGCGAGAAGCCGCCGCTGGCGACGGTGCCGACGGGTTCGCCGTAGCGCAGTATCGGGTAGTGGCTGCGAACGACGCCGCGGTCTGTGGCCTTGAGGCTCGTGAGTTTGCGCGTGACGCCGGCGGCTTTCGTGCGCGAGAGAGCGTCGCGACCGACGAAGTCGGCGCCATCGTCGAGACTCACGACCCAGCCGAGGCCTGCTTCATACGGCGATGTGGTCTCGTCGATGTCGTTCCCCCAGAGCGGAAGCGCCGCTTCGAGCCGAAGCGTGTCGCGCGCGCCGAGGCCGCACGCCTCGACGCCTTCCGCGAGGAGTTGGCGCCAGATAGCGCGGCCGACTTCCGGTGACGCAACGAGCTCGAAGCCGTCTTCGCCGGTGTAGCCGGTGCGCGAGATGAAGAGCTTGTACTGCATGAAGGGAAGTTCGGTGCAGGCGCGATGCTCCATCGCCGCCACTTCGGGCCCGATGATGCGCGCGAGCCGGCCGCTTGCGTCGGGACCCTGCACCGCCAGCATGAGGGTCTGCTCCTGTCGGTCGAGCAGCTCAACATCCATGCCGGGCTGGATGAGCGAGCGGATCTGTTCGAGATCGCGGTCGGCGTTCGACGCGTTGCCGACGACGAGGAAGCGCTGCGGGTCGAGGCGGTAGACGTAGGGATCGTCGATGATGCCGCCCTGCTCGTTGCAGAGGAGCGTGTAGTGGCCGCGGCCCTCGGCGATCTTTGCGACGTTGTACGTGAGTGCGCTCCGGAGGAGACGTTCGGCATCGGCGCCCACGACGAAAAGGCGGCCCATATGCGAGACATCGAAGACGCCGGCGCGCTGCCGCACTGCATTGTGTTCGTCGACGATGCCCTTGTACTGGACGGGCATCGCCCACCCGGCGAAGGGCACGATGCGACCGCCCTGGCGTTCGTGCAGGTCGAAGAGCGCGGTGTGCCGCAACGTCGCAGTTTCGGATTCGGGCATGATGTGGCGGCATTGTACCGACGGCGTTTCGGTCGGCGTAGGTCGTTATGATCGGTGTGACGCAAAGACGCTCGCACTGCGAGGATCCGTTACGTCACGATGTCTCGCGCTTCGTCCGCGCTCCGCGCATTGGGACTGGTGCGGGGCTCGATGACGGGGAGCGCAAGCACGGCGTCGAAGTCGTCGTCGGCGGCGATGCGGTTGTGGCGTTCGAGGCCGCAGCTCAGGCACTTGTGCACGATGACGTGCTCGCCCTTGTCGCGCTGGAACGCGGCGACGGGCGCCATCGAACCGCCGCAATCGCTGGCGCGATCCCCGGGCGTCTTGCCATCTACGTGGCGCGAGTAGAGGCACTGCGGGCAGTGGTTGCGGTTCCTGCCACCGGAGATCGTCGGCCCGACGAGTATGCGGCAGTGGCGGCAGCGAAAGTCTTCGCTGGCTGCCTGAAATCGGGGCGTGCCGCCCTTGTCTCGAAATGTCTTCGCCACAGCGCTTGCTCCGCCTTCCTCGTGGGAAGGGTATCTGTTGGAGCGCGGGCTCGTCATCCTGGCGCGGGTGCGGCGGGTCTGCGCAGCGGGTACGCTGTCGGTTGTTCGCACGCGGGCCGAAGTGGCGGAATGGCAGACGCGACGGTCTCAAAAACCGTTGGGCCGCAAGGCTCATGTGGGTTCGACTCCCACCTTCGGCACCAATCTAACAGCGCGACGGCACTGCGAACCATTGCCCGAATGGCAACATTCTCATAACACACAATCCGAGCTCGAGGCCGAGGTGAATCATCCCGGCAACATGCGCCCGATGCCGTACCCGGCGATCAGCGCTTGCTTCGGCGCCAGCGCGCTCGCATCAATGTCGTGCTCACTCATCACCCCTCCCGGGTTGGAACGCTACTCGCGGTCACCGTGCCGCTGAAGCGTAGCCTTCCGTATTGGTATTTATTCTGTACCTCCGGTGCGCCCGATCCTTCTTCTTGACTCCATCGTCCTATAGTTATATAGTTGCGGCATGGCTACCCTACTTCCTCCCGCACTCATCGAACATGTGGCTGAGCGCTTCCGCGTTCTTGGCGACGCCACCCGCCTCTCGATCCTGAGCGTTTTGCGCGATCAGGGCGAACTCAATGTGAGCGAGATCTGCGATGCGCTGGGCGGAAGCCAGGCGAACGTGAGCAAGCATCTTCGCACGCTGTCGGAGGCGGGCATCGTCGGCCGGCGGCGCGAGGGCACCGCCGCGTATTACCGGATCATCGACCCCAGCATCACAAAGCTGTGCGACGCCGTCTGCAGCCGATTAGCGACGCAGGCAAAGGAAGAAGCCCGGACGTTTGCTATGGCGTGAAGAGAGCCAACAGGCATAGACACTCACATCTCGTCGCAGATAAATCGCTATATGGTTAAGGAGTCATAGACATGCAAACCTTTGGATTCCTCGGCAGTTTCGGCCGTGCTGCACGCAGCCACAGGCTTGCCGTCATCGTGGGCTGGGTGATCCTCGCCCTTGGGCTGGGAGCCCTTGCGCCACGGCTTGAGGGAGCGCTCTCAGGCGCGATGTGGGAAGTCAACGGCAGCGACTCGCTCGCCGCACGACAAACAATCGAGCGGGAGTTCGGCGGCTTCTCGTCGCAGTCGGCTGTCGTCGTCGTGCACAGCGACGATCTGACGGCAGATGACCCGCGGTTCCAGTCCAAGATCGACGGCGCCGCAGCGGTGTTCGGGACAGAATCCGCACTGACGCCGATGGCACCACCGCAGGTCAGTCAGGACGGACACACGGTGATGTTGCAGGCCGGGTCGCTCGTCGATCCGACGGAATCCGTGCGAGCCGCGGAGCGCGTGTCGGAGCAGATCAGCGACCTGAGTGACGGCGAGGTCACCGTCGCGCTGACGGGTTCGCCAGCCTTCTGGGCAGACTTCAACGCCGTGAACAAGGAAGGCATGGTGAAGGCAGAGCTCCTGACCTGGCCCGTAACCGCCATCATCCTTGTGCTGGCCTTCGGCACCTTAGCCGCTGCGGGGCTGCCGCTGGTGTTGACCGCCGCGGGTCTTGTCAGCTCCATGGGGATTCTCTACCTCATCACGGGCTACACCGACCTTTCGATCTGGACATTGAACTTCGCGATGATGTTCGCGCTCGCGCTGGGCATCGACTACGCGCTGTTCATCGTGAGCCGCTTCCGGGGCGCGTTGCACACGACGCCGGATGATGTCGACGCAGCTGTCGGTGTGACGATGGACACGGCGGGCAAAGCAGTGCTCTTCAGCGGGCTGACCGTACTGATCAGCCTGTCCGCGGTCCTTCTTGTGCCGATCCCGGCGTTCCGGTCGATGGCGGCGGGAATGATGCTGTCGGTTGGCTTCGTCCTCGCCGCGGCGCTGACGTTGTTGCCGGCGCTCCTGGGGCCGGGCATCAACCGTTTCGCACTGCCGTGGCACTCGGTCGGCGAGCACCGGAGCCCGTTCTGGGGGCGGTTCGCAACGCGAATTCAAAAGCACGCGGCCATCTATGCCATCGGTACGACGGCACTCCTGCTCCTGCTCGCGTCACCGCTGCTCAACCTGAAAACCGGCATGCCCAGTATCAGCGTGCTGCCGGAGGACCGGTCGGCGCGCGTGGGGTATGACCTGCTGGCGACCTCGTTCGGGCCGGGGGCACCGGGGCCACTTCAGATCGTCGTCCCGGCATCGGTGAGCGCCGAGGAGGTGTCGCAGATCGTGGCGGCGAATCCGGGCATTGCGGCGGTGTTCCCTGCCCAGCCGTCTGCCAGCGGGTCAGCGCTCGTCACCGCCATCGCCACGACGGGTCCGTCGAGCAAGGAGTCGAGCGCGCTCGTCAGCACACTTCGGAGCGAACTGCCTCCGGGCGTGCTCGTTGGCGGTCCGGTAGCGGAAAACCACGACCTCGACCAGATGCTGCGGGCACGGGCGCCCATCGTCATCGGCGTTGTGTTGGCACTCGGATTCGTTCTCCTGCTATTCGCGCTGCAGGCGGTGTTCATCGCAGCGGCGGGGGTGCTGTTCAATCTCCTGTCTGTAGGGGCCGCATTCGGTGTGGGGGCGCTGGCGTTCCAGCACGGGTGGGCTGCTGGCCCCATGGGCTTCGAGAGTCAGGGCTATCTCACGTCGTGGGCGCCGTTGTTCTTCTTCGCGCTGGTGTTCGCGATATCGATGGACTACACGGTGTTTCTCCTGGCATCGGCCCGTGAGCACTTCGAATTGTCGAATGACCCCAACGAGGCGGCTGAGGGCGCGCTGGCTCACACGGGTCGGCCGATCGTGGCTGCCGCAGGGGTGATGGTCGCGGTGTTCTTCACCTTCGCGATGGCGGGGACGCTGCCGATGAAGGAGATGGGGTTGATTCTCGGCACGGCTGTGCTGCTCGACGCCTTCCTCGTCCGCCTGATCCTCGTCCCGGCGGTGCTGTATGTGGTTGGCGCCAAGGCCTGGTGGTTGCCGCGCTTCGTTGATCGCGTACTACCGGACATCCGCTTCGCTCACTGAGAACTGCCACAGGAGGCTCCAGATGACTTCCCAATCAACCATCGAACAAAGCAGCGCCTTCGCGCGTTTCATGGCCTCGGGTTATGGACGCCTGACTAGACTGGGTTTTGGGATCGCTCTCGTCGCGGTCGGACTCACCCTCGTTCCAAGACCGGTCGGCCTGGCAGTGGCGGCGTTTGGACTAGTGCCCATCGCTGCCGGCGTGTTCAACCTTTGCCCCGTCGCGCCGCTCTGGGGAGGGCACTTCTCTGGCTCGCAGTACTGCGCGGCGAACAGGAAGGCTCGATCGGAGTGACCGACACAGATAACGTGAGCACACAGACGAAGGAACGGAGAACCACCATGAACGCGATCGGCACGTACGCCTACCAGGTCGAGCTCGCGGAGACGCTATCCGCGACACGTGAGCACGTCATCGCCGCGCTCAAGGAGCAGGGGTTTGGCGTGCTCACCGAGATCGACGTGCAGGCGACGCTCCGCGAGAAGATCGGCGCGGAGACGGCACCTTACCGCATCCTCGGCGTGTGCAACCCGGCCTTGGCACTCCAGGCGTTAGACACGAGCCCGCACGCAGGGCTGATGCTGCCGTGCACGGTAACTCTGCGCGAGGACAATGGACGCACGATCGTGGAAGTGCTGAGGCCCGACGCGGCGCTGTCGGTCGTTGGCATCGACGAATTGCGACCGACGGCGGCGGAGGCAGAGCGACGGTTGCTGCTCGTCGCCGAAGCTCTCGATCAAGTTGCCGTGACGGCGTAACCGGCGTTGCGCTGTCCAGACTTCTGGGGCTTCCGGCACACTTCGCGTATCGGACTCAGGCGATCGCGAACGCAGAATCTTGCCCACATTTCGCTCACGCTTTTGTTGTGAACAGATGCAGAAAGACGGGAACAAACGCAACTCGACTACTGAAATCAGATACGAATCGTGCTCTAACTGCAGTTACTGGCGGTTCTTGGGACGAAGCTGGCTGAACTCAAAAACCGTTGGGCCGCAAGGCTCATGTGGGTTCGACTCCCACCTTCGGCACCACTCTAACAGCGCCGAGACGCGTTGGGACGATACTTCGGCGCGCCACCCGATTGGCCAGCTCACGTCTTGCCCACCCGTCTCGCCTGCGACCACCCCGGTTTCGGGACGCGTGAGCCGAACTCACGGGCAATGGATGCATTCAGAGCGCATCTGACGTGACTCAACGAAGTTAACCGAGACGAAGCGCGACGGGCGCAGAACTCGTCGCGCGTTTTGAACCAGCGCGGAGCCTGGCGTACGCTTGCGGGAAGCCACGCTGCGCACTCTGGTCTACGAACCAACACGGGCGGGGCAGTTGGAGGAACGATCCGAAATCAGACGCCGGCTTCTGAGTTTCGGCTGACGGAGCCTGTGGCCGCGCTCTCGGTCGCTACTGATCTCGTCCGCGGTCAGCCTGCGGGCCAGGCCCTGTACAAGACCGTCATTGCGACGAAGCTTGCGGAGTATCTCGGCCTGAGAGTGGCTGACCGCGCCATCACGTATTTCGCCACGCTCCTTCGCGCGGCTGGCTGCACGGCCACCTCCCACGAGTTCGCGCTGCACCTCGGAGGCGATGACGTTGCGGTGCGATTCGGCGGTGACGCCATCGACACCGATGACCTCGGCCAGCTCACGCGTCTTCTGACCAGCCTCGGCAAGAGCGGAATGGATCCGGCTGACGCGATGCAGGTGGTAGCGGACGGAAGCCGCGCCGACCGTGAAGTCGCCGGACGCGTTGTCACCCGGCTCGGCCTTGGGAACCAGGTCGCCGATAGCGTCCGTCACATCTTCGAGCGCTGGGATGGCCAAGGCGTGCCCAGCGGCGTTGCGGGCGAAGACATTCCCCAGTCCGCGCGCATCAGCCACGTGGCGAGCGTCGCCGTGATGTTCGCTCAGGCCAAGGGCGTATCGGATGCGTTGGACACGTTAGAACGATGGTCGGGTCGCATCCTCGACCCCACGATCACCGCCACGTTCCTCGCACATGCCGATGAGTTATTCGCGTGTCTCGATGCTCCGGATTCGTGGCAGGCGGTCCTTGCGGCGGAGCCCAGGCCATGGAGGATGGTCGGGAATGGAAGCCTCGACGACATCTGCGATGTGTTCGGGAGCTTTGTCGATTTGAAGACGCCCTTCTTGCTCGGGCATTCTGCGAGGGTCGCGCGCCTCGCGGAAGGAGCAGGGCGTGTGTTGCACATGGATGAGGACGACTGTGTGACGCTCCGACGAGCCGGCTTGCTGCACGACCTGGGCCGCGTGGGCATCCCGACCGGCATATGGGAGAAGCCGCTGCCGATGGGCACGCTCGAAATGGAGCAGGCCCGCCTGCACCCATATCACACCGAGCGTATTCTGGAGCGCAGCGCATTGTTCAAACCGCTCGCCCGCCTCGCCGGCCAGCATCACGAGCGGATGGATGGCAGTGGCTATTTCCGCGGTCTCCAGGGCTCTGCCCTCGACAAGCGGGCGCGGGTGCTCGCTGCGGCCGATGCATGCGCCGAGCTGCTGGAGGAACGCCCTGGTCGGGAGGCCCTTTCGCCGGACGCAGCCGCCATAGAACTCGCCAACCAGGCGCTCGATTCTGACGCTGTGCGCGCCGTCCTACAAGTGGCCGGGGCGAAAGCCACCGACGTGGTGCAACGCAGGCCGGCAGGACTTACTAAACGCGAGGTCGAGGTTCTGCAACTTCTTGCACGCGGACAGTCCCTCAAGCAGGTCGCCGAACAGCTCGTGATCTCGCCGTCGACGGCGCACACCCATGCCGCCCACATCTATGAGAAAGCCGGTATCTCGACTCGCGCGGGTGCCGCGCTGTTCGCGATGGAGCACGGACTCTTCAACTGAAAATCAACAGATCTGTCGATACCTCCCCTCTCACTGTTCCCCTACGTTGGCATTGAAGCAATTTCGCTTCAAATTTCAAGCCAGAGAAAGGGCTCCATACCATGCCAGCGCTAAACGCAGAAGCCGTCAGTACTGCCGCCCGGCTACACGAAAACGCTGAAGTCGTCCGTCGCGGCTACGCGGCCTTCAACACCGGCGACGTCGAGGCACTCATGCAGATCTTCGACGAAAACGCCTCGTGGCACACACCTGGACGCGGCATCCTCGCCGGCGCTCAGAAGGGCCGCGACGCGACCTTCGCACACTTCGGCCGCTATGCCGGCGATACGGGAGGGACCTTCAGGGCCGAATTGCAGTACGTGGCTTCAGACGAAGAGGGGCGCGTGATCGGCGTTCACCGCAACAGCGCAGAGCGAAACGGCAAGCGGCTGGCGGTCGACTGCTGCATCGTCTTCGAGGTCAAGGATGGCCGGATCATCGACGGCCGCGAGCACTTCTACGACTTGCACGCCTGGGACGAGTTCTGGTCCTAGCCGCATCCGAGACCAATGAAAGGAGTACATGCCATGACGCGATCAACAACGAGATCCATCAAGGTTGGCGTGATCACGGATCAGACGGGGGCGCTCTCGTTCATGGGCGTGGCCAATGCCAACGTGGCCAGGATGGTGATCAACGACATCAACTCGAAGGGCGGCCTGCTCGGCCGACAGATCGACCTGTACCTCGAGGACAGCGAAACGAACGACAGCGTGGCAGAAGCCAAAGCCGCCAAGCTCGTCCAGCAGGATCACGTCGATGTGATCGTCGGCGGTATCTACAGCTCGACACGGCAGGCCATCAAGGGCCCAGCGGTTACGGACGGCAAGACGCTCTACATCTACCCGGAGCAGTACGAAGGACAGGAGTATGACCCGCTGCTCTTCTGCACCGGCCCTGTACCGGCGCAGCAGCTTGATCCGCTCATTCCCTGGCTGATGCGGCGAACCGGGGCGACGAAGTTCTACCTGCCGTCGGCTGACTACATCTGGCCGCACGTAATGAACGAGAGGGTCCGTCAACTGGTCACGTCCGGTGGCGGCGCGATCGTGGGGGAGGAATACTTCCCGCTCGATCACACCGACTATCGCGAGACGGTGGACAAGATCATGTCCAGCGGAGCGGAGGTCGTCTTCAATACGATCGTTCCTCCCGGGCTCACGCCGTTCCTCGAGCAGTTGTACGACGCGGGCTTCACGAAGCGCGGCGGCCAGCTCATCTGCACGTACTTCGACGAGAACTTCCTGAACCTCGTGCCTGCTGCCCACGTCGAGGGACTGTATAGCTGCCTCGACTACTACCAGAACGTCGGAGATCCCTTCAGCACGGCGCTGATCGATGAGTACGACAAGCTCTACCCGGGCGACGCCAAGTTCACTGCCGGCGGCGCGTGCTCAGGCATGTACCGGGGTCTGAAACTCTGGGAGACCGCGGTGAACGAGGCGGGCTCGCTCAACCAGGACGATGTCGTCAAGGCGCTGGACCACGCGAAGATCGCTGACGGTCCTGGTGGGCCGGCTGAAATG
Organism: Chloroflexota bacterium; assembly: GCA_031400455.1. Taxonomy (GTDB): domain Bacteria; phylum Chloroflexota; class Dehalococcoidia; order DSTF01; family JACRBR01; genus JANXYW01. The sequence continues at coordinate 5,212 of JANNPX010000059.1, read as the reverse complement.
GTGCCGGGTCAGCATCACGTTCGCATGAACATGTACATCGCCCAGGCGAAGGCCGGGAACTTCGAGATCGTCAAGCGCCTCGGCGTCATCGATCCGAAAGAGGGCACGCACCGAATCGCAAGCGCAGTCAAGATTCCTGCATCCGCAATCTGAACGGAGTCGCACTAACGCGACGCCCACCACACGAACACGCCCGCGTGGGGCGGCGGCCAAGCGGGCCGTAGCACGGTCTGTCCGTGAGCCGCGCAGGAGAGCCCCGATGGCAGTAGCCGCCGGGGCTCTCCGTGTCTTGGCTACACCAATCCCGGGTTGCTCTTGGGGATCATGCCGCCCCGCTGCCCAGCATGGGCCTGGGCAGTTGCCGGCATTGGATGATTCCGGTCCTTCACGCTGGCTCCGAGACGGTCTCGCGAGTCACGACCATTGACTTCGCGTCATCGTCGCGGGCCGTGCACATGTGCGTCGCTCTTAGACTACCGCAAGCCCAACGCCGGCGACTGGAACTAACCGCACCTTGATTGTAGGCTCCGATCGTCCCGGGGCACGTGGCCCCGTCTCACGAACAGGAACGCCGGCCCTCGGCGTGATACCGTGGCCGCCATTGCGCGCGTCCCAGCGGCTCAACTAACCCACGCGCGCAAGCAGGGATGAGCACATGGCTGCAAGCACCGCCTACCAGAACCCGGATGAATCAATCGAACGCCGTGTTGCCGACCTCCTCGGTCGCATGGACCTGTCCGAAAAGATCGCGCAGCTCGGGGCCACGCAGCTCCGAGCCATTACGCGGCATAGTGCGTTCGATCCGCAACGTGCCGCCGAAGCGATACCGAAAGGCATCGGCCACATCACTCGAATTGCCGCTTCGACCGTGCTCGGGCCAACTGAGCTGGCACGATTCGCGAACGAAGCGCAGCGCTGGCTGATCGAACACACGCGGCTGGGTATTCCGGCCATCGTGCACGAGGAATCTTGCGCCGGTTTCACAGCGAAAGGCGCGACGCAATTTCCGCAGGCGATCGGCCTGGCAAGCACGTGGAATCCTGACCTCGTAGAGCAAGCGGCGCGCGTGATCCGCGAGCAGATGCTTGCCGTAGGAGCACGTCAGACGCTTGCTCCGGTGCTTGACATCGTGCGTGACGGACGCTGGGGACGTGTTGAGGAAACCTACGGCGAAGACCCGTACCTCGCCGCCCGCATGGGCGTCGGATACGTGCGCGGGATACAGGGCGAAAACCTCACTGAGGGCGTCATGGCGACGGGGAAACATTTCCTTGGATACGGCGCGGGGGAAGGCGGCATGAACTGGGCGCCGGCCCACCTCGGCCATCGGGAAATCCTCGAGGTGTATGCGCGCCCGTTCGAGTCGGCAATCCGCGAGGCCGGTCTCGCCTCGATGATGAACTCGTACGGCGAAATTGATGGCGCGCCTTCGGGTGGTTCTCGCTGGCTCCTCACGGATTTGCTCCGCGGAGAGCTGGGGTTCGACGGGGCCGTGGTCGCTGACTACTCCACCGTCCTCTGCTTGATGATTTATCACCGGGTAGCTGCCACGAAAGCGGCTGCCGCGGCGCGGGCACTGAACGCCGGCCTGGATGTGGAACTCCCGGAGATCGACTGCTTCTTACACCTCGACGAAGCCCTGGAGGAGAGTTTAGTTACCGAGGAGACTATCGATCAGGCTGTCACGCGCGTGTTGCGGGACAAGTTTAGACTCGGCCTCTTCGAGCATCCGTATGTCGATGAAGATGCCGCCGTCAACATATTCGACACGCCGACGCAACGGGCCCTCGCGCGCGAGCTCGCCCGGCAGTCGATCGTCCTGCTGAAGAACGACGGACAGTTGCTGCCTCTGACGGACATGGCCACCATCGCGGTCATCGGCCCGGCCTCGAACAGTGCTCGTCTGCTTCAGGGCGACTATCACTATCCGACGCACCTCGAAGCGGCTTTTGGTTTGATCCGCGAACCAGGCGACGAGCCTACCCCTGTGGATGAATCAGCACGGGACGCACTTCTCCCGACATCGGGGTCGACGTCCTCCGATGTTGATCTTGCCGAGCATTTCGTCCGGCATGTCACGATCCTCGAGGGCATGCGTGAATCGGCACCCGCCGGAACGCGGATACTCCACGCCCGCGGCTGTGGCACCGGCGGTGAAGATACGTCCGGGTTCGCCGAAGCCGTCGATGCGGCGAGGCAAGCCGACGTCGCGATCCTTTGTGTTGGCACTCGCTCCAGTTTGATCGGGGACGCATCGAGCGGCGAAATGACGGATCGTACGGACCTTGGATTGCCGGGCGTGCAGCAGGCGCTCGTCGATGCCGTGATCGATGCGGGTACTCCTACTGTCGTCGTACTAGTCAACGGCGGCGTCCTCGCTATTCCGGGCATTGCGGAACGGGCAGGCGCGATCGTCGAAGCATGGCTACCGGGCGAAGAAGGTGGAGCGGCGGTCGCCGATGTCTTGTTCGGCGCGGAGAATCCTGGTGGCCGTCTCCCAGTTTCGATGCCTCGATCCGCTGGTCAGATGCCGCTGTTTCACAACCACAAGCCTTCGGGGGGGCGAAGCAACGTGCGCGGGAACTACGTAGACTCTCCAGCCACGCCTCTTTTCGCATTTGGGTATGGCCTGTCATATACGACATTCGACTATCATGACCTCACGATCAGCGCGGGCGAGCTCGCTCCCACGGGTTTCGTGGACGTCGGTATTGGCATCACGAACACAGGCGCCCGGGCGGGCGACGAGGTGGTCCAGCTCTACCTCCACGACGCTGTCGCGAGCATGACGCGCCCAATTCGCCAGCTCGTGGGTTTCGCCCGAGTGAAGATCAAGGCTGGCGAGACCCGCACCGTGACGTTCCACGTGGACCTGGCTCAAGCCGCCTTCTACGATGAAGCGATGCAGTTGAAGATCGAGGCGGGCGAGATCCGCGTGTTGGTCGGTGCTGCTTCGTACGACATTCGCGCACGTGGCTCCTTCATCATCAGCGAGGACCGGATCGTCAGCCGAGCCGATGTACAACCGACAGGCGTCGAGGTTCGGTAACGCTATGACGGAGGTATTGATGCCTACTGCTTCGCTACGGTCCCACGACTACGTCCCTGCGCCGCAAGATAAGTTCACCTTCGGACTCTGGACCGTGGGCAACCGCGGCAGAGATCCGTTTGGATTCGAAGTACGTGAGCCGCTTGACCCCGTCCACACCGTTCACAAGCTCGCCGAGCTTGGCGCCTACGGCGTGAACTTTCATGATGATGACCTTGTTCCGTTCGGGTCGACGTTGGCCGAGCGCGACGCGATCGTCGCGCGTTTTCGTCGCGCGCTTGATGACACCGGCATGAAGGTGCCCATGGCGACGACGAATCTGTTCGCCCATCCGGTCTTCAGGGACGGCGCCTTTGTGGCCAATGACCCTACCGTGCGCCGATACGCCATCAAGAAAACGCTGGATGCGATTGATCTCGGCGTCGAGCTCGGCGCGCAGATCTTCGTGATGTGGGGTGGCCGCGAAGGGATGGAATGCGATGCCGCGAAGGACGTACGCAACGCTCTCGATCGCTATGCGGAAGCGTGCAACATCCTCTGCACCTATGTCCGGGACAAAGGCTATGACCTCAAGTTCGCGATCGAGCCGAAGCCCAACGAACCGCGCGGCGACATGCTGCTGCCGACGGTCGGGCACGCGCTCGCGTTCATCAACGAGCTGCAATATCCGGAGATGGTCGGACTGAACCCGGAGTTCGCGCACGAGACGATGTCCGGGCTGTCGTTCAATCACGCGATCGCGCAGACGCTCTGGCACGGGAAGCTCTTCCACATCGACCTCAACGCGCAACGCATCGGAAAGTTCGATCAGGATTTCCGCTTCGGCTCCGAGGGACTACGGGACGCGTTCTACCTTGTGAAATTGCTAGAGGACGCGGAATGGGACGGCATGAAGCACTTCGATGCTCACGCCTACCGGACGGAAGACGAGCAAGGCGTCTGGGACTTCGCCCTTGGCTGCATGCGGACGTACCTAATTCTGAAGGAAAAGGCGATTCGCTTTCATGAGGATCGAGAGATCGCCGAAGCCCTCACCGCAGCTAGGGCCGAGCAGCTTGCGCGCTCGACGATCGAGGGTTCTGTCACACCGGATTCGATCGCTGCACTGCGCGCGGAAACGTACGACGTCGATGCCCTCGCGAGCCAGGGCTACGGGCATGAGCGCCTCGATCAGCTTGTGAACGAACTCCTAATGGGGATCCGGTAGCCGCTATGCCGCTGCTGCACGCCTTAGCGTGCCCACGGTTGCACCCCTCGGGCGAGCCAGAATCCAGCCCAAAGCTAGCACCGGGACGAATCGCGGACGCGTCGATCACTGCAAGCAGTTGCCGGCCTTGCTCGCGAGGCTGACGCCGCGACGGAAATGGCGCATCAAGTGCACGTCGATGCCGTTCGTAATGAATGCGAAGGAGAGCCCGCTCTCCGGATCCGCCCACGCGAGTTGGCCGCCCGCGCCCGGGTGTCCGAACGCGCGTGGCGACACGGTGTGCCCGAGCGTACGCGCGGCGGACTTGCCGTCGTCGCCGGCGACGATCATGCCAAGCGTGCGATTCGCGGGCGCCATGCCCCACAGCGGATCGGGCGCCGTGACGCGTATCAGCAAGCGCGGCGCTGCCTTGCTGTGGGCCGCTCTAGCGCGCTGCAGGTCACCGTCGACGGCGTTCCTCTCGCCATACTCGCAGGATTGTTGACGTGATGCCCCACCCCGCACGAAGGCTGTTGACGATTGAGCCGCTCACCTTGGACCGACCCTTTCGCCGCCGCAACCCAACCAGCACCTGTTCGATTGCTACCTCGCGGAACGCGGCCCGCGCGATGAGTTCGGCCGTCCAGCTGTAGGTGGTCTCTGTCAAACCGAACGAGTGCAACGTCGGGCCGTCGATGACCTTGAGGGACGGCAGGTCACGCAGTTTCGCGGCCGCCAGGCGGTTGAGCAGGGCGACGAGCAGGCGGTTGCCGTAGCGCTGCTGCCAGGGCATCGCACCGGGCTCGATGGCGCCCTCGCGCACGCCAAGTGCAAGCTGTGTGCGTCCCGACGCAACGAGATCCACGAGCTCGGCGATTCGCGCGCCGTTCTCACTCGCGTCGCCATCGAGGAACACGTAGATGCTGGCGTCCGGCGCGGCGCACACGCCTGCCATGCAGGCCGAACCGTAGCCGCGC
>JANNPX010000062.1:0-10908 GCA_031400455.1 Chloroflexota bacterium | reverse complement strand
CTTGCGCGCCATGAGCAGCGCGCGATGCGCGGCCCAGGTCCCCTGCAGCGGAGCTCGCCCGGGCTCGTCCCAGCGCGACCCCGCCACGGCCGAGCGCGCTCGCGATTCGGCGAGCGCGGCCTACCCGGACGAAACGAAGCACCTGCACGTCGAGATGGTGCGCGACTTCGTGCAATCCATCCTCCAGCAGCGCCCGCCGCTCGTTAGCGTGAGCGAATGCCGCCGGTCGATGGAGATCATCACCGGCATCTACAAGTCAGCCATGACGGGCGCCCGCGTCGAATTCCCAATCACGCCGGATGATCCGTTCTACAGCAAGATCCCGCCCGACGGCTTCGGCCTGACCCCGGTTGCGCGCAGCACGGAGGCGAAATGACCACCACGATACGTATCGGACCTTCCGCCACGCCGCGCAGCAACTTCGTCGCCGACTCGTTGCTTTCTGCTGGAGCCGATATCGCCGGCGCGTGGGAGATGGTTGATGCCGCGGACGGAGCCGTCACACCGGCGCAGCTCGATGCCGTAACAGGCGTGCCGCGTGTCGCCTGGTACGTCGCGTCGCTCGCGGCGGCCGAAGAGCGCACGTACGAACTGCGCCTGGCGAGCGAGGAGCAAGACCCCAAACGCGGCATCGCGCTCGACGATCAGTCCGAGAACGGCCGCGTGGTCGTCTACTATGGCGGGCTGCTCCAGACGATCTACCACTACGGCATGCCCAACTACCGTCCGCGTTTTGCGCCGAACGTGGCGCCCTCCGGCCGCCCGAACTCCGGCGTCAGCAGCACCGACGGCTCGCAGCCCAAATCGATCACCGACGACGGCCCGCCCGATCACACCTGGCATCGCTCGCTCTGGTACGCCTGCGGCGACCTCAACGGCGTCGACTTCTACCTGGAGCCGGCCGCGATGAACATGGGCTACGGACCGCATGTCGGCACCGGTTACGGACGCATCGTCCATCGATCATTCGACTGGATCGAGTCGGGTCCGGTGTGGGGCGGCTTCCAGCAGCGTGCGCAGTGGGTGACGCCGGACGGACGCGTGCTCCTCGACGACGTGCGCCGCTTCCGCATGTTCCGGCTAAAGGGCCGCCAGAGGATCTGGGATATCGAGGCCGAGTTCACGCCGCCCGCCGAGCCCGTGACGTTCGGGCAGACGAACGAGAACGCACTGCCCCTGATGCGCGTCGCGGACATCATCGACGAATGGGACGGCGGCACGATGTCGCTCTCGACCGGCCTGACCGGCTCGCCGAATTGCTTCGGCCAGCGAGCCGAATGGGCCGACTGCAGCGGCCCGTTCACCCGCGCCATCGGTCAGGAGCCGGAGATCTTCGGAATTGCCATGCTCGATCACCCTTCGAACCGCAACCACCCGAACGCCTGGTTCGTCCGCGGCTATGGTCCAGTCGGCACGAACCTGCCGTTCTTCGACGGCGCGCTGACCCTCGCGCCGGGCGAGACGTGGTCGCTGCGGCACCGCATGTTCATCCACCAGGGGTATGCTGACGATGGCGGCGTCGCTGCGCGATTCGACGAGTACGCGCGGCCGGTGTCGGCAAGCGCTCAATAGCGAAGTTCGGAGGCGACGATGACAACCACCGACGAGAAGTACATCATCCGCAAGCTCTCCGAGACGCCCGAAGAGCGCGGTGTCTGCGGCTGGCGCAAGACGCTGGTCACGCACGATGACACGCCCGTCGCGAATGTCTCGCACCTGCGTATCAACGACAGCAAGAAGCACTACCACCGCGAAATGACAGAGTTCTACTACGTGCTCAGCGGCGGGGGCACGATCTGGCTCGACGGCGAGACGCGCGAGATCACCGCCGGCGATATGGTCGTCATCAAGCCCGGAACCTGGCACACCTCCGACGGCGAGATGGACGTGCTGATCCTCGGCGTCCCTGCTGGCGAGAAGACCGACATCTGGTTCGAGTAGCCGACCGGGAACGCGAAGCACCATGACTGCTACCCCGGATGAACGCGGCGCACAGCTCTTCGACGAGGGCGCGCGCGTGCTTGCGACGCTCTGGGACGATGAGGTCGCAATGGTGCGTGACAAAGAGCACGGCGGCGATTTCCACACGCCACGCGGAACGCTTGCCTACGCGCAGGTACTCCTCCGCGACGGCGATACCGCGCGTGCCGAGCGCGCCATCCGCAGCGTGCTCGCGCTGCAGGAGACGCGCCCGCAGGACGCGCACTACGGCAACTTCCGCTGGCGGCTCGAGGATCCGTGCGTGACCGACCTGAACGGCGTGGAGTTCATGCTCGATCAACTCATCCCGCTCGTCCGCGAACACGCCGGCGCGCTCCCGGACGATCTCGTCGAGTCCATTCGAGCCGCTATCGCCCTGGGACTGGCGGAGATCGACCGTCTCGACGTGCACCTGTCGTACACGAACATCGCTCTCAGCGACATCGCGAACAGTGTGCTCGGCGGCGAACTGCTTGGGGACCCCCGCTACGTCGAGCGTGGCGCGCGCCGCCTCGATGAGTGGATCGCATTCACGATAGCCTCCGGAGCGCCGCACGAATTCAACAGCGCCACGTACATGGCGGTGGATATCCTACGCGTTGCGGCCATCGTCGAGCACACCCGCAATCCGCGCATCGCGCTGAAGGCGCTCATCGCGGAGGAGCGTCTCTGGCTTCACGTCGCGGCACACTACCATCCGAAACTGGCACAGCTCGCCGGAGCGCATTCGCGTTCGTACTTCGACGGCTGGAGCGGCGCTGGCGGGCTTCTCAAGCTCATGCTCTGGAAGCTGCTCGGCGACGATGATCTCCGGCGGGCGACGCCGTATGCCTCGCGCAGTCGTGAGGAGGGGCATCTCGACATTGGGCTGGCACGTCTGCACTGCCCTGACTACGTGGAGCGCTGGCTGCGCGAGAAGCGCTTTCCGTTCGAGGTGCGCGAGACCGCCGATGCGACGCGCGGCGTCGACATCACGACCTACATGACGCCCGGCTTCGCGCTCGGCACGGCTTCGCGCTCGTATGGCGTCGGCGAACCGCCGGAGCAGTGGCCCGCGTTCGACTCCGTGCACCTCTACGTGAAGCGGAGAGCCGATCCCGGTTACGGCGCGCTGTACGCGCGCTACGTCATCAACGACAAGGTGCCGGGTGCCGGCGATGCGCACGGAGCCGATGATCATTGGGAAGAGGGCCGACACGTCGCCGTGCAGCACCGAAACCGCGCGATCGTCGCGTATGGCCTGCTGCCACGGATCCGGCCCGCGCACAGCTATAAGCTGTCGATCCGTATGCTCGGCATCTCTGCCGAAGACGAAATCTGGATAGGAGAGCGGCGCGTCGATGCCTCGCCCGCGGTCGTTGCCGCGGGCGAGCGGATCGTCGTCGTCGCCGGAGATGCTTACGTGGCGCTGATCCCGCTGGAGCAGACCGATATGGGGAGCGATGGCCCGATCGAACTGCGCTTCGCGGACGGTGTGCTCACGCTCGATATCTACAACTACAGAGGCCCGGCGAAGACGTTCTGGGAGTACCGGTCGCAGGGCGGGCCCTTTTACAAAGGCAACGTGCGCAATGCGTTCGTCATTGAGGTGGCGGAACAAACGGCGTTCGCCAACCTCACCGCCTTCCGCCGCCACGCCGCCGAGTCGCGTATCACCGACACCGTCGATGGGGGGTACGTGCGCGACATAACGTATGAGTCGGGCGAGTCGTCCATCTCACTGAGCTACAGCCTCTGGGACATGCAACTCCTCGAACGCCGCATCGACGGCGTCCCATACGAGCCGCCGTCCGCGCGCGCCGGGGCACACGATGCCGGTTCGCAGCTCGAACAGACCAGCGCGAGCTCAGTGACGCTCGGAAGGGCAGAGCTGCTCGGTGACTTCGGCCCCAAGTGGCTCTTCGCTGATGACGACTCGCGGCGTTACATACTCATCAACCCCACGGATGACGCGCTCCTTGTACGTCTCACCACGCCGGACACGGTCATCGACTGCGATGCGCTTGCATTCGGCCGCATCGATCTCGATGAGGTCGCAGGGACCATACGGATCGAGACGACGGACACGCCTGCCGCCATCACGGTGACGGGAGCCGCAGTGTCGAGACTGATCGTGAACGGGGAAGAGCGAACGCTCCGCTAGCGTCTGCTTCGCGCTAGCGCACGCAGTCGGTGCGTTCCGCAGCCAGCTGCAAGTATTCGACGAACGCGCGGTGCTCTGCCGAGCCGACGACAGTGAGCGGCGGACGCGTCTGGACGAGCAACCGATGCTTCAGCGCCATCACGCGGCCCAGCGCGTCGTCGATGCGCGTTTCGCCCAGCGACCCGTCTTCGACCGCCGCGATCACCGCGTCATGCATCGAGGCAACGGCTCCGCCTTTGCTGACAAGCAGCAGGTCGGCGCCGGCGTTGAGCGCCAACACAGCAGCCTGCCCCGTCGTCCAGCGCTCCTGGATCGCGCCCATCACGAGCGAGTCCGTCGCGATCACGCCGTCAAACCCGACATCCTCACGCAGCAGCCGGATCATCGGCGCCGACAGCCCGGCCGGCACACCCGATGGGTCGATGGCAGGGAAGTCGACGTTCGCCATCATGAAGATGTCGGCCGTCTGCACCAGCGCGCGGAACGGCGCCAACTGCGTGCGCTCGAGCTCGTCGCGCGTCTTTTCGATAGTAACGGGACCGTCGTGTGAGTCGCCGGCGGTCGAACCATGCCCGGGGAAGTGCTTCGCCGTCGCCGCCGCACCCGTAGATCGGAGCCCCGCCACGTACGGCACGATTGCCTGGATCGCATCCTCCGGCGTGGTACCGAACGCGCGGTCGCCGATCACGGTGTTCTCCGGGTTATCGACGACGTCGGCCACCGGGGCGAGGTTGACGTTAATGCCTACGGCCATCATCTCGCTTCCGGCGATCTGCCCCGCCTGTCGCGCGAACTCCGCCGAGTCGATGCACCCGATCTGCCGAGCCGGCGGGAACTGCGTGAACGGCGCGCCGAGCCGCCGCACGATGCCGCCCTCTTGGTCGATAGCGATGAGCATGCCTTCGCCGTTCTCCGCCATCGCCCGCTCCTGCAACTGGCCGGTCAGCGCCAGCACGTCGTCAGGCGAGCCGATGTTGGCGCCCGCGAGCACGACGTTACCGAGGTGATAGCGCGAGATCAGGTCCGCCGCGCCTGTGGCCGTCGTGCCTTCGAAGCCCGCCATGATCAGCTGGCCGACCTTCACTGTTAGCGGTGCCTTGAGGATCGCTGGCGGCTCTGGTGACGCCGTTGGCGTGGCCGGCACGCTCGCCATCGGGGTGCCTAACGGCGGCGCCGGGGTGGAGGAGGATTTCGTTTCTGGCGCCTCCGCGCCGTCATCGTCCAAGAATGCTCTGGAAAAGCCGGCGCCGAGCCCCGCCGCCGCAGCCACGGCGATAACGATCAGTAGCACCCGCCAGTCCAGTTTCAGATCGACCGTCCTTCACTCCCGCCGCACGTCCCGAGTCAAACTGTATCGGGAATCGACCGTCCCCTGTTTGAGCCGCTCGGCCTCACGCCGGCCTCCCCACATTGCTCATTGGTGCCTGCTGACCGATGCTATGGTCATGCCGTTGGAGTCGCTGCTCATCGCAAACCGGGGCGAAATCGCCATACGCATCGCTCGCGCCGCAGCAGAGGCGGGTATCCGCACGGTCGCCGTCTATTCGGACGACGACGCGCGATCGCTCCATACCCTCCGCGCCGATGACGCCCGGCCGCTGCCTCGCCGCGGCCCGGCCGCGTATCTCGATATCGATGCGATTATCGCGGTCGCGAAGGCAGCCGGCTGCGACGCCATCCATCCCGGCTACGGCTTCCTCAGCGAGAACGCGGCGTTCGCACGCCGTTGCGCCGAAGAAGGCATCACGTTCGTCGGTCCACGTCCGGAGATCCTCGATCTGCTCGGCGACAAGGCGCAAGCGCGCGCGCTCGCGCAGCGTCTCGGCGTTCCCGTGCTCACTGGCACATCAGGGGCTACCAGCCTCAACGATGCGCGCGCCTTCCGGGCCGCACTACGCGAGTCGGCCGCCATTGTTGTCAAGGCGATCGCCGGCGGTGGCGGCCGCGGCATGCGCATCGTGCTCGCGGACGACGATCTCGAGGAGGCCTACGCGCGGTGCCAGTCCGAAGCGCGCAGCGCCTTCGGCAACGCCGATGTCTACGTCGAACAACTGCTGCCGCGCGCCCGCCACATCGAAGTGCAGATCGTCGGCGACGGCACCGGCGCCGTCACGCACTTGTGGGAGCGCGATTGTACGCTGCAGCGCCGCAACCAGAAGCTGATTGAGATCGCGCCCGCGCCCGGACTCGCGCCGCAACTGCGTGACCGCATCATCGATGCGTCCTTGCTGCTCGCGCGAGATCTCCGCTACGACAACATAGGCACCTTCGAGTTTCTTGTCGGCGCCGAAGTCGCAGGCGACGGCGCGCCATTCTATTTCATTGAGGCGAATCCGCGCCTGCAAGTCGAGCACACCGTCACCGAGCAGGTGACGGGCATCGATCTCGTCCGCACGCAGCTCTCGCTCGCATCCGGCCGCTCGCTCGCCGAACTGCATCTCGAGCAGCACGACATGCCGGCGCCGCGCGGCTTCGCGATCGAAGCACGCATCAACATGGAGACGATCGCCGCCGACGGCAGCGTGAAGCCCGAGGGTGGCACGATCTCCGCGTTCGAGCCGCCGTCCGGCCCTGGTGTGCGCGTCGATTCGTTCGCCTATAGCGGCTACACGACGAACCCGGCGTTCGACTCGCTGCTGGCGAAGGTGATCGTGCACGCGCCGTCCGCCGACTTCCCGGACGCAGCCGCCCGCGCCTATCGCGCTCTCTGCGAGCTTCGCATCGAAGGCGTCGCCACAAACGCTCGACTGCTCCAGAACATCCTGCGCCATCCGGACTTCGTCTCCGACACCACCACGACGCGTTTCTTGGAGGAGCACGTCGCGGAACTCGTCGCCACGACGGCAGACGATCATCCACACCTCTTCTTCGATCCACCAGCGCCAGCCGCCCGAACACTCGCCGGTGCGCTGGTCGACACATCCGACCCGCTCGCCGTGCTCCATCATGGCAAGTCGGCCGCGCCGGATTCCACTTCCGGGGTGACCGATATCGAAGCGCCGCCCGGAACCGTTCGCGTGCACGCGCCGATCCAGGGCACGATCATTGCCATCGACGTGCGCGAGGGCGATCTAGTGCGCGAGGGTCAGCGGCTGATCGTCATGGAAGCGATGAAGATGGAGCACGTGGTCGTCGCCACCACCAGCGGCATCATCCAGCGCCTTGCCGTCGCCGTAGGCGATGCCGTGTTCGAGGGCCACACGCTCGCCTACATCGAAGAAGCTGACGTAGCCGCCGCCGCCGACGAAGCCGCAGCTGCGGTCGATCTTGACGCGATCCGCACCGATCTGGCGGAAGCGCGCGACCGCCACGCCGTCGGACTCGACGCCGCGCGTCCTGACGCCGTCGCACGCCGCCGCAAGACGGGCCAGCGCACCGCCCGCGAGAACATCGAAGACCTCTGCGACGATGGCTCGTTCGTCGAGTACGGCCCGCTCGTCATAGCCGCGCAGCGCCGTCGCCGCACCGTCGAAGACCTCATCGCCAACACGCCTGCCGATGGCATGATCGCTGGTATCGGCACCGTCAACGCTGATCGATTCGGCGACACCGCCGCGCGCTGCATCGCCATGTCGTACGACTACACCGTGCTCGCCGGCACGCAGGGCTCGCAGAACCACCGCAAGAAGGACCGCATGTTCGAGCTGGCGGAGAAGTGGCGCCTCCCCATCGTCTTCTTCACCGAGGGCGGCGGCGGCCGCCCCGGTGATACCGACGGCCTTGGCGTCGCGGGCCTCGATTGCATGGCGTTCTACTATTTCGGCAGGCTCAGCGGCCTCGTGCCGCTCGTCGGCATCACGTCCGGCCGCTGCTTCGCCGGCAATGCCGCGCTCCTCGGTTGCTGCGACGTGGTCATCGCCACGAAGGGCTCGAATATCGGCATGGGTGGCCCTGCGATGATCGAAGGCGGCGGCCTCGGCATCTTCCGCCCTGAAGAAGTCGGCCCGATGGACGTGCAGGTGCCGAACGGCGTCGTCGACATCGCCGTCGCCGATGAAGCCGAGGCGGTGGCCGCGGCGAAGCAATATCTCTCGTACTTCCAGGGCGCCGTCAGCGAATGGATTGCACCAGATCAGCGGCTCCTGCGCACGATCATCCCCGAGAACCGCCGCCGCATCTACGATGTGCGGGCGATCATCGAGACGCTCGCCGATGCGAGCTCCGTGCTCGAACTGCGCCGCGGCTTCGGTCTCGGCATGGTGACGGCGCTCGCCCGTGTCGAAGGCCGCCCGATCGGCGTCATCGCCAACAACCCCATGCATCTCGCGGGCGCTATCGATAGCGATGGCGCGGACAAGGCTGCGCGCTTCATGCAGCTCTGCGACGCCTTCGATATCCCGATACTCTCGCTCTGCGACACGCCCGGCATCATGGTAGGGCCGGAGGTCGAGAAGACGGCCCTCGTCCGCCACGCGGCGCGGATGTTCGTCACCGGCGCGAGCATCACCGTCCCGCTCTTCACGATCATCACCCGCAAGGGCTACGGCCTCGGCGCGCAAGCGATGGCCGGTGGCAGCTTCAAAGCGCCGTTCTTCACCGTCGCCTGGCCGACGGGCGAGTTCGGCGGCATGGGCCTCGAAGGCGCCGTCAAGCTCGGCTATCGCAACGAACTCGCCGCCGTCGAGGACCCCGCCGAGCGCAAGGCGCTGTTCGACGAGATGGTCGAGCGGATGTACCGCCACGGGAAAGCCACGAACGCCGCGTCGCATTTCGAAATCGATGACGTTATCGACCCCATGGCGTCGCGCTCGTGGATCACGGGAGCGCTCCGATCCGTCCCGCCACCACCGCCGCGGACTACGAAGAAGCGCCCAAATATCGACACGTGGTGAGCAGCACTGGCGGCGCACTTGACACGCCTGCCATCATGTAAGTACGGACCATCCAGTCACAACTTAGGAGCCCAAGATGCCAGCGGTAACAGCCGATTCCCTCACGCTTCCCAGAATCACCGTTCTGCCCGAAGCCGGCACCGCATGGCGACCCGTCGCCAAGGTCGTGACCGCGCAGGTTGCGATGGAGGGCGAGGGCTTCATCGTGCGGCGACCGTTCCCGAACGCTGAGCTATCGATGGCCGACCCGTTCCTGCTGCTCGACCAGATGGGGGCCGTGGAGTATGGCCCCGGCGAAGCGAAGGGCACGTCGTGGCACCCGCACCGCGGCTTCGAGACCGTGACGTACATGATCGATGGCGCGTTCGAGCATCAGGACACCACAGGCGGCGGCGGCCTCATCAGCGACGGCGCGACGCAGTGGATGACGGCCGGCGCAGGCATCCAGCACATCGAGCAGCCGCCCGAGCAGCTTGTCGTCAAGGGCGGATTGTTTCACGGCACGCAGCTCTGGGTGAACCTGCCTGCTGCACAGAAATGGACGCCGCCGAAATACCAGGACATCGAGGCGCGCGATGTCACACTGATTTCAAGCCACGACGGCGCATCGCTGGTGCGGGTGATTGCTGGCGAGATCGACGGCCACCGCGGCCCCGGTGTCACACAGACGCCGATCGCGTATGCGCATGCGACGGTGGCACCAGGCTCGCGGCTGCAGCTCTCCTGGGCGAAAGACTTCAACGCGATGGTGTACGTCCTCGCCGGCCGCGGTTACGCAGGCATCGACGAACGTCCGCTCGATGAAGGGCAGCTTGCTGTCTTCGGGCCTGGGGACGCAATCTCAGTGCGCGCTGCCGATCCACAGCCGGTCGCGGCAAAGGGCGGCTGGGAGATCCTGCTGCTCGGCGGCTTCCCGCTCCGCGAGCAGGTCGCGCGCTACGGGCCGTTTGTGATGAACACGCGCGAGGAGATCGCGCAGGCGGTGAAGGATTTCAACGAAGGCCGCATGGGCACCATCCCGGCCATCCACGTCCCGCATCGCACCAGCGGCGATGAGACGCTGTAGCGGCTAGTCACTGAGTGCTTCAACCTGCGACGCCATAACCCTCATCTCGCCAGGCGTCGATGCCGCCGTCAAGGTTCAGCAGGGTGGTCCGGCCCGCGCGTTCGAGCAGGGAGATCGCGGTCGCCGCACGTTCGCCATGGCCGCAGTACGCAACGATCGGCCGATCGTTCGGAATATCGTCGAGGTGCCGGGCAATCTGGCCGAGCGGTACATGCACGGCTTCTGGAATATGGCCGGAGCGGTATTCGTCGGGCTCACGCACATCAAGCGCGCTGGCGCCATCGAGCAGCAAGCCGCGGGCTTCGGACGGGCTTACCATGCCTGTACGCATCACTGGTAGTCCGGCCGCCTCCCACGACGCGAGACCACCTTCCAGCACGCCGGCGAACTGCTCGTAACCGACGAGCAGGCACTCATCGAGCAGACGCTCGATCGGGAGATCGTCGGCTACGAACAGCAGCCGTACGTTGGCCGGAACGACCCAGCCGAGCCACACGGCGAACACGTCGCGAAATGCGATGCTGATCGAACCCGGGATGTGCGCCTTTGCGTAGGCAGCGGCGGAGCGGGTGTCAATGATCATCGCGTCACGCTGGGCGGCGTTGAACTCTACTTGCGAGAGGCGAGGAGGCTGCGGGATGGCGCGTCGGAGACGCGGGCCTGTCTGGTTGAACGTGCGCATCCGAAAGTAATAGGCGGGCGCCGAAGGGAAGGTGGTCGGGAACCATGCCGCGAACTCGTCCTCGTTGCCGCACCCAAGCACGGGATTTGTCGCGCGTTCGGCGCCGAGCGTTGATGTACGCTCACCGCCTGTGCCGACCGAGCAGAACGAACCCCCGCCATGCGTCGGGAAGAGCAGCGTCTCGTCCGGTAAAGCGCTGAACGCC
>JANNPX010000046.1:0-104449 GCA_031400455.1 Chloroflexota bacterium | reverse complement strand
GGTCGTTGGCCCGGAGGGCGGCTTCCTTTCCGATGACGCTACGAACTTGCGAATCAACCCGGGGCGCGTCGCACCGCTCGGATCGTTGACCCGAACATACTGCGCACCTGGAATCTTCGCCGCGACGCGCTGACTGCTGCTCGCCGGGACCATGCTCGGCTCAGTCCGGCACACCAGCGTCGGCTGGCGCAAGCGCTCCAGGAGGTCGCTCACATCCAGTTCGTCCATCAATCGCACGTACTGGCGGCCGATCGGGGCATCGGCCCAGCTCGCCGCAGCCTTCGCGAACGCGTCGACAAAGGGGGCTGTTGCGGCATCGATACCGAGCAGCACGCGACATGTCGTTTCGACGTACACGTCCCAATCGGTCTCCGCGAGAGCGGCACCAACACGGCCGTAGGGTGTCTCCGCCAGCTCGCTCATGTTTTGAAACGGCGACACGAGCAACAGATGCGTAACCCGCGAAGGAAATGCGGTCGCCACCTGCAATGCCGGATGCAGCGACACTAAGTTGGCGTCGCTGTAGACGACGAACTGATCAAGCTGCGCCGCGCTGATCACCGCTTCGGCGTCGGCCAGCAGCGTTTCGGCCGACACGTGATCCACGTTTCGCTCTGACAAGCCCGTGCCCCGCACGTCGAAGAAGATCAATCGAAACGACGATGCCAAGTCGTCCCAGACAGCCTGATTGATCGCGACACTTTGCTCCACGTGCGAGAAGGGCGCGGGTTGGAAATAGAGCACCGCCGGCCCCTGGCCCATCTCGCCCCAGGCGATGCTGACGCCATCGGTCGTCGTGCAATAGCGAATCTGCAGTTCCATACGGGAGTATGACGTGAGGCGCGGGCTTACGACCATCGGACTGGTAATCCGGTGCTCGACACCGGAAGATGGAAAGCCGGTGACGCCGTCTCTGTAGGATCGAGAGTCGTCCGCAGACAAGGGGATTCGCCTTGTCGGACGGTTACACACGTCCTAATCCGCTGCTCGCGAATCAATCCGGTGCTCGCTGTAACCGCGCTAGTCGGGCGAGTGCGAGCCGGTTTTGAATCTGTGGTACCCCCGGCAGGATTCGAACCTGCGACCGTCGGATTAGAAGTCCGGTGCTCTGTCCACTGAGCTACGGGGGCTTGCGGCTACGCCGTGAAGGATCATATCAGCCGTGCGCGGCGGGTGTCGCTCGGTGGGCACCCTGATACGATGCGATGCGGAGCGCCGGACGCTCAGTCGATGTGGCGGACTGCGGCCGATTCTTCGGCGGGATGGATGCGCTGAGCCATCTGCACCCGTCCAACTTCTACGAGTTCGCGACGAGACGGGGCGCATCGTGCCGGCGGTGGAGCGGTCGTTCTGTCGCGCACGGGGAGAAATGTGCCAGCGACGAACTCACAGCCGGGGACGGCTGTGCGACTCGCTCCGCGTCTTCGGGTGATGTGTGGGGCAGGCTAGCCGCGGGTGGTTTGGACTTTGTGGAACTTTGCGCCGCCGCGGGCGCTGGCCTTGATGCCGACGATCTCTGTGTCGGAGAGGTCGGGGCTGGTGGTGAGGTAGCGCTGGACCATGCGGCCGACGGGCTGCGCGGCGATGACGGCGAGCATCGACGCAAGGATGACGTTCGGGAGGCGCTCGGTGCGGTTGTGCGCGCCGCCCATCGTGATCAGCGACGCGGCACCGGCCAGCGCCCCCGCCACGGCGAGGTTCGTACCGCACAGCGACGACACGGCGAGGTGGCCTTCGCCGTTCTTGAGCCGGTACAGCGCCTCGCGTGTCGACTCTTCGAGGAGTTCGGTCGGCACATCGGCATACAGATAGTAGCCGTCGCGCGTCGCCCGCCCCACCATTCGGATATCGTGCCCGATGCGACGCAGCAGCACGGCGATTGTCGCGTGCTCCAGCGCGTGATTGCGCTTCACCGTACCGACTAGATGTCCGAGCATGCTGCCTCTCAGTTCGTACGAGCGAGTGTGCCTTCAAGTATATCGGCGCCGGTGAGGGGATAGTGGATAGTGGATAGTGGATAGAGGGGGCGCGTTAGCGCGTGCGTTGAAGCACCTTTGCTCTAAGGCTGCCTAGCATCTTGCTTACTTCGGTGAGCAGGGCTAACACCGGCTCAATTTTCTCGGTCGTGAGGTATCCAAGGCGGACCGCCAGCAGCAGGTATGTCTCGGTTTCGTTCAGGGAACCGCGGGCGATTGCGAGGAACTGGGCGAAGTCCTTCGATGTGCCTCGGCCCTGGCCTTCAGCGATGTTCGCCGGAACCGAGACGACGGCGCGACTGATCTGATCGATCAACCGCCATCGCTCTGCCGCGGGGAAGAGACTCGAAATGCGGTACACCTCGACAACCAGATCCATCGCTTTATTCCACACGATGAGATCGCGATGCGACTGCACGCGCTCCATGACTCTCGCCTCCGGTCTATCCACTAGTCACTAGTCGGTAACAATATACTTGACTCAGTAGCGAATCTGGACTAAAATGTGAGGGTAGGAGAGAGAAATGAAAGAGCCAACTACCCTCATCGAAGCCGTCCGATACTTCGCAGACCCTGATGTTGCGTTGGACTTCATGGCGATGCTCCGCTGGCCGGACGCGCGCGTGGTCTGCCCCAACTGCGGCTCGGATGAGGTGCGGTTCATCTCTACCCGTCGCCTGTGGGAGTGCAAAGCCAAGCACGCGAAGCGTCAGTTCTCGATCAAGGTCGGCACGATCTTTGAGGACTCGCCGCTCGGTCTGGACAAGTGGCTCCCTGCGGTCTGGATGATCGCCAACGACAAGAACGGCATCAGTTCGGCGGAACTGGGCCGCGCTATCGGCGTCACTCAGAAGTCCGCTTGGTTCATGCTCCACCGCATCCGACTCGCCATGCAGACCGGCACCTTCCGCCGCATGTCCGGTGAGGTCGAGGCCGATGAGACATGGGTCGGTGGCAAGTCCGCGAACATGCACAAGGACAAGCGGGAGCGCCAGTTCAAGGGCCGCCCCGCGAAGGGCATGACCGGCAAGGCCGCTGTATTGGGCATCTTGGAGCGCCACGGCCCGGATGGTCACAGCACCGTGCGAGCCATGACCGTGAGCAACGTCCGCGCCAAGACTCTCCAGCCCCACGTCCGCGAACACGTCACAGAAGGCTCCGAACTGTTCACGGATGCCAGCTACTCCTACCGTGGGCTTGCCACCGAGTACACCCACGAAATGGTTGACCACGCCGAGGAATACGTGCGCGGGAAGGTTCACACTAACGGCATCGAAAACTTCTGGAGCCTCTTGAAGCGATCCATCAAGGGCACATACGTCAGCGTCGAGCCGTTCCACCTGTTCCGCTATCTCGACGAGCAAGCCTTCCGCTACAACGAGCGCAAGACCAACGACGGCGCGCGCTTCATGCGCGTTCTGGCGAGCATCGTCGGCAAGCGCATCACCTACACTGAGTTGACCGGCAAGGTTGGTACCGGAGCTGCCTAGACGGCAGTACAGAGGCAAGCGCAATGGCGAAGGCGAAAGCCAACGAGAAGGCGAGCGAGACGCCGCTAGAGCGAACCGCGCGGCTCGCGCGAAAGCTGGTGGGCGTGCCAAAAGCCGAAGTCGATAGGCAATATCGGAGGTACGAACGGGACAAAGAGAAACGGCAAGGCTAGTCACTGATTGCCGCCCGCAACTCGGCGATGAACGCCGTCGTATCGAGGTTGTAGTTAGGGAAGGCTTTGCTCAGTTCCTCGATCTTGTCGGCTGACACGAGAACCACATCGAGACCTGGGTGGGTTTCGCTCTCCTTTTCAAGCCGCGATCGTTCCGCTTCCGCTGCGATACCGCTGGCTTTAGGGAAGGCTGCCATGTTCAGCGTTCGCGCGGCGGTATCGAGTGATAGCACGTAGTAGTGTGCATCCTTAGTCGCCACCTGTCGGATCGCCTGCATTGACGTCATCCAGCCAGAAAGCAAATCATCGACGCGCAGATTGCTCGCGAGATCGCGCAACGCCTCCCGGAGCACATGAGGATCTTTGGGCGTACCCTCCACAGGTGGACATTCCTCCGTCTGAGCAATCTCTGCGCCCATCAACCGAAAGAACTCCAACCAGTCTTCGCTGCCGTGACCGGATTTTAGGGCTTGCCCCGTGAACGTCCCGGCTACTTCCACAGCGGTCGCCCATGCGTGCTGTAGCGCGGATCGCAACTGCAACTCGATCCTCAGCCCGTTATAGACCTCCGTTTTCGGATTGTCGCTCCGATAGCGATAGACCAAATGCACGTCCCTGTAACCGGACTTCCGTGGGTTCGCAATATAGTCATAGGTCTTGGTCAACTCAGCGTTCGTACGGCTGTCTTCCCAGCTTTTCACCAATTCATGAACTTGGTTTACGTCGGAAACGATGGCGCGGCAGCCACCGAGATCGTGCATCTGCGAGAGTTGCATGGCTGGATTGTCACGCAGCTTTAGCTCGATCGAGTGCCGTCGCTTTTGGCGTTGAACAACAATCGCAGCGGAGTCCACCTTCCTCGCTTTGTAACGGAGGAGGTCTTGGAAATGGTTGAGTGGGAAAGCGTGAGACGATCGCCAGTTGTCAGCAACGAGCCAAGCTAGCGAGACTTCGTTCGGTTCTAGCGCGGGATTGATCAGAGCCTTTCCAGCACGATCAACATCACCTCTTCTGTAGGCGGGTCTTGTCCAAGCCATATCATCTATCCTCAGCAGGCATGGTGGGCGAGAGTGATGGTCAATCATCGCGCCCACCGGCCCGCTGAGTCAAGTATATTGTTACCCACTAGTCACTATCCACTCGACGCCGCGAACGCTCCCCGTGCCGCAGCAATCGTGCGCTCCACATCAGACTGGGTGTGGGCGAGCGAGACGAACATCGCTTCGAACTGCGCGGGCGGGAGGTAGACGCCGGCTTCGAGCATCGCGTTGAAGAAGCGGCCGTAACGCGCGGTATCGGCGAGTTTCGCTGACACGTAGTCGTGCGGCTCCTCCGCCGCGAAGAACACCGTGAGCATCGAGCCGAGTTGGGTGATAGTGACGCCGGTCACCTCCGCCTGCGTTGCCGCTGCGCGCAGCCCGTCGGCGAGTTGCGCGCCCATCACGTCGAGCGCGCGATACACCTGCTCGTTCGCCAGCAGGCGCAGCGTAACGATCCCCGCGGCCATGGCCATCGGATTGCCGGAGAGCGTGCCGGCCTGGTACACGGGGCCGCTCGGCGCGATCATCGCCATGATGTCGGCGCGGCCGCCGTAGGCGCCGACGGGCAGGCCGCCGCCGATCACTTTGCCGAGGCATGTGAGATCGGGCACGACGCCGTAGTACATCTGCGCGCCGCCATACGACAGGCGGAAGCCGGTGATCACCTCATCGAAGACGAGCAGCGCACCATGCGCCGACGTGATCTCGCGCAGGAACTGCAAGAAGCCCGGCGCCGGTTGCACGAGCCCCATGTTCGCGGGAACGGGCTCGACGATCAGCGCCGCGATTTCCACGCCGCGCTCGGCGAAGAGGCGCTCGACGGCAGCACGATCGTTGAACGGCGCAAGCAGCGTCTCCGCCGCGAACGATGCCGGCACGCCCGCGCTGTCCGGCAGCCCGAGCGTCGCGATGCCGGAGCCCGCTTTCGCGAGCAGGCCGTCGGAGTGGCCGTGATAGCCGCCCTCGAACTTCACGATCTTGTCGCGCCCCGTAAACGCGCGCGCGAGCCGCAGCGCCGACATCGTCGCCTCTGTGCCGCTGTTCACGAAGCGCACGCGCTCGATGGACGGCACGGCGCCGCAGACGAGTCGTGCCAGTTCGACTTCGAGTTCCGTCGTCGCGCCGAAGCTCGTGCCGCGCTCAGCGGCGCGCTGGAGGATCTCGACGACGCCCGGGTGTGCGTGGCCGAGGATCAGCGGCCCCCACGAGGCCACGTAGTCGATGTAGTCGTTACCGTCGACGTCCCAGATGTGCGAACCCTTGCCGCGCGCCATGACGACGGGATCGCCGCCAACGGCTTTGAACGCACGCACGGGCGAGTTGACGCCGCCCGGCATCAGCTCCTGCGCGTCGGCGTGCAGCTTGCGGGATCGTTCGTGTGGGGGCATGCGGTCAGTGTAGGAGAGGCAGGGACGAGGGGCGACGGCGCGCGCGATACGAACGAAGAAGAGGGACGGAGATGGCTCCGTCCCTCTCTCACAACTTCTCGTGCCTACGCGCTACTACGGCCGCGCGCGGCCGACACGCACACCGGCAAGGAGGGTGACGCCGCCCATCAGCGCGAGCGCGATCATCCAGCTCGGCGACACCCCGGCGTCCGGTGACGGGCCCATGCCGGTCGACGGCGGCTTGATGCCGGTTGGCGCCGGCGACGCGGGTGCGGGAGCGGGAGCGGGAGCAGGAGCGGCGAACGCGCCGCAGGTGTTGACGCGATCGGGCTGGCTGACCTGGTGCACTTGGACCGACAGTCCCTGCGCGAGGAGTTCGTCAGACGACGCGCCGATGACGGTAAACGATCCACCATCGACAACGGCGGCGAGCCGGTACGCAACCTCGCCCGGCGCATCGCACGATCCCGACACCAGGTCCGCGGACTGTATCGCGCCGGCCGGTCCGGGCTCTACCTGCAGGGCCACGTAGGTCACGCCCCCCTCCCCGAAGACGACCGCCGTGCCGGGCTGATTCCCGTTCGCGCCCGCGCCGAGCGGTACGTCGATTGATCCGGGCGGTGGACCGTCGTCCCCATCGGACGCGATTTCGTAGTCGAGGTATTGTCGCGTCTGCGGATCGTCCGTCTTGAACAAGAAATCGAGCGACACGATCTTGCCCTCTACGACGCGCGCTGTGTAGTGCTCCACGTACCGATCCACTCCGGCGGCTGTGGCAATGTCGTCCGTCGTGGCAATCATGCCGGTGACGGTGTCGCCACGCACATGTGCGCTTTGAATGGTCGTCGCGAAGCCCGCCGCGATGGTTTCTGCAAGTCCCTCGAGCAGCAGGCCCTTGCCCACAACTCCGAACGACTCCTTCCCATTCGGCTCGAAGAGCGTGACGTCATCGGCGAGGAGCGCACCCGCAGCGTCGACGTCGCCCCTGTTAAGGGCGTTCACAAGATCCCGAAATATCGCCTCCGGATCTTCCTTGGCATCGGCGGTTCGAGTGTGGGTCAAGCCAGCCCCAAATCCGATGCTCATCAGGATGGCTGCGCAGATGGTCAGGACGCTGATAAACCGTTGCATGATGTCGCCTCCCCTCAATCACTCTTTTCGTTCCTGATGCGGAGCTTATGCGCAACATATGTTGACGTCAACATCCGTCGTAACCCGTATGCGAGCCGAAAGGGGCACGGGTGCCGCGGCTCCCACAGGACGCGTACGAGAGGGCGCGTCAAGGACCGCACAAACTCCGCGAACTTGACACGCACGAGGGCTCCCACATCGTACAATTGGCGAACCCCGACCAGCTTCAGACGACCAGGAGTCCACGATGTCATCGAACACCATCATCCGCGCCGGATGGCTTGTCGCAGGCGTGCTTGCACTCTTCGTCGTCACAGCGATGACCGGCATCGTCAGCGGCGGCCCGCTCGACCCGCCCGGCGCACCTGTACCCACGATGAAGACGCTCCACCAGGTTCCAGGATCCTGGAGCCGCGCTCTCGTGGCAAACGACGGGCCCGACACCTGCCACTCCAGCCGTTTCTTGTGCGTACTCGCCGGCGACGCCGCCGTCCTTGACGCCGAGACGGGGTTGGTGTGGGAGAGGGTGCCCAGCGCAGTGGCCCAGGTCAACTGGGCAGCTGCGCGCAACAATTGCCGAGCCCTTGCGCTGGGTAGCCGCAAGGGGTGGCGCCTGCCCAGCGAGGAAGAGTTGGCGACGCTGCTGAGCGGTGGGCTGACGGGGCATCCGTTCACGTTCTTGCTCCAACCTTCGGTGTATTGGACGGCGACGACTGCTCCCGAGACAGCGCTAAACGCGCGGATGATCGCGAGCGCAGACGCTGCTGGAAACAGTGGCGGCAGCAGCGTCGCAAAATCGGATCCAACTCGGCTGGCGTGGTGTGTCCGCGGGGGCGTCGCCGCTGATGGCCAGTAACGAGCAACTCGCACGCCGACGCTTCTGGAGGGCACGCTTGTTCGTCACCATGATGGAGCGCGCGGGTTGGCCCGTGGCCGGCATCCTCGCGATCTTCATCGTCGCGGCGATGACGGGCGTCGTCAGTGGTGGACCGCTCGATCCACCGGGCGCGCCGGGGCCGACGATGAAGACGCTCGACCAGATCCCCGGCCCTTGGAGCCGCGCGCTCTTCGCCGACGACGGGCCCGACTCGTGTCACTCCAGCCGATTCCTGTGCGTGCTGAGTGGCGATACGGCCGTGCTCGACCGCGAAACGGGGCTCGTGTGGGAGCGAGTTCCAAGCGCGGCGGCCCAAGCGAGCTGGAACGCCGCGCGCGACGGATGCCGCACCCTCGCTCTGGGTGGCCGCCGCGGATGGCGAGTCCCGGCGGAGGAAGAACTCGCGAGTCTCTTCGGCAGCACCATGGGCGGCCATCCGTTCACGCTGACGCTCAGCACGTTCTACTGGACCGCAACGACGCCGCCCGGGTCATCATCCGGGCGAGGAGTGTTGAGTGTTAACCCCGCTACAGGCCTTAGCTCGGCCAGCAGCATCCCGAAATCGGACGCGACTCGGCTCCGATGGTGCGTGCGCGGCGGCGGCGCCGACGACCCGCTGTAGCGGAGCGGGGAACTGTCGGCGATGCACTCAGAGCACATCACGCCACCATGGCGCGATGCTCGCTTCTACGCCGGGGAGGATCGTCGAAAGGCGCTCGGGGTGTACGCGCACGTCGAAGTCGAGCTGCCGGAGCGTCATGCGTGCTGCCAGTAACGCCACCACCGGAGGCGGGCACAGCTCTTTCATCCGGTCGATGATGATGCTCGCGATGCCGGGCGGGATCTGATCCGGCAGAATCGCCGACCAGAACGCCAGGTTCACGAGGTCGGTGCGCCAGTCGCCGGGACGCGCGAACTCCCAGTCGAACACGCCCGTGATCTCGTCGCCGATGGCGAGGTAGTTCCGATGATGGAAGTCGCCGTGCACGACGCCGTCTTCGAGCAACTCGATCTGCGCGCAACGATCGAGGACCGATGCCAGCTCGGCGGCCAGCGGTCGCGTCTCGTCGCGTGAGTTGAGCTGGGCGAGGCGCGCTGGTGCGCTGGAAGCCTCTTCGCGATGCTGTCCCGAGCTGCTGCGCCCCGCCGCGCCTGCGTGCATCTGCACCAGTTCCAGAAGCCGCCGCCCGTGTGCTTCGGTCATGACGTCGGGCACAGTTCCGGGTAGTCGCTCCTGTAGGGACCAGGTCGCATCGAACTGGACGCCCGTCCCGACGTAGTGCGACGCCGGATACCCGAGCGCGCGCATCCGCTCCGCCATCTCGGCGCCGCGCGCGAAGCGCCGCTCCCAGGCCGCCGTCGGTAGCGCCTTCAGCACGAGTTCGCGCCCGCCGGCGTCTTCGACGAGGATCGCGCCGAACTCGCCGCCAGCAAGCGGGGCCAGGACACTGAGCCCGAGCTCCGCCGCCATACGCGGAAGCAGCGCATCCATGCGCAGACTGGGCATCATGTCAGGCCCGCGACCTCGGCGGCGTGCTTGAGGCGCGGCAGCACGACGTCAGCTGCGGCGGGCGGCGCCCAGAAGACCATGCGGTGCACGCCCATCGCCTCCAGCGCCTCTATCTGCTCTCCGCGCATCGGTGCGCCGAACACGGTGACGGGGATCGGATCGCGGCCGGCCGCCTTCGCCATCGACTGCAACTCGTCGATGCGGTGGCCGAGCGACTCCGGCGAGCGGAAGCCGCCGATCGGCATCCACTCGTCGCCGTAGTCGACGACGCGCTGGAGCGTGCGCGGTCCGTCGCCGCTGATCATGATCGGCGGGTGCGGCTTGCGCACGGGCTTGGGCCACGACCAGATGGGGTCGAAGTTCACGTACTCGCCGTGGTACTCCGCGTCGTCTTGCGTCCAGATCTGCTTCATCGCCAGCACGCGCTCGCGCATGATCTTCCAGCGGCGCTTGTAGTCCGTCCCGTGGTTCTCCATCTCCTCGACGTTCCAGCCGCCGCCGATGCCGAACAGCACGCGTCCGTTCGACAGGTGGTCGACGCTCGCGACCTCCTTCGCCAGCGTGATCGGGTCGCGCTCGATGACGAGACAGATGCCCGTGCCGACGTTCAGCTTCGTGGTGACTGCCGCAGCCGCGGCCATCGCCACGAACGGATCGAGCGTGTGCGAGTACTCCTGCGGCAGCGGCGCGCCGGCCGGCCACGGCGTGATGCGGCTGGCGGGGATGTGCGTGTGCTCGGGAAAGAACAGCGACTCGAAGCCGAGGTCCTCGCAGGCGCGGGCGAGTTCGGTGACCGGGATGGCGTAGTCGGTGGGGAAGATGGTGATGCCGAATTTCATGGTGCGTGGCTCCTTCGTTGCCGCTATTGAACCACGAAGGACACGAAGGGGCACGAAGGGTTAGGGGGTCAGAGGTTGGAAGTCGGAAGGGGTGTGCCCGGACGCGGGCGGCCACGCAGGGCCGCCCCTACAGCGGGTCTCGATGGTAGAACGCCGCCCAGCAGCGAAAAGTTGACCCGGTTGTAACAGGAGATTTACGGTTACCAGTTGACAGGCTTCCCGGCCGAGTACTATGGTAGATCTGTCGAGGGAGGCCACCACCTTGGACGTACCATCGCTCAGATTCGGGTAACCAAGCACCGCGTGATCGCGCGGTGCTTTTTCGTTCACCAGGCCAGCCAGCGCAGAGTGAGAGGATATCCCTGCCCATGAACTCTGGACTCATCGGTAAGGTCGACAAGGCGAAGAAGTACGCTCAGGAGCGCGACAGGATGCACGTCTCCAGCCTGCAGGTCGATTTCCGAGGCGAGAACGATACCCATCATGTGGCCCTGGAGGGCGACGCCTGGCGCTGCTCTTGCGATTTCTTTGAAGGCTGGGGCTCGTGCGCCCACACGATGGCGCTCGAACGCGTCCTCGACGGCATGATTCCGGCAACGGCCGTGATGACGCCCGCATTCGCGTAGCAGCGACACCCCGCCACAACTGAATAGCCACCGATGAGGCCGGGTCGAACGATCCGGCCTTTGCCTTCCCGCTATGATTCGCCCCATCCCAGCTACGAGAGCGGAAGCGAAAGCGTTCGCTCGGCATCTGCCATGCGACGGCGCACGTATTCGTCGAAGCCAGCGGCGAGCGCGGGCAGACGGTCCTGGAAGCGTCGCGCGGCATCGCTTGGCGCGGCGAACTCCGCAGGCGCGGCCAGTATTTCCCTGATTTGGACGAGGAACGAGAACGATTGCAGCGCCTCGAAATACGCGAGGCGCCGCGGGTCGAGCGGGAACGCTTGCTCGTATCCCCGGAGGTAGCGTGAGCGCAAGAAGCCGCGTGCTGCCTTCAGGATGATTCGCTCGACGCTGGACGACGCGACGATGTACGCGAACGAGAAGAGCGTCAGCGTCCGCGCGACGTCGCTCTGGCGGTCGCCGAGTTCAGCGCCGGCCCAGTCGATCACCGAGAGGCCTCCGCCCCCAGTTACGACGATATTCAGCGGGTGAAAATCCTGGTGTGTGATGACGGCCGTTTCTGGCAACACCGCCGGAGCGTTTCGTTCCAGCCATGCGAGACCATCGTCGAAGCCCGTAAGCCGCTCCCGGGTGATGCGCTCGCGGATGGCGGCGATCTGGCGCAGCACCATCGGATCGGCGCCGTGGTCGAGCGGCCAACCCGTCACGGATAGGCGATGCAGGTCGGCGTGCAGCGTTCCTGCGCGGGCCAGCAGACCGGCGGCGCGGAGCGGGTTGGCGGTGATGCGAGAAAGCAAGGTGCCGCCGGACACGAACTCCATGATCTGGAACGGCAGCCCGAAGGGGTTGGCGGCGCCCTCCGCGACCAGCAGGGCGGGCACTGGATATCCGGATTTGGCGATGAAGTCCTGCACATCAGCCTCGCGCCGCACCTTCAGCGCTTGCTCGGGCTTGCCCTGAAGGCGAAGCACGAGCGGCACCGACCACTGCGCATCGGTCACGCCCGCCAGCCTGAACGTGTAGATGAAGGAATCGAACCCGCTGCCCAACGGCGCCGGCGGTTCGATGATCTGCGCCGTGCGCGTGTCGTCGCGCGCCGCGAGGTATGCGGCGAGAGCTTCACGTACGGCATCAACGGAGGCGGGATCGATCGGCGGCACGTTCATGCAGGGAAGCGTACGCGGTTCAGTGGGATTGCGCAGCATTCGTGCGGTGCGGAAAGCGCAGTATCGCTCCGCACGGGGCGCACAGCCGTGCGCCCCTACCGTGACCGCGCCGCCGCGACGCGCGTCGGACGGCGCTTCGCTGGCGCCTTCGCCTTCGCGACGGCCTTCTTCGCGGCGGACTTCGGGGCCCGGCCGCCGGGCGACTCCAGCTTGTCCAGCCGATCCTTTAGCGAGCGGTTGTCCTCCTGCAGCTTCTCGAGGTCTTCGCGCAGCTTCTTCACTTCGTCGCCCTTGTCGGCGCCCTCGCGGATGCGGGCGATCGCCTCGCGGGCGGCACGGATAACGCGGCCGTCGAGATCGCGGGCACGCACGCGCTCCAGTTCCGCTACGGACTTCGGTAGCTTCAGCTCGGCGAGCGCGGCGATGGCGTTGAGGCGGACACGCAGCCACTCGTCGGGCAGCAGCTCGACGAGGCGATCGTATGCCTTCTCTTTCGCCTGATCGCTCAACTGTCCGAGCTTGCCGAGCGCCAGCGTCGCCGCACCGCGCACGGGGTTCGACTTGCCGCGCTTCGTCCACTCGATGGCGATCGGCAGCGCACGCTCGTCCTTCAATTCGGTCAGCCCGGCCAGAGCCTGGGCGCGGATGACGTCGTTCTGCGACTCCCTCGCCATCGCGACCTTCGAGAGGACGTCGAACGCCTTTGCGACGCGCGTCTGTCCGAGAGACTGCGCCGCGACGGCCTCGACGTAGTAGCTGGCGTCGCCCTTGCGCACGATGGCTTCGAGCGCGGCTGCGACCGCATCATCGTTTCGGAACTGGCCGAGTGCGCCGATGACGCCACGGCGCGCCTTCGGGTGCCGCACGCTTCGGCACGCCAGCAGCGCATCGCGGGCGATCTCGCTGCGCATGCTGCCGAGGGCCCGGGCGGCCTCGAACTGCACGCCCCAGAATTTGTCGTGCTGAATTGCGATCTTGAGCGCATCGACGGCCGCCGGCGTGCCGAGCTTCGCCAGCTCCTTCGCGGCAGAGATGCGGCCCGTCGGGTCGTCGTCGTGCTTGAGCTGGTAGAGCAGCAGGTCCTTGCCGCGCTTGAAGTCGACCGTCTTGAGGTAGTTGTGGCCGGGATCGAACCGCACCATCTCCGGCTTGCCGGGCAGCGCGAAGAAGAAGTTGTGCGCCTTCTCGGCGATCTCCACCTTGAATGCATGCTTCGTGCCATCAACCGTGAAGTCGACACTGACGGGCAGGCGGAAGACCGACGAATCCTTCTCGTCCTGCGTCTGCGTCACGCTGAGCTTCGCGCGCTTCGCGTCCGCATCCCACTCGTAAGCCAGCTTGAACGCGGGGTGCCCGCCCCGGTACACGTACTGGTCGAACAGCCAGTCGATGTTACGCCCGGTAGCGATCTCGATCGCACGCTGCAGGTCGGGCGTAGTGACGTTGGTGCTCTTGTGCTTGTTGACGTAGTAGCGGATCGCCTTCCACCAGAGGTCATCGCCGAGCACGCTGCGGATCATGTGCAGGACGAGCGATCCCTTCTCGTACAGGTGCCTGTCGAACAGATCGATGGGCTCGTGGTAAACGTTGTTGACGATAGCACGGCGGTAGCGGCCGCCGTCTTCGCCCATGTAGAGCTGCGTGTTCTGGTAGAGCTCGTAGCGGAACTCGTCGCTGCCCTTGTGGTGCTCCGTGAAGAGCGCCTCGAAGTACGTCGCGAAGCCCTCGTTCAGCCAGCCGTGCGACCAGTCGCGGCACGTCAGCAGATCGCCGAACCACTGGTGCGCCAGTTCGTGCGCGAGCAGTCCGTCGGCGTCGATGTCGAGCGACGCACGCCTGTCGAGCAGCGACGTATCGGTGAGCGTCGTCGCGCTGACGTTCTCCATGCCGCCGAAGATGAAGTCGGCGACGAACGACTGCGCGTACCGCGCATACGGATACTTGACGCCGGTGACATCGCTGAAGAACGCCAGCATCTTCGGCGTGCGGTCGAGCGTACGCTGAAGATCGGCTGCCCGTCCCTTCGGGCCGTAGTATTGCACCGGCACCTTCTGCCACGTGTGCTCGATCTCGGCGAACTCGCCGACAATCTGGCTGAGAAGGTACGTGACGTGAGGCGTCGCCTGGTACCAGTGGAAGGTGCGTGTGCCGTTGCGAGCGTTCTCGCGGATGCTCTTCAGCACCCCGTTACCGATGCTGATCATCTTCGCGGGCACGGTAACGATCACTTCGCTGGTCTGCTGATGGTTCGGGAAGTCGATGCACGGGTACCAGTGGCGCGAGTCCTCGTCCTGCCCCTGCGTCCAGGCCTGCAACGGCTTCTTCGGTGAGACCTTGTCCGGCGCGACGAAGTACAGTCCGCGCCGCGGCTCTGCCGCGTAGGTGATCGCTACCTCCGTCTCGACGCCGGGCTTCAGCGCGCGCCCGGTCTCGACCCGCAGTACCGGGTCGCTGTGGTCGAACTTCGCCGGCTTGCCGCCGACGGTCACCTTGCTGATCGACATCTCGACCGCATCGAAGTCGATGTGCCGCACGCCGGCGTTGATGGCCGACAGGTAGTGCGTCGCCGTGCCGGCGATGTGCTTCGCCTTGGGATCTATACGGATCGTCAGCTTGATGTGCCGCACGTCCACGGTGAGGTCGCGCGCGTAGTGCGCCGCATCGCCGGTCAGCGCGAACGGGCGGGCGTACGCGGCCCCGCCGGCCAGCCCGCCGCCGCGCGCGCACGACGCGTAGGCCAACATCTCACGTTCCGTCTCGAGATCAAGGTCGGGCATTCAGCCTCCTGTGCGCGCCAGCCTGAGATCACGCCGCCGCTATGTGGACGCCGGTAGTGTCCGAAGGAGACAGCCTGCTGCGTCCGGTGGTTCGTCATGAATGGAAAGTTGGTCTATGGTAACGATCCATCGACCGGCGACAAAGCGGCGCATGCCGCTATGTCCAGAGCGCGTCGCACGCCGCCTGGTCTTCGAAATGGGCCCAGAGCTCTACGGCGCGTCCGCCCTCGATGCGCCATACGCCGCATACCGCCTGGTCGATCGTCTGCCCCTGGCGCCTCGCGCGGTGACGTTCGGTTGTGAACCCAGTGATCACTGAGAACCTGTGCAAGCACGGAGAAGATTCTTCGCTTCGCTCTGAATGACAGTGCGGCGCTACCGCATCCGGGGGCTGTGAAGCGCTCCGCTGGCGATCGGCTCATCGACGTAGAGGTCGCCGTTGCGGATCTTGATGTTGAACCCGCATTCCGGGTTCGTGCAGGCCCAGGCTTTGTAGTGGATCGCCGCCCCCTGGCTGCCGAAGTCGGACAGCGGTACCAGGTCGCCCTGCTTGCACTTCTGACACTTCGGGAAACTCGAGATGTCCATCTGACGCCACCCCCCACCGCCCGCGAGCCCTCGCGGCGCACGCCGACTCAAGACGCCCGGAGAGGCGCCTACATAAAGTGAGGCGAGTATAGCAGCGTCGATTTAACAATTGCAATCGATTTGGTTGACAAGTTACGTCGATTCCGCGCCCTTCCAGCCTCAGAGGAGCGCGGCGTCACTCTGCGGTGTCGCCATCATCCAGCGCCGACGCATCGATGACGGCCACCGTATGCCCCTCCGGCGCGCGCGCCAGAAAGCCGGCGCCGCCCGGCGCCCACGGCAGTTCTCGCACCTGGCAGCCGCGCTGCAGGAAGTGCTCCGCCGCCTCGACCACGTTCGCCGTGCTGAAGAGCAGGTACGGGGGCTCGCCGGCCATCGTGCCCGAGACGTCGACCGTCAGCGTCGTGCCCTCGCCAAGGGTGTAGAATCGCAGACCGCCCTCCTGGGCGCCCAACTCCAGCCCGAGGGTGTGCTCGAAGAAGTGCGACGCTTCCTCGTCATCCCCGGCGGAGTACGCAATCACACCCTGAAACGTAAATGCTGGATCGGCCAAACGGTCCTCCCTTTCGCCCCATGGCGCCCACTCGCTCGCCCCGCGTTGTACCCCGCACGACCTCCCGAACCAACCCTCCCACTCTCTTTGCCTCTGTGGTTCCGCCAAAGCGTTGACGAACCGGGCGCGCCCTCGATACCCTGAGAGAGCAATGAACTCGACCCTCAATCACTTGGGAACTGGACGCAGGCCACGCCGCTAAACGGCTGAGGTTGCGTGCATGCTGCACTGCCACGGTCGTACCAGCGACCGTGGCCGTTTCATTTCCGCCAACCGCACCCGTCGAGGGCGTTGCCCACGGCCCACCCACCCGAAGGAGCTCATCGTGACAACCCAAGTCGGCGACCAGTACCTCGTCGAGACCGAGCGCACCGACCCCGAGATCTTCCGCCTTATCAAGGAAGAGGAGCGGTACCAGGTCGATAGCATCCGCCTGATCCCGTCCGAAAACTACACATCGCGCGCCGTCATGGAGGCGACCGGCTCCGTCCTCGCGAATAAGTACTCGGAGGGCTACCCAGGCAAGCGGTACTACGAGGGCCAGCGCATCGTCGACCAGATCGAGACGCTCGTGCAGGACCGCGCGAAGGCGCTCTTCGGCGTCGAGCACGCCAACGTGCAGCCATACTCCGGCTCGCCGGCAAACCTCGCCGTCTACTTCGCACTGCTTCAGCCGGGCGACAAGATCATGGGGCTTGCGCTGCCACACGGCGGCCACCTCACACACGGTTGGCCGGTCAGCGCGACGGGCCGCTACTACACCGCGGTGCAGTACCAGGTCGACGAGAAGACGCACCTGATCGATTACGACAAGGTGCGCGCGCTCGCGAAGGCAGAGCGGCCGCGGATCATCGTCGCGGGTGCGACGGCGTACCCGCGCCAGTACGACTTCGCGAAGTTCGGCGAAATCGCGAAGGAGGTCGGGGCGTATTTCCTCGCCGATATCTCGCACATCTCCGGCCTTATCGTCGCCGGGGTGCACCCGAATCCCGCGCCTTACGCGGACGCAGTGATGACGACGACGCACAAGACGCTGCGCGGCCCGCGCGGCGCGATGATCATGTGCAAGGAAGAGCACGCCGAAGCGATCGACAAGGCGGTCTTCCCCGGCCTACAGGGGGGGCCGCACGAGAACACGATCGCCGGGGTGGGCGTGGCGCTGAAGGAAGCGGCGACAGCGGAATTCCGCGACTACGGCCGCCAGATCGTCGCCAACGCGAAAGCGCTGGCAGGCGAATTGAACGAACGCGGCTTCGACTTGATCACCGGCGGCACGGACAACCACCTCATCCTCATCGACCTCACCGGCAAGAAGGTGATCGGCAAGAAGGCCGCGAAGGCGCTCGACCGCGCGAACATCGTCGGCAACTACAACACGATTCCGTTCGATCCACGCAAGCCCTTCAGCCCGAGCGGCCTGCGCATCGGCACGCCGTCGGTGACGACGCGCGGCATGAAGGAAGAAGATATGCGCCAGATCGGCCGCTGGATGGACGAAGCGATCGCGGCCGTGAAGGACGAGGACGAACTCGACCGCATCGGTCTCGAAGTCCGCGACTTCTGCCGCCAGTTCCCGGCCCCCGGCATGAGCGTGTCGTAGCCGTTGGCAGCGAACGAACTCGTCGGCACGTGGGCGCTCGTCGCCACCGAGTGGCGCCGCGCCGATGGCCGCCACGCAAACCCCTTCGGCCCAAACGCCGTCGGCGTCCTGACGTATGACGACGCGGGCAACATGTCGGCGCAGGTTATGCGCGCCGATCGGCCCGCACCGCCGCCCGATCATGCCAACGGCATCGAGACCGCGATGGCGTCCGCGTTCGCTGGCTACATCGCCTACTTCGGCACGTACGAGATCGATCGCGCAACGAGCGTCGTGCGACATCACGTCATCGGCAGCGCCTTTCCGTCGTGGGTGGGGAGCGTGCCCAACCGCCGCTTCATGATCGATGGCGATCGGCTGACGCTCAGCGATTCGGTTAGCGCCGCCGATGAAACCGCGGTTGAGGCTTCTACGGTCTGGCAGCGGATCGCCTAACCGTCGCGCGCAGCGGCCCGCACGGCTTCCATGATCTCGCCCGCAAGATCGATGAACATCAGATGCCCGCCGCCGGGGACGAACGTCGCGCGGCAGCCGGGGATCTCGCGCGCGAAGTAGCGGCCGATGCCGACGGGCACGACCTTGTCCGCGTCGCCGTGAAAGAGACGCACCGCTGTCGCGCCGACATCAGCGGGCGTGAAGTCCCATGGCCGCGCGAACAACGCGAGGTCCTGCGCCATTGCTCTTCCGCCGGGACGTAACGCCTCGCGCGTTTCCTCGGTCATCGCTTCGCGCACGTCGCGGCGCTTGGTCACCACGCGATCGATCGAGCGCGGCATCATCCATTGCTTCGAGTGCGGCGCCCAGAACGCCACCCACATCGCCGAAAGCAACGCGAAGAACGGCGCCATCCACAGCCCGAGCTTCACGAAGAAACGGCCTAACCTGCCACGTCCGTCGAGGACCGCATCGGGCGAACCTGCCCCGCTGACGACAACCGCCGTCGTCAGGCGCTCCGGGATGCGCGCGGCACACGCCTGCGCATGCGGTCCGCCGCCCGAAAGTCCGACGACCGCAAACCGCTTGATATCGAGCGCGTCCGCAAGCTGCTCGATATCGCCAGCGAAGTCGCCGATGGTGCGCCCCTTCTTGAAGTCGGACTCGCCGTAGCCAGGACGGTCCAGCGCGATAAGGCGTACGTCATGCAGACGCGCCGATTCATCCAGAAACCGACCCTCCAGCAACCCGCCGGGTGTGCCGTGGAAGTAGAACGCAGGCGATCCCAGGCGGCGCCCGTACTCGGCGTACGCCAGCTTCCTGCCGTCGTCGAGGATGACGGAGCCGCAATCGACTCCGATCTCGGGGGCGGCGGCGATGCGTGGTGCAGGTTCAGACGCGATGGCGAACCTCCGGCGGCGCTCGGAGCGCACACTCGTTCGAGTCTACATCGGGGGCCGCTCCACCGCCCCTGCGCCGCTTCCCTATGCGCCGATCAGTGCCGCGAGCCGATTATTTCCATGAGTATGCCGCCCATTGCCCGCGACGCGGGCCGTCCATATGATGCGGGCGCGCCACCAGCCAACATGCAACAGAGAGGGCACTTCGGATGCGGGTTACGGTCGAATCCGGCGATATCAGCAAGTCCGCCGCGCCGTGCATCGTCGTCAATTTGTTCGACGGCGTAACCGCACCGGGCGGCGCGACCGGCGCGGTTGACCGCGCGCTAGAAGGCATGCTCACCGAGCTGATCGCGGCCGGCGACATTCGCGGCAAAGCCGGCGAACTAACGCTGCTCCACACCTTCGGCAAGATCCCCGCGCCACGCGTGCTGGTCGCCGGGCTCGGAAAGAGCGCCGAGTTCACCGTCGACAAGGTGCGCGACCTCAGCGCCAACATCGCGCGCTACATGCGCGGCCACCGTATCGCCGACTACGCCACGATCACGCACGGCGCAGGCATCGCCGGACTCGACGCCAAAGCGTGCGCACAGGCGATGGCCGAGGGTGCGCTGCTCGGCCTCTATCGCTTCGACCGCCACAAGAAGGTCGACGACGACGCCTTCGCCGTTGAGACGATGCACATTGCAGAGAACGACAACTCAAAGGCGGCGGCTTTGCTGCGAGCCGTCGAGCGCGGGTCAATCATCGCCGAGGCTGTGTGCTTCGCGCGCGATCTCGCGAACGAACCCGGTAATGTGCTCACGCCGACGGAGTTGGCCACGCGCGCTGAGGCGATGGCTGCCGAAGTCGGCCTCGGCTGCAAGATCTTCGACCGTGCCGATGTTGAGGCGATGGGCATGGGCTCGTTCCTGGGCGTCGCGCAAGGCAGCGCGCAGCCACCGCAGTTCATCATGCTCACCTACCAGGGCGGCGTGGAATCGAAGCCGCTGGGCCTCATCGGCAAGGGCATCACGTTCGACACTGGCGGCATCTCTATCAAGCCGAACGAAGGCATGCAGGAGATGAAGGGCGACATGTCTGGCGGCGGCGCCGTCATCGCAGCCATGATGGCCATCGCGCGCCTCAAACCAAAGATCAACGTCACAGCGCTGGTCCCCGCGACCGAGAACATGCCCTCGGGCACAGCGGTCAAGCCAACGGACGTGTTGCGCGCCATGAACGGTAAGACCATCGAGGTCGTGAATACCGACGCTGAGGGGCGCCTGATCCTCGCCGACGCGCTCTGCTATGCAGTCCAGCTCGGACTCTCGCCCATCGTCGACGTAGCGACGCTCACGGGCGCGATTTCTATCGCACTGGGCAACGTCGCGTACGGCGTGTTCTCCCCCAGCGACGCGCTCGTTGCGCGCATCGATGCGGCATCCGCCGCATCAGGCGAGAAGTCCTGGCGGCTGCCGATGTTCGCCGAGTACAAGGAACTGAACAAGAGCCAGGTGGCGGACGTGCGGAACAGCGGCGCGCGCGGCGCCGGCTCGATCGCCGCCGCCTTCTTCCTGCGCGAGTTCGTCGACGATCGGCCCTGGGCCCACCTCGATATTGCCGGCGTAGATTTCTCCGACGCCGAGAAGGGGGTGCTCGTGAAAGGCTCGTCGGGCATCCCCGTCCGCACGCTGATCAACCTCGCTCTCAACCTCGCCGATACACCGCTGGTATAGCGTTCGGTCATCCTGGGCAAGCGCCACGGCGCTACTCCGGTCGAGCAGGATGCCTCATTACGCACCGGCATCACACCGGCTGGTATCCCCATCCTTCGCCGCGTTCGCGCTTCGTAGCGGTTGCCCCAACCGCGCACGCCCGGTGTAATACCGCTCACACTAGAAACCGAAGGAGGCGCATATGACGATCGAACTTCGCCGCCCCCAGCCCGAACACATCGCGGAGCTCGGCCGCATCTGTTACGAAGCATTCAAGGACATCGCCGAGGCGCACGGCTTCCCGCCCGACTTCGACAGCGTCGAGTTCGCGCAGGGCGTCGTCGGGCTGCTGATGCAGCAAGAGACCGTACACGCCACCGCGGCGTTCGACGGCGATGCGCCGCGCGGCTCGAACTTCCTCAACATGTGGGGCGACGCCGCCGGCATCGGCCCGGTCTCCGTCGATCTCACCGCGCAGGGAGAAGGCATCGGCAAGGAGCTGATGCTGGACGCGCTGGCCCACGCGAAGCAGCAGGGCATCGAGTCGGTGCGGCTCTGCCAGGACTCGTTCAACATGCGATCGCTCGCGCTGTACGCCTCGCTGGGCTTCGACGTCAAGGAGCCACTTGCGGAGCTGACGCTCGCGACGAACGGCCGCGTCGACGACGCCTTCCGCCCCGCAACGCCGGCGGACTACGACGCGATGGATGCGCTCTGCCGCAACGTCTACGGGATCAGCCGCAAGGGCGAGTACGCGACGCTCGCCGGCGTCGGGTTCCCGGCGTTCGTGCTGGACCGCGGCCACATCACCGGCTACCTCATCGGCACGGCACTCGGCCACGGCGTCGCCGAGAGCGACGACGAAATGCTCGCGCTGCTGGCGGGCATGGGTGCCACGATGCCCAATGCGCAGGCCCACGCCGCCATGCGCCAGGGCGAGTTGTACCGCCGCGCCCTCGCAGCTGGCCACCGGAATCGGAAGGTGATGAATCTCATGACGTACGGCCCGTACGAGGAGCCGCATGGAACGTACTGTCCATCCGTGATGTTTTAGGCGAGTCGTTCGGTTAAGGCGCGATCGCCCGTCAGACGGGTGGTTCCACCACCCCATCCTCGAACCCGTCCCCCACCACGACGCCCATCTCCGCCGCAAACTCCGCCGCCGGCAGCTTCTTGCCTCCCACCCGCTGCAGCCGATGCGCGTGCAGCACGCCGCCGAGGAGTGCAATGTCGATGCGGTCGGGCTCGGAGGCGAGAATAGCCCCGGGTGCGATCGGAAACTCGCCGTGTTCGGTGCGGGCGGTACCGCCGGTGGCGTTCGGGTCATCGAACAACGTCAGACGCGCGTCGAAGATGCGGACTTGCGTCGCGTACAGGATGGCGTGCGCGCCGGGCGAGGGATTGCTGCCGCGAATGAGGTCGTAGACCTCGTGTGCCGGGCGCATCCACGCGATCGCGCTGTTAGCGTCGGCGGCCGGCGGCTCGTACGTCATCTGCGATTCGTCTTGCGGGATGCGCGGCGCCTTGCCCTCGCGCACGAGGCGTACTGACTCGACGAGCGACTCGACGCCGAGCGAGAAGAGCTTGTCGAAATACAGCGACCCGACCGTATCGCCAGGCCCGATCTCCACTTCGCGCTGCAGCAGCACCGGCCCCGTGTCGATGCCGGCATCGACCCAGAAGATGCTGAGGCCGGTCTTGGGATCGCCCATGCGCAGCGCCCAGTGCATCGACGAGATGCCGCGGTGTCGTGGCAGCAGCGACGGGTGGTACTGAATCACGCCCAGCGGCGGCAGATCGAGCACGCGCTGCGGCAGGATGTGGGTGACGAACGCCATCACGCCGAGATCGGGCTTCGTCTCCGCGAACGCGTCCAGCACTTCCGGCCGCTTAAGCTTGCCCGTCGGAAATCGCGCGATGCCCGCAGCATCGGCGGCCGCCCACAGCACGTCTGGGCGCTCCGGAGTGCCCGTGATGGACGAGACGGCGACGATGTCTTCGCCCGCCGCGCGGAGGGCGGAGAATGCGGCTTCGCCGAAGGCGGCCTGGCCGATGAGGGCTATGCGCATAGAGGTGAGTTTACCGTTCGCCGGGGCAGGCCTCTACAGCGAAGGAACTCCACTCACCTTGACGGCGTTGCTTGACTTGGGTGCCGATGCGAGTTCTGATTGGCCTGCGCCGAACCCCGCCCTAGAAGGAGACCCCATGTCCAGACCTCTCAACCGCATTGGTTGGATACTCGCCGCTGCCCTTGCGCTCTTCATGATCGCGACGTTCGCGGGTGTGGTGCGCGGGGGTCCACTTGACCCGTCGGGCGCGCCAGCGCCGACGATGAAGACCCTGCACGACGTCGAACCGCGCATGGCGATCGCGTCCCTCCCATTCACTGTTTCCGTGTCAGGATCGTACTACCTGACCGCGAATCTGACGCTCGGTGGGGCGGGCAACGGCATCACGATCGATGCTGACGAGGTGACGCTCGACCTGAACGGATTCGCCGTTGTCGGCAATCCGTCGGCGGGCTCCGCGATCACCGGAGTCACACCGCACGACAACTGGACGATTCGCAATGGCTCCATACGCGGTTGGCCAACTACTGGAATCGACGGTTCCAGCGCGCTCAGGCTCCTCGTCGAACACGTGATGGTATCGGGGTCCAATCGCGGCATCGTCGCGGGCGCAACGGGCATTGTGCGAGACGTACAGGTGAGTTCACCGGCAGGCGCCACCGGCATCTCGCTCGGTTCATTCTCTCAGCTTGATCGATGCATCGTGCGCGGGAGCGGAGCAAACACGACCGGCATCGCAATCGGCGACGACTCGACGGTCACGTCTTGCTCGGTGTCAGGAAATAGCATCGGGATTGTTTCTGGTACGAACACCCGCATCTCCGATTGCGTGGCAACCGGCTTTCTCGTCGTCGGGATCGAGGCAGGGCCATCGTCGTCAATTTCCAGTTGCTCGCTCAATGCCACCAACACAGGTGTCCTCGGGCTGCGACTCTTCGCTGGCGCCGTGGCCACGAACAACCGGATCGAGATCTCGGGAAACAACAGCCGGTGCATCATGCTCGCGGGCGCGCAGGCGACCATACGGCAGAACGACATGTACACGTGCCCATTCGCGATCGCCAATACCGGGCCCGCCGCCGGATCGAACACGATCTACCAGAACACCTACCACGGGCTGGGCAACATGATCGCCCTGCTTGGCGGCAATGACATAGGGCCGTCTCCATCGTTCGCCGGTTCTGCGACGAGCCCTTGGGCAAACATCGGTCCCTGACCGTCTGCGCCAACGATGTCGCTACGGATACACCAGCTGCCGATCCAACAGCGCGCGGGAGATGACGACGCGCTGGATCTGGCTCGTGCCCTCGACGATCATCAGCTGGCGCGCGTCGCGGTAGTGGCGCTCGAGCGGGTGGTCCATCATGTAACCCTGCGCGCCCAGGATCTGCAGCGCGTCGCTCGATACCTTCACGGCGGTTTCGGTGGCGTGGGCCTTCGCTATCGACAGGTAGACCGCGTGCTCGCGACCGAAGAGGCCCTGGTCGACGCGCCACGCGCCCTGGTACACAAGCATCCGCGCGGCTTCGATCTGGATCGCCATGTCGGCGAACATGAACTGGATCGCCTGCAGGTCGGCGATCGGCTTGCCGAACGCCATGCGGTTGCGCGCGAACTCCAGCGCGTAGGTCATCGCGCCTTCGGCGAGGCCGACGCCGCGCGCGCCGACGACGGGGCGGCACGAGTTCAGCGTCAGCATCGCGTGGTTGAAGCCCTGACCCTCGACGCCGCCGACGAGGTTCTCGCGCGGCACGCGGCAGTTGTCGAACACGATATCCGCCGTCGGCACGCCGCGGACGCCCATCTTGCGGTCCTGGCCAGCGACCTTGAAGCCGGGTGTGTCGGTCGGCACGATAAATGCGCTGATGCCCTTCGGGCCGGGCGTGCCGTTCGTGCGCGCGAACGCGATCGCGTAGTCGGCGACGGTGCCGCCGGAGATGTACATCTTCTCGCCGTTGAGGATGTAATCGTCGCCGTCACGCACGGCGCGCGTCTCGAGGTTGCCGGCATCGGAGCCGACGTTCGGTTCGGTGAGGCAGAAGGCGCCCTTCATGTTGCCGCTGGCGATGCCCTCGCCGATCCACTTCTTCTGCCGCTCATCGCCGCCGAGCATCACCGGCTGTGAAGGCAGGGCCGAAAGCAGCAGCATCAGCCCCGAGGCGCAGCAGTATTTCGCGACCTCTTCGACCGCCAGCGCCAGCGCCAGCATGCCGGCGCCGCTGCCGCCGTACTGCTGCGGGATCGTCAGCCCGGTCAGCCCGGTCTCTTTGAAAGCGGCGAAGATGTCGTGCGGGTACTCGCCCGTCTCATCCATCTCGGCGGCCCGCGGGGCGATCTTCTCCTTCGCGATCCGTCGCGCCGTCTCCTGGATGAGGCGATGTTCTTCTGAAAGCTGAAAGTCCATATGCGTCCTCGTTCCGTTCCGGGGTGTCTCGGCGAGAGCGTATCGGCGTTCAGGCACGCGGTCAAAGAGCGGCCTCGTGCCGTCGTCGGCTGTAATATGGCCCTTCCGCCCGCACTCTTATTCCAGTGCCATGGCGCGACGCTAAAATAGGGGCTCGACTAGGGCACACCCGTGTCGGCTCCGTCGGCCGCTAGGTTCTCCCTCCTCCAACCCACAGCTCTGATTCGAACACGCGCTCGAAGCCTTGCTTTGCGTACAGACTCTCGGCATAGCCGCCGGTGTCCGTGCTGAGGCAGATGAGGTCGCAGCCGGCCGACTGCGCATCGGCGATGGCACGCGCCATCAGTGTGGTGCTGATGCCGCGCTTGCGGTGGGCGCGTGCCGTGCCGACGGCGTAGATGCCGGCCGTCGCGCCGTCGCGGAGGAGGTGCAGCGTGGCGACGGGCTGGCCTTCGATGCAGCCGAGATAGAAGGTGTTGCCGGGGTCGAGCATGGCGCCGAGCGTGGTCGAAAGCGAGAGGACTCGCACCCAGCGCTCTCGGCCGCCGTGGAGGGCGGCGAATTCGCGGGCGTCCTCGGGCTGGGCCGTGCGGATCGCGACGTCGGGGTTGGTGCCTAGGGATGCGGCATCGCCGCGAAACGCCATCCAGCTCCGGCCGCCCTCGCGGCGCAGCCCGCGCGCCGCGAGATGCGTGGCGATGGTCTTCGGGCGATCGAGGGGCGTCAGTTCGGCGGCGGGTTCGCGGTCGAAGGCGCGGAGGAGGGCGAAGCCGACGTCGAGCAGCGCATCGAGGGCGCGCTCCGGCACGGAGAAGTCGCCGAGACAGTTGAGGTCGGCGATGGGCGCGTCGGAGGTGACGGCGAGCGCGCCACCGAGATCGCGGTATGCGCCCCAGCCCTGCGCCGTGCGGAGGCGCGAGTTCGTGATCATGCGCAGCGCGAGTGCTGCATCGAACGCCATGCGGCGAGTGTAGCGGTTTGATCGATGGTGCTGGTTTGATTGATTCCTTGATTTTTTCCGTTTGCCCTTCGGCTGATTGATTCTAGATTCGCGACGGGACGCTGGGATTGATTGATTGAGGCAGCGGTGCGTTGGGTGTTTGATCGAGTTTGATTGAATTGGCGGAACAATCAAACGGTGCGTGATGGCGGAGATGAGCGAACGACGGGGCGTGGGCATGCGGCGATCATACACGGGGTGTGCGGCGATCTCGAAGGGGTGGGCGTCGCCGCGAACGGCGTTGAAGCGGGGCGGGCGGCGGGCTAGCTCAGGTGAACATCGGGCGGAGCTGAAGCTCCGCGGGTACTGGCGTGGCTCACCGGGAGACCTCGCACGCGGCGGAAATCCGTCGGTGCGGGACTGCACCGCGTCGGTCCGGCCTTGCCGGACACACAGCCGAGGGCGGCTATGCTCCACGCTTCGCGTCGCCGTAACTCATGCGAGTTCGGAAGCACTACGCCAGCTCAGGTGAACATCGGGCGGAGCTTAAGCTCCGCGGGTACTGGCGGGGTACGAACTCACGGGCGGAGTCTAAGCTCCGCGGATACTGGCGTGGTATGAACGCTTGCGCGGGCGGCTGCGACGGTTCGCGGTTTGGGGAACGCGCGGGCTGGAAAGCCCGCACTACGAGGTGGTCTGCGCTACGAGG
Source organism: Chloroflexota bacterium (assembly GCA_031400455.1). Taxonomy (GTDB): domain Bacteria; phylum Chloroflexota; class Dehalococcoidia; order DSTF01; family JACRBR01; genus JANXYW01. The sequence goes on along the minus strand of JANNPX010000046.1, from coordinate 77,562 downwards.
CGGTCTGCGCCACGAGTCGGGCGGCGCTGCGAGGGAGTCTGCGCTACGAGTTGGTGAGGGTGGCGCGGAGTTCTTCGGCCTGGCGGGTCCAGCCGGTCATGCCGATCTCTGCGAACTGCTGCATCGCGGCGTCGAGCAGTGGGAGTGCGCGGTCGCGGTCTCCTTCGGCGACTGTGCCATGGCCGGCGGCGTTGCGGCGGGCGTACATGAGGGCCTCGTCGTAGTCGACGATGGCGCGCAGCGGGCGCTGACCGTCTTCTTCGAGCACGGTACGCGCCTTCGCGAACCATTCGCTCGCTTCGTCGTAGCGGCCCGTAAGCGCGCATATGCGGGCGAGCGCGAGGCGGCCGTCTTGCAGGATGAAGCGATGATCCGGCGCGACGACTTTCTCTCGCAGGCTCTTCTCGATCGCTTCGATGTGGTCCGTGCTCTCGAGGATCCACAGCGCCCAGGCGCTGTTGCAGAGGATGCACGCGAGGTTGACTTCTCCGATTGGCGCGCGCTCGATCGCAGGCAACGCAAGAGCCAGTGCCGCAAGCGCCCCGCCCGGATTGTCAGCCTGGGCGAAGGCGACGGCGCCGATGGAGAACACCAGCGCACGGGCGTAGCCCATCTCCGCGCCGCCTTGCTGCGAACCAAGGGCAAAGGCCAGCCGCCCATCGGACTCTAATACCAGCCGTTCGCCGAGCGCCGCGCGGAGCTCTATCTCGGCGACGCCGAACTGCTGGGTGTGTACGGACGGGCCGGGCAGCCGAGCGATCAGCGCCGCGCAACGGTCGAGGGAATCTCGTGCCTCGGCGAACTCGCCAAGGGCAGCGTAGCCGCGGGCAAGCTGGCCATGGATCAGCACTTGCTCTGCGACGCGCCCCTCGCCCTCTGCGGTTGCGAGTGCATCCGCGAAGTCGCGCTTCGCGCGATGAGCATCGCCCAGATACCACAAGCACTGTCCAGCACGATCGAGGATCCGCAACCCCTCCAAGTCGCTGAGAAACTGACTTCGCGAGTCGAAGCGCGCGTAAGCGAACGGCCGCTCGTCGGCAGGCAGACTGTTCATGACCTGGATCCACAGATCGAACTCCGGCTCGTCCGCCGGGAGGAGGATGCCAAGCGCGGACGGATCGTTCCATGTTCTCGCCAGGTGATCGCTGTGGAGGAGGTCCGCCCAGACGCCGTCGCGTCTGGCTCCTATGTATTTCATTCCCTCGCTGGCAAGCGTCAACGAGGCGAGCATGTTCCCGGCCTCAAACGCGGCAATCATCACATCATGCAAGTAGTCTGCTGCGGCGTCGTTGCTTTCGCTTGCGGCGATCGACGCGCCGGCTTCGATAGCAGCGCGGAGGCCCTCGTCCGGCTGCAGTGCCCACATCAGCGCGATCCCGAGACGGGCGAGCAGGCGCGGTTGGCGCGCGTCCCCTTCGGGAAGCAGTTCCAGCGCCATACGCAGGAAGGCAACCTGCTCGTCCCATGCCGCCGATGACTCCGCCTGGTCCGCGGCCGCGAGCGCATGAGGGACACCGCGCTCCGCACCAGACACGGCGGCGCTGCGGTGGTACTGGAACGCGAGCTCCGCGGCATGATCCTTCGCGCGAGCGCCGTAGACGCGCTCCATCGCCTCTGCGATCTGGCGGTGGAGGCGCACCTGGCGCGACGGGCTCAACTCGCCGTACAGCGTGTGGCGAATGAGGGCGTGCGTGAAGTTGTAGGTGTCGTGCTCGCCGGTCGAACGGAGAAGTTGCGCCTGCAGCGCCTCGTCGATGGCGTCGAGCGCGGCCGACTCGTCGAGGCCGGCAGACGCCCCAGCGAGATCGATGTGGAATGGTCCGTTGAAGCCGGAGGCGGCGGTCATCAGCTTGTTGGCGGAGTCGGAGAGACGCGACAGCCGGCGCCCGATCACCTGGCGCACGCCCTCCGGTATGCCCATCTCTGCGATCGATACGTTCGACGTCCAGCGGCCGTCCTGCTGGAAGATCTTGCCTTCTTCGGTGAGGTGGATCAGCACTTCGCGGATGAAGAACGGGTTGCCGTCGGTCTCGGCGCTGATCGCGTGCACGAACGCCTCCGGCACCTCCTGCTCGGTGATGCTGGTGAGCATGGCGCCGATGTCGCTCTCGTCGAGGCCTTTGAGCGCGATACGCTCGTACTCGACCTCGTGGCGCAGCTGCGCGAGCGCGTCGGAGAGCGGGTGCTGACGGTCGAGCTCGACATCGCGATAGGCGCCGAGCATGAGGATGCGGTGCTTCGTGACGAAGCGCGCGACGTGGCGCATCATCGCGATTGTGCCCTTGTCGGCCCAATGCAGATCGTCGAGCACGAGTACGACCGGCGCGCGCTGCGACGTCGCGATGAGGAACTGGGATACAGCATCGAGCAGTCGGAAGCGCTCCTCGTCGGGCTGGAGTGCGGCGGGCTCGGCGAAGTCCGGCAGACGATCCCGCAGGGACGGCGCGAGGCGCGCGATCGCACCCGCGCTGTGGCCGAGGTCGGACTGCAGCGTTTCGACCGGTGCTTCTTTCGCGTAGTTGTCGATCGCGTCGGCGAAGGGCGCGAACGGCGGCACCCACTCGCCTTCGAAGCAGGCGCCGAACAGCACGGCCGCGCCGTCGCTGCGCGCGTGCTCTGTGAACTCCTCGATCATGCGCGACTTGCCGATGCCGGGCTCGCCGACGAGCATCACCAATCCGCCGCGGCCCGTGCGCGCATCGGCGAGCTTCGACTTGATGCGCGACAGTTCGGCGTCGCGGCCGACGAACGGCGTGCGGCTGAGCATCAGGCCCTGCTGCTCCGTCTCGTAGATCACCTCGCGCGTGGCGACGGGAGCGGTGAGGCCCTTCAGCTCGAGTTCGCCGAGGTCGCGGAACGAGAACGCCTGACGGCCGGCGAGCAGGGCTTCGATGACGGCGCTGCAGAGGATCTGGCCGGGGCCTGCGCGATCGCAGAGGCGCCGTGCGGTGACGACGGCCGTGCCGAAGTAGTCGCCTTCGTCGCGCAGCGCATCGCCTGCGTTGATGCCGACGCGGATCGTCACGCGCTCGCCGCTAACGGGGCGGCGTGACGCCTGCTGCATCGTGATCGCGCAGCGGACGGCATCGGCGGTGGACGCGAACGCGACCATCAGCCCGTCGCCGAGCGATTTCACCTCGGCGCCGCCGTTGGCGCTGACGGCATCGCGCAGGAGCTGGTAGTGGGCTTTGAAGATGCGCTGCGCGTCGTCGTCGCCCGCGCGCTGCAGCAGCTCGGTTGAGCCGACGAGGTCGGAGAAGAGGATGGTGGTTGTGGTGGCGCGGTCTGTGGTCATCGTGCGGCGATTGTAGCAGGGGGAGCCCTCACCCGGCCCTGCCTCAACGATCGGTGGCGCACGGGGGCCCTCTCCTCCGGCCTCCGGCCACCTCCTCTCCCAGGGGGCGAGGAGGAGCGTTTCGAGCGGTTGGTGTGGAACCACGGCGCGGGGTGCTGGAGCAGGGCCGCGTCGTAACGCGACTACTTGCGGCGGCGGTCTAGCAGTTTCTGGAGGAGTTGCGGGTCGGTTGGTTCGAGGGCGTAGCCTTCGGGGAAGGGGGCGCGCGGCGGTTCGCCGAGGCCTGCCAGGACGCGGGGATGCTGGTAGTAGGCGGGGTAGAGATGCAGCGCGACGCCGATCATGAGCATCGGGTGCGCGGCGAGTTGCGATTCGATCACTTCGACGCCTGCGGGCGGCGGGAGCGCGGCGAGGCCTGACGGATCGCGCGCAAGTGCGGCGTCGCGCACGGCCTGGAGACCCGCCTGCACGAACGGGCCGAGCATCGGATCGGCGTCGACCCGGCCGGCCATATCGAAGGCGAGGTCCAGGCTCCCCGCGCCGGGCAGCTTCCCGTCATCGCTCGGTGGGATCACGAGGTCGAGGAACGCCTGCATGAAGGCGGGGTCGCGCAGCGGTGTGGGTGTATCAGTCATGGTCAGTCGAAGAGTGTCTCGATGTTCTTCTTGATGCTGTCGGCCACGTAGAGCGCCAGCGCCTGGATGGTGGATGTGGGATTGACGCCGCCGGCGGTGACGAAGATGCTGCCGTCGATGATGAAGAGATTCTTGACGTCGTGCGCGCGGCCCCATTCGTTGACGACGGATGTCTTCGGGTCGGCGCCCATGCGCGCCGTGCCCATCAGGTGCCAGCCGGCATTGCTCATCAGCGGTTCCGAGAACACTTCGGTGGCGCCGGCGGCGGTCAGCGCCTCTTTCGCGCGTTCGACGGCGTGCGCCAGCATCTTCTGGCTGTTGTCACTGAGCTTGTAGTTGATCTTCGGCGCCGGGATACCGTTGCTGTCCGTCAGCTCCGGGTCGAGGGTCACGGTGTTGGTTTCTTCGGGCAGATCCTCCGTGATGGCCAGCAGGCCGGTGGTGCGGTTGTAGACGCGCGCGTACGACTTGTGGTGGTCGGGGCCCCACGGCACCATCCCGCGGGACATGCCCCAGAGGGCAGTCTGCGCCGGGGCAAAGCCGCGCACGGCCTCGAACGAGTAGCCGCGCACGAAGCCGCGCGACAGATCGGTCTTGTAGAACTCGTGGCTCCAGAGCGAGCATCCGGTGGGACCGCGACGGCCGCCCAAGTCCTCATCGAAGACCCCGAGAATCGCGGCGTAGGGATGGAACATGAGGTTCTTGCCGACCATGCCACTGCTGTTCGCGAGGCCGTCGGGATGCTGCGCGCTCTTCGAGTTGAGCAGCAACCGCGGCGTGCCGATGCCGTTGGCGGCCAGCACGACGATCTCCGCTTTCTGCTCTTGCAGCGTGCCGCCTTCGTCGTAGTAGAGGACTCCGTCGGCCATGCCGTCAGGCCGGACCGTGATCTCCTTCACGCGGCAGCCGGTGCGGATCTGTACGCCCTTCCGCTGCGCCGCAGGCCAGTAGGTGATGTCCGTGCTGGCCTTCGCGCCTTGCGCGCAGCCGTTGATGCAGGCGCCGAGGTTGATGCAGGGCGCGCGGCCCTCGTACTCCTGCGACGTGACGGCGCTATCGGACGGCCACCAGTGCCAGCCGAGCTTCTCGAAGCCAGCGGCGACCGTGTTGCCGCTCTTGCCGAGCGGAAGCGGCGGCATCGTCGGCTCGTGGTACGGGTAGGCGGGATCGCCCGCGAGACCGGAGACGCCCATCATCCGGTCGTTGATGGCGAAGAAGGGCTCGAGCGTTTCGTAGTCGATCGGCCAGTCGTCGGCGACGCCGTCATCGCTCTTCACGCGGAAGTCGCGCGGCGTGAAGCGCGGGAAGTGTCCGGCCCAGAGAATAGTGCTGCCGCCAACCGCGTTGTACATCAGCGGCGTGATCGAGGAGTCCTGCTCGTTGACGGGGTAGTCGGCGGGGAGCTTGCGGATGTTGGGGCTGGTGGCGAACGGCCCCATGCTGCGCGATTCCCAGTCAAGGAAGTTCGTTGGGTAGTCGCCCTGCTTCACCCACGGCCCCTGCTCCAGGCAGAGGACGCTCATGCCCGCGTCAGCGATGCGCCATGCGAACGCCGCGCCAGAAGCGCCGGCGCCGATGATGAGTACGCCTACGGGTTCGTTCGGCATGGGGGGATCGTACAACAGCTGAAAGTTACGGGCGCTGACGATCTGTGCGGCGCTGTTGGCTCGAGCCTCACCCCGGCCTTCGGCCACCCCTCTCCACATTGTGGAGAAGGAGCGTTTCGGGCGGCGGGGTGATCATGCGCCGTCGCCCAGCTCCAGCGCGTCACGCACCATCGGTATGAGCAGCGAGTTGATATCGGACTTCGCGATGATTGGCACGGACAGCTCTTCCGCCTTCAGGTAGACGTCGGCGTACTGCGACTCTCCGGTTTGCATGATGACGGGAAAGGACGCGCCGCGGTGCGTGCGAGCGGCTTCCACAACGCGCCAGCCGCTCCCTCGCGGCATGCGAAAGTCTGTGATGGCGAGATCGAACGCCTGTGATGCGTCCGCGAGCAGCGCCGCAGCGTCGAGTCCATCTTCGACAGCGACGGAGGTGAGTCCGATCGCTTCGACGAGCCGTACGATGGTCTCGCGGTACGGGAAGTCGTCTTCGGCGACGAGGACGCGGTAGGTTCGCGAAGCGCGCTTGTCAGGCCTCATGCACAAGTTCCTCCGCGCGAGCCGCCGACGGGTTAGAGCGCGTCCTTCTCGAGTTCGAAGGCGGTGTGCAGGGCGCGGACGGCGTCGGCGACGTGGTCTTCGGGGACGATGCAGGTGATGCGGATCTCGCTAGTCGAGATGATCTCGATGTTGATGCCGGCGTCGGAGAGCGTGCGGAACATGCGGGCGGCGTAGCCGGGGGCGCTCTGGATGCCGGTGCCGACGATGCTTACCTTACCCATGCGCTCATCGGCGACGACTTCCTTTGCGCCGATGCGCTGGGCGATCTCGTTCACGAGGGGAAGCGCGCGGGCAAAATCGCCCTTGGCCAGCGTGAACGTCAGGTCGGTCAGGTTATCCTCGCTGGCGTTCTGCACAATCGTATCGACCGAGAGATGCGCGTCGGCGAGCGGCTGGAAGATCTCCGCAGCGACGCCGGGCCGGTCCGGCACATGTCGCAGGGTGATCTTCGCCACGTCCATATCGTGCGCAATGCCACGTATCCGGTTGAAGCCTTCCATTTCCGCGCCTCCGTGAATGAGCGTGCCCGGCGCGTCCTTCGCGCTGTGCGCTACGAGGATCTCGATGTTGTAGACGGAGCCGAGTTCGACGGCGCGCGGCGCCATCACCTTCGCGCCCTTGCTGGCGAGTTCGAGCATCTCTTCGTACGAGATGTCCTTGAGCTTGCGAGCGTCCGGCACGACGCGCGGGTCGGCGGTGTACACGCCTTCGACGTCGGTGTAGATCTCGCAGCGGGCGTCGAGCGCCGCGGCGAACGCGACGGCCGTGGTGTCGGAGCCGCCACGGCCGATCGTGGCGACATCCATCTCCTCGGTCAGACCCTGGAAGCCGGCGACGATGACTACGCGTCCGCGATCCAGCTCTTCGCGCAGGCGCGTCGGCTCGATCGCCAGGATCCGCGCGCTGCGGTGCACGGAATCGGTACGCATACCGGCCTGCGCGCCGGAGAGGCTGATCGCTTCGACGCCGAGCGCATGGAGCGCCATCACCATCAGCGCGCTCGACTGGGTTTCGCCGGTGCTGAGCAGCACGTCCATCTCACGCGCGTGCGGGTGGTCCGTGATCTGCATCGCAAGAGCGATCAGGTCGTCCGTGGTGTCGCCCATCGCCGAAACGACGGCAACGACGCGGTCGCCCGCATCCGCGCGCCGCTTGATGCGCGCGGCGACGATCTTGATCTTCTCGGCGGACGCCACGGAGGAGCCACCGTACTTCTGTACGACCAGCGACATGCTCGTTAGCCTCGGAGAGCCGCCCATAGATCCGGTCAGAAGGCGGCGCGACGTGATCCTATCGAATTCGCTGCGGGCGCGGAATCGCCGCTGCCGCCCGGCTTGACGCCTTACTCGCGCGAGCGCTTCTGCCCCCAGCCGTCCCAGTACACGACCTTCTCGACGGGCAGGCGGTTGACCGGGCCGAACTGGCCCTGCGGCCAGCCGACGGGGATCAGCGCCATCGTCTCGACGTCGTCCGGGATGCCCAGGAGGGCCTTTACGTCGTCCTCGTGCATCTTGTGCAGGGTGGTGAGGGCCGTGCCGAGGCCGATGGCGCGGGCGGCGAGCATCAGGTTCTGCACGGCGGGATAGATCGAGCCGCCAAGCGTCGGGCCGATCGCCACCATGCCCTTCTTGATTGTGGCGATCACAAGCACGGGCACGTCCGCCATGTGGTTCGCCAGGTAGTTGGCGGACTTCCACGTCTTCGACATGTTCGCGTCCGCGACCATCGCGTCGCGGACGCGGCCGCCGTACGCCTGGTTCCATGCTTCGAGATACCACGCCGCGATCTTGGTCTTCGCGGCGACGTCACGCACCACGACGAAGTTCCACGGCTGCTGATTGCCGCCGTTCGGTGCTTTCGTCGCCGTCTCCAGGATCTTCCACAGATCCTCATCCGACACAGGATCGCTCTTCAACCGCCGCATAGCGCGCTGCGTGTTCGCTACTTCAAAGAAGTCCACGTCTCCGTCCTTTCGCTAGAACAGGATGATGGCGCACGGCGCGGCCCGGCGCCATGTGGCCGGTCAGCAGCTCAGCTAGTCAGCCGGTCAGCCGGTCAGCCGGTCAGCCGGTCAGCCGGTCAGCCGGTCAGCCGGTAGACGAATCACGGATACTCGGTGCGAGATGCGGGCGGGGCTAGCCCCGCCCCTACAGGGCGGCGGAGCGCCGCTCGAGGATCCGCTCTTCCGGCACCCACCGCTCGCGCACGGCGCCGATGAGGTACATCGAGCCGGTGACGCACACCGTGTCGCCGAGGGCCGCGTCGTCGAGCGCCCGATCGACGGCGCGCTGCGGGTCTGGCTCGAACACTACGGCGTCATCGCCGAGCGCTTTGCGGAAGAGCGCGAGCATCCGATCCGGATCGCCGGCGCGCTCCACGGACGGCGGACGCGTAACGATGACGCGCGTGGCAATACCGGCAAGCGGCCGCACCATGGCGGCCTGATCCTTGTCGGCGAGGATGCCGCACACGAGGTGAAGACGCCCGCCGTCTCGTATCAGCTGCTCTCGCAGCGTGCCTGCTAGATGTTGCGCTTCGACGGGGTTGTGGGCGCCGTCGAGCAGCACGCGGGGCGACCCTTGCATGCACTCCAGCCGGCCGTTGAGCTGTAGGGACGCCAGTCCCGATCGCGCGGAGTCCGCGGTGACGGCGCCGCTTTCGCCTGAAAACGCCAGCGCCGCCGCAACCGCCAGCGCCGCGTTCGTCGCCTGGTGCGCGCCGAGCAGCGGCACGCGCAGTCCGTGCATCTCGCCGAGCGGCGTGCGCACGTCGAAGGTCGATCCGTCGCCGTCGCTCCGGCGATGCGTTACGCGCACCTCGTGTCCCATTCGCCACAGCGTCGCGCCCACCTCGGCACAACGCGCCGCGATCACGGCCATCGCCTCAGGTCGCAGCGCGCCGACGACGGCGATCTCGCCGCCGCGGATGATCGCCGCCTTCTCGCGTGCAATCGACGTCAGCGTCCATCCCAAACGCTCGCGGTGCTCGTATTCGATGTTCGTGATCACGGAGACGCGCTTCTGGTCGAAGACGTTCGTGCAGTCGGTACGGCCGCCGAGGCCCACTTCGACGACCGCAGCGTCGCAGCGCTCGCTCGCAAAGTGGCGCATGCCCGTCGCGAATGCGACTTCGACCAGGGAGGGGCGTCCGAACCCGATGCCGTCCAGCACGTCGATATGCATCTTTCGCACCAGCGGCTCGATACCAAGCACGGTGTCCGCGAATTCATCCGGTGACATCAGCCGTCCGTCCACAGCGGCGCGCTCGATGAACGTCTGGAGGTGGGGACCGGTGTACAGCCCCGTGCGGGCGCCGGAGGCTTGCAGGATGGCCGCCATCATCGTCGACGTCGATCCCTTGCCGGCACTGCCGCCGACGTGGACGATGGGCATCGCCAGGTGCGGGTCGCCGAAGTGCGCAAGCAGATGCCGTATCCTCGACTGCAGCGCCCGTTCGACCGGCACGATCGGCAGATCGTGCCAGAGGCGCCGCTGCAGGTAGTCGACTGCTTCGTGATAGCGCTCGAAACTCACGGTGAAGCGTAACGGATGGTGCGCGTCACCCGTCCGCGCGCTGATCCCACAACTGGCGGGTGAGGAACATCTGCCCTTCGTGCTCACGCAAGTGCTCCAGCGCATGGATGAGCGCCCATCCTGCAAGCACTCCCGTCGGCGAATTACGATCAGGGGGCGACGGCGGTACTCGGAACCGAAATCCGTCCGGGGCTCGCTCGATATCCTCGAGCATCGCGCCCCAGTCGACCGCCGTTGGCTGATCGAGCAGTTCGGTGCAGTCGCGTGCGATCTCGTCGAAGTGCACAAGCAACGCGGTCGCGTCCGCCGCTCTCGCAATGAACTCCGCGTCCCGGTCGCGTGGCGGTGTGGGTGCGGCGGTAGCCCTACACAACCACCCGCGTGTGCTGGCAAGCGCATGAACCACAAGCACGGCGAGTGAGTTTGTATCATCGCCGCCCGGGCGCCAGTTCAGCGCTTCCGGCGACGCGCCCTCGATACATCCGCGCATCTCCGTCAACGCAAGCGCCAGCACTTCCTGTGCGGCGACGAGTATTGGGTCGTTGGGCATGGGTTCTCCCCTTGTGGCGCACTTGTGACGCGGCGAGTCTACCGCCCGGACGGAGCGCCGTGCCACTGGCTCCTGACTGTCGGTGTCATCAAGGGTGGTGATGTTCACGCGGCCCATGAAGCTCGGTCAGAGAGCCGCGGCGCCGTATCGGCGCCGCGAACACGATTGTGCAGTCGGTGGCGACGATCGCACCTTAGCCGGCGTCGTCGCGCTGCTCGCGGAGGAAGCTCTCGAGGTCGGCGATGATCGTGCCCGCCGGTGGTAGCTCCGCTACGGGTTGGGGTACGCCGCCCACCGCGTCGGCCGCTTCTTCCAGGCGTGCGATCCGCTGCTGGATCTCCTCGTTGTCGCGCACGGCGCGCGAGACCTGCTTGACGAATTCGTCAGCTACGATACGCAGCTCGCCAAGGTTCAGCCGGAGCTCCAGCGCGTCGTCCAGTGCGTCGAGCAAGCCGAGCGCCGTCTTCGGGTTCGGCGTGCCGCCCAGATAGTACGGATTCGCCGCCCACACGCTCGCCGCCGGCAGTTCTGCTCGGCGGCAGGCATCGTGCAGCACGCCGACGATACCGGTCGGGCCTTCGTAGCTCGATCGCGTGATGCCCAGGTTTGCGAGCTTGGTCTGTACGCCGTCGTCTGTGCTGAAGCCGGTCAGCGGCACGGGCCGCGTGTGTACCGCGTCCGTCACCAGCGACCCCAGCGTCACCAGCCGCCGCGCCCCGACGGACCGCGCCAGGCGCGTGATCTCACCGCAGAAGCCGCGCCACTTGAGGTTCGGTTCGGTGCCGATGAGCAGCACCGCTGCCGGTGATGTGTCGGTGCCGCGGTAGAAATAGAACTCGTTCTTCGGCCACACCATCTCGCGATAGGCGCCATCGACCAGGCGCACGGTTGGGCGCGTGTCCGTAAAGCTGAAGTACTCTTCCGGATCGATCTTCGCGAACGACTCCGCCTTCCACGAATCGACGAGGTAGCGGACGGCCGTCGTCGCGGACTGTCCCGCATCGTTCCATCCCTGGAACGCGGCGATGATGTTCGGCCGGTCAAGCTCCGGGATCTGGTCGATCTCCATGCATGCAGCCTATCACGGGCGTCAACGCTGGTCGTCGGTCATCGCGAGGTTCACCGCGGAGACGCGGAGGGCGCGGAGGACCGATGGGGGCGACTCAGACCGTGAGCGGTGTCCACGAGATTCGTGCGCTCCGGGCAACGTCCGCGCTACGCGCAGGAGGGGATGTGGGCCGTGTAACGAGCGTGGGCAAGGCGCGCCTTGCCCCTACCCAGCCTGAATTTGTTTACGTTGAGGGCAAAAAGGAAGAGGCCGCGCTTGCGGCCTCCAACCTCCAACATCCTATGACTACCCGCTAGGGCTGTCCGCTGGCGAACTTGCCCGGCGTGTAGCCGCCGGCGGGGCGAGCTGTGCGGGCGCGCTTCGCGCGAATCGGCCGCGGCGGCGCGGCGCCGCCTTTCATCCACTCCGGCAGGAACTTATCGTAGCGATCCGCTGCCAGTGGCGATGCGGCGCCATTGGTCACCGGTCCGCGGCGTTTACCTCGGTTTGATCGTTGTGACATGAGTCCTCGTGCAACGGCACTGCCGCGCAGCATGCGTAGCCTGCCGATATCAATATCGTCTGGAAATCGCAGCGCAAGAGAGGGGAGAATCTTGCGAGGGCCAGCCGTCGGCTTCCTTGCCCAATCAAATGTAGATGGAAAGTAGGGAGTTTGTCCATACCTTCGAGGGATTTCTCTGAAAGGGGTTCTCCCCGGTCTCAGGACCCTCGATCCCGCGTGGCTCCCTTGACGTGCGTTGCTCCTGCGATACGCGGCGGCAAAACGAGCGCCACGCGGGCTGAAAAGCCCGCGCTACGGTGGTGGTTGTGGCGCGATGGCGGCGGGGCGGCGCAGCCGTTGTGGATCGAGCACGCGGGCGGGGCTAGCCCCGCCCCTACATGGCGATCAGTGGTTGCATGCGCGGTCGGCCGTCTATGCGAGTTCTTCGCGCGCCCACTCGCCCATGCGTTCGCCGATCATGATTGTCGGTACGTTCGTGTTCGCGCTGGGTACGCGTGGCATGATCGATGCGTCGGCGATGCGCAGACCGCGAAGGCCATGCACGAAGCCACGCTCGTCGACGACCGCGGTCTCATCGTCGGCGGGCCCCATGCGCGCGGTGCACGACGGGTGGGCGCCCGTCGCCGAGTTGCGGCGCACCCACGTCTCGAGCTGCACGGGGTCCGCCAGCTCAGATGTCGTCGGGCGGCGGACGCCGTCGCTGACGGATGCGATGGCGTTTGTCTCACACAACGCGATGCCACGGTGCAGCCCGTCGACGATCTTGAGGTAGTCGCGCTCGTCCGCGAAGTACTGCATCTTCGGCAGCGGCTTCGCGTCGATGTCCGCGCTCTCGAACTCCAAGTGCCCGTACGAGTACGACTTGAACACGCACGACGCGAGCCCCAGCAACAGCGTGCCGCCCGGGATGTGCATGAACGACAGTGGTTCGAGCTGCATGTCGTTGAAGTCGCTGCTATCCGTTGCCGTGTAGCGCAGCGTCGTCTGGATCACGGGCTGATCGAAGTCGGCAATGCCGGGCTTCGGAATCATGGTCGGACCGATCGCCGGATGATCCTGCATGTGCTGGCCGACGCCGCTCAGCTCTCGCACGACGCCCACAGCGAGTCGATCGAGCACGTCGCGCGGGCCGATGCCCGACCGCACAAGCACGGCGGGCGTGTGGATTGCACCACATGCCAGGACGACCTGGCGCGCGGTGATCGATTCGACTGCGCCCGCGCTCCGCACCTCTACGCCGGTTGCGACGCCGTCCTTGATCACGACGCGGCGGACATCCGTATCGGCCCGGATCGTCAGATTAGGCCGGTCGCGTGCGGGACCGAGATAGGCGATGGCGGTGCTGATGCGCAGCGTGCCGCGCTTGTTCATCGGGTGCGGGCCGTAGCCGGTCAGCTCGGGATCATTGTGGTCGGTACAGGCCGCGTAGCCAAGTTCCGCGCAAGCATCGAGGAATGCTGCCTGGTACGGCACCAACTCCTCCCGCAGGTGTCGGCGGATCGGCAGGGGGCCGGAGCCGCCGTGGATGGCGGATTCGCCGAAATCAAGGTCCGTCTCGAGCCGCTTGAACGCCGGGAGTACCTTCTCCCAACTCCAGAGCGGATTCCCGAGCGATGCCCACTCGTCGTAGTCCGACGGCACGCCACGGAGCGCAATCGCGGTGTTGACTGCGGACGATCCGCCCATCACGCGGCCGCGCGGCATGGGCGGGGTGCGGCTCGTGGGCGATGGCGTGTACCGCAGCTTCCAGTCGTGGTCGAAGAAGGAGCCACGATTGACGTTCCGCAGATCCTCGGGGAGCGACTCCACGTTCGGATAGTCCGGTCCCGACTCCACCAGAAGCACGCGGATCCGCGGGTCTTCGCTAGCACGCGCCGCCACCACCGCGCCGCCCGCGCCGGCGCCCACCACGATCAGGTCATAGTCGAGAGTCGTCATATATTCGTCCCTACCTGCTTGAGCGTCCCAAACGGATCGCGTTCGACGCACCAGCCGCCATGAGACAGCCGCCGACTAGCAACATCCCGATCATCCATCCCGTGCGAACGCCGGCCGCCGGCGAACCTCCCGTACCGGTGTCGGGCGCAGTGATACCTGACGGTGGCCGCGCTGCTGGTGTCGCGATCGGCTGCGGCTCCGTCGGCGGTGGCGGCGGAGCGTCGCCGATCACCCAGTCGAGCGGTTCGATCGTCGCGAGGCAGTCGGAGTCGGGTTCTGTCGTCGGGCGGTCGAGGAACTGCGTGATCATGCCGGATGCGCAATCGTATTGCTGGTACGTGACGCCGTGACCGGAGCTACGGAACTCGAACCAGTAGCTGCGCGATAGCTTCTCCGCCGCGAGCTTGCCGTAGCTCGGCGGCGTGATCGGGTCGAACTGGCCGCTGAGCACGAGCGCCGGGATGCTGCTGACTACCGCCTGGTTCTCTATCGGCCGTGGTTTCGGCGCGCCCCATGCCCGGCAAAACGCCAACTGGGCGTCGAGCTCGACCTGCGTCGATATCCCGATGCCGGAGTCGATGATCTCCTGACGCACGCCCTTGTTTGCCGCGCGCATCAACTCGGCGGTGTAGAAGGGGATGTCCTCGTTGCATTGCACCGACGTACCCATGACGTCGGCAAAGCCGCTGAACGCGAACACGAGTTCCTGCGCCAGCAATGCAACGATGCCGTTGTTGCCGTTCCAGATCGCGTCCGTGGCAAACGGGAGGACACTGATCACCGAGGTGCTGTAGAGCGCGACGAACGTACCGGACAGCAACGTGCTGCCCGTGATCGAAATGGTCAGCGGGTCTCCGTTTGCGTCTTGGATCTCCACCTCGATCGGCTGATCGTTCGTGCGGTTGACGACCTCCCAGTACTGCTCTTCCAACCGGGGGTATGCCGCGTGGCACGCCGCATCCGCCGCGCATGAGTCGAACACTTCGCCCAGCGATCGCTGCAAGTCGCGTCCCTGCTCGAGCGCGCCATTCGGTTGCAGCGCCAACGGCGAGTCGAGGATCACACTGCGGATGTGCTGCGGTGTCTCGCGCATGGCGGCGAGGATCGCGCGCGGTCCGTACGACGTGCCGTACAGGTTGTAGTCGCCGTACCGCAGCACACGCATCAGGTCGGCGACGTCGTGCGCCGTCGCGACGCTGCTGTACGAATCGAGATTCACGCCGTCAGCGACCCAGCGATCGCGGCAGGCGAGAAGCTTCGCGTCGCCGTTCGCGCGCGCCTCCGCTGGTGTACGGTGCAGCGCCAGATCCTCCGGCGTAAGGTTCTCGGTTTCCGGACAATACAGCCCGGGCTCCGACAATCCTGTGCCGCGCTGGTCGAAGAAGACGAAATCCCGCTCCGACTGGATGAACGACGCGAACTCCGCTTGCCCCAGCCCCTGCAGTTCTCCATTGAGCGCGGGGCCTCCCGGACCGCCGGTAAGGTACACGACCGGATCCGTCTCGGGTCGCGACGATGTCGACTTCAGGATCGCCACCGCGAGCTTCACGGTTCGCCCGTCGTCGCTGCCGCGCGTCTCGGCGGCCGTCAGGTAGCCACAACGGACGTCCTCCTCAAGCTGGCCGGCCGGGAGCTCCATGGGGCAAGCCGCGTCCTCGAACCTCGGCACGACGCCCGGAACCGCCATGGCGGCGTGGGAGCCGCCGAACGCAAGGAGCACGAGAGCTCCCGCCGCGATGAGTATGCCGGCCACCGGCTGTAGATGACGCATGATGCAACCCCCCGTACGGGGCGGTGGAATGCGCCCCTCGGGCGATCCTACCGCCGCGACGACCCGGCGGCCACCGAGTTGCGAACTCCAGTGGCCGGCCGGCGGCACGATCATATACGGTGAGCGGACTGGAGCACCGCCAATCCGGGATGGCCCATGCACCGTTTGAGCTCGTTGGTTCGTCTCGTTGCGGCATGCGCGCTGCTGGTCTTCGCGACGGCCACGGTCGGAACGTCGGTGCCCGCGCGCGCCGCGCCCGCCGCGGCTGGAACGTGCACGCCCGCTCGACCGCACGGCTCCGGCACATCGGTGGAGACCATCGCGACCGCCGATGGCACGCGCACGTACCGTCTGCACGTGCCGCCGTCGTACTCCGGCTCCGCTGCCCTGCCGCTGGTATTCAACATTCACGGCGCCACGTCGAACGCGACCGAGCAGGAGTTCTACAGCGGCTTTTCAACGAAGGCGGACGCCGAGGGGTTCATCGTCGTCTATCCGCAGGGCCTGACGACGGCCGCCATTCCGTACACGCACTTCAATGCGTGGATGCTGGCCAGTCCGCCGGAGCCGAACGATCTCGCCTTCGTGACGGCGACGCTCGACGCGCTCGAAGCGCAGCTCTGCATCGATCAGGATCGCGTGTTCTCTACGGGCATGTCGAACGGCGGGATGATGTCCGTCCGCCTGGCGTGTAGCCTCTCTGGACGCATAGCTGCCATCGCGCCGGTGACCGGATCCTACTATCCACCAATGGCGCTGAACCTCAATCCGTCGGAGGTGTGCAGCGATACGGCGCCCGTGCCGTTCATCGGGTTTCACGGAACTGCCGACGCAACGGTGCCGTTCAATGGAGGTTTCGGCGGCGTGACGGGCACCACGAACTTCCGGCTGCCCATCGACAACAACACGCCCGCAGAGGATGTGAGCGCCGACTGGTCCACGCACAATGGCTGCACGGGCGGGCGTCAGGAGTCGCAGGTCAGCACGGAGGTGCGGCTCGTGCAGTACGGCGCCTGCGGTCTCGGCGCGATCGTCCAGCTCTACGCGGTGGATGGCGGCGGCCACACGTGGCCGGGCGCCGTCGATGTGCCCAGTTTGGGATACACCACGCACCAAATCTCGGCGACCGATCTCATCTGGGCGTTCTTTGTCGCGCACCCGAAGGCTGCCGCGCCCGCTGCGGTCGGCGGCATCGCGCTAGCGCCGGAACCGAGGGCGAGTGCGTTGGTCGCATCGAATTCGGGCGACGATGGCCGCGGCGAGCTTCTGCGCGGTGCGCTTGCGGCGATAGCGGTGGTTATCGCGGCGTCGGGCTGGTACGCGCAACGAAGAGCGCGACGCTAGCTCGCCGCCGTCACCGTGATCATGCCTACCATGCCCGCGTCCTTGTGTCCGGCGATCGTGCAGTAGATGTTGTACGTGCCCGGCGTGTCCGCTTTGAAGATGGCCGAGCTGGTCTCGCCTTCCTTGGTGTGTACAGCGAGCATCATCGACGAGTCCGCATCGCCCGCCGACCCGTGACCGCCGCCGTGGCCGCCGCCCTGCATCATCGACACGCGGAGATCATCCGATGCGAGGTCGTGCTCGGTACCCGCGTCGTTGTTCGTCAGCACGAGCCTGACGGTTTGTCCCGCCTGAATCGTGATGCTGTCGGGCACGAACTTAACATTCTTCGCGTCAATCGTGATGGTCTGGTCGACCGCGACGTCCTCGTCAGTCGAGGAATCTCCTCCGCCACACGCCGCAGCGATCAGCGCAAGCGCTACCAACGATCCGATACCCGCAGCTCGCATCTTCATCTGGCTCTCCGTTCTGTGCTCGTCACCGCTCCGTCGTCCGTCACGATGAACGTGCGATGCATCCCTTCGGCATAGTGGCTCACGGTCGTGCCGCGGATCTCTTCGACGACAGAGCAGGAGAACTCGTACGAGCCGGGTGCGAGCCGCACCTGCAACTCCTGCTTCTCGCCGCTTGCCAGTACCGCGCTGCGTGCAACGACTTCCGACGATCCGTCGCCGTTCTTTCGCACCACGATCAGATCGTGCGTTTCGCCCGGCATGCCGCTACCGTGCCCGTGGCCCGATTCGTTCTTGTGCTCGACCAGGAGCGTCACGTCGCCCGCGCTGATGTCCTCGCGCGACAGGCCGACGTTGAAGTTCGATAGCTCGACGCGCACCTCGCGCAGGCCGACCGAGGGCGTGCTGGTGAACCAACCGCGGTCGATGCCGGTGAACACGAGGAGCGGGACGATGAGCACGACGGCGGCAGCGACCATCGACAGCGCCGGCATGGCGTTCACGGACCAGAAACCGCCAGACGCGGCCGCGTCGAATGTATTCCCGCTGCGCTCCGCGATGTGGCGCGCCTTCGAGCGCAGGCGCAGACTGTTCGCCATCACCGACACCGAACTGAACGCCATCGCTGCGCCCGCAATGATGGGGTTCAACAACCCCACCGCGGCGATCGGGATCGCGACGACGTTGTAGCCGAACGCCCACACCAGGTTCTGGCGGATCGTCGTCAATGTGCTGCGGCTCAGCGCGATCGCTTCCGCCACCTTCGAGATGTCGCCGTTGAGCAGCGTGATGTCGCCCGCTTCGATTGCGACGTCGGTGCCCGTGCTCATGGCGATGCCGATGTCGGCCTGCGCCAGCGCGGGCGCGTCGTTCACACCGTCGCCGACCATCGCGACGGAGAGCCCTTCCGCCTGTAGCGAGCGCACGAGGGCGAGCTTGTCCTCGGGCAGGGCGCTCGCGCGGTACTCCCGCACACCGACCGCCGACGCCACCGCCGACGCCGCGCGCTCGTTGTCGCCAGTCATCATGATCACACGCAGCCCCAAAGTGTGCAGCGCGTCGATCGCGCGGGACGCGTTCTTCTTCACCTCATCGGCGATGCCGATGACGCCCTCGAGCTGCCCGTCGACGGCGGCAAGGATCACGGTGCGACCCGCCGCCTCGAGGCGATCGATCTCGGCAGCAGCGACGGGATCGATTTCGATCTTGCGCTCCTCTAAGAGGCGCCTGTTGCCGACGACGAGGACCCTCACCCGCCCCTTCGGGCCACCCTCTCCCTCAAGGGGAGAGGGACCGGTCGGGGCGGCGGCGGCTACCGAGGCCTTGGCGTCACTATCCGCTTCCGGGGGAGAGGGAACGTTGGCGACTACGCCCATGCCGGTTACTGACTCGAAGTCGGATGTGGCCGGCAAGTCGTAGCCGGACTCGATGGCGGCATCGACGATCGCGCGGCTGAGGGGGTGGTCGCTGTTCTGTTCGGCCGCGGCGACGAGCGTCAGCAGCGCGCCCTCCGGCATCAGCCGGGTCGGGATCACGTCCGTCACTTCAGGACGGCCCTCCGTCAGCGTGCCCGTCTTGTCGAGCACGATGACATCGAGTGCGCGCGTCCGTTCGAGCACCTCCGCGTTCTTGATCAGAATGCCGCGCTCAGCGCCGATGCCGGTGCCGACCATGATCGCTGTGGGCGTCGCCAACCCGAGAGCGCAGGGGCAGGCGATGACGAGCACCGCGACCGCGGCGCGCATGCCGGTGATCCACTGGCTGTCGCTCCACACGTGCGCGGGCTCGGTGAACAATCCCCACGCCAGGAACGTGCCCATCGCGATGACGATGACTACCGGCACGAAAATAGCCGCGACCTGGTCGACGAGCTTCTGGATCGGCGCTTTCGAACCCTGCGCCTCCTCGACCATCTTCGCCATGCGGGCGAGCATCGTGCCTTCGCCGACGGCGGTGGCTTCGACGCGTATCACGCCGTTCTGGTTGACGGTGCCGCCGATGACGTGGTCACCGATGCGCCGCTCGACCGGGATCGACTCGCCGGTGATCATCGACTCGTCGAGCGTGCTCGACCCGTCGCGCACGACACCGTCGACCGCCACTTTCTCGCCCGGCCGCACGACGAACACGTCGCCGGCGCGCACCTGCTCGATCGGCACTTCTGTCTCAACGCCGTCGCGCACCACGCGCGCCGACTTCGCCGACAGGCCGAGGAGCGCGGAAATGGCGGACGAAGCGGCGCCCTTCGACCGTTCCTCGAAGTACTTGCCCATGGTGATGAAGATGAGCACCGCCGCTGACGTGTCGAAGAACATGTCGTACGGCTTGTCGAAAACGACCACCCAGACGCCAAACGCGTACGCGGCCGTCGTGCCCAGCGCGATCAGCACGTCCATGTTGGGATTCAGGTGCCGCAACGACGCGACACTGCCCTTGTAGTACCGCCAGCCGAGCACGACCTGGATCGGCGTGGCCAGCGCGAGCACGATCCATCCATGCAGCCGCATATCGCCTGCGATGTAGATGCCGGCGATATCCATCGACATCGCCAGCACGACCGTCGGGATGCCGAGCACCGCGCCGAAGATGACGAGCATCAGCGTGCGCCGCGCGTGGTCAGCGCGAGCTGGCGCGCCGTGATCGTGTTCCGCAGGCCGCGCCGTGTAACCCGCCTTCTCGACGGCAGCCATCAGTGTCTCAATCGGTACGCCCAAGTCGGAAGTCACGAGCGCCGTCTCGGACGCGAAGTTCACGTTCGCGGTCTCGACGCCTTCGACTTTGCCGAGTGCGCGTTCGACGCGTCGCACGCAGGAGGCGCACGTCATGCCGGTGATATCGAGTGTTGTGGTTTGCTGTTTCGTTGTCATTGTCGTGCCTCACCCCGGCCTTCGGCCACCCCTCTCCACAGTGTGGAGAGGGGTGCGAATGGGGGAGTGTCGTTGAGATCGGACCATCGGTCTACGCCGCGACTGCCGCTTCGTAGCCTTCTTCTTCTACTGCCGCGATGATCGCCTTTTCGTCGAAGTCACCCTCGACTTTGGCCGAGTTCGTCGCGAGCGAGACGTCCGTCGCCTTGACGCCCGCGACGCCTTTGATCGCCTCCGTGACGTGATGCACGCAGTTGTCGCACGTCATGCCGGTCACACTGAATGTTGTTGTCTTGCTCATTGGTCTCTCCCTCTCTCCACGGGCCTCGCCTGCGTGAACTACCAACTACGAACCAATTACTACGAACTCGCGATCACTTCCCGGCCATCTCGTACAGCTCGCTCAGCTCACTCAGCACCGCGTCGTCCCGCCCTTCGCGGATGCCTTCGACGACGCATGTGTGCAGATGGCCGGAGAGCATGATCGACTCCATCTTCTCGATCGCGCGCCGAACGGCGTACGTCTGCTTCAGCACGTCGACGCAGTACTTGTCCGCCTCGACCATTCGCCGGATGCCGGCCAAGTGGCCGTCGATGAAGTTCAGCCGCTTCAGTACGTCGGCCTTCGTGTCGTCTTGCATTCGCCCTCCCATACCCCCTGGGTAGGGGTCTGATCCAGACTAGCTCCGTGCGGCAGAGGCTGTCAAGCGCCACTTCGGACCTCCGGCGGAGAACTGGCGCGATACTCGCCACCTCCCCGATAGCGCCATCCGCGGCGCATGGGCTACGATGCTGCGATGACTACTCCGAATGCGGCCAGCAGTGTAGTAGTACCGGTACGACAGGCTCGTTGACCGGACGCCGACGCGCGCACCGGCTACGAGCCCCGAACATCGTTCGGGGCATTTTCGTGCCTCGACGACAGGAACCTGACGGATGACCGACGACCGACGACCGACGACCGACGACCGGCAACCGATGGCCAAGGCGTACGAGCCGCAGGCGACTGAGGACCGCGTCTACCAGTTCTGGGAGACGCGCGGCTACTTCAAAGGGCGCATCCCAGAGCCGGGCACGACCGCGGCGGCGCGCGATCCGTTCTGCATCATCATGCCGCCGCCGAACGTCACCGGAGAGCTGCACATCGGGCATGCGCTGACGGACACGGTCGAGGACATCCTGATCCGCTGGCACCGCATGCTCGGCGACCCGACGTTGTGGGTGCCGGGCGTCGATCACGCGGGCATCGCGACGCAGAACGTCGTCGAGAAGCAGCTCGCGAAGGAAGGGATGACGCGCCACGACCTGGGGCGCGAGGAGTTCGAGAGGCGCGTCTGGACGTGGGTGGAGCGGGTGCGCCCGATCATCAGCAACCAGCACCGCCGCCTTGGCGCGTCGGCTGACTGGTCGAGCGAAGTCTTCACGCTCGATGACACGCCGCAACGGGCGGTGCGCGCAACGTTCAAGAAGATGTTCGACGACGGGCTGATCTACCGCGGCGAGCGGTTGATCAACTGGTGCCCGCGCTGCCGCACCGCGCTCAGCGACCTTGAAGTAGAGCACGAGGAGCAACAAGGGAATCTCTGGTACATCCGCTACCCCGTGGTCGACGGCAAGAACGCCGACGGTTCGCCGCGACTGACGGGCGAGCACATTACCGTCGCCACCACGAGACCGGAGACCTACGTCGGTGACACGGCGGTGGCCGTGAACCCGAAGGACGAGCGCTACACGTCGTGGATCGGGCGCACCGTGATGCTGCCCGTGATCCTGCGCGAGATCCCGGTGCTGGCGGACGAAGCGATCGAGATGGAGTTCGGCACGGGCGCCGTGAAGGTGACGCCGGGCCACGACCCGACTGACTTCGAGATCGGCCAGCGCCACAGCCTGCCCATCATCAACGTGATGAACAAGGACGCGACGATGAACGCGGAGGCCGGGCCGTACGAGGGCAGCGACCGGTACGAGGCGCGGGCGACGATGTTGCGTGACCTCGAAGAACTGGGCTACCTCAAGAAGACGGAGCCGCACACGCTGCAGATCAGCACGTGCTCTCGCTGCCACACCGTGATCGAGCCGCTGATGTCGTGGCAGTGGTTCGTGACGATGGGACCGCTGGCGAAGCCGGGCATCGATGTCGTGCGCGAAGGCCGCATCAGGTTCGTGCCGGATCGCTTCGAGCGCATCTATCTGAACTGGATGGAGAACATCCGCGACTGGTGCGTCAGCCGCCAACTCTGGTGGGGGCACCGCATCCCCGTCTGGTACAGCGCCGATGAAGACGGCGACAACATCATCGTCACGCTGCCGGATCAGCGTGACAGCAAGGCGCCGCCGCGCGTCGCGACGTACAACGAGATGCTGCGTTCGGGTGTTTCACGTGAGACAATCCTCCGCTACGCGACATGGACGGGCGTCGACGCGACGCCGATCGTCTCGATCGAAACGCCAGAACAATCACCAACGGGCGGCGGCAACCTGCTGCAGGAGAACGACGTGCTGGACACGTGGTTCTCCTCGGGCCTGTGGCCGTTCTCCACGCTCGGATGGCCGGAGCAGACGCCGGAGCTGAAGTACTGGTACCCGACGTCGGTGATGGAGACGGGCTACGACATCATCTTTCTGTGGGTGTCGCGGATGATCATGCTCGGGCTCTACAACCTGGGGGACATTCCGTACTCCACCGTGTACCTGCATGGCACGGTGCGCAACGAGTTCGGCCAGCGCATGAGCAAGTCGCTCGGGACGGGCGTCGACCCGCTGGAGGTCGTCGAGAAGTACGGCGCCGACGCGCTGCGCTACACGCTGATCACGTCGAGCGGCCCCGGCAACGACATGAAGCTGTCGGAGCAGCGCGTCGAGATGGGACGCAACTTCGCCAACAAGCTGTGGAACGCCACGCGATTCGTAATCTCGATGATCGGCGACACGAACGTCGCGCCGATCGATCTTGGCGGCCCGATATCGGACCTCCCACTTGAGGACCGCTGGATCCTCTCGCGCGTGGAGGGGCTATCACGCAGCGTCGACGAACTGATGCGGAAGTTCGAGCTGGGCGAGGCGGCGCGGCAGGTGTACGAGTTCGTCTGGAGCGAGTTCGCGGACTGGTACATCGAGATCGCGAAGGTGCGGGTGCGGGGCACGAGCGGTGACGGCGCGTCTGGTTTGGTCCGGGGACCGGGCGGAGCTGAAGCTCCGCGGGTACTCACGGGCGCGGCTGACGCGGATCGGGGATCGGGCGGAGCTGAAGCTCCGCGGGTACAGCCGGTCGCGGGCGATGCGGGGCCTTCGCCGCTGCCGGTGCTGGCGTACGTGCTGGAGCGCAGCCTGCGTCTGCTCCACCCCGTGATGCCGTTCGTGACGGAAGAGTTGTGGCAGGCGCTGACGGCGAAAATCGCGGGCATCGAAGAGGATGCGCTGATCATCGCGGCGTACCCGCGCGGCGAGAGCGGGTTCAGCGATCCGGCGGCCGAGCGCGAGATGGAGATGCTGATCGACGTGGTGCGGGCGATCCGCAATATCCGCGCCGAGAAGAAGGTCGAGCCGGCGAAGTTCATCGAGGCGTACGTGGTGGCGGATGGCGCGCGCGGCGTGCTCGAGGCCGGGGCCCCGTACATCGAGATGCTGGGGCGGGCGCGGCCGCTGCACATCATCGGCGACATCGGCGACGCGCCGAAGGATCAGGTGGCGACGGCTGTGCTTGAAGGCATCACGGTGATCGTGCCGCTCATGGGGCTGTTCGATGTCGAGGCGGAGCGCGCGCGGCTGCAGAAGCTCATCGCTGATGCGGAGGCGGAAGCGGGCCGCATCGAGACGAAGCTGGCGAACGAGCAGTTCCGCTCGAAGGCGCCGGAGAAGGTTGTCGCCGCGGAGGAAGAGCGGCTGGCGACAGTGCGCACGCGGGTCGACGGGTTGCGGGCGAGTCTCGCGGAGTTGCCCGAGTAGGCACCGTCGCGTAGCACCGGACGGGGCGAGCGCCGCCCCTACAACGAACGTGCACGACCGCGCGGACTGAAGTCCACGCTACGTGACAATCGCGATCTCTCGATCCGCAGATGGCTCGGCGGATCCCGCTTGGGTGCTGCCACCTTTGCCACCCCGTGCGTCTGACGCCGATCATCCTCTGAAGGGGGATCCGCATCGGTGCTTGGCAAACTGTTTCTTCCCGGCATCATCGCGCTGGGCTTCTTCCTGTATACGCACCAGCCTGACCGGCCGCGTACGGCGTCGGCGTACGTTGCGCAAGCGTGTGACGCGGCAGGCGTTAGCGCGTCGTTCGCGTGGCGCGCCTCTGCGGCTGACGCGGAGCAGACATGGGTGGATCTTGGCCTCGATCCGGGGTACCCGCTCGGGTGGTATCAGGGGCACGGGCCGCTGCCGCCGGCGCAGAACACGTTCTCGGTTGGCGGTCTGACGGCCGGGGTGAAGTACTACTTCCGGGTCAACACGCTGGCTGGCGGGAAGTGGAAGATGGTGGCTAAGGGGTCGTTTGTGGCGGCGTGCGCGGCGCCGGTTGTTGCGCCGACGGCGGTAGCTCCGCCGGTAGTGGCGGAGTAGGCCGCCCGGGGCGGAACGGAAGTTCCGCGGGTACTTCACGTCGCTCGCGTCGGCGTGAGCGCACGCGATCGAGTCTCTTCGGGTGCGGGAGCGTGCTGCGTCGGTTGGGCTGCACCGGACTTGGGCGCTCTACGGAGTGCCCCTACGATGATCCTCGTCTAACGGCGGACCGGACAGCCGGGGACGGCTATCCCACACGCTTCGCGTCTTCACGAGGACGATGATGTATGGCAGGGCGTTAGCCGGAGCTGAAGCTCCTCCGCTACGTCGGGTGTGCTCGCAGGCGATGGGTGCGCCGCGTTGGTCCGGCTGCGCCGGACTTGGGCACTCTACGGAGTGCCCCTACGATGCTCCTCGTCTAACGGCGGACCGGACGGCCGGGGGCGGCTATCCCACACGCTTCGCGTCTTCACGAGGACGATGATGTATGGCAGGGCGTTAGCCGGAGCTGAAGCTCCTCCGCTACGTCGGGTGTGCTCGCAGGCTGCTCTTGCTGCTTCTTGGTTCGGTCAGCGGCCGCCGCGGAGGCGGGGGTCGAGGACATCGCGGAGGGCGTCGCCGAACATGTTGAAGCCGTAGACCAGCAGGGCGATCGCAACGCCGGGCCAGATCGCCTGTTCGGGATGGGCACGAAACTCCCCTGAGCCGGCTTGGTTGAGCATGCCGCCGAGCGACGGGTACGGCGGCGGGATGCCGTAACCGAGGAAGCTGATCGCGGCTTCGGCGAGAATGACGGCGCCGACGTTGACCGTGGCGAGCACGATCGCGACGGGCACGACGTTGGGGACGATATGCCGGGCGATGATGCGCGCATTCGTCGCGCCGATCGTGCGCGCCGCATCGACGTACTGGTTGTTCGCCGTGGCGATCGCGGCCCCGCGGATGACGCGCGCGGAACCCATTGCGACGATGAATCCGATGATCAGAATGATGCCCAACATCCGGACATAGGGACCCGAACGCGCTGTGAACGCGGTGAGCCCGTAGATGAGCAAGATGATCGGTGGTATCGCTAAGATGACGTCGACGAAGCGCTGGATGATCGTGTCTGCCCAACCGCCGTAATAGCCCGACACCGTGCCGAGCAGCATCGACAGCAGTACGGCGATGGCCACGCCGCTCAACCCGATCAGGGCCGATATGCGAATACCGTAAAGGATGCGGCTGAAGATATCGATGCCGTTCTTGTCGGTGCCCAACGGGTGCCCGAGCGAACGGCCGAGGTTTTCCTCGCCGAACACCTGCTCGTTGTAGCCGGTGGGCGCGAGCAGCGGGCTGTCGCTGCCCACTAGCGCGGCGTCGACGAAGATCGAGATGAAGAGCATGACGACGACGATCAAGCCGCCGAAGGCGCCTAGCGGCTTGCGCCGACTGAACCGCCAGATGCCGCGCGGCCACTGCGACAGGCCCGTTCGCCGTTCGGTGAGGACGGGGTCGTGCGACAGGACTGGAACTTCGGCGGAGCTTGCCATCAACTGTACCTGATCCGCGGGTCGAGGTAGGCGTATGCCACATCAACCACAAGATTTGACAGCACGACGGCGACGGCGGCCAGCATCGCGATCGCCTGCACCGCGGTGTAGTCGCGGAACCCTATCGCCTGGAAGAACCATTGCCCGATTCCGGGCACGTTGTAGATGCTTTCTACGATCACGCTTCCACCGACGACGATCGGCACTTGCAAACCGACGACTGTCACAACGGGGATCATCGCGTTCTTCATCGCGTGACCGGTGAGTACGCTGCGCTCCCGCAACCCTTTCGCCCACGCTGTGCGCACGTAATCCTGGCGCAAGACCTCCAGCATCTGCGTGCGCATGAGCCGCATCACGGTCCCCGACAGGCTGACACCCAACAGGACGGACGGTCCTACCGGGATGAAGTAGCCGAATGGGAAGATGAGGAACTTGAGGTTCGCGTACGGGTCCTCCCAGATCTGCCTGTACTCAGACGGTGGGGGCGTCGACACGGTGAACCAGAGCGACGAGTAGACGATGATCATCGTGCCGAGCCAGAACGACGGTATCGCAAGAAACCCGATGGACAGGCTCCGTGCCAGATAGTCGGCGATGGAGTCTTGCCTGACGGCGGAGAGCACTCCAATCGGAATTGCGATCAGAAGCGAGACCAGAATCGCGAGGATCGCCATCTCCATTGTCGTTGGCAGCGCGCGGCTCAGTCGATCGCTGATCGACCCGCGATCACGGAGCGAGCGCCCGAAATCGAACCGTACGATGCCGCCCAGCCACTCAACGTACTGGCTACTCGAGTGGAACTCGGCGAACTGCGGGAAATCCTTCTTGAACGTCACGAAGAAGGCGGGTTTGTTTAGACCGAGGTCCTCTTCAATGCTCGCCCGCAACTCCGGAGTCACCTCGTTGTCGCCGGCGATTTGCTGGACGACATCGCCGGGGAGGACGCGCAGCATGAAGAAGACGATCATCGAAACACCGATGAGTGTCGGGATCGCGAGGAGCAGGCGTTTGAAGATGTATTGCTGCATGCGTCACGCCT
Organism: Chloroflexota bacterium; assembly: GCA_031400455.1. GTDB lineage: Bacteria > Chloroflexota > Dehalococcoidia > DSTF01 > JACRBR01 > JANXYW01. The sequence continues at coordinate 50,367 of JANNPX010000046.1, read as the reverse complement.
TGGAGTGCGCGGCGGCCGTAACTGAAACGGCCGCCGCGCGTGAGTTCGTTGTTCGCCTCCGCGAGCGCTAGGCGGAGAGCCAGTTCTTCAGCGCACCCTCGGTGCCGACCGCGTATGTGGTCGGACCGGTGGTGTTCAGTACGCCCTTGAGCTTCGGCGCGCGCGCTGCGAACTCGACGGGCGTGACCACAGGCACGTAGTACATCTTCGAGGACGTGTACTTCTGCAGCTCAAAGTTCTGCTTCTGGATCTCGTCCAGCGACTGCGCCGCGAGCATCTTCTTGATGTTCGCCTGCAACTCCGTGTCGTTAACGCTGGAGTGGTTGCGTCCGGCGCCGTTCTCCTTCGAGTTGAACATGTTCTGCCAGTACGCGGCGATGTCGCTGAACACCGATTCGAGGCTGAAGGCCATGCCGTCGAACTGGCCGGCGAACGTGGTGCCGATGTACGTGCCGTACTCTTCCGGCACTTCCTTCACTTTGATGCCGACCTGCGCGAAGAGGGCCGTGAGCCCGTCCTTCACGATGGGGTAGTACGGCACGACCGTCGAGTAGACAGTGCTGGCGAAGTGCATTGGCACTTCAAAGCCGTCCGCGAAGCCCGCGGCGCTCAGCAGCGCCTTCGCCTCGGTGACGTTGTACTTGTAGTTCGCGCCGGCCGCGCCGATCTCGCTGCCCTGCGGGTCGAGCCACCAGCTCTCGCCAAAGCCGCCATTGATCGGCATGTTCGGCCAAAGACCACCCTCCGGCGTCACACGCTTGAGCAACGCGTCGCGGTTGATCGCCATCGAGAGCGCGCGCCGTACGCGATCGTCGTTGAACGGCGGCTTGGCGGCCGTGTACGACGCCGGCTCGAAGATCATCATGCTGAGGATGTTGCGGGGCGCCTGGTCGAACACGGCCCCGGAAACCTGGCTCTTCGTAGACTCGACGAGCGTGGGCGGCACGGAAATCGTGTCGAGCGCGCCCGACGCAAATTGCGAGAGCACCTGGTTCTGGTCCGTGATGACGGCGAGGTTCACCGCATCGAGGTACGGTAGCGGGTTGCCGGCGCTGTCCTTCTCGAAGTAGTCCGGGTTCTTCTTCCAGGCCATCTCGACGCTGGGCGTGTACTTGTCGAAGAGGAACGGTCCCGACCCGAGCATGCTGTCTTCGCTGGCGGTCTCGCTCGCCTCGATGAATTCCTTCGGCATGATCCAGAGGTCCTGGAATGATGCCAGCCGGTTGAGGAAGAGTCCGAACGGCTCCTTGAGCTTGAACGTCACGACCTGGCCGGCGGCCGTGACCGTGTCGACGAACGCCATATTGCCCTTGTTGGGCGAGATCGAGCGATAGCGGTTGAACGAGTAGACGACGTCCTCGCCGACGAGTTGGCGGCCGTTTACGGGCGGGACGTTGTGGAACTTCACGTCGTCGCGCAGGGTGATGATGTACGTCAGCGGGTCGGGGTTCTCGACCTTCGACGCCAGCTCCATCTCCGTCGTGTACCAGTCCTTCTGGTCGAGTTCGCCGACGACGGTCTTGAAGCGCAGCAGTCGGCTGTATGAGTACGAGGCGAGCGCGTGCGTCAGGAACGACGACGCCTTCATGGGGTCTTTTCCGAGTACGAGGCTGACGGTGCCGTGCAGGGTGCCGCCGGGCTTCGGCGTGCCATCACTGACGGTGGTCTTGCCGGCCGACGGCGAGCCGGACGCCGGCGTCTTGTCCTTGTCATCGCCGCCGCCGCAGCCGACGATGGCGATCGCCCCAGCGGTTGCGCCCGTCACGCCCGCCATCTGCAGTGCCCTGCGACGGCTGACCCGTTGTGCCGTGACCTTATTCCAGAACGCGTCTCTCTGGCTCATCGGTTCCCTCCTCAACTAGAAAGCCGAGCTTCCCTCGGAGACGATTCTACTACGATTGGGGAGCCCGGCAATCACATTCGAACATGGAATTCGCGCAGAATTCTCGCCGCGCCCTTGCGATTCCCGCACGAATCAGGGCAACTCGAAGCTGAGCTGCGTGCCAGTTACGATGCCGAGGCGCTCGGCGGCGCCCGCGTTCAGTTCAAGAACGTAGCGAACTGCAATGGGCGGCGGGTAGCGGAGAAGCTGGCTGTCCGGCGCCCCAGGCTGGGGCTGGACGCCCGCCGTGATGGCGACGACGCGCTTGTCCTCGCCGATCCACACCATGTCGAGGGGGAAGCGCATGCCCTTCATCCAGAAGCCGGGCGCGCGGTTCGTGAGCAGGTCGAAGACCATGCCGGCATCCGGTGCAAGGGTGTCGCGATAGCCGAGGCCGCGCTCAGTCTGCGCGGGCGTGGTCGCGACTTCCACCTCTATGACGCGCGCGCCGGATGCTGATTCGATGCGGAGTTGTGCGGCACCGAATTGCACCGGGGTGAGAGTGGCAGTCGCGGGTGCGGTCGTGTGTGTCGCAGTGCGCGTTGCGGACGACGATCCAGAACACGCCGCGCACAGCACAGCAAGAAGCACGAACGTGAGCGCGACGGTGCATCTGGGCATCGGAGCCCATGATACACTTCGCCCGAACATCGATACGGAGGAGTATGTGACCGCAGGCCCCCGTCTGCCGAGCGAAGACGCCGCACGTCCTTCGCATGCACCGACTTCCTCCGATGGCGCCGCGCGGGCACAGGCCGCGCTACGTCTGGTGGCGATGGCGCTCGCGGGTGCGTGGGCCGGCTACTTCTTCTTCACCGGCATGCCGCAACTGACGCTGCACGTCTTTCCTCGCACGCTGACGCTGCACATCATGGTCGGAGCGGTCGCGATGGTGTACGTGCTGTATCTCGCGATCGCACGCCGCCTGCCCGGCGGATCGCCGCTGGATCTGCCGATACTGGGCGTGATCGCCGCGTACGCGCTGGCGACGTATGCGTCGCTGAGCTGGCGGGCGAGCCTGGAGCCGTCACTGCAGGTGGGCGGGGCGATCATCGCGTTCTACGCGCTGGCGGACCTGCCGTTCTTGAGCGCCGCACAACTTCGCCGAGCGTTCATGCTCGCCGGCGCCGCGCTTTCCATCTACGCGCTGTGGGTGGTGGGCAACGATTACGCCGACTACCTGCGGCTGGCAAGCAAGGTCGACGGGTTGAGCGCGAACAACATCTTCCCGGCGACGGTGCCGCGGGTCCACGACGTCAGCGATCACCCGAATGTGCTGGCGATGCTGCTAACGATGTTCATCCCATTCTTCGCGCTGTACGCGTATCGTTCCGCGTCGCGATGGGAACGAGCGGCCGCGTTCAGCGGGCTGTTCGTCGGTGCCTGGGCGATCTTCCTGACGCTGTCGCGCGGTGGCTGGGCGGGCGTGGCGGCCGGCGGAGTGTTCACGATTGCCGGCGCGTGGCTGACGATCCGCATGTACGAACGCGAGCGCGAGGGCCGCCCCGTAACGTGGGAGACCTTCGTGCCGGCGGGATTGACGCCGACGGCGCTGGCGACCGTCGGCGGCGCGATGGCGCTGGTCGTATTCGGCACGCTGGCATTCATCTCGCGCTCATCGACGCGGCCGGGCTGGCTGTTTCGATCGTCGCTATCGGCGCGACAGGACGCGTGGCAGGTTGGCCGTGACATCTTCAGCGACCACCCGCTGACGGGCGCAGGGCCGAACGTCTTCGGCCTGCTGTTCCCGCAGTACAGCAAGCACGCGGCCCAGTTCGTCGTCCACACGCAGCACGCGCACAACGGCTTTCTGCAGCTCGCCGACGATACGGGGCTGGCGGGACTGCTGGCGGTGGCGGTACTCGCCGCGGCGACGGCGTATGTACTGTGGCGCACGTGGCGCGGCGGTTCGCTGGAGCAGCGGCTGCTCGCGGTGGCGTGCGGCGGCGCGCTGATCGGGTTCGCGACGCACAACCAGGTGGACGCGGGCAACATCTGGAAGGCGCCGGCGATCGCGCTGGCGTTCGTGGGCGCGATCATCGTGCGGAATTACATGGAGTCGGTGGGCGCGGCGAAGGCAGCGGCACCGGACGGAGAGGGCACGCCACCGCGTGCCCCTACGGCATGGGCCGGGATCGCCGCGCGCGCGCTGCTGCTGGTGCTGATCGCGGTGCCGCTGGTGGGGTGGTATCGCGTCGATCTGGCGCACCGGCAGTACTGGCGCGGGATGGAGCATCTCAACAACGGCGAGCCCGGCGCCATCGAACGGTTGCAGGCGGCGGTGAACGACGACTCAAGCATGCCGGTGTACCAGCTCATGCTGGGGCAGGCACAGGCCGGGGCGTATGACTTCGGCGGCCGCAAGGACGACGCGATGCTCGACCGGGCGCGCATCCACCTGGAACGCGCGGTCGAGCTGGACAGCCGCAGCGATCTTGCGCGCGCGAACCTCGCGCGAGTGTACGAGTGGACCGGACGCGACGACGAGGCGGCGGCGCAGGCGCAGATCGTGCGGCTCTCGACGTATCACGTTGCGCCGGTGCTGGTGGCCGGCGAGGTGTACGAGGATCTCGGCCGCACGACGGACGCTGTCAGCACGTACGGGCAGGTGATCTCGATGGACGCCGGGCTGGCGAACTCGACGTTCTGGCAGGGGACGGCGTTCCGGCGCGAGCATCTCGACGAGATCCTGAAGGCGTCGGTGATCGGCATCAACCCGTGCACGTTCGGCGCGTACCTGGTGGAGGGTCGTCGCTTCGACCCGCAGTCATCGCTCGATGGACTCGACGGCGCGGCGAAGGGCTGCCAGTACCTGCTCTTCACGGGCGGCACGAACGACCTGACGCTGCGCGTGAGCATGGCGCGCATCGAGATGCAGCAGGGCAATATGGAGGCGGCGTTCGGCCACCTCGACTATGCCGTGAACCGCCAGCCGGACTTCGGCCTGGCGCGCACGGAGCTGGGGCGCTGGTACCAGGCGCAGGGCGATCTCGATGAGGCGCGCCATCAGTGGGTGGTCGGCTCGCAGCTCGACCAGCTCGAGTCGGCGCAGCTACTCGGCGATTCGTACGCCGCGGGCGAGGTGCCGTCGCAGGTGCGCGACCGTGCGGAAGAGTTGCTGAAGACGCAGGGCAGCAGCATCCAGAACGACATCGTGTCAGTGCTGTACTACCGCATGCGCTACGGCCGCGTCTCGCCGGTGTTCGCGATGATCCCGGGCGACTGGTCGACGGCGGTGCCGCGGCCATACGCCGCGGCGGTGGCGTCGCTCGCGCGCTGGGAGCGGGACGCGGGGCGGTAGCGCCGACGGATCCCTCCCGACACCGTACCCTCACACCGGAGCCTCGAATCTGAGATTGACGGGTTCAGATTCAAAATCGGTGTCACTTATCGTTAACCTTTTCCCTTATCAGGGCGTTCTACTGGCAGATGTATCGAACTGGCTCGTGGACGCCTTCAGAATGCAGCGGGTACCATGCCCTCTATGGCTTCGTTCAGAAACGAGGTTTCGGGGGTGGATTTCCCGTCCTACCCATCGATCGCGCCCGATCTGGAGCGAACGACGGTGGATCGTGCCCGCACGGGCGATCAGCAGGCACTGGCGGACATCTACGACTGGTACATGCCCCGCGTCTACCGCTATGTGATGGCGCGGGTCGGGCATCCGTCCGAAGCCGAGGATCTGACCGAAGAGGTCTTTCTCAAAATGCTGGGCGCGATCAGCGACTTCCGCTGGCGCGAGGTCCCCTTCTCGTCCTGGATCTTCCGCATCGCCCACAACTGCATTGCCACGCACTATCGCAAGAGCGCCCAACGGGGCGGCGCGACCTCCGAGCTGTCCGAGGACATGGTGGACGGCCGGCCCGATCTGGCGACCTCGGTCGAGGAGCGGCTCACAATCGAGGAAGTGCGGCGGGCATCGGCGTTGCTGCCGGAGGCCCAGCGCGAGGTGATCGCGCTCCGATTCGGGTCGGGGTTGTCGATCGCCGATACGGCGAAGGCGCTGGGCAAGCGCGAAGGAAATATCAAGGCGCTGCAGCATAAAGCTGTAGCGAAGTTGCAGAAGATGTTGATCCCGGCGACAAACGGGACAGGGACGATACGGGAGCTATGACGGAGTTCGAGACACGGTTGCACGAGTGCCTGGAGGCCCTGAGTCAGGGTCGCTGGGATCTCGACGAGTGTCTCCGGCACAACCCGGAGCACGCGACCGAACTGCGGCCGTTGCTGCTCGTCGCGTCGATGACGGCGCGTGCGTACGACGTGCAGCCGCGGGCGGAGTTCGCCGCGAAGGCGCGCGAGCGCTTCCTCATTGCGAGCGGTCAGCGCCTGCAAGAGGCCATGGACATCGAGCCGTCGCCGACATTCTTCGCCGCGGCGCGCGTGCGCTTCCTGATGACGGCGCAGCGGATGAAGCTCGGAGAGCGCGCAACGCAGCGAGCACCGCGGCGCGTACCGCTGTTCGATTCGCCGTTCCGCGCGCTTGCCGGCGGCATGGCAGCGGTCGTCGCGCTGCTCGGCGCGTCGACGTACACCGTCTCGTCCGCCAGCGCGGCGCTGCCGGGCGACTGGCAGTACCCGATCAAGCTTCAGACCGAGCGCGTGCGCGTTTCGCTGGCGCTCACCGACGATGCGAAGCGCAGCGTGAAGCTCGACATCGCCGAGGAGCGCGTCAGCGAGATCGAACAGCTGACGAAGCGCGGGAAGATCATCGGCCCGGGCGTGCTGGACCGACTCGTCGAGCAGACGCAACCGCTCATCGACGACGCCAAAGACGGTGGCTGGGATAGCGATGAGGCCGCGCGACTGGAGCAGGTCACTGAGAAGCAGCAGGAAGTGCTGGCCACGACGCAGATCGCGCCGGGTGCGCAGGACAACCTGAGCGCGGCCGTCGACGTGTCGAAGACGGGCCAGGCTGTCTCAAAGCAGATCATTTTCTTCGGCGATCCGGAGCGCCTGCCGGCGGTGCTGACGCCGTCCGTTCCGCTGACATCGACGTCGACTCCCGCGCCGACGGAGACCGCGACGCCGGAAGCATCTCCGCCGGCCGACACGACACCGGGAACGGCCACGACGCCAGCCGCGACTGAGCCCGCGCCGTCCACGACGCCGCTGCTCGCGACGACAGACATCGTGATCAGCGCGGAGCCGGTGGAGACGCGCAACGGCGTCAAGCTGTTCTCTGTGACGGCCGGATCGCTGACGATCCTGGTGCCAAGTTCTGCCGATGGCTGGAAACTCGACGGCGCGCCGGAGTCGGGAGTGCCCGAGCTGATCAAGTTCTCGAACCAGGACGGTTCGTCGCTGATCATCATCAACACGCTGAACGGCGACATGTGGTGGTTCGCCAGCAGGAACGGCCAGTTCGACGAAGTGCAGATGCGCATCACGAACGACGGCGGGACATTCGTCGCCGACCGCGACGTGCTGCGCACGGGCTACGGCAATGCGTCGGACATCCCGTGGTACGTGATGCAGAGCATCGCCCTCATCCCACCGCCGCCGACCGCAACTGAGACGGCGACGCCACCGGTCGCGACGGCAACAGCCGCGCCGTAGCGGAGGCACACAACACTGGTTGGAAGAGCGGGCGCCCGATCGGGCGCCCGCTGCGTCTTCTATCGCTTGCTACAATCGTGACGGCGGGCCCTTAGCTCAGTTGGTAGAGCAGCGGACTTTTAATCCGTCGGTCCAGGGTTCGAGTCCCTGAGGGCCCACCAAACCACCCAATTGAATCTGGCGTGCGGCGTGGCGCGGCACTATGCGCTCAATACGATCTGGAACTTCCAGGACGAGTACATGAAAGAAGCGGACGCAAACGAGCGGCGGTCGGGATCACCCCTTCGGTACTCCATCAACGTCACATTGGACGGGTGCGTCGATCATCGCGCGGGCATCGTAGACGAAGACTTGCATCGTCACGCCGCCGAGAACATCGCCCAGGCCGATGCCCTCCTCTTTGGCCGGGTGACGTACGAGATGATGGAGGAGGCGTGGCGGCCGGGGCCATCGGGTGTGAGGCCGGATTGGATGGCCGATTGGATGGAACCCTTCGCCCGGACGATCGACGCGGCGAAGAAGTACGTCGTGTCGAGCACGCTGGAGCAGGTCGATTGGAACGCGGAACTCGTGCGCGGGGATCTGGGCAAGGCCGTCCAGCAACTCAAGCGGGAGTCGGCCAAGGGACTGTTCGTGGGAGGCGTGAAGCTTCCACTGGCGTTGACGGAACTGGGTTTGATCGATGAGTACGAGTTCGTGGTGCATCCCAGGCTCGCGGGCCACGGGCCGACGTTGTTCGCGGGGCTAACGAAGTACGTGGACTTGAAGCTCGTGAGCCGCCTGGAGTTCGCTTCGGGGGCAGTGGCGATGCGGTACGAGCCGAGAAGGTAGCGACGTGAACGCGGAGCAGCTGCGCGACCTCGGCTTCCAGTTGGAGGGCCGTGCACCCGGGGGCGAGTCGGGCGGCGCGTGGTTCGCCATCGCTGCCGATGGTGAGCGCGTCCTGCTGAAGTGGGTCGCCGACGAGGGCATGGCCGACCGCTATGCGGTGCTCCTGCCCGCGCTCGACGTGCTGCGCTCGCGTGGCGTGCCGGTGCCCGAGTACCCGTTCGTGCGCGCCGTCGACGGGTGGACGCTCTCCGCACAGCAGGTGCTGCCGGGACGATCGTTCCCGACCTGGCCGCCGCAACTGGTCGACCGGATGATCGAGTGCGTCAGCGCGGCAGCCGGCATCGCCGGTCCAGCGGCGGCGCCAGCGCCGCAGGGATGGGGTGAGTTCGTGATCCACACCCTCACGGTCGGCGAAGACGGCGGGGCGCAGCACGACTCGCTCCGGACGCACTCCGATCGCGCCCGGCGCATCATCGACTCCATCGAGGCGATCGGCGCCGATGCCGAGCCGTCATCGTTCGCGACGAGCGGGCTCGTCCACTACGACCTGCACACCGACAACGTGCTCGCCGTCGATGACGGCACGCTCACCGGGATCGTCGACTGGGAGGGTGCGTGTTGGGGCGATCACCGCTACGACCTGGTGGCATTCGCGTTCGACCTCGACGGTCACGGCCAACAGATCTGGGATCGGGTCGAGGCGCTCGTCGAGCCGCACGTGCTGCGGGCGTACGTCGCGCACATGGCGCTCCGTCGCACGGACTGGGCGATCCGCCAACGCCCCGAGGATGTCCCCCGGCAGCTGGACCGCGCCGAGCGCGTGCTCGACCGGTAAATCGTGCCGGCTGAGCACCGGAGTCTAATCCGACGGTCGCAGGTTCGAATCCCGCCGGGCGTGCCTCAAAGCGATTGTTCGATCCCGTTAGTCGATCTCTCACTGCTGGTCATCACGATCAACAATACGCCGAATAGCAGCCAGGCCACGCCGGTCACCGCTGCGCCGCCGCGTTCAGCCCCCCCCAACATCAACCCCCCAAGTGCTGCGACACCGAGCAAGAGACCAGGCCAGCGCCCTAGCTGACCCGTGAGCAGAAGCCCTGCCGCGAGCACGCACGTCGCAAGCGTATACGTGAGCGCACCTGCGACGTATAGCAGGAAGAAGGGCTCCGCCACGCAGTGCTCGACCGAATTTCCGATCCCGGTCGCGACGGCACCAGTCGCCGCGGCGAGAGCGACCCATCGGAGTGCGCCATGCAGCAGCAGAGACGATGATGCCAAGGCAACGGCCGCGGCCAGGTTCGCCACCGCGAACGTTGCGTCGTTAAAGAAGTCGGCGGGAGCCGCGCAATCGCTGGAGGCGCCGTCAGCCCAGAAGCGGCGCGAGAGCTCCCACGCCAGCCACGCGACTCCGCTCAAGATCGAGGCCCCGACGGCGAGCGTGCGTGCCGATACGCCAAACGGCGGCTGCGCTTGTTGATGCCTCATAGATACGCCGCGTTCTCTACCGCGGCGATGCCGCGCCCACCACCGGTTTCGTCCCTGAGGCTTCTCATCGGAACCGGAGCCTCTGTCGGCTCAGTCATGCTGGGCACCGCCCTTTCGCCTTCGGCAGTCACGCGATACATCCGCCTACGCGGGCGCCGCTCAGCCGCCGCGATCCGTGGGTCCTCCCACCGCGTCGCCAACAGCCCGCGGATCTCGAGGCGCGCGAGCGCTCGGTACAGCGTGCCGTGAGCGACGAGGCTCCGAGCCCCGTCCCGGTCGGATATTTCCCGCGCCATAACGTATGCGTGGAACTCGGGGTTGCCCGCTCAGCTTAGGAGCGGAGTACCACTTTGTCAATAGGCAGATATCTGCTTATGAGTCAAATTCCCGGAAGAGATCGTCGAAACTCAGGCGGGACAATCCAGGAAACGAAGTACGGTTCTGTTCCGATTTGCGACTTGCGTGAGTTTGTCACGCATAGGAAGATGCATGCTATGGGGAGGGACTGGCGGGAGTATCTGCGTGGGGCGCGCAAAGAACTGCGCCTGAGCCAGCGCTCGCTCGCTGACTCCACGGGCGTCTCGCTCGAAACGATCCGCGGATACGAGTCCGGGAAGCGCAACGCGTCCACGGCGACACTCGAAAAGCTGATTGCCGCGCTCAAGATTCCCAATGTCACCGCGAACGAGATGCGCGAGTCCGCCGGGTTCGCGACGGTGAAGTTCCAGTTTGCAGGCGAGCGCGGCCGCGGCTTCTTCTACACACTCGAGGAATTGCCCGCCGCCGTCGAAGAGACGCCATGGCCACAATTTGTGGTCAACGATGCCTTCGAGGTCGTCGCCGCAAACGCCTGGGTGGCCGCGCTGTGGGACATCGACTGGGAGCACGAGAAGGCGGTGCGGTCGCGCGCGCAGCTGAACCTGCTTGCCGTCGCCAGTGATCACCATTTCGCCGACCGGCTCAAGAACTGGGACGAGATCATCGGGATGTTCGTCTCGGTCTTCAAGGCGCCGAACCCGACGTCGTACTCCCTCGACGGGCCGACGCCTTACTTCAACGAGGTCATTGCGGAGTTCCTCAACGGCGACCCCGTGTTCCTGGCGCGGCTGCTTGAGATCTGGGCCGCGACTGAGCCGCGCGAATCAAAGGTGCGCTCGTCATATCCAATCGTGTGGGAGGATCCCGAGTTCGGCACGATGCGCCTTCGTGGCATCATCACGAACGCGAGCTACCCCGATGCGCTTTCGTTCAATGACTGGATCCCCGTCGACGCGGAGACGTGGCAGGTGCTGTCGAAGGTGAGGGCACGGCACGCGACCGGCCGGAAGGTGTAGCGTCGCACGGCGGGGTGTTACATAGTCCGTTTGCCCCATGCGCCGGGATTGAGATCGGCGGACGATACTCACGTGACCAAACCGACGCGCCTTGACCACTATGACCTCGCTATGGTCACCGGCGCCGCGCTATCCGCTGTCGCAACTGGCGGCGTTGGTCTGCTCCTCGATCCATGGGGACTGGTCTTGGGCGCAATCTATGGGTGTGTCCCGTGGTTCTGCCTGTGGCTCCTGCGACCTCAGACTCTCGTCGCGGCGCGACTTCATGTAGGAGTCGCTGCCGCGGTTGGCCTCGTTAGCTTGATGAGCCTCGCGGCGTTGATATGGGCGATCGGCATGGCCGCTGTCTACTTGGACTCTGCTTCCACGGCGTGGGCTGTGCCCGTGCTGGCGGCGGCCTGCGTCGTCATGGCGGGCGCGACCTCGGCGAAGCACCCATGGTTGCCCGCCGCACTAGCAGCGCTCTCGATCGGGATTAGCCTCGTGGCGTTCGCGTATCTGGGAGTCTGGACCGCGTCGTGTCCCGACTGCGAGATGTACCAAGGCCACGATCCACCGACGCGCGAGTTCATGCTGGTCGTGTGGGTACTTTTCGGCGGCATCGTACTTAGCGCGTACGCAGGCGGACTGGTCTTGTGTTCCCACGCCGCCCGGCTGGCGTCGCGGCGCGCATACCGCAACGCGAGGTGATGCATGCTAGCGGTAGTTACCGAACTGGAGATCTACGTCGTATTCCTGCTCACGGAGCAGCGCCTGCACGGCTTGCAGTTCGTCACGGGAGGGGGATGAGACGCGGACGGCATCGCCCTGGATCTGCGACTGCACCTTCTTCAGCTTTTGGTCCTTGATCAGCTTGACGATGGCGCGGCAGGTGTCCTGTGAGATGCCCTGCTTGAGCTCGACCTCCTGGCGCACGGTGCCGCCGCTCGCGGGTTCGATCTTGCCGCGGTGCAGGTTCTTCACGGGCACCTGCCGGCTGATCATGCGTGTGCGGATGATGTCCCTCATGGCGTTGAGGTAGTACTCGTCCGATGCGGCCAGCTCGAGCTTCGCCGCTTTGCGGTCGAATTCGATCTCCGCCTTCTGCCCCTTGAAGTCGTAGCGCTGCGAGATCTCTTTCGTCGCCTGGTTGATGGCGTTGTCGACCTCTTGCAGGTCCACGCCTGATGTGACATCGAACGATTCTGTTGCGGCCATGTGCGTCCTCCCTGAACGTCAGCCAATGTACCTAATACGGTCGTCTGTCGTCAGGCTTCGGTCGTTAGGGGAGGGTGGGGAGTGATACTGGACACGGGCACCGGGCAGGGCTAGCCCTGCCCCTACATTGGAGGGTGGTCGATACTTCGATTGATATGGATACGGAAATCGCGATTGTTGGTGGCGGGGTTGTTGGGTTGGCGGTGGCTGTGGAGCTGTCGCGGACGCGGCAGGTTGCTGTTGTCGAGCGGCACGGCGGGTATGGGTACGAGACGAGCTCGCACAACAGCGGCGTGGTGCATGCCGGCATCTACTATCCGACGGGATCGCTGAAGCACACGCTGTGCATCGAAGGCAACGGGCTGCTGTACGCGTGGTGCGCGGCGCACGGTGTGCGGATCAACCGCGTCGGCAAGCTGATCGTCGCGGTGGACGAGAGTGAGCTTGCGGCGCTGGACGGCGTGGCGCAGCGCGCGGCCGAGAACGGCGTCGCCGAGATGACGATGATCCGCGACGCGGCGCGGCTGCGCGAGATGGAGCCGTCGGTGCGCTGCATCGCGGCGTTGCATTCTGGCACGACGGGCGTCGTAGACCAGTCGGGGCTGATGGCGTCGTACGCGGCGGCGGCGCAGGCGAACGGCGCGTGGGTCGCGCTGAAGCACGACGTGACGGCGATCGCGCGCAACGACGGCGGGTTCGAGGTGCGGATGACGGGGCCGGACGGCGACGCGACGTCGATCACGTGCGAGGCGCTCGTCAACAGCGCGGGGCTCGGGGCGCCCGCGGTGGCATCGATGCTGGGGTATCCGCTCGATGGCGAGGGCGAGATCCCGGCGCTGCGGCAAACGGTGAACAAGGGGCGCTACTACGACATCGTCGCGCCGGAGACGGCGCGCGCGCTGCGCCATCTGGTGTATCCGGTGCCGGAGCACGCGAAGGGCGGGCTGGGCGTGCACGTCACGCTTGATGTCGATGGAGGGGTGCACCTCGGACCCGATACGGAGTGGCTCGACGACGGCGCGGTGCTCGACTATCGCTCCGACGACACGCGCCGCGCGGCGTTCCACGAAGCGGCGAGCCGATACCTGCCTGCGCTGCAACTCGACGACATCGCACCGGGACAGGTGGGGTATCGGCCGAAGCTGCAGGCGCCCGGCGGACCGATCGCCGACTTCCTCATCTGGCGCGACGGCGCGTACGTGCACCTCGGCGGCATCGAGTCGCCGGGGATGACGGCGAGCCTGGCGATCGCGCGGCGGGTAGCGGCGCTGGTGTAGCGTCGGCGGGTCGGAACCGCAGATTACGCAGATTGCACAGATTGAGTCGGGTTGGCTGGCGTAGTTCGATCGCGACGCTACAGATGGTACGGATGGCGGACGTGCATCACCGCGCCGTGACCTATGCTGAACGCCGATGAACGAATCAACTGAAATGGGCTTCGACCGCAAGCGTTCGCAGGGGATCTGGATCGAACTGGTGCCGTTTGCGTCGTTGCCAGTCTGGCTTGCCGCCGTCAAGGGTGATTCAGTGCCCCTGACGACCATCGCAGTAGTGCTCACGCTGGCTTCTGGTCTCGGTTGGGCGCTGTCCGGGCGTTGGCGCGCGGGCATTGCAGTGGCGGTGGCGCGCGGCGTCGCCGTCATCGGCGCTTACCTTATATGGATAGCTACCTGGCTAAACGACTACGAATGCAGTGACTGCCATCCAATGCGCGTACGCGCGACGTTCACTGGGTTCTTGCTGATATGCGTCCTCACTACAATTGGCTCAGCCGCGACACTGGCGTGGGTGACGCGGCATGGGCGGTCTGCGGCAGAGCAGCAGCCTCGATGATGCGGGAGATCAAATGACAACCACCACGCGCACAGCAGTGATCACCGGGGCGAGCAGCGGCATCGGCGCGGCGGCCGTGCGGCGGTTGCGGGATGAGGGGTTTGAGGTGATCGCGGGGGCGCGGCGGATGGAGCGGCTGCGCGCGGTGACGGAGCCGGTTGGGGCTACGGCGATCGAGCTGGATGTGCGCGATCGCGCGAGCGTCGAGGCGTTTGCGGCGCAGGTGCCGCGGTGCGACGTGCTCGTGAACAACGCGGGTGGGGCGCTCGGCCTCGCGACGGTGGCGCAGGCGGACGACGAGCACTGGCGCACGATGTGGGAGACGAACGTCTTCGGGCTCATGCTGGTGACGCGAGCGCTGCTGCCGAAACTCGAGGCATCAGACAACGGCTACATCGTGAACATCGGGTCGATCGCGGGCATCGAGACGTACCCGAACGGCGGCGGCTACACGAGCGTGAAGCACGCCGTGCGGGCGATCTCGCAGACGCTGCGCATCGAGCTGCTGGGGAAGCCGGTGCACGTTACGGAGATTCTTCCGGGGCTGGTCGAGACGGAGTTCAGCGTCGTGCGGTTCGACGGCGACGCCGAGCGCGCCGCGAAAGTCTACGAAGGCATGACACCGCTGACGGCTGACGACATCGCCGACTGCATCGCGTGGGCGGTGACGCGGCCGAAGCACGTGAACATCGACGAGATGGTGGTGCGGCCGATCGCGCAGGCGACGGCGACGCAGGTTGCGCGCGGCGTGGGGTTGTGACGGAACCGCAGATTTCGCAGATTTCGCAGATTCTGTTGGGCCGTATGGAGCTGGTGGCCGACGATGGGCGTCCGGCGCCGGTCGGCGGCGCACCGCTAGAGATGTGCTCTGCGGCCAGTCGGGGTAGATTCTTCGCTGCGCTCTGAATGACAGGGGGCGGCGTCAGAGCAGGCGGAAGGCGGGGTGGTCGGGGGCGATACGGCTTACTTCTTCGTCGGAGGATTCGTGGGTGACGCCGTCGAAGAACTTGCCGGTTTCCATCTTCCAGAGCTTGAGGTAGGCGCGCAGCACATCGAGCTTGGCTGAGTCGGCCAACTCTTCGACGCGGAACTCTTCTCGCTTGCGGCCGAGGCGGAGTTCGCCGCCGCCCGCCGCGCGCACGTTGCGCGACCACTGCGTGTTGCCACGCGGCGCCACCAGGTAGCGCTGGCCGTCGTGCGTCAGCAAGTTGACGACGTTCGTGTGCCACTCACCGCTCTTGCGGCCGCGCGCGGCGAGGATGCGCGAACCGCGCATGCTCAGCCCAAGCTTCGTCGCCAGCCCGATCAGCGGGTTGAAGATGTTCTTCGTCGCCCAGTCGGGCTTGTCGTACTTCATCGGCGTGTTGCGCGCCTCCAGCGACAGAGATTGTCGCATACCCGGCGCTATACTTGCGCCGATGCCCCCTGCGGAAATCGTAACAGGCACCCTGTCCGAACTCGAGGACGCGCTCGCGGCCGCCATCGCGGCTGCCCGCGCGCCGGATCCGCTCCCGCCCGTCACGGTGATGGTCGGGCATGTCTTGCTGAAGCGCTACCTGCCGCGGATGCTCGCCGCGCGCGGCATCGGGCAGATGAACGTGCGGTTCGTGCGGCCGAACGAGCTGGCGGAGTCGCTTTCGCCGGAGAGTGATCGCGAGCGGGCACGGCTATCGCCCGCCGCCGAGCGCCTGCTGGTGCGGCGCGTCGCCGCATCGGCGGATGGCTACTTTGCGGAGATCGCAGGCCGCGACGGGTTCACCGAAGCACTGATGCGGCTCTTTCGTGAGTTGGATTTGGGCGGATTCGACGACCCAGCACATCTTAGCCGTGCGTTGCGCGACGCCGATCAGGACGGCAACCACGAGAAGTTCGACGCACTGACAGCACTTTACGGCGCCTACTTCGAGCAGCGCGGCGCTTCGAAGCTCATCGCGACCGCCGAGCGGTATGCGCAGGTCGACATCACCAAACTCGAAGGGCCGGTGCTCGTGTACGGCCTCTGGGCGCCGTCCGAGCTGCAGATGCGGCTTATCGAGCGCATTGCATCGGCGCAGCCGCTCACGGTGTTCGTCGCGCGATCCGGTCTCGACGCGGACGACGCGCACGCGGCGTTTCGGGAGCGGCTGCTTGCGGCCGGTGCGAAGGAGCGCGCGCTCGACACTGCTCATGACACGACGCCGATGGAGCACGCTGCGAACGCGCTGTTCCGGGAGGCGAGCCTACCTATCGATGCGTCGAACGTGGCGCTGATCAGCGCGCCGGACACCGTGCGTGAGGTGTGGGAGGCAGCGCGCGCGTGTCTTGGCTGGGCGAAGGATGGGATCCCGTTCCACGAGATGGCGGTCGTTTATCGCAACGGCGATCCGTATCGCGCGCTCGTCGACGAAATCTTCCGCGAGGCGGGCATCAGCACGTACCTGCACGACGGGCGGCCGCTCGCGTCGCATCCGCTCGGCGTCCGGCTGCTGTCGCTGCTCGATCTGGCGGCGGATCCGGCGTTCTCGCGGCAGGCTGTGATGGAGTTTCTCACCGAGACGCTGCTGCCTGCGGCGACGGCAAGCGAGTACGGGCGCTTTCGCCCCTCGCAGTGGGAGAGCTACACGCGCGAAGCAGGGATCGTGGCGGGCATCGAGCAGTGGGATGCACGGCTGACGCGACTGGCCGCGGAGAAGACGGAGCAGTCGAAGGACGAGCGCTTCGAGTGGCTCGCGGACGAAGCCGGCCGCATCGAGGAGCTTCGCCGCTTCGCCGGTGACTTCCATGCCGCACTGATCGCGCACGGCGACGGCGAGGCGACGTGGGAAGAACACCTGGCGAACCTCAAGGGGCTCGCCGACAAGTATGCCGAGGGCGTCGAGCCGATCATCAAGGCGCTCGACGATCTGAAGACGCTGAGCGCCGTTGCGCCGCGCGTGTCGTTCGCTGTCTTCTGCCGCGCGGTGCGGGATGATTTGGAGTCGCGTGACACAAGCAGCGTGCTGGGCGAGCCGGTCCGGCTGTTCGGACGCGAAGGCGTCGTCGTCGTCGATGCGACGTCTCTGCGGCACCTGCGGTTCAAGGCCGTATACATGCTGGGCGTAGCCGAACGCGCGTGGCCGCCGCCGCCGCGTCCCGACCCGCTCCTGCTGGAACACGAGCGCGCGGCGCTGAACACGACGGGCAGCGGCGCTATCCCTATGCGCACGTCGCCCGACGACGAGCCGCTGACGTTCTGGCTCGGCGTGCAGGCGGCGTCGCAGCACTTGAGCGTTTCGTACGCGCGTTCGGATGCGGGCGGCAGCGGCAAGCACTTGCCGTCGTACTTCTTCCGCGCTGTCGCCGAGGCGCTTGAAGGCCACCCGCTGAGCCTCACGGAACTCGACGCGAGCCCGCATGTGCGCCGGTTCGAGGCGGGGCGCCTCGCGAACGACGATCTGGCAGCATCACTCTCCATCGCGGAATACGATCGCGGGCTGGTGAAGTCGGCGTTTGAGGGCGCTGACTCGGCAGCCGTGGATGCGCTCTCCGCGGAGACGCCGACATTCGCGCTGGCCGTCCGCGCACGGATCTCGCGTTGGGGCTCGACGCTGACGCCGTACGATGGCGTGATAGCTGGCGAAGCGGCTTTGGCACGCGCGGCGGCAGCGGAGTTCGCGCGCGTGAAGGCTGTCTCGCCGAGCCGGCTCGAGATGTACGCGGCGTGTCCGTACCGCTACTTCATGCGCTACACGCTCGGGATCACTCCGGTGAACGAGCCGGAGGCGATCGAGCGGCTGGACGCGCTCGAACGCGGCTCGCTGATCCACGCCATTCTCGAACGCTTCCTCAAGGGCATCGGCCGCGATGATCCGCCGCGAGTTGATGCGCGGACGCGTCATCTGGCGCTGCTGCGTGATGCTACGTCGGCGGAAGCCGTTTCGCGCGAAGATCGCGGCGTGACAGGACGGCCGTTGATTTGGGAGATGGACAAGCGGCAGATCGAGGAGGATCTGATCCGCTGGTACGACACCGAACTCAAAGAGGCAGGGCAGAGCGACTTCCGCCCGGGCGCGTTCGAGGTCGGCTTCGGCGGCGCACGATTCGGCTTCGGAGACGAGAGTGAGTTTTCGACGCAGGATCCGATCGCGATCCGAGCGGGCGATCGCGACCTGCTGCTGCAGGGGCGCATCGACCGCATCGACTGGGACGACGCGAGCGGACACTTCCGCGTCATTGACTACAAGACGGGCAAGTACAGCAGCAAGACGGCGTTCGAGCACGGCACGGCGATGCAGCTGCCGGTGTATCTCGCCGCCGCAGCGCAGATCCTCGGCATCGACGCGCTACGGGGTGAGGCGCAGTACTTCTACGTCAGCACCACCGGCGGCTACAAGCGGCCCGGCATCACGGGCGAGCAGAGCGCGGCCCGTAACGGCGAGTTCGTGCAGATCCTGAGCACGATCGCGGAGGGTGTCGATGGCGGCTTCTTCGCGCCGCATCCCGGCAAGGCGAAGACGAACTGCAGCTACTGCGACTTCAAGGACATCTGCGATAGCAACATCGACCGCATCGCGGATCGGAAGGTCAGCGACCCGCGCGGCGACGCGTATCGCGCGCTCGAGGAGATCTCGTGACGGAGCAGTGGGCGCCATCCGACGAACAGGTACGCCACGAGATCCGCACGCTCGTCAGCGAGAACATGTGCGTCGAGGCGGGCGCGGGGACCGGGAAGACGACGGTGCTCGTCGAGCGCATCGTCGAGATCTTGCGCACCGGACACGCGCAGGTTGAGCAGCTCGCGGTCATCACGTTCACGGAGAAAGCCGCCGCCGAGCTGGCGTCGCGCGTACGGCGCGGGCTCGAGGAGCGGCTGCGTAAATCGGACGGCGACGACGCGGAGCGCGAGCTGCTAACGGCGTCGATCCGTGGACTCAACCACGCGCACATCGAGACGATCCACGCGTTCGCCGCGGGGCTGCTGCGCGAACGGCCGGTCGAAGCGCAGCTCGATCCCGGCTTCGAAGTGCTGGACGAACTGCCGTCACAACTTGCGTTCCGGGCCGCGTGGGACGAGTGGATCACGGGGGAGATGGCGCAGGAGCCGCCGCCCGATGCGCTGCTGTCCGCGCTCAACCTCAGCCTCGACTTCAAACTCGTGCGCGAGGCGGCGGACCGGCTAAACCGCCATCGCCACGCGCTGCCGCTGCGCCCGTACGCTCCAGTAGTTGTCGATACGGCGGGACTGCTCGCGACGCTCAGCAGCGCCGCCGACGCGCTGCGCGCGATGAATCCGCGCATGATCGACGACACGGACAAGGCGTACGTCGCGATACCGGGCGTTGTGGAGCTATGCGACGGGCTGCTGGCGGTGCCGGAAGCATCGCGGCCGCGCGCAATCGCCTCGGCAACACTGCCGCCCCACAATGGCAACCAGAACAACTGGCGAGATCCGAACCAGTGCAAGGCCGCGAAGGCCGAGATGAAGCGCATGAAGGACGCATTGGATGAGAACGTCGCCGCGATGCGCGCGAACGCGACGGGCGACCTCGTGCGCTGGCTCGAGGGATTCGTGACGTTCTACAAGCAGCGGCGGAAGCGCGACGGCGTCGGCGACTTCGACGACCTGCTGATCTGGGCGCGCGACCTGGTGCGCGCGCGCGAGGAAGTGCGCCGCTACTTCCGGAACAAGTATCGCTGCATCCTCGTGGACGAGTTCCAGGACACCGACCCGTTGCAGGCAGAGATGATCGTGCGGCTCTGCGCGATCGATGGCGGCGAAACCGACTGGCGGCGCGCGAAGTTGAGGCCGGGCGCGCTCTTCGTCGTCGGCGATCCCAAGCAGTCGATCTACCGCTTCCGGCGTGCCGATATCACGATGTACGACGACGTGAAGCAGCACGTCTTTGGCGGCGCGAAGGCGATCGTCCAGAACTTCCGATCGGCGCGCCCGATCATCGACTGGGTAAACGGCACGTTTGGCCAGCTCATTGCCGAACGCGAGGGCGTGCAGCCGGCATACATCGCGCTGGAACACCTTCCAGCGTACGAGACCGCCGACGCCGTGACGATCGTCCGAGGCGAAACAAGCGGGAAGGCAGAGGAGATACGACGGTCCGAGGCCGACTCGCTGGCGACTCTGATCAAGCGCGAAGTAGAGGGCGGTGGATGGACGGTGCGCGGCACCGATCCATCACAGCAACGCCAGGCCGAGTGGCGCGATGTCGCGGTGCTCATCCCTTCGCGGACGGAGTTGTTCATCTACGAAGAGGCGTTCGCGCGCGCATCCATCCCGTATCGGCACGAAGGCGGACGCACGTTCTTCATGCGGCAGGAGGTGCGCGAGCTGGTGGCGGTACTGCGCGCCATCGACGATCCGTCCGACGGTGTTGCCACCGTCGCCGCGCTACGATCGTCGGCGTTCGGCTGCTCGGACGAGGAGCTGCTGCTGCACAAGAGCGGCGGCGGTCGGTTCGACTATGAGTCGGCGGGGCGATCGGACGTGGCGCCTGTCAACGATGCGCTCGCGACGCTACGGAACTTCGCACGCCGGCGGCACGACACGCCGTTGCCGGAACTGGTGCGGATGGTGCTCGACGCGACGCGGCTGGTCGAGTTCGCGATGCTGCAGCCGCAGGGCGATCAGGTCGCGGCGAATCTGCTGAAGGTGATCGACCAGGCGCGCGCGTTCGCGCAGGCGGAGGGCAGCGGGCTGCGCGGCTTTACGCGCTGGCTGAAGGACAACGTGACGCGCGCAGCGAACCCCCGCAGTGGCTCGGGCGGCGACGAAACCGACGCGCTGATCAGCGAGGAGACCGACAACGTCGTCCGCATCGTCACCATCCACGCATCGAAGGGGCTGGAGTTCCCGATTGTCGTGCTGGCGAACATGAACGGCATCCGGGTCGACATGACGAACGTGATCACGGCGCTGGACGGCGAGGGCGCGAGCCTGCACATGAAGCTGGGCAAGAAGGACGACCACTTCCGAACACCCGGGTACGACGAAGCCGATTTGCTTGAGCAGGAGCACCGCGAAGCGGAAGAGAAGCGGCTGCTGTACGTGGCTGCGACGCGCGCGAAAGATCGACTGGTTGTGCCGTTCATCGCGAAGGTAGACCCGAAGAAGAAGGCTGACTCACCGAAGTCACTCAATGACTGGCTGCGGCAGGCGGGCGCGGACGAAGGCGACGCGATCGACGCTGCCACGCTGCCCGCGGCCGGGGGCGAACTGCCGGTGTGGCGCGCGAGCATCGGCGGCGCTGATGCGGCGGCGGTCGCGCGCTTGACGTCCGAGCGCAGCGCCTGGATGGGCGCCCATGATGCGCTGCTGGTGGCGGCGAACGTCGGCCTGCGCGTGCGAACGGCAACATCTGAGAAGGAAGGGGTCGAGCCGCCGTGGGCGTCCGACGAGCAGATCCGGCGCGGCCGCGCGGCGGACTTCGGCACGGCGGTACACGCGCTACTCGAACGCATTGACCTGCACGACTACGCGGATCTTTCGTCACGCGCACGCGCGGTCGCGTCGGAGTTCGGGATGATGGATCGTGTGGACGAGATCGCCGAGATCGCGCGCAACGCGCTTACCAGTCCGATCATGGATCGTGCGCGCGCGTCGAGCCGGGTGCTGCGCGAGGTGGCGTTCACAGCGCCGCTGCCGCGCGACAGCAACGACGCTCTTGGCTTCGCTGAGGGTCGCATCGACTTGCTGTTCGTCGAGGATGGTACGCTCGGCCCGGAGATCACGGTCGTCGATTTCAAGACGGACAACATCAAGCGGAACGAGATGGACGCGCGCACGGAGTCGTATCGCCGGCAGGCGCTGGTGTACGCCTGGGCCGCGCACGAAACTACCGGGCTTCTGGTCCGCGAGGTTGCGTTTCTGTACGCACGCGTCCCGGGTGAGTCGACGATCGTGGCCGACGCAGCGTTCATGGCGGAGGCGGACACGTTGATGCGGGCGCCCGTGGTGGTGGGGTGAACGCCGCGCCTCGAGCGACCAACGCGAGTTGGATTCGTACGTGCCCCCACGCGGGCGGCCACACAGGGCCGCCCCTACAACGGCGTCGGCACCCCAGCAACAGGAAGGGCGCCGCCGGGTGGCCCGGACGACGCCCCTTGTGAGCGCGGTTTGCGACTCCCATCGACCGGCGCCGGCTTGCCAGCGGCTGCGCGATCGACCTGTGATGCAGGAGCCGGCGTGCCCAGACCAAGTCTGGTGGCGACGCCTGCCGGCTCCTACGCTCCCCCCGCGCGACGGTTGGTCGTGTCCGGGCTGAGTCGGACGCGACCGCGCGCGCTCCGAGTGAGGATTCTGCCAGACAGCCCTACGCAACCGGCGATGAACCCAAACCCGTAGGCGAGGTGCAAACACGAGAAGACGACGGGTAGAGGTGGTACGTGTCGCCAGCCGTGTCGCGGCACAAGAGCGAGAGATGCGATGGTGGCAGCGCCAGTATACACCGCCAAGATGCCCTTGAGCGGCCCGCGGCGCCCGAGTATTGCGCCAATTGTTGACGCGCCGAGCGCGACGACGAACGCAGCCGGCACGAGCTGCCGGGTCTGCGCTTGTGCCGGATGGCGCCGCAGCACCTCCGGCTTCGCCTGCCCGTATCCGATGTACTGCCGCCAGGTGGAGCGCAGATCGCCGCGCACCGTGTAGCGGGCGCGGATGCCGGGGACGAGCACGATGGTCCCGCCGTGGTCACGCAGGCGGTAGTTCAGTTCGTCGTCTTCGCCCTTGTCGATGTCTTCGGCGAAGCCGCCGATGCGGTCGAAGACCTCGCGGCGATACGCGCCGAACGCCACCGTATCGACCGGGCCTTCCCCGCCGGTACGGAACGAGGCGCCACCGACGCCGAAACGTGACGACATCGCCAGCGCTATCGCGCGGCCCATGTAGGTGTCGCCCTCGCTCTCGATGACGCCGCCGACGCAGTCTGCGCGGGTCTCGTACAACGCCTCGACGCTCCGGCTGAGGAAGTCAGGCTCGATCGATGCGTGCCCGTCGACCCGCACGATCACATCGCCGCGCGCCTCCGCCAACCCGATGTTCATGCCGGCTGCCGTGCGGTAGCGCGCGTTCTGCAGTAGTCGCAGGTCGACAGTGGATTCGGCGGCGAAACGGCTCACGATGAGCTTCGTCCGGTCGGTCGACTGCCCGTCGATGACCAGCACTTCAAATCGCGAGCGCGGATAGTCCTGGCGCGCGATGCTGTAGAGGCAGCGCTCGATGTAGCGCTCTTCGTTCCGCACGGGCACGAGGATCGAGATGAACGGCTCCCACATGGCGGCAGTGTAACGGGGAGTCCTTAGTTTGTAGTGAGTAGTTCGTAATTCACGCTAGCGCGCGAATGCGCGAGGTTGGGCACCTACGAGGGACGGCCTCGGCGCTTACTCGACGAGGGCCGCTGCTTCGACGGGGCGCGTCTCCAGCGAGTCGAGGGCGGTGCGGACGTTCTTGCCGAAGAGCTGGAGCTGGTCGTCGAGGCGGCGGAGCATCTCGGTCGCGTAGCGGTCGGCTTCGTCCATCTGCTCGTTCGCCATCTTCTCCGCCTCGGACATGCGGGCGCGTGCCTGGTTCTCCGTATCGAGCAGCATCCGGTCGCAGCGGGCCTCGGCTTCGCGCACCAGCATGTCGGCGCGTGCCTCGGCGGACTTGACGATCGATTCGTTCGAGAGGATGTCGTCGACCTGCTCCTCGGTGCGGCGGAGCTTGATCTTCGCTTCTTCGTCGGCACGCGAGATCATTTCGTCGCGGCGGCGCAGGATGTCTTCGGCTTCCTTGATCTCGTTGGGCATCGCGGCGCGCATCTGGTCGACGAGGTCGAGCAAGCGGCGGCGGTCGACGACGACGCCCGCGCCGATGGGCATGCGGCGCCCTTCGGCAACCATCTCCTCAAGGCGGTCGATCAGGTGTAGTGAATCGATGGCGCACCTCCCTGTGCTGGCGCGGCTACGTGCGTTCGGCGTACTTCTTCTTCAGCGCGGTCCACACGTGAGGCGGCACCAGATCGCTCACATCATACCCCAGCGCGGAAACCTCGCGGATGCGTGTCCCGCTTATGTAGAGATGCTCCAGACTGGCCATCATGAAGATGGCCTCAATCTCCGGCGCCATCTTCTTGTTCATCAGCGCCATATCGAACTCGGCTTCGAAGTCCGTAACGGCGCGCATCGAGCGCACCACAACGCTCGCGCCCTGCTGGCGGGCGAAATCGACCATCAGCCCTGAGAACGACGTGACCTCGACGTTCTTGCAGTCCGCGACCGCCTCGCGCAGCAGTTCGACGCGCTCGGCGGTCGAGAAGAGGTAATTCTGCTTCAGGTCCGCCACGGCGATCAGCACGTGATCGAACATCCTCGCGGCGCGTCGCGCGATATCGCGGTGGCCGTTCGTGACCGGATCAAACCGGCCGGGGAACATCGCAAGCGTCACGAGGCTTCCTCTCCTACATAGATGGCGACGGCCGTGTCGCCGTGGACCCGCGTCCGATACAGCCGCAGCGGGCCGAGTTGCTCGGGCGCTTCGGTCTTCCGATGATATTCCAGCACCAGCACGGAGGCCCCGTCAACAAGCGGAGACTCCGCCAGCGCCAATACCGCCTCCAGGCCGCCCTCATCGTAATACGGAGGGTCGGCGAGTACGAGGGTATACGGGCCGGAAAGGCGTCCGATCGCGCGATCCAGTGTCAAGCGATGGACGCGGCCGCGAGATTCGAATCCGACGCGTTTCAGGTTCTCGGTGATGATCGCCGCCGTCGGGGCATCGCTTTCGACGAAGTCGGCATCGCCGTCGCCGCGGCTCAGCGCCTCGATGCCGAGCGCGCCCGTCCCCGCATAGACGTCAAGCACGCGCGAGTAGTCCGCGCCGAAGGCATCGAGCATGTCGAAGATCGCGCCCCGTACGAGGTCAGACGTGGGCCGCACGCCTGGCCGCCCGGAAGCGCGCGGCTTCGGCGGGCTCAACAGCGTCCGGCCCCGCGCGGTGCCGGCGATCACGCGCATGGAGGGTTGGTCATTGGTCGCGGGTCGTCAGTCGTCGGGGCCGGGTGCATCACGGCACCGGCGCGGCTGCCGCCGCAACATCGAGCGAGATGAGTTGGCCCGAGCGGACGACGCCATCGCTGACGATGAGCGTCACGGTGTACGTGCCCTCGGCGCCTGGCGCGGTCCACGTCACGGCTTCGCCGGTCTGCGGCGCGATCGATCCGTCGCCGGTGGACCATACAGGAGTAAGCAACTCGCCGTTCGGCCGCGACAGCGTCAGGTTCCCGGTGTCCGATACTTGCTGCACGGGAGACCACACGTCCGCTCCACCGCCCTGCTGCGAGACGTTGTTGATGGTGACGCCGCCCAGCCCGTGTCGCTGCGCCAGATCCATCCGGAACGCGGCGCTGAACGAGTTGGCGATCCACACGGTGCGCTGGCCGCCGCGGCCCGCATACTTGAACGTGACGGCGCGTGCGACATCGTCCCACGACAGGCCGGTCGCACCTGCGCTCACCGCCAGGTTTCGCGCGACGAGCTGCACCTTCGATCCGACGACGATGTCCCCTGTGGTGTTCGTCTGCACCACGCTCGCACGGCCCAGCGCGTCGTCCAGCGAAAGTGTGCTCAAGCCGTCGCCGCCGCGCTCGACGCTCAGCGAGCTAATGCTCAGCAGCACCTTCGTGCGATCGACCTTGTCGGTGATGAAATTCAGCGCCGCTTCGGTGTTCTGGAAGTACAGCTCCTGATCCAGTTCGCCGGCCATCTCGATCGTATCGGCGAACTTGCCGAGCTCGGACCAGTCGTACGCGCCGGACTGCATCGTGCCGTTCTCGCTTGTGGGCATCGGCAGCGTCAGGGTCAGCGTGCGGCCATCGGCATGCAGCGCCTTGTTGAGCAGGCCGACGAAGGTGGTGAACTGCGTGCGCAGGGTCGGGTTCACGGAGTGATAGTCGATGTTGATGCCGGCGAAGTTGCCCTGCTTCACCTGGTCAGCAATCGCCGCCGCATGATTCGCCTGGAGGTCGCTGGATCGCAAGATATTGTCGACAACCTCTGCGTTCGGCGCGACGACACCCGGCACGACCTTGTAGCCGGCGGGCGGCACGGCGGGCGGCTGACCGACGATCGATCCATCATCGGTGGGGAGGAATACGATGGGGTGCAGCGTTGTGATCACTGACGCAGCGCGCTCATCGATCGTCGTGCCCGCGGGCATCGATCCTGCGACCTGCAGCGTCGCTTTGCTCCGGCGGAGCACCGCAACGTTGCCGGGCAGCGCACCGACATCACCGCGGGCGGCCTCGCCGTTGGCGACCAGCGTGGCGTCGGACAGGCGCTGCCACTTGCCGTCGATGTAGGTGTACAACGCGAGGCTACGCTGCTCGGTCTGCTTCTCCTTCAGTGGTACGGTGATCTTCGCCGCGCCGCGCTGATCCTCTGGCGCCGCCAGATCGAAGAGCGCGGATGCGGCGACCAGGCCTGCCGGGAGCTTCGGCATGCCGCTTCGCACGGTCGAGGTGTACGTGTCGGCATCACCGGGCCCGCTGGGGATCCCCGGCTCGCCGCCGCCGCGGCTCAGGATCGAGATAGGCGGAAGCAGCAGCACGAGCAGCAGGATCGCCAGGCCGACGATCGTGCCGGCGACGTATACCGCTGCGCGGTCGGGGCCTTGCGGCTCCGGCCCATCGCCACTGGTCTTGAGAATGCGGTCGAAGGGGCCGCGTTGTTGGGTCGCCATCGGCGGCCGTGCACTCACGAGAGCGCTGCGGCCCGTACCTCCGTCAAGTTTCGGCGCATCTGGGTGGCCTGCCGGTCCATGCGGCTACCGCGCAAGTGTGGCTACCGCCGGGTTGGAGATCAACCGCCCGCCATCCCGGAGCACCCCATGGCGGGTGGATGCGGGCCGGTGGGGCCCTTCAGCCAGCTTCGATGGCCGACGATGTTAACGGCGCATGACAAGCCGGTGGCAGAGCGCCCGCACACCTTTACAGGCGCGGATCGCGCGGGTATACTCGCGGCGTCCGCGACAGGGGCAGTTCGCCTCCGTACTTCTATTCACCGTCAGCACGCGATCCATACGCCGCCCACAACCCAGACGAGGGTAATGCCATGATCGACAGGTCTCAGCCGATCACCAAAGCCGGGCTCAAGAAGATCGAGAAAGAGCTCGTCTATATGGAGACGGTCCGGCGCCGCGAGGTGGCAGAGAAGATCCACCAGGCGAAGGAGCTCTCCAGCACCCAGAACAACGCCGAGTACGAGGACGCGAAGAACGAGCAGGCGATGGTCGAGGGCAGGATCGCGCAGCTCCAGAACCTGATCACTAACGCCTCGATCATCGATGAGGCGGGGGCGCACAAGTCGAAGCTGGTCACGCTGGGAAGCCAGGTAAAGGTGAAGAGCGGCGACGGCAAGTCGCACGAGTACACCATCGTCGGCCCGGCCGAAGCTGAGCCCCGCGAGGGGAAGATCAGCAACGAGTCGCCCGTCGGCCGCGCCCTGATGGGGAAGAAGCTGCACGACGAAGTTCAGGTCAGCGCGCCCCGCGGCATCATGACCATGAAGATCATGAAGGTCGGGTAGCACCCGCCGCTGGCTCATTTTCATCGCAGAGACGCAGAAAACGCAGAGCTGTACTAGGGCGCGCGTCTCGTCTCCTGCTTCCATGTCCTATACGATTCCCCCATGCCCGGCGAAGATGAACTGATCCAACAGCGCCACGAGAAGCTTGCGCGTCTGCGCGCGCGGGGCATCGATCCCTATCCCGCACGCACATCGCGCACGCATGCTGCCGCGGACGCGAAGACGGCGTTCGAAGAGTGGGAGTCCACTGACGAGGCGGCGCGCGGCGACGCTCCGACGGTCTGCGTGGCGGGCCGGATCACGGCGCTGCGCGACATGGGCAAGGCGTCGTTCCTCGACGTGCGCGACGGGACGGACCGGATCCAGTGCTACATCAAGAAGGACATCATCGGCGAGGAGGCGTACGCCGGCCTCGCCGAACTCGACCTCGGCGATTTTCTGGCGGTGAGCGGACCGCTATTCCGTACCCGGACGCAGGAGGTCACGGTCGAAGCGCGATCGTACGACGTGCTGACGAAGGCGCTGCGCCCGCCTCCGGAGAAGTGGCACGGCGTCGAAGATGTCGAGATTCGCTACCGCCAGCGCTACCTGGACCTGATGGCCAACGAAGAGGTGCGTGAGATCTTCCGCAAGCGCTCGGCCATCGTCGCGTCGATTCGGCGCTATCTCGACGTGCGCGGGTTCATGGAAGTCGAGACTCCGGTGCTGCAGCTCGAAGCGGGCGCGGCGGCGGCGACGCCGTTCGCCACGCACGGGCGCGCGCTCGACCAGGATCTGTTTCTTCGCATCTCGCTGGAGCTGCACCTGAAGCGGCTGATCATCGGCGGATTCGACCGCGTGTTTGAGATGAGCCGCATCTTCCGCAACGAGGGCGTGTCGTGGAAGTACAACCCCGAGTTCACGATGATCGAGACGTACGAGGCCTACGCGGACTACAACGATGTCGCGCGGATGGTTGAGGACATGGTGTCCGGCACCGCGCACGACGTCAGCGGCGGCACGACCGTGCAGTTCGGCGAACACACGCTCGAGTTGGCGCCGCCGTGGGCCCGCATCACGATGCGCGACGCGCTGATCGAACACGGCGGCATCGATTTCGAGGAGTTCCGCACGCGCGAGACGCTGCTCGCCGAGCTGCAGCGCCGCAAGCTGAGCGACATCGACCCCGGCTGGTCGTGGAGCAAGCTGCTGGACGAGGCCGTCTCGCACTACGTCGAGCCGAAGCTCATCCAGCCGACGTTCCTGCTCGACTACCCGATCGAGATCTCGCCACTGGCGAAGAGCAAGCCGGGCGCACCCGGCATCGTCGAGCGCTTCGAGGTGTACTGCGCGGGATTCGAGCTGGGCAACGCGTACTCGGAGCTGAACGACCCGATCGACCAGCGCGAGCGCTTCGAAACGCAACGGAGACTTGCGGCCGCTGGTCTCGAAGAAGTAGAGACGCTGGACGAAGACTTTCTCGTCGCGCTGGAGCACGGCATGCCGCCGACGGGCGGATTCGGCATGGGCATCGACCGCCTCGTAATGCTGCTGACGGGGCAGACGTCGATCCGCGAAGTGATCCTGTTCCCGCAGCTCCGCAAGAAGGAGTGAAGCGGCGATGACCGGCGCACCACCCGAAGTACAGCAGGCGATGCGCGAGTGGCAAGCTGTCACGGACGACTTCGTCGCGATTGCACACGCGTTCGATCTGCACAAACTCGATGCGCCCAGCGCGTGCGGCGACTGGACGAACCGCCAACTGCTCGTGCACATGGCGACGGGCTACGGCGTCCGCATCGCGGAGCTGCAAGCCGTGATCGATGGAGTCGCCGCGGCGGCCATCGACGCTGACGCGGCGAACCAGCGGAATGTCGATCGGCTCTCGGGCGCCCCGGTCGATGAGATCGTGCTCGAGATGGCGCAGGTGCGCGGCCGCGTGCTCGCGCTGCTGTCGCGCCTGGCGCCGGAACACCTTGACGCCCGCACGAAGCTCGCCGACGGCGGACCGCTCCGCGACGCGCTCGCCGGCCTCAATGCGCACGATCTCGAACACGCAGCGGAGTTGCGTGGGTAGCCACTCACAGCCGGGGACGGCTGTGCCACTCGGATCGTGCTAGGTCAAACCCGTCTGTGAAATCGGTGAAATCTGTGGTTCCGGCGGGTCGCGCTGCGGAATCCGCAGTCGGGGGCGCTTGAGACTCCGGCGGGATCGAGCCACAATCACGGCACCGGAGGATCGATGGCGGACACCCAGCACTTCGACCTGCCCGTTGCGGTGACGTTGAGGCTGCACGCGCGGTCGGGCAGCATCACCGTCGTTGCCGAGCCGCGCGAGGACGTCGCGGTCGAAGGCGACCGCTTCGACGCGGGCATGATCGACGGCGGCGCGGCGCTGGAAGTGCGGTCGGGCCACGGCGGCTCGAAGTCGCTTTCCGTGCGCTGCCCCGTTGGCATCGATATCGTCGCGGGCACGCAGTCGGGCACCGTCAAGCTCATCGGTGAGTTCGGTATCGTCTCCATTACCACCATGAGCGGCGGCATCGAGGTCGACCGCGCTGAGGAGGCGGACCTGCGGAACGGCACCGGGAACATCACGCTCGGCGCGTGCAGCGGCCGCTGCCGGATGAACTCCATGAGCGGCAGCATCAAGGCGGGCGCCGTGGGCGCCGCATCGGTGGGCACGATGTCCGGATCGATCACGATCGAGCGCGTCACCGGCCGGCTGAAAGCGCGCAGCGTGAGCGGCTCCATCAAGGCGTCGTGCGGATGCGAAGACGAGATCGCTGTGAGGACGGTGTCGGGCAAGGTGCAGTTGGAGTTGCCGGAGGGCACGGCACTGGAGACCCGGTTCAAGACACTATCGGGGAAGGTGCGCAATCCGTTCCCCGCCGGGAACGACTGCCGGCTACAGGCGATGAGCATTTCCGGATCGATCGAACTGGTCCCGTCATGATGGCGACTGTCCAGACGAAGTCCCGCGTCGTGCGCGGCACGATCATGTTCACGGACATCGTCGGGTTCACCGAATTCACGGCGCTGCGCGGCGACGACGAGGCGATCGAGCTGCTCTCACTGCAAGAGCGCATCGTCGAGGAGGAGTTGCACGACGGCGCGCGCATCGTCAAACAGCTTGGCGATGGGCTGATGATCTGGTTCGGCGATCCGTGCGCGGCGATCGAGACGGGACTGCGGTTGCAGGAACGGTTCGAAGTGGCGGCGTGGGAGAGCGACACGCCGCTGTGGGTCCGCATTGGACTGCACTCGGGCCAACAGTCGCGGATGGGCGACGATTTCATCGGCCACGACGTGAACGTAGCGGCGCGAATTGTCGGCGTTGCCGACTCCGGCGAGGTGCTGGCGTCGGAGGCGTCGGTGCGCGGCGCCGACGGCGGCCTGCCCGATGTCGATTTCAAGCGCCTGGGGCCCGTCGTGATGAAGGGCATCCCCATGCCGATCAACCTCTTCCGCGCCGAACGACGCGGCGCGGCGTAGCGTTCGCGGACAGGCAGACGCGGGCATTGGGCCAGAGAGCCGAAGAATAGGACCCCTATATGACTGAGAACTCGTACGGATTCGAGACGACGACTGATGAGCTGCTAGCGGGCAGCGATCTGTCCGGGCGGCGCGTGCTGATCACGGGTGCGTCCGCCGGGCTGGGCGCCGAAACGGCGCGGGCGCTCGCGGCGCACGGTGCGGACGTGGTGATGGCCGTGCGCGACATGGTGAAGGGCGAACTTGCCGCCGAGGTCGTGCGGGCCGGTGCGACGCCGAGCGCGAGTGTGGAACTCTGCGAACTGGATCTGGCGTCGCTGGCGAGCGTGCGCGCGTGCGCAGACCGGCTCGTCGCCGAGGGCAAGCCGCTGAACGTGCTCATCGCGAACGCCGGCGTCATGGCTTGCCCGCAGGGCACGACGGCCGACGGCTTCGAGACGCAGTTCGGCACGAACCACCTCGGCCACTTCGTGTTCGTGAATCGCCTGGCGCCTCTACTGTTGAAGGGAGCGCCGGCCCGCATCGTCAACCTGTCATCGCGCGGGCACCACTTCTCCGACGTCGATCTCGACGACCCAGGCTTTGCCCGCACGCAGTACGATCCGTGGGTCGCATATGGGCGCGCGAAGACGGCCAATGTGCTGTTCGCTGTCGCGCTCGACAAGCGGTTGCGCGATCGGGGTGTGCGCGCCTGCGCCGTCCATCCGGGCGGCATCCGCACCGAGCTTGGACGCCACCTGACACCGGAAGCGATGGCGGCGCTCACGGCGCGCAGGCCCGCATCTGCGTTCACGTTCAAGTCGATCCCACAGGGCGCGGCGACGTCGATCTGGGCCGCAATCGTCGCGGACGCGGATGCGGTTGGCGGGCGTTATTGCGAAGACTGCCACGTCGCCGAATCCATCGGGAACGAGCCCGCGGACGCCGGCGTGCGCCGCTACGCTATCGACCCGGCACGGGCTGACGCGCTGTGGGCGCGCAGCGAAGAGTTAGTCGGCGAGCGGTTCCCGCTCGGCTGAGCGAATGCCCCCTCGGTAACAGCGACTCCGTGCTACAGTGCGCGTCGTGCCAGCACCGGTTGGCGCAGGCACGTTCGCCATGGGCCAGAGGTCACGATGTCACACAACGCTTACGTGCTCTTGTCGATCGCCGTCGGCCTTGGTGCCGCTACTCAGCTCGCGATGCTGGGCGCGATGGGCCGCGAACGCGGTGCGTACGAGGCGACGTGGATCTCGATCGTCGGCACGATCGGCGGGCTCGCGATCGTTCTCGTCGTCCGCTCGTTCCGCGGCGACTCGCCGAATCTGCCGGCGCCGCTCGATAGCAGCTGGCCGTTCGCCCTGGTCGTCGCGCTCTGCGCAGTCGCGCTCGTGATCTCGATGCGCGGCCTGTCGCCGTACCTCGCCGTCTGCGGGCTGTTCGCGACGGCGTACCTGCTGAGCGTGGGGTTCGCGGCGCCGCGCATCGGGGTGGCGCTCTTCCTCGGCGCGGCGACCGCGGGGACGCTCTTCGGCTCGGCGGTCTACGATCACTTCGGCGCGTTCGGCGCCGAAGCCCACCCGACGACGCTGCTCCGTGCCGGCGGTGTGGCGGTCATCTTCCTCGGCGTGGTGATGGTGCGCGCCGCGCCGTGAGGGCCTGGCCTGTCAAGTTCGGCACCATCCGGCGTTGACGAGCTGGCGCCCGGTGACCTACCGTGACCTCACGGATGCGGCGGCGCGGGCCTCGGCACCGCATCGACGAGGTGCCGCCATGACATCCATCCCCTGGAATCGCATCAACACCGGGCTGCTGCTGCTTGTACTCATCGGCATGGTCGCGATGTTCGCCTCGCGCGCCTATGGAGGGCCGCTCGATCCGCCCGGAGCGCCCTCCGCAACGGTCGGCGTGCTCGAACCGGGCACGCCGATCTCGTCGCTGCCGTTCACGATCAGCACCCCCGGCTACTACTACTTGACCCGCAACCTGGATGGCATCATTGGGAGCAACGGCATCACTATTGAATCAAATAACGTGACGCTGGATCTGAAGGGCTTCCAACTGACGGGGCCATTCGAAGGCGGCTCGGCCGACGACGACGGCGTCGAGGTTACAGGCGCTTCGGGTATCACGATCCGCAACGGAACGATCTCCAGCTGGCATGGATCTGGCATCTTGTTCTCGAGCCCACTCGGATCCATCGGCTCCACCTTCTACGACCTCCACCTGTCCTACAACTTCCAGCACGGGATGCGGACGGGCGACCGGGCGATCATCCATGACGTCACGGCCACTAACAACGGGCTCACTGGTATCTCCACCAGTCGGAACGCCGTGATCGAGCGGTGCATCATCAGCGACAACCAGGACGACGGTATCCGCGCGCCGAGCAACGCCACGATCACCGACTGCTCCGTGGTCAACAACGCCGGCGACGGCATCCAGGCTGGCCAGGGTAGCATCGTCCGCGGCAACACCGTGTCGAACAGCGGAGGCGACGGCGTGCAGGTGTCCTCAGCCTCCGTGGTCGAGCAGAACACCCTGTTAATCAATGGACAGCTTGTGCTGGGCGCGGGCGTCAACGCGACGGGGTCGTTCAACCGAATCGTCAACAATCTCGCGGCGATCAACGACTACGGTTTCGCCGTCGCCGGCAGCGCGCTGACCACCGGCAACTACGCGGCGAACAACGGAGACGACTACGGCCAGGTGCTGGCCGGTCCCCTCGGACCGGTGCTCGACGTCCTGACGATCGACGATGCGGGCGCGAACCCGCACGCGAACTTCAGGTAAGCGTCATCCCGCACCGTCCGCTAACGCGACGCTTGAGGGTCGCGGCAGCACGCGCTAGAGGGCATTGAGGACGGTGTGCGCGTCTTCGCCGTCCGGCCCCGAATCAGGGTGAACCCGCGTTCTCCAATGGAGCCGCCATTCGCTATACTGGCACCGCCTCGCAACGCGAGGCGCTTTCGCGCCGGCGTAGCTCAGTGGTAGAGCAGCTGTTTCGTAAACAGCAGGTCAAGGGTTCGAATCCCCTCGCCGGCCCCAGCACAACATCAGACGCACGCCCGTGGGCGTGCGTCTTTGCGTTCCCGCCGCACGTCCGGCGGGCGGCGATGCCGTAGCCTGAAGCATCATGCTCGCTCGTTTCGCCACGATCCTGCTGCTCGTCGCGCTCGCAGTCACGGCCGGGTCGTGCGCATCGTCCGCCACGGCGCCGTCGCCGCAGGGCACTGCCCGAGCGCCGACAGCGACCGCCGTACCGGCGTCCATCGTCACGCGTGGCGATCCGGCGCTCCGCATGGTGGCGCTGACGTTCGATACGGACGCGGGCGCCGGACACGTGGCGGAGATCCTGGCCGTGCTGCGCCGCGAGGGCGTGCGCGCGACGTTTGCGGTGCACGGGCGGTGGGCGGAGGAGCATCGCGATCTGCTGCTGGCGATCACGTCGGCGGGCCACGACGTGATCAACGCGACGTATCACAGCGAGTCGTTCACCGGGGCGTCGACCGGGGCGCCGCCGCTGACGGCGGAGCAGCGCGCGCTCGAGCTATCGCGCACCGAAGTGACGGTGTACCACCTGAGCCAGCGCAGCACGCGGCCATACTTCCGCCCGCCGTACGGCGACATCGACGCGAGCGTGCAGGGCGATGCGGCGGACGCCGGCTACGGCACGATCGTGATGTGGACGTTCGATACGGGCGCTGCGGGTCGGGCGACGCCAAGTGCGCTCGCCGAGCGCGTGATCGCAGCCGCCGCGCCGGGTGCGATCTTCGCGCTTCACGCCGGGGGCGGATCGCAGGATGCGGAGGCGCTGCCGGCGATTATCAGCGGGCTGCGGGCGGAGGGATACGCGTTCGGCACGGTCGCGGACCTGCTGGCGCGGTAGGTTGGTCGCCCTGCGCCACATCCGGGCAGTGTGCCCGCACGCGGGCGGCCACACAGGGCCGCCCCTACGACGGTTTGAATCATCCGGTCGCGCGGGTCGGATAGTGGGGACGATGTTCCCACACGCGGGCGGCCACACAGGGCCGCCCCTACGACGATTCGGATCATTAGCGAACCTATGTGCAAGCACGCGGGCGGACACACGGGTCCGCCCCTACGGTCGTTCGAGCCATCGGGCGCGCGGGTGGGTTAGAGGCGGGTGAGGCGGATTGCGCCAGTTTGCGTGCGGAGGCGGACTTTGGGGCCCGTGCCGTTCGCTGACTTGCCACCGCTGCGGGGCGGCAGGTCGGAGCGGACGTTGCCGATCTGGCTCTCGGCATCGATGTAGAACGGGTGCTCCGGATCGACGGCGAGGTGAATGAGCCCGGTCTGCGTCTTCAAGTCCATGTCGCCTTCGACCTTGCCCTGGTAGCGAATCATCCCGGTGTGCGCGCGTACTCGCACGTCTGCGTGCGCGGCGTCGATGACCACCGGACCCGTGTGCGCCTGCACGTCGAGCACGCCGCCGATATCGCGCACGTCCGTCGCGCCGCTGCGGCACTGCAGCGTCGCCTTGCCGGACACCGTGTGTACCTCGATGCGCCCGCTACGCGCCTCCGCGACCACATCGCCGCGCACGCGTTCGATCACCAGGCTGCCGCTGCGAGCGATCACCGTCACGTCGCCCGTGACATCTTCGACGCTGCAGCGTCCGCTGCCGGATTCGAGGTGGACACGGCCCTCCGTGCGCGCGATGTGCACACGCCCGCTCTTCGCGAGCACGCGCACGGCGCACTTCAGCGGCACGCGCACGGTGTAGTCGACGCGCGACCCGCGCTTGCCGCCCCAGAGGCTCCAGCCCTCCGTCTGCGGCATCTGCGGCGCGCGCACGATGACGCGATGCAGATCCTGCTCGATGCCGCGCTCGACGAGACTCGCCGC
Source organism: Chloroflexota bacterium (assembly GCA_031400455.1). Classification (GTDB taxonomy): domain Bacteria; phylum Chloroflexota; class Dehalococcoidia; order DSTF01; family JACRBR01; genus JANXYW01. The sequence continues at coordinate 14,394 of JANNPX010000046.1, read as the reverse complement.
TTCGTCGGCCTCCGCCGCCATGTCGGACCAGACGTGCACGACGGCCTCGACATCGACGAATGCATCTTCGTGCGACTCGACCAGCACGGCACCAGACCGCGCCTCCATATGAAGCACGGCCTTCGCGCCTGTTTCGAACCGTCGGGTGATTGTGCGGGTGTGTTCCATGTCAGTGCCGTCTCAACGGCTGGTAAAGCCCCAAAGCCGCGTACTGAAGTCGTTCCAGCGCCCGCGGGCCCTGGGCGGATCCTGTATGACGACCATGCTCGGATCCAGCGCGCGGCGGATGGCGCCCGCCAGTTCGCGCCGCGAATGCGGTCCGACGAATCGCGCCAACTCGGCGGAGTCGTGCAGCACGACGAACGTCGGCAGCAGGTTGATCTTGAAGCGCCGCCGGAGATCCGGGTACGCGTCGATGTCGACTGCGCGCACCGGCAGCCGCGTATCCGCGAGCTCGATGCCGCCGGGCCGCGTCGCGAGCGGCCGCTGCCGCACGCGCGACGACGTGAACTCCACGACCAGCGGCAGGTCTGCGCGCAGTAGTTGCGCGTCGCACGTGATGGCGTACTCGGGCGCGAGGTTCATCATGACCAGTCGTCCCCCCACGCGTCCGTGTGTTGCTTGCGACGCTCGTCCATGTGCCGCTCCCATCGATCCCAGTCGCGGTCGCCGCGAGATTCCGAGCGGGCGCTGCGTCGCTGCCAGCGATCCGCGCGGCGCTGCCACTTGCGAGCAGCACGGTCGCCGCGGTCGTTGAAGCCGAACGGGTCGATGTGGAATCCACCCGGCATCACCATCGCCAGCCCCGTTACAACCGACAGCACGATGAGCCAGTCGCGCGTCGGATCGACCGCGCCGGCGAGCAGGAGAATCGCCACGACGAACGACGCGAGGCGCAGGTCGATGGCGGGCCGCACCTGCAGCCAGTTCCAGAAGCGCGGCCGAAGCGCGGCGATGCCGGTGATGACCACGAGGGCGATGAGCCACCCGCGCTCCGGATCGACGGAGCCGCCAAGTAGCATCAGCGCGATGATGAATGCAGCCAGTCTCATGTGCGTACCCTTCCGTTCCGATCGATCAGCCTTCGTCGTCCCACGCCCGGGGCGAAGCCCAGCGCCGCCACCCCGACCAGTTCTCGGCGTCCACCGCGCGTGGCAGCCCACCCAGAAACGTCATCACCGGCATCAGTGCGCACTCTGCGATCGTCTGCGCGAACTCTGCGGCGTTGTCGGCGAGATCGCGGGCATCACCAATGGCGACGGCATCGCGGACACTCTCGAACGCCTCGCGCATGTCGCGCTCGAAGTCCTTGCCCAGGGCCTTCCATTCGGACTTCCACTCGCTCATCGTCGACTCCTTCTCCGCTGCTGCGGTTAGTGCGCCTGCCGCGTTACCAGACCGGCGCGCTCGATTGCGCCGCAGTCCAGCCGGGCACCGAGCCGCACGAGCGCACTTGCGATCGACCGGCGGAAACCGCCGGCGTGCGCGGCGCGCGCTTCGTCTTCGTATTTCGTCCACGCCAGATCCAGCCGCCGCACGGCGTCGATCTGCTGTTCCGCGATGAGTTCCTGCAATGTCATGTCGTTCTCCTTCTCGCCAGCCGCCGCGAGCCATACGCGTCTATTCGTCGTCACCGCCGACCCAGCCGCTCAGGCGCGAGCCGCGTCCGTGCCGGCGGTCGTCATGGAATGGCGCTCGGGGTGGCGGCGGGCCGCCCTGCACTTCGATGTTGCGCACCGCGCGCGCAAGGGCCTTGATGAACCAGGTGTTCGCCGAGGTGCCGGCCTTCGAGGCCGCCTGCTGCGCCAGGTCCTTCAGCTCGGCAGGGATGCGGATCGTAATCTTCTCGACGTCGCCCTCGGCCGTCGACCACTGGGCTTCTTCGCCGTTTCCGCCCAGCTTCTCGTCGACCTCCACCTCCAAGCCGCCGGGCTTGTACGACAGCCGAACCCGGTAGTGCTGGCTCACCTTCTCGTCGACGGCCTGAGCCATCTGCGACATGAGGTCGTGGACGGCGCGCTCCAATGGCGTCCGGGCGGCCTCGATGTAGGTCTCGATACCCCGGCGGCGCTCGTCGTTGTCGATAAGCGCCAGAGGCTGCTTGAGGGCGTCGAAGACGGGTTCGGTGCGAAGCTCCGTGGGCATCTGCCCTTGCCTCCTGAGCCAGTTCCAAAGCCACTGGCTCTTTGCAGTCGTTGTGATGGCACTATGATGGCATCATGGGGCCAGGCTGTCAAGGGGGTTATCCCCCGAGATCGAGGAATTCTGTCAAGCGGCCTGCCGTGGAATCAAAACGGCGTAGGGGCGCGCGGCTATGCGCCCCGTCCGGTGTCGTCAAGAGCGAAGCGAAGGACCTTGGCCAGTCTGGTTCAGTGCGTAATTGTCCGAGCTGTCGGCGGGCCTTGGAGGCTGATCGAGCTAGATGCTTCGACTTCGCTCAGCATGACAGCAAACGACGCGCATGGTCGGTAATGAGGTGGTGGCGGAGCGTCTACGCCGGGTGGGCTGAGGGGGTGGCCGGCGCGCTGTTCCCGTTCGTCGCGCCCTTGCCGTTCGTTGCGGTGGCGGGGTGCTGCTCGTACGTCATCTTGTACAGGCTGGCGTAGCGGCCGCCGAGCGCCAGCAGGTCGTCGTGTTTGCCCTGTTCTACGATGCGGCCGTGCTCCAGCACGACGATGCGGTCGGCGTTGCGGATCGTCGATAGCCGGTGCGCGATGACGAACGATGTGCGTCCTTCGAGAAGCGTGCTCAGCGCGCGCTGGACGATCACTTCAGTCTGGGTGTCGACGTTCGCTGTCGCCTCGTCCAGGATCAGGATGCGTGGCCGCGCGATGATCGCGCGCGCAAAGCTGATCAGTTGTCGCTGGCCGACAGAGAGGTTCATGCCGCGCTCGTGCAGGTACGTGCCGTATCCGTCGTCCAGCCGCGTGATGAAGTCGTGCGCGCCGACGGTCCGGGCTGCGTCTTCGATGTCCGCATCGGTGGCACCCTCGCGCCCATAGCGAATGTTCTCGGCGACCGAGCCGGAGAAGAGAAACGGCTCTTGCAGCACGAGCCCCAACTGCCGCGACAGGCTCTTGTGCGAGATCTGCCGCACGTCGATGCCGTCGATCTGGATCGAACCGTCCGTCACGTCATAGAAGCGCGGCAGCAGCGCCGTTACCGTCGTCTTGCCAGCGCCCGTCTGTCCGACGAAGGCGATCGTCTCGCCCGGTTCGACGTGCAGGTCAAAGTCGATCAGCACCGGCACGTCTTCGACGTAGCGGAAGTTCACGTGATTGAAGTCGACGCGCCCGGTGATGTCGTCGATGCCTACCGCGTCGGGAGCGTCCTCGAACTCCGGCTTCGTGTCGAGCACCTCGAGCACGCGCTCGCCGCCGGCCATGGCGCGTTGAAGCTGCGTGTACTGAAGCACGAGGTCGCGGACAGGGTCGAAGAAGAGTTGAAGCTGCAACGTGAACGCGATGAGCGCCGGCACCGTCATGTCGCCTTGCAGCGCGCGATAACCACCGTAGCCGATGACGAGCGACATGCCGAGAGCAACGATTACTTCGACCGCCGGCGTCACGGCCGCGGTCAGCCTGCCGGCGTTGACGTTCGCGCGCAGGTTCTGCTGGTTGATGTCATCGAATCGCTTCTGATTCTCGTCTTCCCGCGAGAGGCTCTGGATGACGCGTACGCCCGAGACGTTCTCCTGCAGGTTCGCATTCACGACGGCGATCGCCTGCCGGACGCGGATGAACGCGATCCGGGAGTAGTTCTGCCACACCGCCATCGTGATCACGAGCAGCGGCACGACGGTAAACGTCACGAGGGCGAGCCGCACGTCGAAGTACAGCAGGAATCCAACGGAGATGGCGATGCCGGCGATGTCGCCGATGATGGTGAGGAAGCCGCTGGTCATCAGGTCTTGCAGCGATGTCACGTCGCTCGTGACGCGCGACATCACGCGGCCGACCTCGTTGTTATCGTAAAAGCGCAGGCTCAACTTCTGCAGATGCGCGAACATATCGCGCCGCAGGCCAAGCAGCAGTCTGTGCCCGATCCACCCCGTCGAAGTGAGTTGCACGTAGTAGAACATCGCAGACAGCGCGGCGAGAACGATGTACACCCAACCCCAGCGGTTGAGCGCACTAATGTCTTTGTCACCCGCCGCAGCGATCAGTCCGCGCACGGCCAGCGGCATAGTGCGCGTCATCGCTGCGAAGCCGAGCGTACCGACTAGCGCGAGCAGCAGCCGCATCCGATATGGCGCGACGAACTTGTACAGCCGCACGACAACACGGTGGTTGTAGACGGAGCCCAGCTCGTCGTCGTCCCACCCATCGGTGCTGCGCTTCAGCGAGTTCGGCCGCAGATTGCTCTGCCAGTTGCCGCCGCCGCTCCAGCCGCCCGGCGCACCCGCGCCCCCAAAAAACGTCATATCACTCCATTAGCCTGTACAGCTCATTCCCTGCTGAACCCGACGCTTGGTCGAAGAATCGGACAGCGGGCGGAGCTGAAGCTCCGCGGGTACTCCCTGAATCTCCGCGGGTACTGGCCGACTCCCGCGCTGCGATGCTGTTACGCCCCGCGCTCCGATACTGCTACGCCCCGCCGCCCGCGGTCAGCGCTGTCTCTTCGATGCTCACGTCTACGCCCGCCAGCCGTTCCTTCTCGCGCTCGAACGCCTCTTCCTGGTCACGCAGTTCGAGGTCGTAGATCTCGCGGTACGGGCCGTCGCGCTTGATCAGCTCCTCGTGGCGTCCGTGCTCGACGATGTTTCCGTCCTTCAGCACGAGGATCTGGTCGGCGGACTTCACCGTCCGCAGCCGCTGCGCGATGACAAACGTCGTGCGGCCCTTCATCAACTCGGCCAACGCCTGCTGAATCAGGTACTCGGTCTCCGTATCGACGCTGGATGTCGAGTCGTCGAACACGAGGATCTTCGGATCCAGCAGGAGGGTCCGCGCGATCGATATGCGCTGCTTCTGCCCGCCGGACAGCGTGATCCCGCGCTCACCGACCCACGTTTCATATCCGTCGGGCAGCGTGATGATGAAGTCGTGGATGCGCGCGAGCTTCGCGACGTGTTCAACATCTTCGTCCGATGCTCCCGACGCGCCGTACGCGATGTTCTCGCGAATCGTCGCCGAGAAGAGGAACACGTCCTGCTGCACGATGCCGAAGGTGCGCCGAAGCGACGCGAGCGTTGCATTGCGGATATCGACGCCGTCGATCGTGATGGCGCCACCGGTGACATCGTAGAAGCGCGGCATCAGGTTGACGACGGTGGTCTTGCCACTGCCGGTCTGCCCCAGCAACGCCACCACTTCGCCAGACCGCGCTTCTAGGTCGACATGCCGCAGGACGGGGCTGATGACGTCGTAGCCGAACGAGACGTCATCGAAGCGCACGTGGCCCGTCACGCCGACGAGCTCAACCGCATTCGCGCGCTCCTGCACGGCAGATTCGGCGTCAAGAATGTCGTAGATGCGCTGGCCGGACGTGCCGGCGCGCGCCCAGAGCAGCGTGATGAAGCCGAGACTGCGGACGGGGAGCTGCAGCATCGTCAGGTAGAGCATGAACTTCGCGAGCGCGCCGGCCGTCAGGTCGCCGTTGAGGATCTGGTTCGCACCGAACCAGGCCGTCGCCACCATCGCGAACGCCCAGACGCCGTTGATGATCGGCGAGTACGTGGCCTGGATGCGGTTCGTGGCGTACGAGTTCTCGAAGAGCTTCTGTGCCTGCGCGTTGAACTTGCGGCTCTCGAAGTCCTCGCGCCCGAACGCCTTGACGACGCGCATGCCGCTGAGGTTCTCCTGGAGTACGACGCCCAGCTCGCCTTGAAGGTTCTGCACCTGCATCCAGATCGGCCGCAACTGCGACGTCATGCGAATAGCGATCAGCGCTGTCGGCGGGATGAACAACCAGCTCAGCAGCGCGAGCTGCGCGTTCGTGATGACCATGATGATCAGCGTCGCCACCAGCAGCACGAAGACGTACATCAGGCGGATGAAGCCCAGGCTGACGAACATGCGCACGCCTTCGACGTCCTGCGTCGCGCGTTGCATGATCTGGCCCGTCTGCGCCTTGTCGTGGTAGGCGAAGCTCATGCGCTGCAGGTGGTTGTAGATGTCGTTGCGGATGTCGTAGGCGATACGCTGCGAGACCCACTCACCCGTGTACGACTGCCAGAACTGGAAGATGCCACGCGCAGCAGCGGCGGCCGTAATCAACCCCGCAGCGATGAGTAGCGTGCGGGTGCTTCCTAGCGCCACGCCGTCGTCCGACATGTCGACGCCGTGGTCGATGGCGTACTCGACCAATTGAGGGCCGATGAGTTGGAACGCCGTCAATCCGGCCAGCGAGACGCAGGCCAGCAGGACGCGCGCCTTGTACGGCCATGCGTACGAGAGCAGGCGTATGGGTACGGGAACACGGCGGTGCTTCATGACGGCGCAGTTTAGCGCACTCTAACGTGAACGTAAAGGTTGTGGGCTGCGGTGCGGTTCACGGCCCCGCTCCTGCCGCTACGCGGAAACGGAGAAGAGCCGCCAGTTGCCGTCGATCCCCTTCAGCTGGTGCTCGCCACGCTCGGTGAACTGGGCGCTGCCGCCCATCATCATGTCGCGCACCGTGGACGACGTCCACAGCTCGCCGTCGGCGGCCTGCTGCTCGACGCGCGCCGCCAGGTTCACCGCGATGCCCGAGATGTCGCCGTCGTCGTGCACTTCGATCTCTCCGGCATGGATCCCGGCGCGGATCTCGATGCCGATGCCGCGCAGGGCGTCGCACATCTTCATGCCGCACTCGACTCCCTGCGACGGTGCGCCAAACGTCGCCAGCAGACCGTCCCCCGTGCTCTTGACGACGCGCCCGCGGTGTTCATCAATGAGGCGGCGCGCGGTGCGGTCGTGACTGTCGAGCACTGCTCGCCATTTCGCGTCGCCGATTGCGGCCGATTGTCGCGTGGAATTCACGATGTCGGTGAACATGACCGCGCCGAACTCACGCGTGGTCGTGCGAGCGACGGACGTGCCTGTGGCGAACTCGATGATCGCGTCGTCGAGGTCGCGCCAGTTGGGCAGCATCCAGGCAAAGTGGTTGGCCCCGTCGATCTCGAATAGCCGCGCGCCGGGGATGACGTCCGCCAGCAGGCGGCCGTGCGCAGGGTGCAGCACCTGGTCGCCCTTCACGTGCATCACCATCGTCCGCGCGCGGACCCGCTCGGGAGCGTCGCCCGCGTCGAGCGCGAAGATGCTGTCGAGCTGGCGTTTGAAGTCCCTGGGGCTCGCGGCCATGCGCTGCAGTCTCGTCATCCAGCGTTTGAACGACTCGTTTCCCGACTCGCTCGGTATCTCCCAGTCGACCATGTCGGTGGCATCCTCACCCCAAACCTCGAGGATGTGCATGAAGTGTTCGTAAATCTGTGGTCCCGCCAGGATTTCGGGGTCGCCTGGCCGGATGTAGTCCGGCAGTCGGCGCTGGTAGCGAGGAGATACGAACGTATTTATCAACGTCACGCTGTCGACGCGATCGGGGAAGTCTGCCGCGAAGAGCATCGCCATTGCGGCGCCCTCCGACGTGCCGAGGATGTGTGCATGCTCCCAGCCGACCGCGCGCATGACGGCGAGGATGTCTTCGTTGCGCTGTTCGAGCGTTGGCGCGTCGTCGAAGCGGTCGGAGAGGCCGATGCCGCGCTTGTCGAAGAAGACGCACGTCATGTGCTGCCCGAGGTGCTCCAGACAGCGGCGGTAGAGCTCGTGCTCCCACATGATCTCCACGTTGGAGACCAGGTCGGGGATGATCATGAGCGGCGGGCCGTCGCCCCATTTGTGGTAGGCGAGGCGAAGATCGCCGGCGCGTGCGTAGTGGGTTTCGGGGACCTGCATGAGGCTCTCCTGACGTGCGTGGCGCAGGTTCGCTCCTGGTGTAGCGCGGTACCGCACTCCTTCTACTTCTTCTTGGCCTTCGCGGCTGTGACCTTCTTCTTCGGGGGCGCATCCTCATCCGGGAGGGGGAGAGTCTTTGCCAGCACGCGGGACATCTCCATGGCGTCGAAGGCGCGCATCGTAACGCTGGTGACGTTGCCGGCGCTGACGACGTTCATCATGGCGCCCATCATCGCCTCTTCGGAGGGGGCGTCGACGATGGCGACCATGTCGTAGGAACCCTGAGTCCAGTAGATGTCCTTCACGGTAAAGCCGACGCGGGCGTTCTGCTGTCGCGTTCGACCGGCCCGTTTAACGCTCTCACGGATGCCTTTCGCGCCCTCGGGCGTGAACGTGTACAGGATGACATAGGTGGCCATGGGATCCCTCCTTCGAGACGAACCGCAATCACAACGTGTTGGCCGATCATACGCCCTCTCGGGCGGGAGTCAAGCGGGGGCAGCTTGTCAGCGGTCAGCAGGTCAGCGGTCAGCGGTCGTGGAGCAATGGCGCGTGGACTCACAGCCGGGGACGGCTGTGCCACTCTGGGCGGTTTCGGTTCGGTCGCGCGTGGACTTCAGTCCACGCTTACGTGCGCGGATCCAACCTCTAACCTCCAACGACCAGCGACGCGCTACAATCGCTCCATGCCCGAAATCGTCAGGACGGAGATCGCCGCTCACGTCGGCTTGGTGCGCATGCTGCGCACGGACAAGCACAACGCCTTCAACCGCGAGCTGGATGCTGCTGTCGCCGGCGCGCTGGGTGAGCTGGATGCTGATCCGGACGTGCACGCCGCCATCCTCACCGGCTCCGGGACGGCGTTCAGCGCCGGCGCCGACATGAACGAGGCGGTCGCTTCCATCGACGGCAAGGGCCGTAGCGAGGGCATGGCGGCGACGTATGCCGCTGTCGCATCGTTCCGCAAGCCGCTGATCGCCGCCATCAACGGCATTTGCTACGGCGGCGGCGCGCTCGTCGCAATCAACTGTGACATCCGTATCGCGTCCGACACGGCGGCGTTCCGGTTCCCGGGTGCGGCATACGGACTCGTCGTCGGCGGGGCGCAGTTGCCGCGCATCATCGGCCCGGCGTTCGCGAAGGATCTGCTGTTCACGGGCCGCGTCGTGCGCGCCGAGGAGGCGCTGCGCATCGGCCTCGTCAACACCGTCGTACCGTTCGCCGATGTCGAGGCGACAGCGATGGACCTCGCCCGCCAGATCGCCGCGAACTCGGCTCCGGCGCTGATCGCCACGAAAGAGACCGTCGACCGCGCCACGGACATAGATGGCGGCTCCGAGCGCGAAGCGACGTGGAACAAAGTGCTGCGCGTGTCGCCCGAACACCACGAACGTTTCCGCGCCGCCGCCGAGCGCGTCGCGAAGGGCAACGCGGGCAAGCCCGGTTAGCACGGCATCCAGTGCATTAGGGAGACGACAAATGGGCGGGCGAGTCCCCTGGGAAGCCGATCAGACAGCACCTGAAGCGCGCGCGGACGCATACGACCTCGAGGCCGCGCTCTCGCTGCGCGCGCGGAAGATGGCGTGGTCGCCGTGGTTCCAGGGCCAGCTTCCGCCGCCATCGAAGCCGCCGATCTACCTCACGGGCGGTGTACCTGATCCAGCCTCACTACCCATCGACGAATTCATCGCCGCCAACGAGCGCGTGCTTCGGCGCGAAGGAGAGCAAGCACTCCAGTACGGGGGTCCGCAGGGGCCGACGGGCCTGCGCGACTGGCTGGCGAGCGACATCAATCGCCGCGAGGGCATCACGACCGACAAGACGAACTTCGTGCTCACGACGGGCTCGGCGGGCGCGTTCGAGAACGTGTGCGAGACGTTCCTCGATCCCGGCGATGTCGTGGTTCTTGAGCAACCATGCTTCGCCGGCAGCACGCGTATCGCGCTTTCGTGCCTGCCGGAGATCGTCACGGTGCCGATGGACGACGACGGACTCGATGTACCCGCGCTGGAGCAGCTCACCGACCGCATCGCCGCCGAAGGCAAGCGCGCGAAGATGCTGTACACCATCCCAAACTTCCAGAACCCCGCCGCGAACACGCTGAGCCTCGATCGGCGCAAGGCCGTCGTCGATATCTGCAAGCGGCACGGCATCCTCATCGCGCAGGACGACGCGTACGGTGCCATCGCATTCGACCGCGAGCCGCTGCCGTCGCTGTACACCGTGGCAGGAGGCACTGGCGCGGTGCTGATGGGGACGTTCAGCAAGACGCTCGCGACCGGTCTGCGCGTCGGCTGGATCATGGGTGAGAAGCCGGTGATCGACGCAATCACGCGGATGCGTTTCGACATGGGCGTGTCGCCGTGGACGACGCGCGTGATCGCGGAGTTCTGCACGTCGGGCGGGTACGACGCCCATGTGCCGAAGATGATCGAGATCTACCGGCGCAAGCGCGACGTGATGCTCGCCGCACTGGACGAGCGCTGTTCGAACTTCATGACATGGAGCGTGCCGAAGGGCGGCTTCTTCATCTGGGCGGAGTTGAACGCGGGCATCGACCCGGCGAAGCTGCGGATGATGGCGAACGAGGAGGCCGTCGGCCACGTCGGCGGCGAGGCGTTCTTCGCCGACGGCAGCGGCGACAACTTCGTGCGGCTCTGCTACAGCAACGTCGCCGAAGCCGACATCCCGGAAGCGATCATGCGTTTCGGCCGCGCTCTCGAACGCGCCGGGCGGGATTAGCCCCGCATGATCATCGACAGCCACGCGCACGTCTTCCCGCCCGAAGTGATCGCGCGGCGCACGGAACTGCTCGCAACGGAACCCACGTTCGCCGAGATCTACGGCGACGCGAGCGCGAAGATGGCGACCGCGGACGAAGTCTTGGCGTCGATGGACGCCGCTGGCATCGACCGCAGCATCATCGTGAACTTCGCCTGGCACACCGAAGCGCTCGTCGACGAGACGAATGCGTACATCATCGAGCAGGCGGCGCAATCGGGCGGGCGGCTGATCCCGTTCGTCTCGGTGTACTTCGGCGAGAATGCGGGCGCGCACGGCCGCGCCGAGACGGATGACGCGCCGACGATCGCCCGCAACGACGTGCGCACTAAGCTTCGCCGGCTCGCCACCGCCGGGGCGCGCGGCCTCGGCGAGCTGCGGCCGGAAGGCAACGGCTACGACCTGGCCAACAGCGACGAGGCTGACTTGCTCGCGTGGGCGGCCGCGGCGTTCGATCTGCCCGTACTCGTACATGCCAGCGAACCGGTCGGGCATCAGTACCCGGGCAAGCACGGACTCACGCTCGAATCGCTCTACTCGTTCGCGCGCGCGCAGTCCGGCGTCACGATCATCGCCGCGCACTGGGGAGGGGGATTGCCGTTCTACGCGCTGATGCCGGAAGTGCGCGACGCCATCGACTCGATGTACTTCGACACGGCCGCGTCGCACCTGCTCTACGACCCGGACATCTACCGCCGCGTCGTCGATGCCGTCGGCGTGGAAAAGATCCTCTGGGCGAGCGACTATCCGCTCACTTCGCAAGAGAAGGCGCTGGAACGTACGCGCGCCGCCGGACTGACGGATGCGGAACTCACGGCGATCACCGGCGGCAACGTCGCGAGGCTGCTCGCGCTCTAATTCACCCTCACGACGGCTGTGATCGATGTAGGGCAGCCGCCCGGCTGTTGGCAGCCCGCCCAGCATTACCGCCGGCATCGAATCCTCTGCCCGAACGAGAGCCCTCGCCGCCCGGCGGAGAGGACGCCGTCGAGAGCCTCCCCAGCGTTGTACGTAATCGAAGACACGCGACGTCATCGCGGACTCAGCGATGCTCCGGCAAGCCGTCAAGTGGCGTACTTGCTCTAATTCCTTACATCTGTAATAATTCTCTGACACATGAAATGGAACGACGACGCTGGTGCGATTTCGGGCGACGAACTGCTGGCTCTCCTGGCGGCCCTCGGCAGCGCGCCGCGCCTGCGCATTGTCGCGGCGCTCGTGCCGCACCGGCAGTACGTCAGCCAGTTGGCGCGGGAGATTGGCATTAGCCGGCCGCTGTTGCACATGCATCTGCAGCGCCTGGAGGCGGCGGGGCTGGTGACGAGCAGTTTGGAGCTCTCGGGCGACGGCAAGGCCATGAAGTACTTCGAAATCGCTCCCTTCACGCTACGACTCACACCGCGGATGATCGCGGACGCGGCGCGTACGCTCGAACCAGAACGCCACCCCGCAACCACATCAGAAGGCGGCGCGCCGCAAGAAACACCGGAGGAGAACACATGACCACGTTGTTGTCACTAGTGCAGATGACACTCTCGCAGTCGGAGGCGGACGGGCTCTCAAAGCAAGCCGCGGAGACCGTGCAGCTCGCGATCTTCATGGGAGCGGTGCTCATCACGATCGTGGTTAGCGTCCTGGTCTGGCAGCTCGTCGGCGCCTGGCGCGCGCGCATGGCAGTCGGACGGGAGCACGCATACCAGGAGTTGGTCGATGAGATGGCGAAGTCACAGCGCCGCACCGATACCAATCTTCAGCGGGTGCTGGATGAGATGGTGGATCTGCGCAACCGTACCGCCGAGATCGAACGCATGCTCAAAGAAGTTGGCTAGCGCCTCGTTCGCTCGGCCAACGATTCCGCATCGAAGAGGCGGCGTCAGAGCTCACAAGGCTACGTTCCCTTACTGCCAAAGTGATGCTAGCAGCACCGCCGTGCTCCAGGTACGGCACCCGCACCCCTAGCCGATTCCGGCCCCGGTCTGAGGAGTACCATCATGAGATTCATCGCACAGTGTTGCTATCGCCGCCGTCGCTACGTTGTGAGCGCGTGGCTCGCTGTTTTTCTCGGCTTAACTGCGCTGTCTACCGTATACGGCGGGGCGTTCAAGTCAGAAGAACTCAGCCTGCCCGGCTCCGAGAGCCAAACCGCGGTCGATCTTCTCGACGAGCGGGGCGTCGCGGCGCGCACGGGATTGCAAGGACAGGCCGTCTTCGAAGCCGCACAAGGCGTCGACGATCCCGCCGTGCGCGATGCGATCGAACGCTTCCTTGCGGAAATCGCGGTTGAAGTCCGGGGTCTCGAGGTGGTAAGCCCGTACGCCGTTGGCAATGAGTATCAGATCGCGGACGGCGGCAAGATCGCCTACGCCGAATTGAACTTCGCCAACAGGGACTTCGCCGACTACCCCCGCGAAGTGAACGTCATCAAGGACTTACGCGATGAGATCGCTGTCGCCGGACTCCGTACCGAACTCGGCGGCGACGTGTTTGCGGCGGAGCCGAGGCTCTCGAGCGAGCTCATCGGAATCACCGCCGCAATCATCATCCTGCTCATCGCGTTCGGCTCCATCATCGCCATGGGCCTGCCAATCATGACGGCGCTCTTCGGCATCGGCACCGGCGTGGCGATCGCCACCGTCCTCGTCCGCTGGTTCCCGATGCCGGACGGCACAACGCAGATTGCCGGGATGATCGGCATCGGCGTCGGCATTGACTATGCGCTGCTCATCGTCTCACGATTTCGCGACGGCCTGCGCGATGGGCTTGACCCGGAACCCGCGGTCCTCCTCAGTCTCGACACTTCCGGTCGTGCCGTGTTGTTCGCCGGCATCACCGTCGTGATCGCGCTGGCCGGCATGTTCTTGATGAACTTGGACTTCGTCCGCGGTCTCGCTATCGGCGCCATCCTCGCTGTGCTGACGACGATGCTCGCGGCACTCACGCTGCTGCCCGCGCTGCTCGGGTTCGCCGGCAGGAACATCGACCGCTTCGGCCTGCCGCATCGCAAGGAACGCCCGGGCGCGATGCACCGCACGCTCTGGTGGCGCTGGAGCCGCGTTATCCAGGCGCACCCGTGGCTGGCGCTCATCGCCAGCACAACGCTGCTGCTCGTACTTACGATTCCCCTGCTCTCGCTGCGCCTCGGTTTCGGCGACGCCGGCAACCGGCCCGAGTCGGACACGAGCCGTCAGGCCTACGATCTGCTCTCGACGGGATTCGGTCCCGGGTTCAACGGATCGATCGTGCTCCTCGCCCGCGGCGACGACGGCCCTCCCGCCGACGGCGAACTGGATGTGCTCGTTCGACGCCTCCAATCGACCGCGGGCGTGGATTCGGTGACGCAACCGCGGGTGCTCGGCGACTCCGGCCTGGCGCTGGTCAACGTATTCCCCACGTCCGCTCCGCGCGACAAGGAGACGACCGACCTCGTGCATCGCCTACGCCGCGAAACGGTCCCTTCGGTCGAGGCAGAGACCTCCCTCGACATCCTGGCGACGGGCGGCCCCGCGGGCGTCATCGACTTTGCCGACTATGTCGGCGCGCGCCTGCCGTACTTCATCGGGGCGGTGCTTGCGCTCTCGTTCCTGCTACTGCTCGTGGTGTTCCACAGCGTCGTCGTCCCGCTCAAGGCGGTGGTGATGAACCTGCTCTCAATCGGCGCCTCGTTCGGCGCGATGGTCGCCGTGTTCCAGTGGGGTTGGTTCGACTTCATCGTTGGCCAGGGGAAAGAAGGACCGATTGA
>JANNPX010000035.1:0-1838 GCA_031400455.1 Chloroflexota bacterium | reverse complement strand
ACAAGCACGTCGATCACCACCTGCGCCAGTTCGGCGTGTAGCATCGCGGGCGTGCGTTCCTGCGCGCTACTTGCTCCAGGGCGGCACGACCTTGTTGCTGCGCGCGTAGGCGATGAGCTGACCGAGGTGCTCGTGCAGGTGCGTCACGGTGCCCACCCACGTGGTGCGCACGGCGCTGTCGCGGCCGAACATCTTCATCGACGTCTCGAGCTTGGCATCAGGCGTGTCGGCCATCGATTGCTTCAGGAACGTAAACGACTTCTCGATTTCGGCGATGATCTCGGCGCGCGAGCGGGTCTTTGCCTCATACGCCGCCACGGTCTTGTAGTCGGTTCCGGAGATGCCAGTGCCCGCCGGCGCAGCCGCGCCGAGCGCGATGGGCATGAAGTAGTTGTCGGCCGCAACATGTGTCAAAGCTTCCCCGACCGACCGCACGCCAGGCATGGGCCGCCACGCGTACGACGCGTCGGGCATGGCCACGGCGAGTCCCACGATCTTGCTTTCGACGTCAGCGACGTCAGCCATCAGATCGCCCATCAGGCCCGTGCGCTTTTGCGCGCTGGCCGAATACGAGGCGACGACGATCACGGACGCGAGTACGAGCAGGCGGCGGCGAGTGGGCATAGTCAGCTCCAATACAGATGGTGTCAGCGAGGGGCATTCATCGAGGCGTCGTCTTTGAATCGTAGATCAGCGCACGCGCAAATGCGCCCCGGTCGTCTCGCCGATCGTCCCGAGCGCTACCCGCCAACGAGCGACTTCGTAAGAATCAGATCCGGTGCCTCGCGAATCGAGGCGCTGGTAGGCCCGCAGCGCTCGCGCCCGGCCCACCACGGCATCGTTGGGTCGGGGCCGATCACGCCGCCGCCCGGCTCGAGCACGGCGTGCAGCGCGCAGTAGATGCCGTGCGTGTCGCCGTTGCTGACGATGTTCCCGTCCAGTAAGGTCAGCACGGCTTCGGCGCCGACGAGGCCGATGTCGACCTGCTCCTGGAATACCCCGGATACCGGTGCTGGCGTTCTCATCCAGATCGAGATGGATCTGCCGCGCGCATCGCGCAAGACGAACCCTTCGAGGGCGCTCGCCCTCGGGTTGTCCTCGGCGGCGACGAGGCTGCTGATGGGATTGCCTTCGGCCATCGAGCACTGCAACTTCGCGCTGAGCGGCTGCCGGCCGCCGACGCGTGGATCGAGCCCATTTATGGGCGCCAGTCCGTCGCGCCGCGCCTCGATCTGGCTCGGCGACAACGGCGTGATCTTTCGCGCCGCCAGGTCGCGCAACTGCTGCAGCGCGCCACCCGAGGTCTGCGCCTCAGGCCCTCGTGCAAGGTGACGAACCAGATGGCAAGAGCAAAGGCTACGCACGGAAAGACACGGGAGCGACGCGTCATGGTGCGGTCCTCAGCGGTTGTGGATCTGGAGAAAGCGAATTTATGACGGCGTGCCTGCCGCTAGCGCATGTCCTGGCTGCTCCACCGTTCCGTCGCGCTGGTGCCGCTCGAGACGATGCAGAAGTTGTTGTTGTCTTTCGCTCCCCAGAGCAGCAGATCCGCGCCGGCCACACCGTCAGCTCTGGCAATTCCCGCGATCGCGCCCGCACCAAACAGTTGGCCTGCCGAAAACGTCAAGCCGCAGCTGCTCGTCGAAGTGATGACGTGAGGGGTCCAACCGGTCGCGCCCCCGTACGAGAACAACAGCCCCCCCTGGTTCCCTACGAATATTGCAGCTGCGACGTCCGCGCGTCCGTCGCCGTTGAAATCCGCAACGAGGAGGTTGTCGACCGATGTGGTCAACGAAACCGGAAGGGCCGTCCAGCCCGAGACCGCCCCGTAGCTGACC
>JANNPX010000027.1:0-55814 GCA_031400455.1 Chloroflexota bacterium | reverse complement strand
CGAGGAGTGGAAGTGGGACACCGGCGTCTGGACGCGAGACGGCATGGTGTGCGCAGTCGGCAGCTTCAAAGACCACATCAAGGTCAACTTCTTCCAGGGCGCCGCTCTCCCAGATCCGGGCAATCTGTTCAACGCGGGCCTCGAAGCTAAGAAGACCCGCGCGATCGATTTCCACGAGGGCGACACCGTCAATGCGAAGGCCCTGACATCTCTGGTTCGCGCCGCTGCGGCTTACAACAGCGCCAAGCGCAAGTAGTCCGTCTGCCCCAAGCAGAAACGCGCGCCCAAACGGCGCGCGTTACTACCTGAATCTCTCGCCGTACAACCCTACCGCGCGTACTCGCTCGCGCGGGTCTCGCGGACGACGGTCACCTTGATCTGGCCCGGGTACTCCATCGATTCCTCGATCTTTTTGCTGACGTCGCGCGCGAGCCGCATCGAGTCGAGGTCGTCGATCTCGTCCGGCTTGACGATGATGCGGATCTCTCGGCCGGCCTGGATGGCGAACGACTTCTCGACGCCCTTGAAGCTGTTGGCGATGCTCTCTAGCGCTTCGAGGCGCTTGATGTACAGCTCCAGCGTCTCGCGGCGGGCGCCGGGACGGCTGCCGCTGATGGCGTCCGAAATCATCACGATGACGGCCTCGGTCGACTCGACCTCGATCTCCTCGTGGTGCGCCTCGATACAGTGCACGACTGCCGGGGTGACGTTGTAACGCCGGGCGAGTTCGCCACCCAGCGCGGCGTGCGTACCCTCGATCTCGTGGTCGATGGCCTTGCCCAGGTCGTGCAGCAGGCCGCCGCGGCGGCAGACGTTGACATCGGCGCCGATCTCAGTGGCGATCATGGCGGCGATGAACGACGTCTCGACCGCATGCTTGATCTGATTCTGGCCATAAGACGTGCGGTACTTGAGCCGGCCGAGCGTCTTCAAGATCTCCGGGTGCAGACCCGGGCAGCCGGCTTCGATGGCCGCCTGTTCGCCTGCGGTCTTGATGCTGGCGTCCACTTCGGCCTTGGCCTTCTCGACGACCTCTTCGATGCGCGTCGGGTGGATGCGGCCGTCGAGCACCAGCTTCGTCAGCGCCACGCGGGCGATCTCGCGCCGTACAGGGTCGAACGCCGACAAGGTGACGGCATCCGGCGTGTCGTCGATGATCAGGTCGACGCCGGTGGCGTTCTCGAGCGCACGGATGTTGCGGCCTTCACGGCCGATGATCCGGCCCTTCATGTCGTCGCTGGGGATGGGGACGACCGATACTGTCGTCTCCGTGACGACATCGTTCATCAGCCGCTGCATCGTGGTCGCCAAGATGCTGCGGGAGCGGCGGTCAGCCTCTTCCTTCGCCTCGGCTTCCAGGGTGCGGACGATGCGGTTCGCCTCGTCGCGGATTTCCTGCTCCAGCTCCTGGAGCAGCAGGGCGCGCGCCTCTTGCCCGGTCATACCGGAGACACGTTCGACCTCGGCGATCTTGGCCTTGCGGAGCTCGTCAATCTCGGCGCGAGTAGCTTCGAGTTGCTGCTCTTTCTCGCCGAATGCGGTTTCTCTGCGCTCGAGCGCATCTAACTTGCGATCGAGGTTCTCTTCCCGGTTAGCAACGCGTTGTTCAAGCCGAAGGACTTCGTCCCGGCGTGTCTTGCCCTCTTGCTCGGCCTGTCCACGGACCTGAATGGCCTCCTCTTTGGCGTTGAGGAGGATCTCCTTTTCCTGTGCTTGCGCGTCGCTCAGGAGCTTGGCCGCTGCCTGCTGGGCTTCCAGCTCCTGGTCTTTGGTTGAACTACGCTTGAGTGCGTAGCCAAGAAGAGCCCCGACCGCCAATCCCACGATGGCGCCGATTACGACGCCCAGGATGGCGGACATTGGTAGCCTCTCTTTCCGAATATCTGGCTGTTGAATCTCCCTCTTGTAGCCCGACCCTTCCTGTACGTTAACGAGCTACGACGGCATCATACGGGCGCCCTGATCCGGCGGTCAAGCAAACCGACGCAGCGGTCACCCTCGAGCCCGCGGCATGGCACGTGGCCCGCCCGGGACTGCTCCGGGCACTACTTCGCATCTCTGGTCCGTTCGGATCTACGCTTGCGGCGGCCAGCCACTGCTACGGCACCCAAGCGATCTGGGCGTGGAAGGCGCCGCTACCCAGCCGGCTCACCGCCCCAGTCTCGACGTTCACGTCGTAGAGTCCGGCTGCGCCGATGACGTAAATATGCTGGCCGTCGGGGCCCCACGCGAGGGCGGGGAGATCTTCCTTGAGGTCGGCAACTCGTACCGGCGTACCGCCCTTGGCATCGATGATCCAGACGTCTTCGGGCAGGCCATCGAGGACCGGGGCTGGCGCGCGGCCCAACGGGGCGGCCGATACGTACGCCGACGACGGTGCGCGGGCGCCTGTTTGGTCGGCGGAGGCGAAGGCGATCTTCGTGCCGTCCGGCGAATAGCGCGGAACGTTGAACGGGCTGAGGTTCTGGTCGATGCCGACGAGGGTCACCTCGTTCGTACCATCGACGTCGACCGCATTCAGCGTCTCGCCAGTCTGAGGCGCCAACCGCGCGTAGGCCAGCCGCTTGCGATCCGGCGACATTCCGAACGCCAGCACGTCCTCGATAACGCGCGTCCGCGCTCCGCTACCCGCCGGGATGCGCTCCAACACGTAGGACACGGTGGTGACGCCGTTCACGACGGCGATCTCCTGCGCGACGAAGAGAATCGTGTCGTCGTCCTGCCACTGCGGGAAGCGGACGAGCTGATTTGGCTGCGCGTGAGCGTAGACCACGTGCGGGTCGGATCCGTCGCGGTTCGCCACCCAGACGTCGGAGCCGGCGTCGTAGAGGCCACAGCCACTACCCGCCCGGGCGCCGGGAGGTGGCGTTGGCGTCGCCGAGCCGCAGATATTCGTGATGGCCGGCGGCGGCTGGACGATGTAGGCGATGCGGGCGCCATCCGGCGAGATGGCGGGGTCGAGGAAGAACGTGCTTGGGGTATCAGGCGTGATCAGCGGCGTCTCGCGGCCGCGCTTGATGTTGTATTCGACGAGTCCTTCCGGCTTGCTGATGATCAGCGAGCCTTCGCCGCTGGCCGGGGTGCCACCTGCGACTCGGGTGGGAAGCGCTCCACCCGGCGACGGCGATGCTCCGCCGTCATTGCCGTCGCTGCCGCACGAAGCAAGCACGGCAACGCCAGCTAACAGGGCCATGAGGTGGAACACGGGGCGAATGCTCACGCGGTCAGCCTACCGCACGGCGATTCGGCGGCGCATCGGTTAGTCGAAGCTGTCTTCAGCGCTCGCACCTTCGTGCGATTCGCGCCAAGTGCGATCGACGGTCGCTCTGGCGACCTCCCAGCCGAAGCCGCGGCGTTGGAGGTGCGACCCCAGCCGGTCGCGAAACGTCCGATAGTCGCACGACGCCAGCGCCCGCGCCTTCTTCGCCGCCACACGGTATGCCGCATCTTCCTCCGAGACCTCCGACGCGGCATCGGCAGCTGTCGTCGACGCCACGCCGGCAGCTCGGAGTTCTTGCACGATGAGCCGGCGTCCGCGAGGGCTGCTTCGGTCGCGCGACTCCGTCCAAGCGCGCGCGAACTCGGCATCGTCGAGCAGCTTCAACTCGCGCAGGCGGGCGACCGTCTCGTCCACCAGCGGCGGCGCGAACTGGCGCTGCATCAGGCGACGCCGCACTTCGCGCTCGCTGTGAGGACGCCGCGCAAGCATCGCCGCCGCCGTTTCGAGCGCGGCGCGCCGCCGATCGGCGGTAACGATCGCTTCGATCTCGGCGGCTTCTACGGCCAGACCGGGTCGCAGATGCCGTGCGATAGCCGTGCTACGTGCCACCTCGAACGCAACGATTCCGTCGACGTACACATCGACGCGCCCACGCCGCTTCCGGGTCGACTCGACGGCGGTGATGATCATGGCGATGTGCTCCGCAGGAGGCGATCCCAGCCGCCGGAAGGAGCGATGGGCGCACAAGGGGCGCACCTCATGTGCGCCCCTTCCTCAGCGATCCTCAGTGCCCTCATTCGAGCTCTCGATCCCAACGGAGCTACTCCGAACCTTCCGGCTCGGCCTCGGCGACGGCGGCACTGTGGCCGTTGCGACTGAGCTCTGGGCGAGAGGACGGCACACCGGCGACGATGAGGCCTTCGATCTCCTGCGCGAGGTCGGGATTCTGGCGGAGGTACTCCTTCGCAGCTTCGCGGCCCTGGCCGAGGCGCAACTCGCCGTAGCTGAAGAACGCGCCCATCTTCTTGAGAATGGTGGCATCGACGCCCAGGTCGACGATATCGCCCTCGCGGCTGATGCCACGGTGCTTGCCGCTGAAGAGGATGTCGAACTCGGCTGTGCGAAACGGCGCGGCAACCTTGTTCTTGACGATCTTCGCTCTCACGCGGTTCCCGATGATGTCGGTGCCCTTCTTGAGCGATTCGGTGCGGCGCAACTCGATGCGCTCCGTTCTGTAGAACTTGAGGGCGCGCCCACCCGGTGTGGTCTCCGGGTTACCGAACACGATGCCGATCTTCTCGCGCAACTGGTTGATGAAGATGACCGTGGCGCGCGACTTCGAGATGACGGCCGTGAGCTTGCGCAGTGCCTGCGACATCAGCCGCGCCTGCAGGCCCGGCAGCGAGTCACCCATCTCGCCTTCGATCTCCGCGCGGGGCACCAGCGCCGCGACGCTATCGACGACGATGACATCGACGGCGTTGCTGCGTACCAGCGCGTCGCAGATCTCCAGCGCCTGCTCACCGGTGTCCGGCTGTGAGATCAGGAGCTCGGCGACGTTGATGCCGCACGATTCCGCGTGGTCCTTGTCGAGCGCGTGCTCGACATCGATGTAGGCGGCGATGCCGCCCGTCTTCTGCGCGGACGCCACGACGTGGTACGCCAGCGTCGACTTGCCCGCGCCTTCCGGGCCGTAGATCTCGGTGATGCGCCCGCGCGGCAGTCCGCCGACGCCGAGCGCGAGGTCGATGGCGAGCGAACCGGTCGAAATCACTTCGACCTCGAAATCCTTCGCATCGCCCAGCTTCATGATGGCGCCGCGGCCGTAGCGCTTCTCGATATCGGCCAGCGCATCGACGAGCGCCTGGTCCTTCTTCGCCGCACTCATCTCCGATGAGCGCTCGTGTGGTTGGGACTTCTCCGTATTCTTTGCCAACGCCAAGCCTCCTGCCAGAGTTAGAACATACGCTCTATAACCGGGCCATCATACGTGCCGCTCGAACGGCTGTCAAGTACGTTTGTTCTGATCTTGTTAAGCCGCTCTCGAAGCCGGATGTGGGTCTGACTGGGGGTATTGTAGCTCTCGGGGCGCATGCGCAGCGGCAAGATTCTTGCCGCAGCGCGGGCTTTTCAGCCCGTGGGGTGTTTGTCGGCGGCGACGGACTTCACGGCGAACCTCGCGCGGGCTAGAAAGCCCGCGCTACGGAGGCGTCTACGGGACCTCCCCAAGCATCATCTCGAGCACCGCCCGCAGTCCCGCCAC
The DNA here is from genome assembly GCA_031400455.1 of Chloroflexota bacterium. Classification (GTDB taxonomy): domain Bacteria; phylum Chloroflexota; class Dehalococcoidia; order DSTF01; family JACRBR01; genus JANXYW01. The sequence continues at coordinate 50,331 of JANNPX010000027.1, read as the reverse complement.
GTTGCGCACATCCGCGTCCGGCACTTCGTCCGCGGATCGCGGCTCCTGCGCCGCATGCCGCCCGGTGCAGTACAACACCGTCCGCATGCCGAGCACACGCGCCGGGACAATGTCGTTGTCGATGCGGTCGCCCACCATGATGCACTCTTCGGGCTCAACGCCGAGGTCTTCGCAACAACGCAGGAACAACCGCACGTCTGGCTTCCGGAAGCCGTGCGTGCCGGACACTTCGCGATGATGAAAGTACTGGCCGATGCCGTGCTGATCGAGCACGTCGAGCGTCGCGTGTGGTTGGTTCGCGGCGAGGCCGAGCAGCAGCCCGCGCTCGTGCAACCACGCGAGCACATCGCCGATGCCGTCGCGCAACTCGAAGGCCGGCCACTCGTGCATGGCCGCGCGGAAGGCAGCGTACACACGCGGGGATATCTTCATGTCGCCCTTCGTAAGGCGCCAGATGATCGCCGTATGCGCGTCCGGTGCGAAGTGCTCGACCGCCCACGCGCACGCGGTGGCGTACTCCTTCTCGTTCGCGGCAACACCCTCGCGAACAAGCGCAGCACGAATCGCGGCATCGACGCGCCGCTCGTGCTCGATCTCGGTGTTGATCGGGCCGCCGACATCGAAGAGCACCGCGCGAATGGGCATGGCGATCGGTCTCTCAGTCTTTCGGTGGCTCTGTCGGGGCAATCCATCCGCCAAGCGCATCTTCGATGCGTTGCGCCGCCGCGAGCGCGACGTGATCGTGCCACGCGCGAGCGACGATCTGCACACCGACGGGCATGCCCTCGTCGTCGCCACATCGCACGACGGCGACGGGATAGCCGGTAAGGCTGTAGGGGAGCATGTAGATGTAGTCGTTGCCCGTGAGCGCGCGATGCTCCGGCGCCACGTCGGCAGTGGCAGGGCAGACGATGATGTCGTAGCCATCCATGAAGCGCAGCATCGAGCCGCGGAAGCGCTCCCACTCGAAAATCGAACGCTCGACCTCATCCGCCGTAAGGGCGCTGGGCCGTGGCGGATTCCATTCGGTGAGCGAACTCGACTGCACGCGCGACCAGTACGCGATCGTGATGGGCATCGACTCTTCGAGTCGAGGCGGCGTGACTTCCTGGACCGCCGCTCCGGCATCGCGAAGCGCCGCTACCGCTGAATGCACGGCAGCGGTCGCGGCGGGCGATGGCGAGGCGCCCGGCATGCTGGTGTACCTGCCGACGCGCTGTGCGACGACGTCCACGGACGACGGGTCACCCAGCGGCATGGGCACGACGCCTGGATCGCGGCCGTCGACGCCGGCGACGATGCGCAGCGCGGGCGCGAGATCTTCGACGCGGCGCGCGATCGGGCCGATAGCTGTGCGGGGGTCGTGCATGGCGCCGATGCGGGGGAAGTGGCCGGTGTTCGGCACGAGACCGCTGGTCGGCCTGAGTCCGGCGACCCCGCACCACGCGGCTGGCAGGCGAATGCTGCCTCCGGAGTCGCTGCCGAGGCCGAGCGGCGATCCGCCCGCTGCGATGATCGCGGCCTCGCCGCTGCTGCTGCCGCCCGGCGAGCGCGCGGGATCGTTCGGGTTGTTCGGCCTGGCATACACGGGCGCGCCATCGGTGACGTTTGTCTTGCCGAGGAGGATCGCACCGGCGGCACGCATACGCGCGACGACGGTCGCGTCGCGTTTCGGCGCGAACTGCGCCCGCTCCGCAAAGCCGGCGGCGCAGATCAGGCCTTCCGTTTCGATCCAGTCCTTCACCGTGAACGGCACGCCGTGTAGCAGACCGACGTCATTGCCGCGGGCGAGCGCCGCGTCGGCTTCGCGCGCGCGGTCGCGCGCGTCCGGCGCGATCTGGACGACGGCGCTGAGCTTCGGGTTCACGTCTTCGATGCGCGTCAGGTATGCGTCGACGACCTCGAGCGACGAGACGTCGCGCGCGCGGATCATACGGGCGAGGCTGGTCGCGGATGCGGCGCAGAGTGGGTTCATGCGGCGGGCGCTACTCATCATCGCCGGCAGGGCCGACGCCGAAGTACGCCGCGTCCGGGTGCGCGAACACGAGCGCTGACACCGATGCCTCCGGCTCCATCATGAAGCCTTCTGTCAGCTCGACGCCGACCGCGTGCGGGCGGAGCAGGCGGAAGAGGCCGGCTTGCTGTTCCAGCTCCGGGCAGGCGGGATAGCCGAAGGAGTAGCGCTTGCCGTGGTAGCGCGCCTGGAACAGCTCTTTGCGCGTCAGCTCCAGCGGGTCGGCGAAACCCCAGAGCGTTCGGATGTGCGCGTGTACCCACTCCGCCGTTGCCTCGGCAGTCTCGAGGGCGAGCGCCATCAGCGCGTACGAGCGCAGGTACTCGCCCGCGGCCTTCGCCTCTTCCGCCAGCTCGCGGATGCCAGCGCCCGCCGTCGTCACGAATAGCGCGACGTGGTCGCGCGTTACGGCGTGCCCACGGGCGTCGCGCAGCGGCGGGAGCACGAGGTCGCTCAGCGCCATGCCATCGGCCTTGCGTTGGCGCGGGAACACGAACGTCTCGACAGGCACGGCTTCGCCCGGCTCGAAGATGTGCAGCTTGTTGCCGTCCGGCTCTGCTTCGAAGAACTGCCAGACCGCCTGCACGGTCATCTTCTTCCGCGCCTCGGCTTTCACCTTCTCGACGTTCTTCTGCAGCTCGACGGCCTTGACGTCACCCGCTTCGAGCGCTTCGGCGAACCGCCCCTTGAACCCGAGGTGACGGCCGAAGAGCATCTGCGGGTTGATGTAGCTCCAGATCTCGTCCAGATCCGTGACCGTCGCTACGTGACGATCGAGATCCGGCACGGGAAGCAACGGCACGTCGAGGCGGATGCGCGCGCTGCGCTCCTCCGTCTCTGGCGGAAGATCGCTCTGCGGCGTCCGCATCCGCTCGCCCGGATCTTTCTCGAGCAGATCAGCTTCGAGCTGGGCGCGCGCATCGGGATCCATCAGCTTGTTCAGCGTGTCGAGCCCGTTCATCGCGTCGTTGCAGTAGACGACGGTGGCGTCGTAGGCGGGCGCGATCTTGCCGCGCGTGAAGCGATCGGACAGCGCCGCGCCGCCGACGAGCAGCGGCTTGTCGATGCCGGCGGCGCGCAGGTCGCCCGCCGTAATCACCATCTGCTGCGCCGACTTCACGAGCAGCCCGGAGAGCCCGATGACGTCGGGTTTATGTTCGTGCGCGGCTTCGATGAGCACCTCGGGCGGGATCTTGATTCCGAGATTGATGACACGGTAGCCGTTGTTCGACAGAATGATGTCGACCAGGTTTTTGCCGATGTCGTGCACGTCGCCCTTCACGGTCGCAAGGAGCACCTTGCCGCGCGTGCTCGATTCGGACTTCTCCATGAACTGTTCGAGGTGGGTGACGGCGGCCTTCATCGCTTCGGCGCTCTGCAGCACCTCCGCGACGATCAGCTCGTTGGCATTAAAGAGCCGGCCGACCTCCTCCATCCCCCTCATCAGCGGCCCGTTGATGATGTCGAGCGGCGTGGCTTCCTTGCGCTTCAGTTCGAGGTCGGCGACCAGCCCTTCCTTCGTGCCCTCGACGATGTAGTTCGCCAGACGCTCGTCGAGCGGCAGCAGCGATACGTCCTTCTTCGTGCGGGACTGCGCACCGCGGAAGTGCGCCGCGAAGGCCGCGATGGGGTCGTCGCCGCGATTCCAGAGCAGATCTTCGGCGAGCTTGCGTTCGGCATCGGGGATCGACGCGTAGCGTTCGAGCTTCTCGCTGTTCACGATCGCCAGATCGAGGCCGGCCTTCGTGCAGTGGTAGAGGAAGACCGAGTTCAGCACTTCACGTCCCGCTTCCGGCAGCCCGAACGAGACGTTGCTGATGCCGAGGATCGTCTTCGCATCCGGGAGCGCTTCCTTGATCAGCCGAATGCCCTCGATCGTCTCGACCGCGCTGCCGGCGTAGTTCTTGTCGCCCGTGGCGCACGGGAAGACGAGCGGATCGAAGATGATGTCTCCCGCGCGGATACCGAAATCCTCGGTGAGGAGCTTCCACGATCGCTGCGCAATCTCGACCTTGCGTCGGCGGGTGATCGCCTGCGCCTGCTCCTTGTCCTCGTCGATACAGCCGACGACGAGCGCGGCGCCGTACGCGCGCGCGAGCGGCGTCACGCGCTCGAACTTCTCCAGCCCGTCTTCGAGGTTGATCGAGTTGATGATCGACTTGCCCTGGCAGTAGGTCAGCGAGCGCTCGAGCGCGACGGGATCCGTCGTGTCGATCATGATCGGCGCGCGCACCTTCTTGCCGAGCAGCTCGTAGAAGCCGTCGATATCCACGAGCTCGTCGCGATCCGTGTTCTGGAGGTTCACATCGATGATCTGCGCGCCGCTCTTCACCTGCTGGCGCGCGATCTCGCTCGCCTCTTCGTACTTCTCCGCTGAGATCAGCCGCTTGAACTTCTTCGAGCCGACTTCGTTCGTCCGCTCGCCGATGATCAGCGGGCGGTTGTCGTCCGTCGCCTCGACGAAGTCGATGCCGGAGTACAGCGCGCGGCTGTGTTTCGCGGGCACGCGCGGACGCTTGCCATCGACCATCGCCGCGAAGGCGCGCGTGTGGTCGAAGCTGGTGCCACAGCAGCCGCCGACGACGTTCAGCCAGCCCTCATCCGCGAAGCGTTCGAGCACGGTCGCCATCTGCTGCGGCGACTCTTTGTAGCGTCCTTCCTCATCGGGCAGGCCGGCGTTCGGCCAGACGGACATGCGGGACTGCGTCGTCGCCGCGAGCGTCCGCATGTGGTCGGTCATGAACTCGGGGCCGGTCGAGCAGTTGAGCCCGATGGCGAACAGATCGGCGTGCATCAATGATGCAGCGAGCGCGTCAACCGTCTGCCCGGCGAGCATGGTGCCGGTGAGCTCGATCGTCGCGGACACCATCACCGGCAGGCGGAATCCCAGTTCGGCGAACACGCGCTCGATGCCGATAAGCGCCGCCTTGACGGTGCGCGTGTCGTTCTGCGTTTCGAGCGCGAGGAGGTCAACGCCGCCCAGCGCGAGCCCCTCCGCCCAGCCGTGGTAGACGTCCACCATCTCCGCGAAGGTGATGCCGCCGGTGACGGACAGCGATTTCGTCGTCGGGCCGAGGTTACCGGCGACGAATCGCGGGCGGCCGGGCGTGCTGTACGAGTCGGCGATTGTGCGCGAAAGGCGGGCGGCAGCCTCATTGATCTCGCGCACGCGGTCGGCCAGATCGAATTCCGCCAGCACGATCGAGCCGCCGCCGAACGTGTTTGTGGCGATGATGTCCGCGCCGGCTTCGAGGTAGCCGCGATGCGCGTCGGCGATGACGTCCGGGCGCGTCACGTTGAGCTGTTCCGGGCAGCCCTCGTGGGCGAGCCCACCGTAGTCCTCCGGCGTCAGATCGCGGCCATGCAGATACGTGCCGTACGGGCCCCCGATGACGAGGATGCGTTCCGCGGCAGCTTCGTGCAGCAGTTTGATGCGATCTTCACGGTTGCTCATGGACTCTTATGGTATCGGATGGGGCAGAGCGCCTCATGCGGAGGCGCTCCGCCCCATGCCGCTACAGCGGGCGGGCGAGATATCCGTCCACAATGGGCGCGACCTTCTTCATCGAAGCGAAGGCCGACAGGTGATTCGCGTCCGGAATCACGTGAAACTCGGCGTTGGACAAGGCCGCCGTGTGTTGCAGCAGCGCCAGGAACGGCTCACCGTCGCCGGCGTACGCCAGCGGTGCGCGCCGCAGCCCGCTGAAGTCGAGATCCGGCTTGCTGCCCAAATCGCCGTCGATGCCGGCAGCGAGTGCGTCCAGATCGTTCCCGGCAAGAAACGTGCCAGGCGAGGTCGAGTCGTTTGCGCCCCACATCGCCAGCGCGGTCTCCACGTCGCGCGTACGGAGCGCTTCGCTCAGCTTGCGGTCCCGGTCGTCGGAGATGGCCTGAATGCGCGGGTCGACGGTTGATGCCAATTGCCCTCCGATGATCAGCGAGGCGACGCGCTGAGAATGAAGTGTCGCGAGGGTATTCGCGATCCGGGCGCCGCGTGAGTATCCCCAGACATGAGCCTCGCCCACGCCCTCCGCGTCGAGCACCGCCAGCACATCAAGCGCGCAATCGGCCATTCGGTAGGAGTCAGCCGTGTGCGGCGTGTCGCTGAGGCCGTGCCCCAGCGGGTCCACCGCGATGACACGGAACGACTGCGCGTAGTGCTCGACGTAGCCTCGGTCCACCCAGTGCTGGAGCGATTGGGTGAGCCCGGGGATGAGCACGAGCGCCGGCCCAGCGCCTTCCGTGATGTAGTTCAGCTTGTAGCCGCGAGAGCGCGCTTCCATTGGCATCACCTTTCGGGCGCTCGCTCGCGCAGGCCGACGAGCCCGAACACTACGAGCCAGATCGGGAAGATGTACCCCGGTATCCAGATGACCGAGCCGATCATGAGTATCGAGGCGACGACGCCGCCGATGGACAGCCACCGCGGCACGAGGGCCTGGCGGTGCGTCGACGCGCTGACCAGCGCCATCGCGAGCGCCAGCGACCACATGCCGACGAACATCATGACGCCGAGCCCGGCCTGGGCGAGCGTGTGCGCGATCGGGACGCCCACGAAGTCAGCGTCCGAATTGAGCGCCACGCCAGTCGGCGCCAGCATGATGGCCGCGCCGACGGCAAGCGCGCCGCTGCCCAGCAGCGACACGCTGAAGGCCGCCCGACTCAGCGCATCATCCGCCAGGCGCGCCTTCACCTCCGCGAAGAACCACACGAGCGCCCAAGCCGCAGCGATCAGGACGAACGTCAGCACGAGCGCGACACGCTTACGGCCGACGGAGTCGTAGTAGTCCGCAAAGTCCTTCGCCGTGACCTCACCGCCGCCGGGGATGACAAGTACCACCAGATACCCGATCGAGAACAAGACCGCTGCGAGCAGCGCAGCTACGCGCAATTGCGTGTTAGATGTCATGAGTTTCCTCCTTTGGCTCGCTAGGCGGCCTTCCGGCACAGTGGCGAGCGGCGACGGCGGGGCGACCCGGTGGCGGATCGCCCCACCGCTTCTGCTACGGAATGGTGAATTCCTTGACCATGCCCTTGAGGGCGTGCGGCGTGCCGTCCTCGCCCTCCGTCTCGTCGGGCACGAAGCAGACCATGAGGTAGCGTCCGGGCTCGAGAGCCTTTGCGAACACGATCGTGGTTGTGTCCCCGGGATCGGCGTCAGTCCCGGCGATGAACTCGGCTCCGTCGGGCGGCTCGCCGTTGGGCGAAGCGGCGGCCAGTTTCAGCAGATCGTCGATGTTTGCGTCGGCCTGAATCTTGGCGAGCCCCATCTCATGGTGCTGCTTGCCCACGTTGGCGAATTCCAACGCGAACGTACCGTTGATCTTGCTCGTGTCCACGCCGAATGCGAACTCGATCGCATCGATGTGGACGAGCGTCGTGCCCGCGGGAACGGGTACGGGCAAGTTGGACTCTTCCTTATTCTGCTTCCAGTCGGCGCCGAGCTTCACCAGGTTGAACTTGCTGTGCGTGAGCATGGCTCCAAAGGAGAACACGGCGTCCAAGGTGGCGGTGTCACCGGCGACGGCCGTATCGCGGAACGTAGGGCTCCCAATCGTCTCCGATCCGATGAAGTCCGCCAGCTGGGACTTCACGTCTGCGGCTGTGCCTTCGCCCTCGCCGAACGAGCTGACGAGGCCCTCATCGGTGAACTTCGCAACGAAGCCATCCAGATCCTTCGCGTTCCAGCGTTCGATCGCGTCAAGGAACCATTGCTGAACGGCTTTCTCGTCGGCGCTCAGCGCCGACGCCTTTGTTGCGGCGGGTGTCGATCCACCCGAGGCGGTCTTCTTGTCGTCGTCATCGCTGCACGCGAAGGCTGCGGCGGCGCCAACGAGCAAGATGCCGCCCGCTGCGAGCCTGAGCCACCTGTTCGAGGCGACTCCCTTGTCTGAACGCTGTCTCATGTTCCCACTCCTCCTGCTGTTAGATGCATGTGCGGTGGAGCCGCCGAGCGCCGGCGGCATCGCCGCATACGTCCGGCGACTCCCCGCATCCGCGATTGTGCGGGAGGGACGTGCGGCTGCCTATCGGCTGTTCTAACCAACTTGTGATGATGGGATGGCACGGAATGTGTAGGCTATGGCCAGACTAGCCCATACTACGCCAGCCTGTGGCGCAGCGCGTAGGCGGTGATCTCGGCGCGGCCGTGAACGCCCGTCTTCTCGTAGATGTTGGCGATGTGGCGCGCGACCGTCCGCTCGCTGAGCACGAGCGATTCCGCGATCTTGCGGTTGCTCTGACCGGCGACGAGGAGCGCGAGCACCTCGAGTTCGCGGGGCGTGAGCGGTACGGCTTCGTCCCGGTGAGCCATCGATACTGTCGGATCGCCGCCTGGCAAAACACCGAGGAATCGCCCGATGGCCAGGATGTACTCCTCGCGCGTCTCCGCGAGAACGAATCGGGCCGCGGGGATTGTCGCTGCCACGGCGCGACTTTGATCGATCGGAATGAACGTGTGCGGTTCGGTGATGACAAGCGTCGGAACGTCCACTTGTTCCGCCCGACTCGTCATATCGAACTGGTCCACGAGTTCAAGGACCTGCCGCGCGCGCTCGGGCGTTACTGCCGCCCGCATGATCTGCGTCATCATTCGAGCCGATTCCGCCTGTGCTTCCCCAAACAGCATGTGCATCGCGGCGTCGGTGTACACCGTCCAGTCGTGGCCGCGTAGCGCTCTTGCCGCGTTGAAGGCCGGCGTATCAAGTGCCTCAGCGCCGCGCAGGAAGGGATACGACAGGACGAGATGAGAAATCCGATCCGAGTGCCTTACCGCGTACTCGACAGCGATCGGATTCGAGTGCGTTGTCGCCAACAGGTCGAATTCGTCGAGGTCGAGCTTGTCCGCCACTGCCTCCAGATCGGAGACGAATCCGTCGAGTGAAAATGAATCGACTAGCGCCGACGACCCCATACCGCGCGGATCGAACATGACCCAACGCCGTCCGAGCGAGGCGAGCAACTGCGCCAGTTGGCGATCCTCAGCCGAAAGCTTCCAGAGCAGGCTCATGTGGCGGAACGGGACGCCCGGCATGTAGACCAGCGCCTTGCCGACGCCGACGGCACAATAGGCGATGCTGATGCCGTCCGTTGTTCGCGCGTATTGGATTGGGGGTGCGTCCACGCCCGAAGTATGCGCCGCGGCGGTCTCGGAGCACTAGGAGGCCGGCCTACGCAGCCACGGTTCTGCGACACGGCAGAGGCCCAGCTCATCGGTTGGGGATGCCCCAATATGTCGGCTACGCGAGCCTGTGGCGCAGGGCGTAGGCAGTGATCTCGGCGCGGCCGTGAACGCCGGTCTTCTCGTAGATGTTCGCAATGTGCCGCGCGACTGTCCGCTCGCTGAGCACGAGGGCTTCCGCGATCTTGCGGTTGCTCTGGCCGGCGACGACGAGCGCCAGCACCTCGAGTTCTCGAGGCGTGAGCGAGACGGCGGGGGCATCGATCGTGCGATCCGCAGAAGGAGCGGGCGGGCCGCCTGGCGCCAGCCCGAGGAATTGCGCCGACGCACGCATGAACTGTTCGAGTGACTCCGTGATCACGAACTTTGCCGACGGGATCGTCGCCGCGACGAGGCGGCTCTCTTCGATCGAGACGGACCGCCCAGCTTCAGTGGTCACCAGCGTCGGCACCTTCAGGCCTTCGGCCTGTCGCGTGACGTCAAACTCGTCGATCAGCTCGAAGACCTGCCAGGCGCGCTCCGGCGTGATCGCTTCCCTGAGCACGCTACTGAGGATTTGGCTCTCCGCGGACCGTTCGTGTCCGTAGAAGAGGTGCGCCACCGCATCCGTGAACACGCCCCAGTCGTGACCGCGCAGCGCCTTCACTGCTCGAAGCGTTGGCGTTCTGAGCGCCTCCGCAGAGCGCAGAAACGGATATTGGAGGACGAGGTGGGAAACGCGCTCCGGGTGCCTGTAGGCATACTCGATGGCGATCGGATTCGAGTAGGTGGTTGCGACGAGGTCGAACTGATCGAGGGCGAGCTTGTCGGCGACGGCTTCCAGGTCGGCGACGAAGCCTTCGAGCGAGAACAAGTCAACCGGTGCGGACGATCCCATGCCGCGTGGATCGAACATGACCCAGCGGCGACCAACTGACGCGATTAGCTGCGCCTGTCTCCGGTTTGCGGCCGAGATGTTCCAGAGCAGGCCGACGTGCCGGAACGGGATGGTGGGCATGTTGACAACAGCTTTCCCGTCGCCGTACGTGGAGTAGGCGATGCTGATGCCATCGGCGGTGCGGGCGTACTCGATCGGGGGCGCGTTCACGCCCGAAGTATGCGCGGCAGCAGCTTCCGACAACAGGGACGGGCCTACGCCGCCACGGTTCTTCAACAAGGCAGGGGCCCAGCTCACCGGTCGGAGATGTCCCAATGTTTAGGCTACGCCAGCCTGTGACGCAGTGCGTAGGCGGTGATCTCGGCGCGGCCGTGAACGCCCGTCTTCTCGTAGATGTTCGCGATGTGCCGCGCGACCGTCCGCTCGCTGAGCACGAGCACTTCCGCGATCTCACGGTTGCTCCGCCCGGCGACGACGAGCACGAGCACCTCGAGTTCGCGGGGAGTCAGCGAAGCGGTGTCCTGATCGCCGCCCAATGAGGGCACGAGCTTGCTGTCGGGCAAGGCGTTCAGAAATCGCCAGGTTTCGTTGCCGAGGCGTTCGCGTGTCTCCGCAAGGATGAATTGGGCGCCCGGGATCGCCGCCGCCACCGCGCGGCTGTAGCGTTCAGCGATAAACATGTTGGGCTCGGTGATGACGAGCGTGGGTATTTCCACGCAGGCCGCCTGGTGCGTCACATCGAACTGGTCCACCACGCGAAAGACTTTGCGCCCACGCTCGGGCGTAATCGCCGCCCCCAGAACCTGCGCGAAGATCCGCGCCATCTCGGAGCCTGATTGGTTCCCAAACAGGATGTGCATCACGGCGCCGGTGTATACGGTCCAATCCTGCTCACGGAGAGCCCTCGCGGCGGACATCGCGGGCGTGTCGAGCGCCTCCGCGCTGCGCAGGAACGGATACTGCAGGACGAGATGGGAGAGGCGGTTTGGATGCCGCACGGCATACTCGACGGCGATCGGGTTCGAGTACGTCTGCGCTATGAGATCGAACTGCGCGAGGCCCAGCTTGTCAGCCACCGCCTCCAGATCAGCGACGAAGCCGTCAAGTGAGAACTCGTCGATGGGCGCCGACGATCCCGTACCGCGCGGGTCGAACATGACCCAACGCCGCCCACTCGCGGCGGCCAGCTGCGCCAGCTGGCGATGTTCGGCCGAGAGCTTCCAAAGCAAGCTGAAGTGACATGTGGGGACGCCCGGCATGTAGACGACGCCCTTGCCTTCCCCCGCCGTGCTGTACGCGATGCTGATGCCGTCGCTGGTGCGCGCGTACTGGATAGGGGGTGCGTCCACGCCCGAAGTATGCGCGGCTATGGTTTCGGACACTAGGGGTGGCGGCTACCAGTCGGGGACGTTCTCGCGCGAGTCGGGGGTGTCGGTGAGGGGGCGTTGGTTCTTGCCGTCGCGGTCCATCAGGTAGAGCTCGGTGTTGCCGGCGGCGGGGGCGTTGCGATCGCTCTCGTAGATCTCGCCCGGCTCTTCGCGCGTCGAGATGAAGACGATCAGCTCGTCGTCTGGCGACGGATTGCCGTAATCGTCGGTGCCCGGCTCATCCGTGAGGCGCGTATCGCTCGCGCCGCTCGTGTCGTCCGACGAGAGATCGTGCGCGAAGAGATCGATGTTGTCGCTGTTGTCTTCGCCGGCCGCGACGGATGCGTACGACAGAGTTTTGCCATCGTAGGTGAAGTGCGGGCAGACATCGGCAGCGGGGGTCGAGATGCGCACGCTCACGTCCTCGGTACCGACGTCGTATGAGTAGATGTCCGCGTCACTGCGGCCCTGCTCGATCGCGGAGAAGAACACCTCATCGGGGCCGCCGCGGCGCCACGCCGGAAACTCCGCGAAGCGGTACGGTCCGGCCACATGGCGCTGATTCTCGCCGTCGGGATCCATCAGAGCGAGATAGTAGCCATCGCTGGCGACGGCTACGTACGCGACGTGCTCACCGTCGGGCGAGAACTTCGCGCTCCACTCCGTGACGCCCTTCGTGCTCGTGAGGCGCCGCACGGCGGTGCCGTCGGCGTTCATGACGTAGAGGTCGTCCTTGCCGGGTTCGTTGTCGCGATCCGAGCTGAAGATGATGCGCGTGTGGTCGGCCGACCACCCCGGGTTGCCATCGAAACTCGTGCCGAAGGTGAGCTGCTTCGATGCGCCGGTGGTAGCGTCGATCGTCCAGACGTTCGTCGACTTGTCGGCCGCCAACTTCGCCTCGTAGACAATCAGCGCGCGCGGCGATCCGCCGCCGCCGCATGCGACCGCCGCGAACGCGAGTGCGAACCACAGGATCACGGACGCGAGAACGTACGGACTTGGCCTTCGCTTTGTCATTCGGGGCATCTGCAGCGAAGTCCGAATCATGGTTCCCAATCGGGGTGCGGACGGACCTGTCTCCTACGGCGACTCTTCGAGAAGGTGCGTCCCTACGTCATCCATTCAAGCGCTAAGTTCTCGGCGCCGACGACCAAGCTACATCCGCTCCGGCGTCGACATGCCCATCAGCGTCAGCGCGCGCGCCAGCACGACCTTCGCCGCCAGACACAGCTTGAGGCGCGCCTTCGAGAGCGGGATGTTCTCTTCGTCGAGAACACGGCAGTCGGTATAGAACGCGTGAAACGCCGTCGCTAGTTCTCCGGCATAGTGCGGCAGGTGATGCGGCTCCATCGCTTGCGCCATCTGCTGCACGAGTTCGGGCAGCTCGAGCATCTTCTTCGCCAGCGCCAGTTCCATGGGGTGGACCAGCAGCGCGACATCGGCGTCGCCGAACGACGGGATCTTCTCTTCGGCTTTGGCGAGGATGCCGGCGATGCGGGCGTGCGCGTACTGCACGTAGTACACGGGGTTGTCGGCCGACTGCCGCTTCGCCAGCTCCAGGTCGAATTCCATCTGGCTGTCAGCCGACCGCGAGAGGAAGAAGAAGCGCGCCGCATCGGCGCCGACTTCGTCGACGACGTCGCGCATCAGCACGATGTTGCCGGAGCGCTTCGAGAGCCGCACGAGTTCATCGCCGCGGCGGAAGCTGACGAGCTGGTAGATCAGGATATCGAGCCGTGACGGGTCGACGCCGATCGCTTGCGCCGCGGCCTTCATGCGCGAGACGTGTCCCTGGTGATCCGCGCCCCACACGTCGATCACGCGATCGAACCCGCGCCGGACGAACTTGTCGTAGTGGTAGGCGATGTCGGAGGCGAAGTATGTCGGGCGGCCAGTGCTGCGGATGACGACGTTGTCCTTGTCCTCGCCCAGTTCACTGGAGGCGAACCAGAGCGCGCCCTCCTTTTCGACGAGGTAACCCTTGTCGCGCAGCGCCTGCATCGACGCGGCGTAGACGTTGTCGCCTTCGTATACCCAGCGCTCGCGAAACCAGACGTCGTACTTCACGCCGAGACGCAGCAGATCCTGCTCGATGCCCTCGACCAGCATGTCAATGCCGCGGAGCACCATCTCAATCGGAGGATCGTCGATGGTAGCGTCCGCATATTTCTCGCCGGACTCCTCTCGTAGCCGCCGCGCGATGTCGAGCATGTACTCGCCCGGGTAGCCATCCGCCGGGATCTCGACTTCTTTGCCGAGCAGTTGTTGATAGCGCGCGACGAGCGTGCGTCCGAAGACTTCCGTCTGCGTGCCCGCGTCGTTCACCAGGTACTCGCGCTCGACGGCGTATCCCGCCGCCTCCAGAACAGACGCCAGCACGCTGCCGATCGCCGCGCCGCGTCCATTGCCGGCGGTGAGCGGCCCGGTGGGGTTGGCGCTGACGAATTCGACCTGAATCTTCAGCCCGGTGCCAAGATCGATGTTGCCGAACGAAGCGTCGGCGTCGACAATCGCGCTCACCTGCTGCGCGACCCACGTCTCAGACAACCGGAAGTTGATGAAGCCGGGAGGCGCGACCTCGGCCGCACTGATGCCGCGCTCGAGCGGAATGCGAGCAACGATCATCTTCGCAATGTCGAGTGGATTGGCCTTGGCGGCGCGCGCGAGCCGCATAGGAAGATTAGTCGCGTAGTCGCCGTGCTCGCGCTTAGCCGGACGCTCGATCACCAGCTCTGGCAGGACGACCTGCGGCAACTCGCCGGCGGCCATCGCCGCCAGCGCCGCCGATTCGATCATCCCTGCCAGGTCGTCGCGAATCATGCTCGATCAAATGGAAAAGCGCGCTGCCCAATTAGCCCGAGGACCCGGTCCACGGCGGCGCGCGCAGGCTCGATAACGCCCGCAGAGTACCTCATGGCCCGGCACTGCGCGAGGAGCGCCCCGTCGCTTCGGCGTGACGGCCGCAAGCTCCGAAGGAGCGGAAGAGGGGCCAGCGCAGGCCCCTCTTTAACTATTCACGACGAACTGCGAATTCCTCTACTCCGTGACGCCGCTCGGCTTGCTCGCGGCCTTCGCCGCTGCCTGCTGCTTGTTGAAGAGATCGCCATTGAGGTAGGCGAAGACACCTTCGGGGTTCTCTGTCGTCTCCGGCGTCACCCAAACGTGCATCATCCAACGGAGGTCCGCCGTGAAGTTACCGCCCGTCTCCTTGCAACTCTCGTTGGTCTGGCCCTCACTCGCGCCGTTCTTGCCACCGAGGCAGAGACCCGTATGCGCGTGCCAGAGGTCGAGGCTTCCGGTGAAGCCCGCGGGCTCCTTATCGCGCGTGATGCCACCGAGTCCGGGGACGAGCAGGAACCATACACCGACGAGTTTCTCTTCGTTGCCGTCGATCTTGCTGAAGAGGAGGCCCTGCGGGTGCTCAGGGTCGAACTTGCCGGATTTCACGTAGTCGTAGTTCAAGTAGTGTTCGCCCATGTAGGGCACGTCGGTCGTCGTCTTGATGTAGCCCGCCGCGGTGGCGTCGGCCGGCGTCTTGAACTTCAGCGACACTTGGCGGACCTGCTCGACTTGCTTCTTGAACCCGGGAAAGTCCGCAGCCGAAATGGTGTCCGCCGGGAAGAGCGGCATCAGCTGCTCCTGCGACATCGTGTTGAGCTGGGTGAATGTCGGCTGCTTGCCATGGTCGTGCTTACCGCCGTTGGCCTCACCATTCGAGCCTTGCGTCAGCGCGCCCGGCACCCCCGACGGATCCACGGCCGAGCCATCATCGTTCGTAATGCCCCGGTCCTTCAACGCCTGCGCCACGCCGGCGTCGCCGCCCGTCGTGTCGGCGTTGCCCGCACTATGGCTATGGCCGACGGCCAGTTCTACTGAGCCGCCGACATCGGTCGGCGTGTTGTCCACCGCGCCCGGATTCAGATCGTAGCGGGCGCGCGCACGCCGCTACCGGCGCATCCGGCGCCGGCCTTGCCGTTGTTCGAGAAGAGGTCCTTGTCGAGGAGGGGGCTGGCGCCGGAGAACACGCCCCACGGGCTCTCACAGCCCGGGACCACCCACGCGTGACTCATCCAGCCCGCCTGGCCGTTCTGCTTTCGTCCGCCGCGCGCCTTGCAGTCCTCCTCGGTGGTGGTGCTGTCACCTATGACGCCCGTCGCATCCACACAAAGGCCATCGTGCCGGTGGTAGTGGTCGTTGTTGCCGGTGAAGCCCTGTGTCGGCTCGGCGCTTCCCGGGTGGCGGATGA
Source organism: Chloroflexota bacterium (assembly GCA_031400455.1). Lineage (GTDB taxonomy): Bacteria > Chloroflexota > Dehalococcoidia > DSTF01 > JACRBR01 > JANXYW01. The sequence continues at coordinate 34,647 of JANNPX010000027.1, read as the reverse complement.
AGTAGGAGAGGCCAACGACCCGGGCATCGTCGCCCGTGCCGTCATAGAGGATCATCTCCGGCTTGTCTATTTCGAACTTGTCGTCCACGAGCGAGAAGTTCATGAAGTGAGCGGCGATACCCGGCACGTACGGCGTGACCTGCCGCCAGCCCGCCGCCTTGACGGCCAGCACGGTCGGGTACTTCAAGGCGGTGTCCCGGGCGAGCGCGAGCTCCTGTTTCAGGGCGTCGCACTGAGCCTGATCCGTCATAGCGTGCCAAGGCTGCGGGCCGAGGTGGCCGCCCATCCCGTTGTTGTTGTCGGGCGCCAACTCGGAGCCGGTATGCGCGTGGCTCGCCTGACCGGATACCCCTAACCAGCGCAACCAACTGTCGTACGCCGTGTCGGAGAGGCTACTGAGAGCGACGACCATCTCTGCATCGCCTAGCTCACCCTTGCCTGTGGTCTGCTTCGCGATGACGGCATCCAGCTCCGGCGATCCCTCGATGTATGCGGCCGCGTTGTGGTCGTTCACTACGGCTGCGCCACCCATGAGCGTGTCTATGCCGGCGATCGTCGTCTCTCGCCAGTACGCAGCCGGGTTGAACGCGAGATCGCAGCGGCTGTCGGCGAGCGATACGAGCCGCGGGTCGGTTGCGGTGCCGCCTCCATGTGGGTGCCCCCCAGTGGAAGCGAGCCCAGCGGCATCCCCGTGGCCGTGTTGCACGAGGTCGGGATCGGCGAGAGCCACCGAGGTGGCGAAGAGCACAAGAACCGGGATGGTGGATGCCATGAGAATGGTCTCAAGCGAGCGCCCTGCCCGCTCAGTTCTCGCGAACCCCGGCCTAATCAGCAGCACTGCGGCACCCGCGATGAGGACGGCTTCGAAGATCGTCGTCATGAGGTCGATGCCCTCGACGGTCTCGGCCTCACCCGCATGCGCGCCGATAGGCAGCCCGACGGTACGGCTTAGAACATAGGCAGCAATCACTGCGATGTTCAGGACGATCGTCGCGGCGAGCACCTCGCGACTGGGGCGGGCGAGCAACGCGATTGCGAGGAGGATCTGCAGCCAGCCCACAACGGCGAATCCGACGGCTTCCTCGGTAGAACTGGATGCATGGATCGGCGCCATCGCCAGGTGTATCCCACCCGCGGCGAGGCCGAGCGCTATCAGTTGAAGCCGCGGCGCGATTCCATACCGAGACTTGGACTCCGCGTCATGAGAAGAACGATCGGTGAAGCTAGCCATATGCATATCCTCTTAACGGTGCGGGCGGCGCCGGATAATTCGGCTCGCCTGTTGGTTCCTGCTTGGTACCGCTGTACTGGCTCTCCGATGCCCTACGCGCCACCGCGCGGCGCTGGTGTCATGTACGACATGATCATGTCTCCGCACGCCTGGCGATACCGTTCCGCCTCCGTGCCATCGGAGAGTACGAACACCTGGTACACCGCGATGCTCACCAGTCCATTGATCAGCCGTGTCATCACTGACGGATCCGCCTGCCGGACGTATCCGGCGGCCATCGCCTGGCGGATGGCTTCGACCATGGGGGCGTTACGCTGCACGTCCGCTTCACGCATCCGCTTGGATGCGGCACTGTCCGGATCGGTATTCAGCACGACGAGTCGCACGAGGTCGCGATTTGCCGCGCACGCCGTGAAGACGTTGTCGACCCGCCTGCGAACGGTGTCCTCAAGCGACGCGACAGCCGGTACGTCGTTCATAGCTGCCACAATGAGCTGATTGAACTGCTCGTTCAGCGCTGCAAAGACATCGTCCTTCGAAGCGAAGTAGAGGTAGATGGTGCCCAGAGCAATGCCCGCGTCCTGTGCGATATCGGCGATCGTGGTGCCGCCGAAGCCGCGCACGGCGAACACGCGCCTTGCCGCAGCCAGGATCTCCTCGTGGCGGGCTGCCTTGGCAATCTCGGCGCGCCGGGTTCGGTCGATGACGGATGCAGTCGTCACGCGCAGGACTCCTCACTGAACATCGTTCATTCTCTTCCTGCACCGTGCTCCTGTCAACTGGATCCGCTTGCGAATCTTGTAAACCCTGCCCGCAGAGAACGCGGCGAGCATACGGGGAGCGCGCCCGTGCTAGGATCGCCTCCACAGCCCCGCCAGCGAAGGAGTGCACCATGCCCGGCGAGCCCACCCCCACGCGCGAAGAAGCCGTCTCCTACCTGCGCGACCGACGTAACTGGGGACGCTGGGGCGACGACGACCAGCGCGGAGCGATCAACCTGATCACGCCGGAAAAGCGGGTGCAGGCGGCATCGCTCGTGCGCAGCGGCCGCAGCGTTTCGCTCAGCCGCGATCTGCCTACGGTACCCGGGCGGAACAACCCCATGCCGGCGACGCACTGGCTCCGCGTGATGGAGAATGCGGTGGTTGACCATATCGGCATCGCCTACCACGGCTACGTCACCACCCACGTCGACGCGCTCTGCCACGTCTGGGACGATCAGGGCATGTGGAACGGCCGCAACCCTCGCCTTGAGGTGACGAGCGAGGGGGCGCGCTTCGGCGCCATCACGAGCTGGCGCGACGGCATCACGACTCGCGGCGTGCTTCTGGACGTGCCGAAGTTCCGTGACCAGCCGTCGGTGACGCTGGAGGACCCGGTGCACGGCCACGAGTTGGAAGCGATCGCGAAGGCGCACGGCGTGGCGATCGAGCCGGGCGACGCGCTCGTCGTCTATAGCGGGCGGGAGGCATGGCAGGCGGCGAACCCGGCGTGGAGCGGCTACCGCCCACCCAGCCCCGGCCTGCACGCGTCGTGCCTTCCATTCGTGCGCGATCACGATGTGGCGGTGCTGGCATGGGATCTGATGGATGCCGCGCCGAACGAGTACGGGCTGCCGTGGACTATGCACGGCGCGATCTTCGCCTACGGCGTCGCACTCGTCGACAACGCACTCCTCCAGCCGCTCGCCGAGGCCTGTGCTCAGGAAGGGCGTTACGAGTTCATGCTGACGTTCGCACCGTTGCCCGTCCTCGGCGGCACCGGTTCGCCGGTCAATCCAATCGCGCTGTTCTGAGGCGAGCGGACTTGCCGACGCGACGGAATGTGCTTCCACACGATGCGCGTGCGCGCGCGCTACGGCCGGCCATTGACGAATTGCTATCATCCCGGCGCGGGCCCGTAGCTCAGCGGCAGAGCACCCGGCTCATAACCGGTGGCGCGCAGGTTCAAATCCTGCCGGGCCCACCACTCTAGCCTCCTAGAGGTTGGAAGTTAGAGGTTGGATGGGGCGGTAACCGTCCCTCGTTTGTGCCTCCACGTCCGCCGCGCACCCGTCCGGCCTTCCGCTTCTCGTAACCAAGACCGCAAAAGCCGCCGAACCACCCGTGCCGCCGTGGGTGCGCACCCCCCTCTCTCCTCTCCGGTGGCTCTCTAACATCAGCGCACCCCCGCCGCTGCCGATATTTGAGCAACGGAGCCAACGCGCGCGACTAGCGCTCGACTGGCCTCGTGGAGCCGCATGGACGGCCCTCGCCGATGCGAAGGAGACGCAGCGATGCTCATTCTGACCAGGAAAGTAGACCAGGGAATCGTCATTTCGGGGAACATCCTCGTGCGTGTCCTCGGCGTCGAGCGGGACCGCGTGAAGATCGGCATTAGCGCCCCGACCGAGATCACCGTTCTGCGCCAGGAACTGTGGCACGAGGGCGAGGAGAACCAGCCATTCGAGAAGAAGGACCGCATTGCCAACGGCAACGGCAACGCGAGCAACCCGCCCGAGGCCGCCTCCGCCTGAGCCGGCGTCAGCCAGATAGTCGAACCGCCCTCAATGAGGGCGGTTTTCGTTTGTGCATTTGAATGCGTTGGGTTGCGTGACCGCTACGCGCTGCGCTGCGGCTGTCCGCCGCGCCCTACCAGCGTCAACGCGGGAGCCGGCCGATCGTCCACCCGGTGACCGCCGCCGTGGATGAGCTGCAGCACCGGGCGCTGCGTCTCGGGATGTGCGCCATCCGTCGAGAGCGGCAGCAGCTCGCCGCCGCGCGCCATCGACTCCCGTGCGGTCTCCCACACCAGTGCTGCCTGCGCCATCTCCGCCGCGTTCGTCGCAGCGCGATCGCCCGAACGCGCGGCAGCGACGAACGCCGCCGCCGCACGGGCGGTGCGGTCGCCGACATCGCCCAGAGGATGCTCGCTCACCGTCTCCGCCCATTGGCCGGACGCACGTGGTCCGCGGTGGCGTGCAGCCGCCTGGATTTGCAGCGGTGCACGCTGATCCAGCGCGTCCAGCACGATCGTCCTGCCGTCGCAGGCGATCGCGATCTCCTGCCGTAGCACCGGTTCAACGAGGCTGACGTCGATCTGCGCGATGGAACCGCCGTCGAACGCTAGCGTCACCATCGCGGCATCGGCGGCGCCCGTCTCGTCATCCACGCGCGGTGCAAAAGCGCTGACCCGCGACGGCATGCCGTCCACCAGCGCCAGCACGACGCCGATATCGGCGACGGCCAACTCGTCGAGTGTCCCTGCGCCGTGTACGCCCGTGCGGAGCGAGCGCAGATAGCGCGGTCGCCACAGCGCCTGCGGCCCGCCGGTCATCTTGCGCACGAAGGCCGTGCGCTCGTCGCAGAGGCTGCCATTATCGAACAGGATCACACGCTCGCGGCGAGCCGCGAGATCGTCGAACGCAAGTAGTTGCTTCGAACCGAGTGCGACCGGCATAGTCACGAAGACGTGGCGGCGCGCCATCACCGCACGCTTGATGGCATTCGGCAGGTCCGGCACCGGCGCCGCGAACGCCACGGCCTGTGCGTGCCCCTTCGAGAGGTTTTCGAGCAGTTCGTCTTCGGTCGCCGCCGCGAGGCGTTCTATCTCGACGCCTTCGATGCCCCGCAGCGCGCGCGCCTGCTGGTCCGCCTCGGCGCCCATTCCGACGACGGTGATGGTGATCGCGTGCGGCGTCTCCTGCTTCGGCACTACGCGGCCTCCTGCAGTTCTTGCGTCAACACCATCCGCAGACGGCGGATCGCGCGGTGCCGCAACTGCGATGCGCGCGACTCCGATATGCCCAGCGTGACGCCGATGCTCTTCAGGGATTGCGACTTCATGTAATAGAGCCGAACGATCATCTTCTCGCGCTCCGGCAGCAGGTCAACGGCCTGCACGAGCTTCGCGCGCACCATCGTCTCTTCGGCTACGGAGTCCGGGTCGATGTTCGGGTCTTCGTCCGCCATCTCCCACAGTTTCTCGCTGTTTCCGTTGCCGGCGCTGTCCGCCAGGCTGTCCAGCGAGACGACGCGCACGTTGCTCGTGCGCAGTGAACTCATGAAATCCTTGGACTCGATGCCCATGTACGTGGCCACTTCTTCGCGGGTCGGCGCGCGGTTCAGCGTGACATGCAGCGCCGCGGTCGCCTTCTCCATATCGCTGCCGAACTTCTGCAGCGAGCGTGGCAGCGGATGCGTCGCGCGGATCGCGTCCAGGATCGAGCCGCGGATGCGGGGCAGTGCGTAGGTCGAGAACTTCGCGCCCTTGTCAGGGTCGAAGGCGTAGTACGCCTCAATCAGTCCCTGGACGCCGTACGAGACCATGTCTTCGTACTGAAGGATGCCGCCGTTCGTGCTGCCTACGGCGATGCGGTTGACTGCGTGCCGCACCAGTGGCATGTAGTCCTTGATCACCTTTGTGAGGCTTGCATCCGAGAAGGGGTCATCCATCTCGTGGGCGGCGTCAGGAGGATTCGCCTGGGCCTGCGCTCTACGCTCGCGGCCCTCAGTGCTACGGGGCGCCTTCGGCATCTGTCCTCCACCCACGACAATCTGTCTGCGCTTCCCAGTGGGCCTAGTATTCAGGAGCATCGCTCCGTGACCCATGCGCTACCTCCCGCGAGGCGTGAGGGATCACCCCGCATATCTGGCGCCCGTAGTCCCTAGTGGCACGCGAGGTACTCCGCGCTCCCATCGTCGGGAACGGGACTGACGACCGGCGACCAACTTTGTATACTCGCCGCGAAGATGATCTTTACTTCGTCCGCCGCCCGCCCCGACGCACCGGACCGCCCGTTTGGCGCCGTCGATCTCCTGACGCTTGTGCTGGAGGCGATTCGTCCGTCACTGGGCTTCGACCTCGCCGTCGCCGTGCTCTGCGAGGACGGCCGCCACGTCGTGCCGGAGTACGCCGCCGGGACGCTCGCGCCTGCCGTCGTTGAGGGCGTGCACGTCCAGGCCCTGGCCGCCTTCGTCGAACTGGCCGGCATCGACCACGCCACATGGCCGAGCGAGGACCCACTTGTGATCACGCTGGCCGGCACGCCCGGCGGCGCCATCGACGAGCCGGAGGCGTACGAAGACGCGCCGCTCGTCGTCAGCGGCGCCGTTACCGGCATGCTGCGCGTGAGCTGCGCGACGCCGATGACGAAGGATCAGCGCGACCGCTACTTCGCGATGGCCGCGGACCTCTCGAAAGCAATCGAGCGGCTGGACGCACAGCGCACGCAGACGAAGCTAGCGCAGGAGCGGTTGCTGCAGTCGGAGAAGATGTCAAGCGTCGGCCAGCTCGTATCGGGCGTGGCGCATGAGCTGAACAATCCGCTCACCGGCATCATGGGCTTCTCGCAGCTCTTGCTGCTGAGGGATCTCGAAGAGACGGCACGGGGCCAGGTCGAGACGATCTACTCGGAGGCCGAACGCGCGTCGAAGATCGTATCGAACCTACTGACGTTCGCGCGCCGTCGTCGCGCGCAGAAGGACCCGTCGAACCTCAACACGCTCATCGAACGCGTGCTGGAGCTGCGGAACTACGACCTGCGCGTCCGCAACATCCACACCGAGATGGAGTTCGATCCGGCGCTTCCCGAGACAATGGTCGACACGAACCAACTCCAGCAGGTGTTCTTCAACATCATCAACAACGCCGAGCAGGCGATGAAGGGCGACGACGAAGGCACGTTGCGTATCCGCACGCGTCCGAGCGGGCGCACGATCACCGTCTCGTTTGCGGATACCGGCCCGGGCATGAGCGCGGACACGGTGCGGCGGATCTTCGACCCGTTCTTCACGACGAAGGAAGCCGGTGAAGGCACCGGGCTGGGCCTGACCATCTGTTACAACATCATCGAAGAGCACAACGGCCGCATCTGGGCCGAGAGCGAACCCGGGCGCGGCACGACATTCTTCATCGAGTTGCCGATCGTCGAAGGCGTCGCGCAGCAAGCACGCCCGCGAGATGCGGAACCCACAACCGTCGCGTCCGGCGAGCACCGGCGCATCCTCGTCGTAGATGACGAGGACAGCATCCAGAAGCTCCTCACCGGCGTGCTCGAGATGGACGGCCACGAGGTGGTCGTCGCCAAGAACGGACGCGAAGCGCTCGACATCGCTAACCTCGGCGGAATCGATCTGATCATCACGGACATGAAGATGCCGGTTATGGGCGGCGCCGAGTTGTACACCAGCCTGCGCGACGCGAACAACCCCCTGGCATCGCGCGTCATCTTCATCACCGGCGACACCGTTGCCCCAGACACGCGCCGCTTCCTGCAGGGCGTCGAGAACACCGTGCTGGCAAAGCCGTTCCGCCTGCGCGACGTGCGGGAGGCCGTGTCGGCGGCGCTGGCACGCTAGCTGTTAACCTACCGGCATGAAGGAATGGTCGACCGGCACGACCGAACTCGCACCCGGTGTCTTCGCCTACGTGCAGGCTACCGGGGCGTTTTGCATCGCCAACGCCGGCATCATCGCCGGTCGCGACGCCACCACTGCCATCGACGCGCTGTTTACACCGCGCATGACGCACGCGCTGCTCGACGAGGCGCAGCGCGTCGCGCCTAAGCCGATCGGCCGGCTCATCAACACGCACCACCATGTCGACCACACCATGGGCAACGCGCTCTTCCCATTCGGCACTGAGATCGTCGCACATGCAAAGGCGAAAAAGCGCATGGAGCGGGTGCCGCTGCCACTGATCATCGAAGCGATCAAGCAAATCGCGCCGTACTTCGAACCGGAGTTGCACAACATCGAGGAGCGCCTGCCGAACGTGACGTTCGATGGCGCCGACATGGAGCTGCGCATCGACGAGCGTCTCGTCCGCCTCATCCACTATGGCACCGGCCACACGCGCGGCGACGTGCTCGTTCATCTGCCCGAGGAGCGCGTCATCTTCACCGGCGATCTTGCGTTCCTGTACGTCACCCCGCTCGCGATGGAAGGCCACATCGGCAACTGGATCCGTATCGGCCGCCGCGCCATTGACGAGATCGATGCCGACATCATCGTGCCGGGGCACGGTCCCGTCGGCTCGAAGGCGGATTGGAGCAGGATGCTCGACTACTTCGAACTCCTTCACACCGCGGCGCGCAGTGCCTTCGACGCCAACGCCTCGGAGGAAGAAGCGATCCGCGGTATCGATCTCGGCGAGTACGCCGACTGGCCGGAGGCCGAACGCGTCACTCCCAACGTCGCGCGGTGCTACCAGGAGTTTCGGGGCGAGATAGCGGAAGCGCTCGTCATGTAGGGCCGCACGGAAGTGCGCCTGTCTGCGCCACCAGAGACGCGAAGCTAGGAGGTAGCACGATGGCAACTCCGAAGAAGTCGGTCACGAAGAATCCGAACGCGAAGGCGGTCACGAAGCCTCCACCACCAAAGCGCGGCCGCCCCGTGCCGCGGCCGTTCGCGTTTCACTGGGGCAGCGGCAATATCGTCGAAGAGGCCTCGTTCACCGGGAAGTACACCGAGCCGGCGGTGCAGTTGCTGGAGTACGAGGGCGACTCGAAATCGTTCGGCGTGCGGTTCTGCTACTACAGCCTCGACGGCCGCTTCCAGCGCAGCCCGATGATGCTCGACAGCTCGGATTCGCTCGAGGGTCTTCGAGCGGCGCTGAAGACGACGCCGAAGTTGCGGGGGCTGCTGAAGCGCCTGGTCACGTAGCAGCGTGCCAGCCGAGCATCTGGACGGAGCTGAAGCTGCGTCCCTGCGTTCTTGCCCGGGGATGCTTTCACGAACGCACCGCGTTGCTCACACTACAGATCCACTGTCGCCGCGACCGATGACTGATAGACCGAATGACTGAGAGATCCCGATGACCGACATCACTTCCGCCTCCATCGAGTACCCCGCGAACGGCATGCATGGCATGGGCTATCTCGTCCAGCCCGATGACGGAGCGCCGCATCCCGCGGTGATCGTCATCCAGGAGTGGTGGGGGCTCGATGGTCACATCACGAGCATCGCGGACCGATTTGCGCGCGAAGGCTTCGTCGCGCTGGCGCCGGACCTGTATCACGGGCAGTTCGCGACGGAGCCAGACGAAGCGCGCAAGCTCGTGATGAACATGAATCGCGAGCAGGCGATCAAGGATCTGCTCGGCGCGGTGAAGCATCTGCAGTCGCTGCCGAACGTCACGCCAAAGAAGGTCGGATGCATCGGCTTCTGCATGGGCGGCAGCATGACGCTCGCGCTCGCCGCGGCCACGCCCGACGTCGCCGCTGCCGCGCCGTTCTACGCCGGGTTCCAGCCGCCCGCCGAGGAGCTGGCGAAGATCGAGGCCGAGATGTTCTGCGCGTTCAGCGCGGACGACGCCGGCATCCCGATCGAGAACGTCGACAAGTTCGAAGCCGTGTTGAAAGCCACCAACCGCAACGCCGTCGTGAAGACCTACGAGGGTGCGCCTCACTCCTTCTTCAACGACACGCGCGACAGCTACCGGCCCGCAGCCGCGAAGGACGCCTGGGAGCGGTCGCTCGCGCTCTTCCAGCGCGTCTTGAAGTAGCACGTCGATGCCTAACGAATGGGATAAGCCACCCGCAGACGACGACGAAGAGTTCGGGCCGGGCGATCCCGACTACGACCTCTCGGAAGGGCACGGCTACTCGTCGTGGGAGCCGACATCCCGGCACTGGCCGATACCGCCGTGGCTGCTGATGGTGGTGTCGCTGATCGTCGCGCTCGCGCTTGTGTTGCCGAGCATTCTGTTCGTGCTGCGTTACGGGTAGTGCGTGTCTACTGCTAGTACGCGACGACCGTCTCGCGCGCTGGCGACGACACCGGCGGCGAGTCGAAGACCTGAGTTGCGTCGATGCCAGGGCACGGCGGACGCGCCATGTACGGCTCCGGGATGACGACGTGCTCTTCGACCGCTAGCTGCGCCAACTGCATCGAGTGTGTCACTTCGACGTCGTTCGCCTCGTACATCCGCGCCACCGGCAGCGCCATAAGCGCCGAATGCACTGTCGCGATGTTTGCGGCGGCGACGTCCGCGATCATCCGCGCAGCCGCATCGACAGCGGCCGGATCAGCGAGATGGAAGGGATCGAGGAACCGGTTCCACTCGTCGCGCAGATAGTGCGACCAGAGGTCGGCGTTATTGGCGGTCGTGTCGCGCGCATCCATGCTTGCGCCTCCGTCCGGGTCTTCAGAGTAACTCGGTGATTTATCGTTATGTCGTGGGGCGCTCGGCCCGCGCGCGGGATCCGCTCCAGCGGGGGATCGTCGCGTGACGATGTCAGAACTATCATACACCGCAGGTCAAGTGGGAATCACGAGAAGACGTGACGTTTACGTTGCGAAGCGACGAAGCCAGCCTACGCACTAGCCTCGGCCAGCGCCAGCTGGGCCTCCGCCAGGTCGATGCGCCCGTCGTATAGCGCGGTGCCCGTGATCGCGCCTACGAGGTCGTACGGACGTAGTGCGAGCAGATCCTCGTTCGAGGTGACGCCGCCGGAGTAGATCAGCGACGAATCGGCGTTCGCTCCGCGCACGGTGTCCACCACCTGTTTGAAGCCCGCGGCGTCCAGGTGCTCCAGCATGCCGTCGCGGGCGATGTCGGTGTAGATGAAGTGCCGCGCGCCGCGCGCCGTCAGGTCGAGCACGATCGCCTCGACCGTCCGCTCGCTCGTCTCGAGCCAGCCCTTCACGGCGGCCTTGCCTCCGCGCGCATCGATGGCGATCGCGATCTTGTCGCCGTGCTTCACCATCGCCTTTTCGACGACGTCTGGCTGCTCGATCGCCAGCGTGCCGATGACGACGCGCTGCGCGCCGGAATCGATCCAGCGGTGGATGGCGACGTGGTCGCGCACGCCGCCCGCGACCTGCACAGGTACACCCGCCTGCCGCACGATACGCGCGACGATCGCCTCGTTGCCGGGGCCGCCGTCGCGGGCGGCATCGAGGTCGACGACGTGCAGCCGGCGCGCGCCCTGCGACACCCAGTGTTGCGCCATGGCGACGGGGTCGACGCCGTACACCGTCTCACGCGCATAGTCGCCCTGCTTGAGCTGCACGCACTTGCCGCCGCGAATATCGATAGCTGGTATCACGTCCATGTTGCGGATCATAGCTCAGGCGCGGGTGCGCTGCTATGAGCGACTGGCGCCGAGATCTCGGTCTGGCTTCTAACTTCCGACGCCGGCTACCACCTGCGCGAGAAAGTTGCCGTACATCCGCAGGCCCATCTCGCCCGACTTCTCCGGGTGGAACTGCGTCGCCACGACGTTGTCGCGCGCCAATACGGACGCGAACGTGACGCCGTACTCCGTCTCGCCGATGACGACATCGTCGTCGTCCGGCTTCGGGTAGTAGCTGTGGAGGAAGTAGAAGTAGCTGTCGTCCGGGATGCCTTCGAAGAGCGGGTGTGGCGTGCGCTGGCGTACGTTGTTCCACCCCATGTGCGGCACCTTCAGCCCCGGCGGCAGCTTCGTCACCCGGCCCGGAATGACGTCGAGGCATGGGTGCTCGCCGCCCTCTTCGCTGAGTGTGAGGAGGGCCTGCTGCCCCATGCACACGCCGAAGAACGGCCGCCCCGACGCTATGTACTCGCGGATTGGATCCACCATGCCGTGCTCGTGCAGGTTCCGCATCGTGTCCGCCGCAGCGCCGACGCCCGGCACGATCAGAGCATCGGCGGTGGCGACGTCGTGGGGATCTTGCGTGACGAGAGGCTCGTGCCCGACGTGGGCAACCGCGCGCGCGACGCTTCGTAGGTTCCCCGCACCGTAGTCGACGATGACGATTCTGGGTGGCATATCGGCATTCTAACGGATCGGTGGTGGGACTATGGCGTACGCACGAATGGGCTACCGGCGTGTTTGGGAGGTGGTGCGATAGTGAGGAGAGTGAGCTGGGCGGCGAAGGTCCTTCGCTGCGCTCTGGACGACAGCGAATCAGTGTGGATATTCGTCGCGCGAGCGGAGAACGCGCGGACTGAAGTCCACGCAACGAAGATAGGAGCAGCGAGCTCGTGCTTTCGACACGCGCTAGGGCGCCAGAGCGGCGCCCAGTTCGCGATAGACCTCGGCGTTGAAGGCGAGGCCGCTGTGGGTGCCGGCTACCTCAACATTGCGGGCGCCGGGGATCGGGCAGTCGGACGGTGGCACGATCGGATCGTCGCGGCTGTAGATCGAGACGACGCGCGTGCTCGGGTGGAGCGGGCGGCGAAGGTCAGGCGGAAACGAGCAGCCGCATTCGGGGACGTTGCAGTCTGGGTCGATGAGACGGCGGATGCTGCTGCCCGCATCGGTGACGCGGCGCCGGGCCGGCAGGTCGGCTGCAATCGCCGCCGCGCTCCAGGACGGCATCCGCAGGATCGCCCCCACGGGCGACCCGAGCAGCACCAGCGATACGGCATCGGCTTGCAATCGAGCAGCGATCGCTCGCCCCAAGATCCCGCCGCGGCTGTGGCCGATGATCGATACCGGCGCGCCATGCCGATCCTGCTGGCGCCGCAGTTCGTCCTGGATCTGCGCGCAAAGCCGCTCGGGGCAACCGACGTTGATCGCCAGCGTCGAGCGCACGGGACGATAGCCGACGCGCCGCAGCCAGCGCCGCATAGGTTGCAGGTAGATATCGTTCGCGAACATGCCGGGCAGCACCAGCACGAGCCGCCCGTCCCCGCGAGGCACGCCGGTCCCGCGGTACACCGGATCGAGCATGAGCGACATCAACTCGCCTAGCGCCAGCGTCTCGCGCCCGAGGACTTCGCCTGGATCGATGGCCATCGCATGCCTCCGTGAGCTAAGGGTACCGCCGCGGGTCAAGTCGAGTTTCTTTGGTGGTCGCACCGTTTGTCGCTGGAAGCGAGCAACGCGCGGAGCTACGGGCCGCCGCGAAGAGACGCGCACGGGCTGTCGTACCGTCATCGGGCGGTCATCTTGGACGGGCAAGGTCCTTCGCTGCGCTCTGGACGACAGCAAATGGGAGTGCATTCGTTGCGCAAGCGGAGAACGCGCGGACTGAAGTCCACGCTACGTGCCGACGGCTCCCCCTGGCGTGGCACAGATTGGGGCGCATGGCCAGCCGTGAGCAAAGTCAACGACCTTTGTTCCCTCCCCAATCCTTCGTGCTCTTCGTGCTCTTCGTGGATCGTGGCTTCTATACTCGAACACCATGGCGAAGAAGCGGACGGACGAGACGCGCGACTACCAGGAGGCGAAGCTTCGGGTCGACGAGCTGCGCTCGCAGATCGCGTACCACGAACATCGCTACTTTGTGCTCGACGAGCCGGAGATCGCGGACACCGCGTTCGACAAGCTGATGGTAGAGCTGCGTGAGCTGGAGGCGCGGCATGCCGAACTGATCACGCCGGACTCGCCGACCCAGCGTGTCGGCGGAGCGCCGGTCGAGACGTTCGGCATCGTCGAGCACCGCGTGCCGATGCTGTCGCTCAACAACGCGTTCGATGCCGATGGACTGCGGGCGTGGCACAAGCGCGCATCGAACATCATCGAACGCAACGACTTCGCGATGGTCTGCGAGCCGAAGATCGATGGTCTCGCCTGCGCGCTGGTGTACGAGGACGGGCGGCTGGTCACGGCCGCCACCCGCGGCGATGGCACGCGCGGCGAGAACATCACGCAAAACGTGCGCACGATCCGCTCGATCCCGCAGCGGCTCTCCGGCGAACCGCCGTCCCGGTTCGAAGCGCGGGGTGAGATCTACATGACGAAGAGCGGCTTCGAGAAGCTGAACGACGAGCGCGGCGCCGCCGGGTTGCCGCTGTTCGCCAGTCCCCGCAACTCCGCCGCCGGATCTGTCCGCCAACTCGACACGAAGGTGACGGCATCGCGTCCACTCGATGCGTTCTGGTACCAGCTCGGCTGGCAGGACGGCGGGCGCGAGCCGAAGACGCACTGGGACGTGCTGCAGTGGCTGAAGACGTCCGGCTTTCGCGTCAACCCAAACATCGAGCGCCTCAAGACGCTGGACGAGGTCGCGGCGTTCTGCGAGAGCTGGGTCGAGAAGCGGGACTCGCTCGACTACGAGATCGACGGCATCGTGATCAAGGTCGACGACCTGGCCGTGCAGCGCCAGATGGGGGCCGTCGGCCGCGAGCCGCGCTGGGCGATCGCCTACAAGTTCCCGCCGACCCAGGCGACGACGACGCTGCTGCGTATCGACGTGAATGTCGGCCGCACCGGCACACTCAATCCGTTCGCGGTGCTCGATCCCGTTGTCATCGGCGGAGCGACGGTCAAGCTCGCGACTCTGCACAACGAATCGGTCATTCATCTCAAGGATGTGCGCGTCGGTGACACCGTCATCGTCCAGCGCGCGGGCGACGTCATCCCGCAGGTCGTCGGGCCGGTGCTGAGTAGGCGGAAGCGGGGCGCGCGCATCTTCCACATGCCGAAGCTGTGCCCGGCGTGCAAGACGCCGGTCGTGCGCGACGGCGAAGCGGCGATCCGGTGCCCAAACCGCCAGTGCCCCGCGCAGCGCTTCCGCTTGCTCGAGCACTTCGTGAGCCGTGGCGCTATGGACATCGACGGACTCGGCGAATCCATCGCGTACCTCCTGATGGAGCGCGGCTTCGTGCGCGACGGCGGCGACCTCTATCGCCTGCACGAGCGTCGCGACGATCTGCTGCAAATCGACCGGTTCGGAGAGACGAGCGTCGACCGACTGCTGTCATCGATCGAGGAAAGCAAGGCGCGGCCGCTCGCGCGCGTCATCGTGGCGCTGGGCATCCGCAACGTCGGCGGCGAAGTCGCATCCGTACTCGCGACGCATTTCGGGAGCATCGATGATCTGATGGAGGCGACTGCCGACCAGATCGTCGAGATCCCCGGCATCGGCAACGTCATCGCCGAAAGCGTCATCGAGTTCTTCGCCGATGACGACAGTCGCGCGCTGGTGGAGAAGCTCCGCGCCGCCGGGGTGAACCTCCGCGCGGAAAAGGGCGCCGCGCGCGAGGGCCCGCTGAGCGGCCTCACCTTCATCGTCACAGGCCGTCTCGAACAACTCAGCCGAGACGCGGCGGAATCGCTGATCAAGCAGCACGGCGGCTCCGTCGCCAGCAGCGTCAGCAAAAAGACGAGCTACGTCGTCGTCGGCGCCGAAGCCGGCAGCAAACTCGCGAAGGCGCAACAACTCGGCACGCCGCTGCTGGACGAAGACTCGTTCCTCTCCCTGCTCGGTGAGCACGGCATCAAGATGTAGGCAGAGATGCGTACTTCGGCCGCGCCCCGCACGGCCAGTCATAACGCCCGTCACGGATCCGGACGACATTCTGCCGCCGAGCGTGATACGCTGCGCCATCGCCAACCCCGCTATCTACGCAGGTGCACGCATGTCCCTACGACTGCCATCGGCTGCCGCGCGGCTTCTCGTCATTGCGGCTGCGCTCTTCTGCATGCTCGCCAATCCAGCCGCGCCGGCTGGTGCAGTCGCCCAAACATATAGCGTAGACTCCGTCCTGGACGGTTCTGATGCCAATACGGCTGACGGCATTTGCGCAACGGCTATCGGCAACTGCACGTTGCGGGCCGCGATCCAGCAGGCGAACGCCAATCCGGGCATCGACACGATCCGGAACGTGATCGGTGGGGCGCCAGGGGTCGCGGTCATTCAGCCTCAGCCAAGCCTGCCGACTATCACCGCTCCCGTGACCATCGATCTCCACAACCTCAATCGCCCGATCTTTCTCGACGGCAGTCTGCTTGGCGCCAATTCGGATGGCATCACGGTCGATGCGGGACAGACGACCATCATCGGCTTCGCGATCGGCAACTTCAGCAGGCGAGGGATCTGGTTGCGCACTGCCGGCGCAAACACGGTGCGTGGCATGATGATCGGCACGAATGAGCTGGGTACGGTAGCCGCGCCGAACAACGTCGGCATCTTCGTGGATGACATCCCCGACAACACGATCGGCTCTCCGATCGGGGATCCCGAACTCGGAAACGTCATCTCCGGCAACACTGCTGCGGGCATTCGGATCGTGGGGGCCAACGCGCTCGACAATGTCGCGATAGCGAATCGCATCGGAGTCAACGCCGCCGGAACCGCCGCGCTGCCCAACGGAGCGGAAGGCATCGTCGTGCGAGACACGGTGAATACGGTCATTTACGGGAACACCATTTCCGGCAACGGCAGCGACGGATTACTGTTGGATGGCGGATCCAGCGCCGAGGTGTTCGGCAACACGATCGGCCTCGACGACACCGCCTCCGCCGATCTGGGAAATGCCGGAGCCGGCGTTCACGTGACTGCGGGTAATGATCACCAAATCGGTAACGCGGGCACCACGGGATACAACATCATTTCGGGCAACGGTTTGCACGGTATCTTCATCGAGGACGCCCCCGCCAGCTCACACGATGTCCTGCACAACATCATCGGCCCGGCCATCAACGGGACAACGCCGATACCAAACGGCGGAGCAGGCGTGCGCGTCGAGCTCTCAAGCGACGTGCGGATTGGTGGTACAGACAGCGGCCCCCAGATCAATTCGAACAAGATCCGCTTCAACGGTAGTTCAGGCATCTTCATCGCCGCAGACGGCGTTCGGACGATCGGGAACGCCATCAGCGGCAACACGGGTGATGGAGTGCGAATCTTCGCAGGCACCGGCAACCATCTCACGCAGAACCGGATCGAGAACAACAGCGAACTGGGGATCGATCTCGGGACGAACGGCGTGACGCCACCGGACGGCCTGGGCGATCCTGATGCGGGAGCCAACAACCTTCAGAACCAGCCGGTCCTGACCGGAGCGACGCTCGGCGCAGCCAGCGTCACGGTCACGGGTACGCTGCAGACAACGGCAAACGTTCTCCTCCAAGTCGAGTTCTTCCTGAGCACGACCTGCGACGCTTCGGGGAGCGGCGAAGGCAGTTCGTATCTGGGTTCGGTGAGCCCGACGGCTGACGGCACCGGATTGGCAACGCTCAACTTCGTTCAACCGCAGGTGCTTCCGGCGGGACAGGTGATCACGGCGGTCGCTAATGCGACGATACTCGATGACAGCTCGGAATTTTCCAACTGCGTCACCATCGTCGCAGGCGGCGATACCGACGGCGATGGCGTGCTCGATCCGGCCGACAACTGCCCATCCACGGCGAATCCGACGCAGACGAACACGGACAGCGGCAACACCGCGGCGAACCGCCCGGGCACCGATACGCTTGGCGACGCCTGCGACGACGATGTTGACGGCGACGGCTACACCGACGCGCAAGAAACGGCGCTGCTTCCGGCCGAAAACCCCTTGCTGTACTGCAACATCATGCGCGCCGATGTTGACGGCGACCACGTCGTCTCGATCCTGGACCTGACGCTGGCGGCGGCGAGATTCACGCAGAGCATTCCCCCGTCTCCGGCGCGGCTCAACCAGGACTCCGACACCGTGATCAGCATCCTCGACCTCACCAGAATGGGCAACGTATTCACGCAGGCCGTCAGCGCCTGTGCGTAGGCGCAGCATCGCGGGCGCCAAATCAGCGCGCTTCTTGACGGAACTCGGCGTTTTCGGAACTTGTCGAACTGGTTGAGGGTTGACACGCCAGTCTGTGCGTGGGATTCTGGAATCCCCGCGAGTATGATGCTGCCCCGTTCAAGAAGGATCTCTGATGCACCGCAACCGGCGGAGGATAAATCACATCCACCAGCGCGCCGCACGCCTGCTGGTGATCCTCGCTGCGATGACAGTGTTCGGCATGGTCGGCGGGGGCTGGGGCGGTGACACCGATACGGCCACGCTCCACGCGACCGGCAGCGTACCGTCGCGCGTCCTGTCGACCGCGGTCGGCGCGGATCTGTGTCCCTCCACCCCCGACGGCGTCGCGACCGACGTGAATGGGTGTCCCGTCTCGCGAGTAGACGCCGACGACGACGGGATTTGCGACATCTCTGCCGAGAGCATCGGCCCGGGTCCATGCGCCGGCGAGGATCTGTGCGGCGCTACGGTGGACGCCGCCGCTCACGACGCGGCGGGCTGTTCCCGGGCTCAGGTCGACCTCGACGACGATACGGTCTGTGACATCACGGCGGAGAGCGGGGGTCCGATTCCCTGTCTGGGCGCGGATCTGTGCACGGGAACAACCGCGGGCGCGGCGATCGATGGTGACGGTTGCTCGGTGGCGCAGGGCGCGAAGACCTGTTCGGGCGCCAGTCCAGACACGGACGCCGACGGCATCTGCGACGACCGGGACTATTGCCCCGGCACCATCGCGACGTCGCCGGTCGATGTCGGCGGCTGTAGCAGGGCGCAGGTGGATCAGGATGCCGACAATGTCTGCGACATTGGTGCGGAGGGCGCCGGCCCGATCCCGTGCGCCGGAGCGGATCTCTGCCCGGGCACCGTTGCCGCTACCACGCACGACGCATTCGGTTGCTCGAGGTCGCAAGTCGATTCAGACGCGGACGATGTCTGCAACATCGGAGGAGAAACCCCCGGTCCCAACCCCTGCAACGGCGCAGATCTCTGTGTGGGCACCGTCGCGGCCGCTCTGCATGATGCCGCGGGCTGTTCGAGAGCGCAGGTCGACCAAGACGCCGACGATGTCTGCGACCGGGGCGCCGAGAGCAATGGACCCGCCCCCTGCACCGGCGCAGATCTCTGTCCCAGCACTGTTGCCGCGACGACGCATGACGTATCAGGGTGCTCCAAAGCGCAGGTCGATGAGGACGGCGATGGCACCTGCAACATCGGTGCGGAGAGCGCGGGGCCGGCCGGCTGCACCGGCGCGGACCTCTGCCCGAGCACGATCGCGGGCGCCTCGGTCGATGCCGACGGCTGCTCCGTCGCGCAGGGTACTGTGACGTGCCCCGGCGGCAGTCCCGATGCTGACACGGATGGCGTGTGTGATGCGCGTGATCTGTGTGACGACACGGCAGCCGCAGCGCCCGCTGACGCTAAGGGCTGTGCATACGGCCAGGTGGATGACGACGCTGACGGGCGCTGCGATATCAACGCCGCGAGTGCGGGTCCCAGCGCGTGTACCGGGGTCGATTTCTGTCCAGGCACGGCAGCCGCAACACCGACCGATGCGTACGGGTGCGCGGACGATCAGCTCGACTCCGACGGCGATAGTGTCTGCGACATCGGCGCCGACACGTTGAGATTCGGCCCCTGCGTCGACACCGACCTGGACGGGACACTGGACGCCAGCGACAACTGCAAGATCGTGATGAACGCGGCACAAGCGAACGGCGACGGCGGCAATGCGTTCGCCGGCCGCGCCGGCTCTGACCAGATCGGCGATGCCTGCGACCTCGACGACGACGGAGACGGCTACACCGACGCGCAAGAGGCCGCGCTGGTCGAGAATCCGCTCGTCTTCTGCGAGATCATGCGGGCCGACATCGACGGCGACCACGGCGTGTCGATCTTGGATCTCACCCTCGCCGCGCAGAAATTCGGGCAGAGCATCCCGCCGGCACCGGAGCGGCTGAACCAGGACGCCACGCTGTCGATTAGCATCCTGGATCTGACGAAGATGGCGCTCGTGTTTACCCAGAACGTCAGCGCCTGCACGTAGCGCGACCGCAGCGGGCGAACTTACGCCGCGCTGCTGTCGGCGTTCCGTGGCGTGGGCGCGAAGTCGTCGCTGTGGTGTACATCGCGCTCTCGCGGCGGCGCCGCGGGCCGCGTGCGTAGCTCGGGATGCGTCGCGATCATGTGGTTGAACTTGGACACGACCGCCGGATCGAATTGCGTCCCGCTTCCCGCACCGACTTCGGCCATCGCCTGCTCATGCGTCATCGCATCACGCCACGGCCGCTCCGACGTCATCGCGTCGTACGCGTCGACAACGGAGAAGATGCGCGCATCGAGCGGGATCTTGTCCCCGGCCAATCCGAAGGGATAGCCGCCTCCATCGAAGCGCTCATGGTGGTACAGCAAGATCGGCGTCGCGCCTTCCAGGAACCCGACTTTGGAGATCATCATCCCCGCCAACAGTGGATGCTTGCGCATCGCCTCCCACTCCAGGTCATTGAGCGCCGTTGGCTTCTTCAGCACTGCGTCCGGCACGCCGATCGTGCCGACGTCGTGCAGCAGCGCGCCGCGCTCCATATCGACGATCGCGCTGTCCGACTCGACGCCCATCTGCCGCGCGAGTTGCCCCGTCATCCGCGCCACGCGTTCGCCGTGTCCTTCGCTGACGTCGTCCTTCGCATCCAGCGCGGCCATCATCGCCTTGAGGGTCGAATCGTAGCTAAGCTCGACCTCCTTCGCGTAGGATCGCACCTTGGCGAATAGCAGCGCCTGCTCAACCGCTACCGCACCTTGCGCCGCGAGGTCGCCTGCCTGCCGCATGTCCTGTGGCGTGAACGCCGTACGCCGCCCATCCGGCACCCGCACGATGGCCAGGACGCCCACGACCCGATCACGCAGCGACATCGGAATGACCAACACGTTGACCTGATCGAGCGCATCCATCTGCGCGCCAAAGAACTGTGTGTACGCCTTCGCCGACTGCCCACTCACGATGGTTGAGTTGGTGACCACCGCGCGGCGCAGGAACCACTCCTCGATGGCGCGCTGCTGATGCGCCACCGCTCCGGTCCCAGCGTCGTAGGTTGCCCGCAAGACAAGATCGCCGGTTTCGGCCTCGAAGAGGGCGACCAGGCTGTGATCGGCTCGCGCCACCGTCGTTGCTTCGCTGGCGATGCGCATGATCACGTCGTGCAGATCGAGCGACGACCGCAGGTCTTCCCCATGCGCGTAGAGCTGGACGAGGCGCCGGTGCTCCGATGCGACGGTGCGCGTCGCGACCCAGAACGCCCCCTGCAGCGCGATGCACAGGAGCACATACGTGACCGCGATCACCACAATCGCCGTTTGCTGAGACGATGCAATCTTTCGATCGATCGGCGCGGCATCCTGCGTGATCTCGAGCACGTAGCCAGCGGCGGGAGCGTACGCAGCGAACAGCGCCGCTCCATCGCTCGCTGCGACGCGCGAGGACGACACACCGTTCGCGGCCGAGGGCGCGCTCGTTCCGGCGCTGACGCCGACTTCGTACGCCACCTGTCCGTCGGGCGTCCAGAGGCGCACGCCGCGAAGGTTCGAGGAGAGGAGTTGTTCGGTAAGCGCGTCCAGCCGGCCCTGCTGCTCGACCGTGAGCGGGAGGCCGCCGGTGGCAGTGCCCGGCTCCAGCG
Source organism: Chloroflexota bacterium (assembly GCA_031400455.1). Taxonomy (GTDB): domain Bacteria; phylum Chloroflexota; class Dehalococcoidia; order DSTF01; family JACRBR01; genus JANXYW01. Next base: position 13,326 of record JANNPX010000027.1, on the reverse strand, counting down.
CCGCCCGGATCGGCTCGCCGACGAGACGATCGGCGTTGCGTGAAGCGAAGTCTTCTTCCGCGCTTCGGGCGAGCATATAGCTGCTGGCCCCAGCGAGGCCCGCGATGATGCTCAGCGCCAGGACGCTAATCGCCGCGAAGCGCAGCGCAATATGCGAAGTCGAGCCGCCCAAACGAACCTCACTTCCACCAACCGGGTTCCCCTTCAATATCGGTAGAAACCCCTACGGGCTGCAGATGCGAGAGCGTCAGTTTGTGATGTGAAGTTCAAGCCGGAGCTAGCCGTTGGCCGCGTCCGCTCAGGTGGCCGGACAGTACCGCCGCCGAAGCTGGTGCCTGCTATCATGCCTTGGTGAATCCAAAACTTGTCGAACTGCGCCGGATCGTCTCCGAAATGGACTCGGCGGTCGTCGCCTTCTCGGCTGGCGTCGATAGCACCTTCGTCGCCGCCGTGGCGGCCGACGTGCTGGGCAACCGGGCGCTGGCCGTGACAGGCGTCTCCCCGTCGATTCCAGCTTCAGAAGTGAAAGAGGCGAGGTCGCTGGCGGCCCAAATTGGTATCCGCCACATGCTGCTCGGAACGTCGGAGATGGATCGCCCGGGCTACGTCGAGAACTCACCCCAACGCTGCTACCACTGCAAGACGGAGCTTTACGGACTGCTCGAAGAGATGGCAGAGCGCGACGGGATCGCTTTCGTCCTGGACGGCTGCAACATGGACGATCTGGGCGACCACCGTCCGGGCCGGGTCGCCGCCGCCGAGCATCGAGTTCGGAGCCCGCTGATCGAAGCCGGCCTGACCAAGACGGATATCCGCGAGCTCTCGAAAGAGCGCGGGCTACCCACGTGGGACAAGCCCGCCATGGCGTGCCTCTCGTCGCGCATTCCCTACGGCACGCCCGTGACGGTGGAAGCGCTCGACCAGCTCGGTGCAGCGGAAGCATTCCTCCGCGGGCTCGGGATGCGCCAGCTCCGGGTGCGGCACCACGGCGACGTCGCGCGCATCGAGGTGGAGCTCGCCGACATCCCGCTCGTCGTCGAGCATCGCGACCGCATCGTCACGCGCCTGCGCAATCTCGGCTACCAGTACGTCACGCTGGATCTCGTCGGCTTCCGCAGCGGCTCGATGAACGAAGGCCTCGGGCAGCCAACGACGGCTGGTCGACCGGGCGCGCTCATCCAGCTCTAGCTAACCCAAATCCTTCACCATCAGCACGCGGCCCGGATTACCGGTCACCCGCTCGTAGTCAGCGTGTCGTCGCGTCTCCTCGATTTTGAATCCCGAGCGCTCGTACAGACGCTGTGCGGGATTGCTGATGCCGGTGCAGAGCGCCATCCGCGTGATACCAAGCGCGCGCGCTTCCGCCTCGGCATGCGCCAGCAGTTGCGCGCCAATACCGCGATTCCGGCACGTCGGATCGACATCCAACTCGCCGATGTAGTACGCCTCCGGCGGATGCTTGATCTCCACCTTGGCGCGCGCACGCTGATACCGAAAGTACCGTACGAGCCCTGATGGCCCGGTAATCGGCAGGCCGCGCATGAGGATAATGGGAATAGCGAACGCGGACGTTGCCTGCGATGCATCGCCGGGCCGCCTGGTCTCGAGCAATCCGACCGGCCGTCCGTCAACCACCGCAACCACCGTGCGCTCCACAGCGATCTCCAACCCCGCGCGCATGACCAGCGCGCCGAGTGCTTTCGCCTTCCGCACGTCGGGTTCCATCGCCCGCATGTCGCTCGGCGGGTCGTCGTACATGATGTCGATCAGGCGCGGCATGTCGGCAGGCGTCGCGGGGCGAATCGCAATGTCTGTCATCGCTGGATCATCGAACTTGACGCCCCTGTCCGCAACCTCGCGCGCGTTGCGAAAATCGCAAGCGGCCCGCCTACCACTGGCCCCAGTAAATCGGGTTCGTCATCGCGTGGACGACCTCGCCGCGATCCGGGCGGCCGCGGAAGCCGCGCACCTCGCAGCGGATGTAGTCGTCGCCTTCGATACGCAGCTCGAACTCGCCGTCGTACTCCTCGACGTCCGGCGTGATCTCCTTCACCAGTCCGCGCTTCCCGAAGAACCGCAGATGCTTGCCGTCGGGCCCGCGGTACGTCACACGGAATCGCACAAGCGCACCGTCGACCGCATCGATGCGGTCGCCCGGCATCGCCGTGAACGCGCCGTCGTCGCCGGCATCCGCCCGCAACTCGATGAACGGCCCGTTCGGCGCCTCCGAGATGAACACGTGGCCGAGTTCGACCGCTTCCAGCACGCCGCGCTGCGTCAGCGGTCCCTCGACGTACACCCACGTACACGGCTCGCCGGGCCCGTTCGGCTGCGTCATCTTCGCCGGTGGCACACAATGTGAGTCGCTGCCGCCGACGGCGATCATGCGCTCGCCGCGCTTCAGATGCTCGTCCCAGCGCAGAAGCGCGGGCTCGTTGTACCAGCGCCACGGTGCGTTCCACACCTCCACGGCCTGATAGCTGCGTACGGCATCGTGCTTCCACGGGATCGGCGAATCGGGGTGGTTGATCGAGAACATCGATCCGCGGCGGTTCGCTTCTTCGACCAACTGCTGCACGCGCTCGCTGTCACTGCCACGGAAATCGATCCAGTTGTCGAGCCCCCAGACGTTGGCGTGGCCGCCATACATCGTGATCTCTTCGCCCGGGATCAGCAGCGGCGCGCGATCGTTCAGCCGCGCCAGTTCGTCCCAGTGGCTGATCGTGTTGTGATCGGTGAGCGCGAAGTAGTCGAGGCCAATGCGGCGCGTGTATTCGACGATCTCTTCGACGGTGTTCGCGCCGTCGCTGTGCTCGCTGTGCGCGTGCAAGTCGCCGCGATACCAGCGGCCGACGCCCGCCTCGCCCGGCGGGATGGGCTTCGCGCCTCGCTGCGCCAGCGCCTTGCCTGGCACGTGTACCTGGCCGGGCGGCATGTGCTCGGACGCGGGGTCGATATCCATCTCGATGTTCACCCGATACCGCACCGCCGCATCATCGATCTTCGAAAGACCGAACATCAGCGTCCAGGCACCGGCCTGCAGCGGACCGCGCAGGTAGCCGGGCGTCGCCGCATCGCGCGCGATGTAGAATGCTGAGCGCGCCCCACCGCTCCACCCGCGAAAGCCGCCCGTCAGGAAGTCGGCGCCACGCGTATCGAACACGCCAATATCGATGTTGTTGCCGGAACTGACTTCCTGCGCGCCCTCGACTTGATTCTCGTAGTGGTAGTTCACTTCGATGCGCTGGGCGCCCGCGGGCATCTCAAACGGCAGATACACGTACTCCCGCCGCGCGTCCTCCGGCGTCACCACCCCATCAAGCCGAACCTTGTGCCGCATGTTGCTGGCGCCTCCGCGTACGCTGGCAAGAACTCTTGTTCTACTCTATGATGGCGAGCGTTGTTGACGTCGCTATCATACGCCCCAAGCCGGTACGGGGCACCCGGAGGCGCCCATGATCGTCACGCTCCTCGTCATTCTTGTGCTGGCTTCGCTCGGCGCAACCATCGTCATCTGGTACGAAGGACGCGAATCGCGAGTGGCGCTGCAGTCGCAACTCCAAGCGCTCGATGCGCGACTCACCGCCGGCGTCAGCGGCGTGCAGCAATCGCTCACGTCGTCGTTGACCGGCACGAGCGAGACGATGCACAACGTTGACCAGCAACTCGGACGCCTGTCCGAATCGACGCGTCAGATGCTCGAGGTCGGGCGCGATATCTCCGGCCTGCAGCAGATGCTGCGCGCCCCGAAGCCGCGCGGCCAGTTCGGCGAATTGCTGCTCGAACGGCTACTCGCCGACATCCTTCCGGACGAGCACTTCACGCTTCAGCATCGCTTCCGCAACGGCACCATCGTCGACGCAGCCGTGCTGATTGGCGGCGGACTCGTGCCGATCGATTCGAAGTTCCCGGACGCAGCATTCCGACGCATTATCGATGCCGATAGTGACGCGGCGCGCGGCCTCGCACGGCGCGACTTCGCGCGGGACGTGCGCGGCCACATCGATGCCGTCGCGAAGTACATCCTTCCGGACGAAGGTACGTTCGGATTCGCGCTGATGTACATTCCCGCGGAGAACGTCTACTACGAGTCAATGATCCGCGACGAAGCGGGCGATCTGCAGGCGTACGCACAGCGGAAGCGCGTCATCGCCTGCTCGCCGAACAGCTTCTTCGCCTACCTGCAGGCGCTCGTGCTCGGCCTCAAGGGGCTGCGGGTCGAAGAGCGCTCGCGCGACATCGTCGGCCACCTCGAGCGCCTCAACGACGACTTCACGCGGTTCCGCCGCGAGTTCGAGACGCTCGGCAGCCACATCTCGCACGCCAAGACGAAGTACGACGATGTCGACCGCGGCGCCGAGCGCTTCGCCGATCGACTCGCGCGGCCGCTGGAGCACGACTGGGCGCCGATACCGGCCGACGACGCGGAGCCGCTTCGCCTGATCCCGTAGCGATAGGCTGCAGACGGTAGACTGGCAATACGGAGGAATTCCGCGTGAACGATGCCGAAGAACTGCTGCGCGCCGCACTGCTGAAGGTGCCCGCCGGACTCGCCGAGCACGTGGTACGCGTCGTGGACGAGGCGCTTCGGTTGGCGGATGTCCACGGCATCGACAAGCAGAGCGTGCGCATCGCCGCGCTGGGACACGATCTGCTGCGGGCGCTCAACAACGATCGCCTGCTGGGCATCGCCGCCGACCAGACGTACGCGGCGACCGACGCCGATCGCATGGATCCGATTCTCATGCACGGCCCGCTCGCCGTGGCGCTACTGCGCGAGCAGTACAACGTGGTGGACGCCGACATCCTCGGCGCCGTCGCGTATCACACCACCGCCCACGCTGATATGACGCCGCTACAGAAGCTGATCTTCATCGCCGACAAGATCGAGCCGATGAAGCGCGCACGCAACGACGCCATCGACCGAGTCGCCGAACTGGCGGAGACGGACCTCGACGCTGCTATGCTCGCGCACCTCAACTACATGGTCGAACAGGCGGTCGAAGTCGGATGGCCGCTTCACCCCAACACGGTCGCCGCTCGCAACGAGTTGCTGGCGCGTCAGCGCGAACGCGCGGGCGATCGATCACGCAGCGAGCGCATCGACGGGTGAGCACCTGCCGAGTTCAGGAGCGAACACTGGGATAGAAGGGCCGGCTTGGCGACGCTACCTGCCCGCGTCCCGCAGCCACGCGGCGGCTTCCTTCGCGTGATACGTGATGATGATGTCCGCGCCGGCTCGCTTGATTGACGTGAGGATCTCCAGCGTCGCGCGCGGACCGTCGATCCAGCCGTTGGCGGCGGCCGCCTTCACCATCGCGTACTCACCACTGACGTTGTACGCGGCGAGCGGTACGTCGAAGGCCTGACGCGCCTTCGATAGCACGTCCAGGTACGATAGCGCCGGCTTCACCATGACGATGTCCGCGCCCTCCTGGATGTCATCTTCAATCTCGAGCAGCGCTTCGCGCGCGTTCGGCGGGTCTATCTGGTAGCCGCGCCGGTCGCCGAACTGCGGAGCGCTATCCGCCGCGACACGGAACGGGCCGTAGAACGCCGATGCGTACTTCGCGCTATACGCCATGATCGGCGTCTGCACGTAGCCGTCTCCGTCCAGCAGCTCGCGGATCGCCGCGACGCGGCCATCCATCATGTCGGACGGCGCCACCATGTCAGCGCCCGCGCGCACATGGGAGAGCGCGGCGCGCGCCAGCAACTCGATCGACTCGTCGTTGTCGACTTCACCGTCGACGATCAGTCCGCAATGGCCGTGGTCCGTGTACTCGCACAGGCAGACATCAGTGATGACGACCAGATCCGGTGCGGCGTCCTTGAAGGCGCGCACCGCGTCCTGCACGATACCGGCATCGTCGTACGCCTCGGAGCCGCGATCATCCTTCGCGGCGGGAAGCCCGAAGAGCAGCACGGCCGGCACGCCGAGCGCCTGCAGTTCCGCCGCCTCGCGACCGATCTGGTCGAGCGAGATCTGGTACTGCCCCGGCATCGACGAGATCTCGTCGCGGACGCCGCGTCCGTGCCTGACGAACAGCGGATAGACGAAGTCCGCGGGAGAAAGCCGCGTCTCCTGCACCAGCCGCCGCACACCCGCCGACTGCCGCAAGCGCCGGTGCCGCGCGAAATCGCCGCGTGTTGTCAGATCAAGCATGGTTCCATTCTACTTCTCTTTCCCTCGCGCCGGAGGTCGCAGCTTGCTGCCCGCAGCGGAAGCCGTCCAGAGGCCCATCACAGCAAAGGCAAGCGCGATTCCATAGAAGTACGCAAAAAAGAACGGCGCCTCAGACCTGGAGTTCTGCGTCCCGAGCTGACAACGCGGACAGTCGGCGGCCCAGATCGCGATTCCAGCGAGCGCGGCTCCGAACACGACGCTCGCCACGGCCGTCATGATGAGTATCGGACGATTGACGGCGCGCCGCGTTGCCATACCTGCCGCCGCGCCCGGCACTGCGCCAGCGAGAAGCGCGACCGCCCAGAGTGCGATTATCCCGAACATCGCCGATTCACCGCCTGTCCGGCGACGCGACGATACGCCATCGGCAACGCCCGTACGATCATAACGAAGCGAACCGAGCCACCAGCGCCGCCACCAGCCCGTCGATCGAATACTCCTCGGCCGTCACGCCGACCTCGAGGCCCGCGTCGCGCACCGCCTGCGCTGTGATCGGTCCGATGGCGGCGATCGTCGTTGCGCGCAGCGGCGCCGTTTCGCCGCCGAGCATCTCGACCAGGTTGCGCACTGCGGACGAGCTGGCGAACGTGACAATGTCGATATCGCCAGCGCGAAGGCGGCGCAGGCCTTCGATATCGGGGCTGGCCGGCACGTCCGCGCGATACAGCGTCAACTCATCGACGCGAGCGCCCATCGATTCGAGCCCGTCGACGATCTGAGGGCGAGCACCTTCGGCTCGCGGCAGCAGGACGCGCTGGCCACGCATGATGCGCGATGAAAACGCGGCCAGCAGCCCCTCGGCGACGTAGCGCTCCGGAATGACATCTGCGACCAGTCCGTGCTTCGCGAGCGCCTGCATCGTGCCGGAGCCGTATGCCGCGATCTGCGTGCGCCCGAACGCGCGCGCGTCGCCGCCGGCGTCGCGCAGGTGGCGCATGAACTCGTCGACGGCGTTGGCGCTGGTGAAGATCGCCCAGCCGTAGCCGGATGTCCGCAGATCGCCGATCGCAGCCGCAACTGCCCGCTCGTCGAAGGACGCCGCGATCTCTATCGTCGGCAGCTCGATCGCCTCAGCGCCTTGCGCGGCCAGAGCTCGCGACAGTTCGCTTGCCTGCTGTCGCGTGCGCGTCACCAGCGCGCGCTTCCCGAACAGTGGGCGATTGTCGAACCAGCGCAGACCATCGCGCAGGCGCGCCACCTCGCCAACGATGGTGACGGCAGGCGAGCCGATGCCCGCCGCGCGCACGGCGTCCGCAATCGATTCGAGCGTCGCCGTCACAACGCGCTGGCGCGGCAGCGTGCCCCATTCGACAACGGCGACGGGCGTCGATGCGGCGCGTCCGTGCTCGAGGAGCCGCTGCGCGATCTCCGACAGGCGCTCGACGCCCATCAGGAAGACGAGCGTGTCGACACCTGTCGCGAGACGCGCCCAGTCGATGCTGGAGTCGTCCTTCGCAGGATCTTCGTGGCCGGTTACGACGGCGAACGACGACGCGAGCCCGCGGTGCGTCACCGGGATGCCCGCGTACGCAGGCGCGGCGATGGCTGACGTGACACCGGGGATGATCTCGAACGGGATACCAGCGGCGGCCAGCGCCTCCGCCTCCTCGCCGCCGCGGCCGAAGACGAACGGGTCGCCGCCCTTGAGCCGCACGACGCGCTTACCCGCGCTGCTCAGTTCGACGAGCAGCGCGTTGATCTGATCCTGCGACATCGCGTGGCGATCCGGTTGCTTGCCGGCGTAGATGCGTTCCGCGTCCGAGCCTGCATGCTCCAGGAGCGCCGGGTTAGCGAGGCGGTCGTAGACGATGACGTCGGCCTCGAGCAGGCGCGTGGCACCACCGATCGTGATCAGCGACGGGTCGCCCGGGCCCGCGCCGACGAGCGAAACGAGGCCGGGCCGCTGGTTGTCAGTCATGGGACGCGGGAGTGGCGGGAGCTTGCAGATCGTCACAGAGCTGCCGCGCGAGCGCGAGCGACTGCCGCACCGGGCCGAGGCGCTCGGAGACGCGAACGCCTTCCGGGATACCGAGTATGCCGCGGATGTGGATGTCCGGCCCCAGGATCGTCGCGTGGGCGCCCACCGGCATCATGCAGCCCGCTCCCAGATGCTCCAGGAACGCGCGCTCGGCCGTGACCGCGGCCCGCGTGTCGGCGTGATCGATCCCGGCCACCAGCTCGATCGCCTCCGCGTCGTCGGCGCGCACCTCCACGCCGAGGGCGCCCTGCCCGACGGCGGGCGTCATCTCGTCGATGCTGAAGATGTGCGCTGCCTTCTCGGTCAGACGGAGGCGGTCGAGTCCCGCCATCGCCAGCACGATGGCGTCATACTCGGACGATTCCACCTTTGCCATGCGCGTCGGAACGTTGCCGCGGATATCGGCTATCTCCACGTCCGGCCGCAACACGCGCAGTTGCGCCGCCCGCCGCGCACTGCCCGTGCCGATGCGCGCGCCCTTGCGCAACTGCGAGAGCGGTCGGGCACCGCGCGTCACGAGCGCATCGCGCACGTCGCCACGCTCCGGCACGGCGCCCAGCATCAGCCCATCCGCCAGCAGCGGCGGCAGATCCTTCAGTGAGTGCACCGCGATGTCGATCTCTCGCTTGAGCAGCGCGTCCTCGATCGCCTTCGTGAACACGCCGAGCCCGCCGATCTGCGAGAGCGGCGCTTTCGTCGTGTCCCCTTCCGTCGTAATCTCGCGGAATTCGGTGTGGCAGTCCGGGTGCGCTGCGAGCAGCGCAGCCACAACGATGTCAACCTGGCGCAGCGAGAGCTGGCTCTTCCGCGCGCCGATGACGTACGTGCGGCTCATACGGGCGCGTCGCCCGCAGGCTCAGTGTCGTCCAATCCGAAGAGCACGCGCGCCGATTGGACGTGGCGCTCGCCCTCGCCCGGTTCTTTCAGCTTGCCGATCGGCCCGTGCAGCAGCTTCTTGACGATGGCGGAGGTCATCGCTTCGACGCGCTTGCGGTCCGTTGCGCTCATCTTCGTCTTCGCGAGCGTGCGCTCCAATTCGGCGATCCGCACGGCTTCCGCCTGCTCGCGCAGCGCAGCCACGGTCGGCACCACTTCGAGCGATCGCAGCCAGTCGCTGAATTTCGTCACGTCGCCGTCGATGATCTTCTCGGCGGCTGCCACGGCGCTCCGACGGCGGATCATGTTGCCTTCGGCGACGGTCTGCAACTCGTCGATGTCGCAGAGGTGGACGCCGAGGAGGTTGGCTGCCGATGGATCGATGTCGCGCGGCACGGCGATGTCGATGAGCAGTAGCGGACGTCCGCCGCGTCCGGACATCGCGGCTTCGGCCATGGCACCATCGATAACGAATCCGGGCGCCGAGGTGGACGAGATGACGATATCGGCGGCTGCGACAGCACTCGCGCGAGCGTCGAACTTCACGGCTTCGGCGCTCAACGCGGCGGCAAGATCGGTAGTGCGCTCGGCCGTGCGGCTCGTCACCAGCACCCGTCCGACACCGTTGTTCGCGAGTGCGGCAGCCGTCAATCTGCCGGCTTCGCCCGCACCGACGACCAGCACCGTCAGACCCGAGAGGTCTCCGAGAGTCTTGCGTGCGAGTGCGACGGCAGTCGAGCTGACCGAGACGGCATGCCTGCCGATCTCGGTCTGCGTGCGCGCCTTGCGGCCGACGCGAATCGCGGTGTGAAACAGCCTCGAGATAGCCGGTGTGTGCGTGCCGGCGGCCGTCGCCGCCGTGAACGCGCCCCGTACCTGGCCCAGGATCTCCGATTCGCCGACGACCATCGATTCCACGCCCGCGGCGACGCGGAAGAGGTGCCGCGCCGCGTCGCGGCCCGTCAGCGCGAAGAACGGCGCACCCTCCATCGCCACATCTCCCTTGAGCTCGCTGAGGAGCGCGACGATCGGGCGCGCATCGCCGACGCCGCGCGCGCTGGCGATATACACCTCGGTGCGGTTGCACGTCGAGATGACTGCAGCGCCTGCATAGCGCTGACCAAGCCGCTCGAGCAGTGGCGGCAGCTCGTTCGGCGCAAAGGCGAAGTGCTCCCGCACCGCGACCGGCGCTGTCTTGTGCGAGATGCCGACGACGGAGATATGCATCGTTACACGCTCCCGTCGGCCGGCGCGATCGGCGCCAGCTCGATGCCGAGGCGCGCGATGAGCCGCGCGCGCGCCTGCCCGTAGCGGCGCTGCGCGAGCATCACGCGCAACTGGCCGTCGATGGCGTACTGCCACGTGTCATTCTCGATCTTGATGCGGCGAGCGCGCATCTCCTGCCGCACTTCGGCGAGTAGATCGGCCAGCGCCGGCATGTCTTCGGTCAGGTACGCGTCGAGCTCCTCGCGCAGGCGACGTGCCAGCGCAGGGCTAGTGCCCGATGTCGATGCGCCGATCGTGATCTTCCCCTTGCGCACCACGGCCGGCAGGATAAAGTCGCAGTTCTTCGGGTCGTCGGCGGCGTTCACCCAGAGCCCGCGCTTCTTGCCCGCAGCGGCGACCTCCGCATTGATTGCACCATCGTCCGTGGCGACCATGATGAACTCGTAGCCGCCGTCCAGGTCGGACTCCACGTACGCCCGCGCGATGTGCTTGATACGGCCCGCGTCGGCGTGCTCGCGCAGCTCATCGATCAGCGCGGGGCTGACCAGCGTGATGTCCGCTTCGGCGGCGAGCAACCCGCGCACCTTTTCGGCGCCGACGTTCCCACCACCGATGACGATCACCGGCCGGCCCTTCATCTCCACAAAGATCGGATATAGCGCCATCGGATACGTTCTATCTCCACCAGCAGACGCAGCAGGCTGCGCCCCTATATGCTCACGCGCGCAGCACGCGGCGGGCCCGCTCGCGCTGGATCGCCTGCTGCCACTCGTTTGCACCGATGTTCGAATCCGGCAGCTCAATCGCGGGGTCGGCCGCGCTCATCGGAGCGTCAGGCGGACCGTATTCGGGCAGCCTCGGCGACCCACCCAGCATTCCGCCACGCAACGGCATCGCGGCATGCATGATGTCCAGCAGCCGCCACGGTCCCATGCGGCTCCGGCCGCGCTGCTCGCTCAAGTCGCACGCTCCGCTCGCAATTGCTGCGACAGCGCGCGCGCCACGGACGACGTCGCGACGCCGCGCCGTTGAGCTTCACCCAGCACGAAATTCGTGGCGTCCGCCCAGCCGATGCCGAACTTGACGCGAAGGAGTCGATTGTGACGTTGGAGCAACCGGATCGCCTGCGCGAGATCGCTGCGTGCGCTCTCCGAAGCGTTGGGCGGGCGCCGCAGCGCGCGCGTCTTCCTCAATTCGAACGGCTGAACACGGATGCCGCCGGCACTCGGCGGAGGCGGCACGGGTACGCGGAGGCCGTACGTTTGTGCGAACGCTGCGTATGCGGGTTCGCGGCCCATCAGCGCGCGTACCCATTCGGCGATGGCGTCGCGTGGCATCGTCAGCCTCCTGCGGACACGCGTTCGTACGCACCGGCGATGCCGAGCAGCACTTCGTCGGCCAGCGCCATAATCTGCTCACAGACGTCCGTAGCTTCCGCGGGCGGTGTGCCCTGCTTTGCCAGCGCCTGCTTGGCTGACTGATCGAGGCTACGACGGAAGAACGTGAAGGCGTGCATCGCCTGCGAGAGCGACATGCCGGCGCCCTCGAGTGCCGCACCATACTGTGCGCCCGTAGCGCGCGCCTCTTCGAGCAATGATGTCTTGCGCCGACGCTTGGCGACGTAGTCCGCCACCAAGGTCATCAGCCCCCGGCCCAGCACACGCAGCCGCTCGCGCTGCGCATCATCGACGGTGGCATACCAGTCTGCGTTCTGGCTGCTGTGCACTTGCCGCCGGATCCGCTTCGTCGCCAGATCGCCGACGCTGTTAAGCTGCTGCTTCTTCCCGCGCCCGTCGACGATGCTGCGCACGTCGCTCTCCGCGAAGCGGCGGTGGCCGCCCGGCGTGCGGAACGTGCGCACCTGACCGGCGTCCGCCCAGCGTCGCAGGGTCGACTCATCGACGTTCAGCAGGCGGCACCCCTGACCCAGGGTCAGCCAGCGATCCTGCGCGATCATCGACGAAGGGAGCAACTCGCGTTCAGCGGTCATGGAATCTCACTAAATCTATGCAATCGACTGGGCGGCACTGGCTGTGCATAGATTCTAGCATGCCCTTCCAGACGGGCAACCAGTCCCTTGACGAGCCCATCCGCCGGCCACGAGTACCTCACCTCCGCCCTTCGGGCACCTCCTCTCCACGACGTGGAGAGGAGGCTCGGCTTGGCGGACCGAGCCCCGAACTTCGAGGGTGCGATACTCACCCCTCGCTCCAGTTACTACACTGGTCACATGAACGATCCGCTGGCACGCAAAGCGCAGGCTGACCTGATCATCGACCGGACGGCGCAGCAACTCCGGCTGCTGCTGCAGGAGACGGCGCATGAGCTGCGGCCGTTTCCCCCGTTCCCCGGCGCGTTCTTCACGAATGCCGTCGAGGTGAGCCTCGAAGGAGTCGAGCGCGTCGACCTGGGGTGCATCGTCGTCGGCGAGGACGGCGAGTTGTACGAGCTGGAGGTGAAGATCGACTTCACCGACGACGTTGTGGACATGGTGCAGTCACGCGACGAGACGCTGAAGAAGCTCGAGGATCTGCATCCCCGCGACTACGTCGTGCTGGCGTACAGCGCGCTCACCCAGCTCACCGAACTGCTGCTCGAATCGGCCGCCGGGGGCGCGTGACGGCGGCATGCCGCGTCGCCGCCTTCGTGTTCGTCGCGATCGGGTGCATGTTCGCCGCGCGCGGCGCGCAGGCCGCAACTCCGACGATCGTATCGGCGACGGCCACACCGGCGAGCGCAACAGTCGGCGACCGCATCACGCTGACCATCGTCGTCGATCACGACGCTGCCACCGCTATCGAAGGCGCGGGCTTCGGTGCCGATATCGGCGCGTTCGAGATCGTGGAGGTCGCACTGCCGCTCACCGAGCCGCACGACAATCTCTCACGCACGACGATCAGGTACACGCTGACGGCGTTTCGTACGGGCGATCTCACGATCCCTCCGCAATCGATCACCTACAGCGGACCGGACGGCAGAGGCACGCTACAGACAGCTCCACTTGATGTGACGATCACATCCGTGCTGGCGCCCGGCGAAGTGGAACTGCGCCCGCTGA
>JANNPX010000010.1:0-107179 GCA_031400455.1 Chloroflexota bacterium | reverse complement strand
CATCGACCTCGACCCGACGCCTGAAGCTACGTTCGCCCACGTGCGCGAGGTGGCGATGTGCGTGCACGATGTCCTCGCGGAACTCGGTTACCGCAGCTATCCGAAGACATCCGGCTCGCGCGGCATCCACATCAACGTGCGCATCGAGCCGAAGTGGGATTTCGGCGACGTGCGGCGAGCCGTGCTAGCGATCGGGCGCGAAGTCGAGCGGCGGGCACCGTCGCTGGCAACGACGAAGTGGTGGAAAGAAGAGCGCCACGGCATCTTTATCGACTACAACCAGAACGCGCGCGACCGAACCGTGGCGTCCGCGTACTCCGTCCGCCCGTTGCCGGACGCCCGCGTCTCGTGCCTGCTTGATTGGGACGAAGTGCCGGACGTAGACCCTGCCGCCTTCACCGTCAAGACGGTGCCGAAGCGCTTCGCGGAGCGGGGCGATCCGGGCGCGACCATTGACGATCAGGCGTTCTCGCTACAGCCGTTGCTCGACCTCGTAGCCACGCAGGAGTCGAACGGCCTCGGCGACGCGCCATGGCCGCCTCAGTTCCCGAAGGCCGCCGGCGAACCGCCGCGCGTCCAGCCCAGCAGGCGCCGCAAGACGTAGGCGCGCTGTTTCCGCGTTGCGATTCGCTGGCGCGCTGGCATCCGTCGGGCCGGCTTCGCCGGACTCACAGCCGGGGACGGCTGTGCCACACGCTTCGCGTCTCATTTTGGCAAGCCGAATCGAGCGCAAGCCCTCGAGGCGATCAGCGGGAGAAGATCTGTTCGAGCAGGAACGGCGCGGTCGTCTCGATCTGCTCGAACGTGCACACCCGGGGCGGCTTGTCGTCGCGCCAGCGCCGGAACGTCGCGGCGTGACGGAAGCGGTCGCCCTGCAGATGGTCGAACGTCACCTCGCATACCAACTCCGGCCGCAGGCGGATCCAACCCATATCGCGCGCGCCGGTCCACCGGCTCGGGCCGCCCGGCGTGCGCCCTTGCCCGAATCCCGCAGCCTCGTCGTCGCTGATGTACGGCCGCAGCGTCTCGACGAGCGCCTTCTTCTCCGCCGCCTTGAAGCTTGATGTGTGCCCAACGTGATGCAGCACGCCGTCGCCGGCATAGAGCCCGAGGAGCAGCGATCCGACGGACTGTCCCTCCTCGCCGCGATTCCAGCGAAAGCCACCGATGACGCAATCGACCGTGCGTAAATGCTTGATCTTCAGCATCGCGCGCACGCCGGGCTGATATGTATCGCTGCCACGCTTGGCGACGACGCCGTCCAGGCCCGCGCCCTCGAACCGCGAGAACCAGTCGAGCGCCTCCGTCCGATCGCGTGTCATCGGCGTGATGTAGACCGGCGGCCGGATCTCTGACGCGAGCTCTTCCAGCAGCGCGCGCCGTTCGCTGAACGGGCGATCGCGCAGATCACGTGCGCCATCCGCCAGCACGTCGAACGCGACGAACGCCGACGGCGTTTCCGCGGCGAGCTTGAGCACGCGCGACTCGGCGGGATGGAGGCGCTGCTGGAGCGCGCCGAAGTCGAGCCCGTGATCGGTCATGATCACCACTTCACCATCGAGGACAAGCGGCCGAGGGAGCACGCGCTCGAGTTCCGCTTGCAGCTCCGGGAAGTAGCGCGCGAGCGGCTTCAGATCGCGGCTCTGGATATAGGCGTCGTCATCGTGAAAGACGATGCCGCGGAACCCGTCCCACTTGGGCTCATACAGCCACTCATCCCCGGACGGGATCGTGTCCGCCAGCTTCGCCAGCATCGGCTCGACGGGCGGTGCGAACGGAAGCGCCATCGTCGATCCCTTATCGGTACGCGGCTGCCTGGATGCCGTACAGCTCCGCATATTGTCCATGCCGCGCGAGCAGATCCTCGTGCGAGCCAACCTCCACGACGTGCGCGCCGTCCAGCACGACGATCAGGTCCGCCATGCGCACCGTCGAGAAGCGATGCGACACGAGGATCGTGATGCGGCCGTCGGCATCGTCCTGCGGGTTGTGCGCCGCGGCGGCGTAGTGCTCGAAGAGCGCGTGCTCCGTCTCGGCGTCCAGCGCCGCTGTCGGCTCATCCAGCACCAGCACGAGCGGGCGGTCGCGCATGAAGCCGCGCGCCAGCGAGAGCTTCTGCCACTGCCCGAACGACACATCGACGCCCTCGCGCCAAGTCGGGCCGAGCTGCGTATCCAACCCGCGCGTCAGCCGTTCGACCACGTCATCCGCACCCGCGCGCCCCACCGCCATCGCGACGGCCGGCCGATCCTCAAGCCGCTCGACATCGCCGACGCCCACGGTGTGGCGCGCGGCGAACTCAAACCGGAAGAAGTCCTGGAACGCGCCGGCCAGCCGCTCGCGCCACTCCTCAGCAGGCACCTGCAGCAGATCGACGCCGTCGACCGTGATGCGACCCGATGTCGGCCGGTACAACCGGCAGAGCAGCTTCACCAGCGTCGTCTTGCCCGCGCCGTTCTCGCCCACCACTGCCACGACGGCGCCCGCCGGAAGGTCGAGCGAGACGTGCTCCAGCACCAGCCGCTCCGTGCCCGGATAGCGGAACGAGACATCCTCGAATCGAATTCCGGAGGCGAGCCGCTCCGGAGCGCGCGCGTCGGCGTGCTCCAACGACGCAGCCGCATAGTCCTCGAGCCAGGCGAGCCGCCGCGACGAGTCGAGCCAGATACCGCGCAGGAATCCGACCTCGCCGACGGTAGCGCCGAGGTACTGCGAGAGCCTGCTGCCCGCCGCCAGCACGAGCAGCACGTCACCTACGGGCGCATCGAGACCCGACGCGACGAAGACGATCGCACCAACGTACGCGGCACCGAACAGCGCCCATGCCCCCGACTGCAACACCGCAGTCGTCCAGCGAGCGCGCGCCACGGGCGCGTACCAGCGCTCCCACACGGCACGCCGTTCGTCGACGAGCCGCTGGCCGATACCCGCGACGCGCACTTCCTTGCCGGGCGGCGCGGTCGTCGCCAACGTGAAGAGATGGCGCGCCAGCCGGCTATGCGCCGCGCCGCGCTCCTCCACCACGCGCTCAGCGCCCGAACGCCACGACGACACGACAACGGTCGGAATGGCGGCCAGGGCGAGCAGCGCCAGCGCGGGATGGATCGACACGAGCAGGACGATCGTGACGCCGAGGCGCAGGATCCAGCCCGCGACGCCAAACAACGACATGTACAGATGGTTCAGCGCGAACACCTGATCACGCAGCATCGAAAGCCGGTCGAGGTACTCCGGCCGTTCCTGGTGCTCGACGCCGGCAACGGTCGCCTGTAGCCGCGCGACATGCGCTTCGATCGTCACAGTCGCGCGATCACGGAAGCGCCGCTGCATGCGGTCGCCCGTTATCTTCAAGAACCATCCCGCGGCCGCCGACGCACCCAGTCCGATTGCGGCGATCAGAACGCGGTCGCTCTGGCCGTCTTGAATGCCGTTCGCGAACAGCTTCAGCCACAGCGCGAACAGAGCATCGGGCAACGCCGCTGCCATCGTCACGCCGAACGACACGACCAAGAGCAGCGGCTCCGCACGATAGCCGAGCTTCAGCGAGCGCCATAGCGAGTTGATCGAGGGAGGGAGGTCATTCGGTGTCGCCATCGATCTCCTCCTCTCCGAAGCGTGATGCCTGCAACTCAAACATCGTGTGGTAGCGTCCGCCGAGCGCCATCAGTTCGTCATGCGATCCCAGCTCGACGACGCGTCCCGCCTCGAGCACGCAGATGCGATCCGCGTGCCGCACCGTCGAGAAGCGATGCGAGATGAGGATCGTCGTGCACGAGCGCGTCGCTTCCAGCACTCGCTCGAAGATCTCCGCCTCGCCACGCACATCGAGCTGCGCCGTCGGTTCGTCCAGCAGCACGACGCCCGCGCCGAGGCGGACGGCGCACAACGCGCGGGCCAGCGCGATCCGCTGCCACTGCCCGCCGGACAGCTCGATGCCGTCCGGGTACGCGCGCGAGAGGATCGTGTTCAGCTGCGCGAGGTCAGCCGCGCCGGCCTCATCGAGCGCGGCAAGGATCTCCGCATCCGGCGCGCCGCGCGGCGCTACGTTCTCGCGCAGCGTCAACTCGTAGCGGATGAAGTCCTGGAACACCGCCGTCACGCGATCGCGCCACGCCACGAGGTCGAGGTGCCGCAGATCGACGCCGTCGACTTCGATCGTTCCGGATCCCGGATCGTAGAGGCGGCAGAGCAGCTTCGCGAGCGTCGTTTTACCCGCGCCGTTCTGACCGACGATCGCCATCGATGTGCCGGCCGGAATCGTCAGGTTGAATCCATCCAGCACAGGCGTCGCGCTCGCTTCGTACGCGAAGCTCACATCGCGAAAGCGCACGTCGCGCGCCGGCATGCCTGCAGCGCCCAGCGTGCCCGGAGCGAGCGCGCCGACAGGCCGCATCGCGGCCTCGAGTCGCAGTACGGCCGCGACCGGCTGCGACGCAAACGCGAGCGCCCAGCTGAAGCCGCCGACCGCGAGCGCGCTGGCGCCGACTGCCGTCTGCGCGTACACCACAGCTGCGCCGAGGCTGATATCGCCCCCTGACGCATCGTTCGCGATCGCCCAGAACACGAGCCCGTTCGCGGCGACGATGAGCAGTAGACACCAGACCACCGACCGCTCGCGCAGACGCGTAGCGTGCCACTGCAGGTCGAGCAGCCGCCTGCGCCGCGACGTGAAGCGCTCGACTGTCCAGCCTGCCAGCCCGAACAGGCGAATCTCCTTTGCCGCCGGCGGGTCGACGGCCAGGCGGTACGCATAGTCCGCGTGGCGCTGCGCTTCCATCACTTCATCGGTGTTGCGGTCGCGCCACACCGAGCTCTCACGCAACAGCACGTGCGTCGAGAGCCACGCGCCGCCGACGAGCAACGGCGCCCACCAGTGGAACCGCGCTAGGACGACCGCGGCCGCAATCCCGCTCGCCAGTTCGACGAGCCCGCTCGCAATGAAGTCCATGCCGATCGTCAGGGGCGGCCCGGAGATGCCTAGATCGAAGTCTCGCGCCATCGTCAGATCGTCGGTCAGTTCCGGGCGCTCCAGGTGCGCCATGCCGGGCGGGCCAACGCACGCAGTGGTGAGGCGATCGTTGAGCCAGGCGGAGGTCTTGCTGCCCACATTGGCGCTCACGGCGACGTGCAGCGGCGTCAGCATCTGCAGCACGATGAACACGGCGCCGGACACGACAAGCGGCATCGCGAGCGAGTCACCGTTCTTGACCGCGGTCACCAGCACGCCGATGGTGATGGCGAAGACGACCGGCAGCACGCCGCGCAGCACGATCAGCGTCCACCACAGCACCGCCAGCCGCACCTCCGCGCGAGGCAGCACGCCGAAGAACTTCCACTCGTCCGACCGATAGATCCGCGCGATCACGCGTGCTCGCTCCCGTCAGCGTCCGGTGGTTCGATCCGGGTGGTCGATCATCGCCGCGACCGCCGCTCACCGCAAGGGCGGTCCACGAACGGAAGCATAGACGCGCGCACCGAACTCAGTCTTGTACGGAAGTTCCTGTTCGCGGAGTGAAGGGGCGATATGGGGTTTGGAAACTGACCGGCTGACCGCTTCGACTACACCTGCGAGAGCGCGGGATCGAAGGCGGGGAACGGCGGAAAAAGAGACTCCAGCTCGAGGCGGATCGGGTCTTCGGGCGGTAGGTAGGCGCTGAAGTCGCCGTCGGGCTCGGGACGCACGCGCTGGCCCGTGACCCTCGAGTCCATGATCTTGTTCTGGAGCATGATGAGGCCGGTGAGCAGCGACTCCGGCCGCGGCGGGCAACCGGGCACGTAGACGTCGACGGGCACGATGAGGTTGACGCCGGGCAGCACGCTATAGCCGTACGCGAACGGTCCGCCCATGATGGCGCAGCCGCCCATCGAGATCGCCCACTTCGGCTCCGGCATCTGCATCCAGATGCGGCGAATGGCGGGCGCCATCTTCCACGTACACGTGCCGGAGACGATCATCAGATCCGATTGCCGCGGCGACGCGCGGAAGATCTCCGCCCCGAAGCGGGCGATGTCGTAGCGCGGCGTCGCCGTCGCGTTCATCTCCATCGCGCAGCAGGCCAGCCCGAACATCGTCGGCCAGAGTGACGACGAGCGCGCCCAGTTCATCACAGTATCGACGCCCGTGAGCAGGATATTCTGCTCGACATCGGCATCGATGCCCGGGTCCGCATCCTGTCCCAGCAGTGGAATCGTTTCTTGCACCATCGTTGCCACAGTCTGACCGATCATCGCCCGATTGGGCAATCTTTCACAAAGTCAGGCGCCCTCAAGCGGGAAGCTCGACCCACGAGTCCCAGAATCGCTCCTGAAACTCCGTCGCTCGGACAATCGACGCCTCGTCCCATTCGCCAGCAAGCACGGCCACGAGCTTGTCCTCTACGTCATTGCGGCGTCGGATTATTGCGATCACCCGAGCTTGGCACCGTTCCAGGGGTTCGTCGGCACCCAGCACGTAGACATCGAGCTCTTCGCCGTCCGGCGCGGATGTTCCGGGGACGTAGCCGTAGTTCGCCTCGTAGATGAGATCTGGCTCTTGTGGATGCGCGCTGTGGAGCGGTCGATCGATGACGACATCGATCACCTTCCCGGCCCAGTCAATGAGCTTGAGATTCGCATCCATACGTAGCGCGGCAATCTTTCACAAGCGGGTTCGCACTTGGCAGTTCGCAGTTCGCGGTCTGTCGTGCGGAGCGAGGCGAAGCATCTAGTGCGAGTTGGCACAGGGTTGCTTGGCGGGACGGAGCGTCGCGCCAGAACAAGCAAGGTCCTTCGCTTCGCTCTGGACGACACCATCACGCAGGACGACACCAGCACGGCCGAACCTAACCCGCCTTCGCCACCAACGGACCCGCTGCGGGCAGACCGTCCTTGAACTCACGCGGCAGGTATTTCCGCTCGCACGACTTGTCCAGCGTCACGCGGTCGGCGACGTACTCGTATCTCGGCACGGCGTAGCCGCACGACTTCTGCACCTTCTCGACGTCGACGAAGAACGCCTGCCGCACGTACGGGTGGACATCATCCTGAAAGGCCGCCTGATACTGGCGCAGTTCGGGCGCGTCGAGATCGACGCAGCGCCCGCGGCCGTGCAAGCGCACGATGGCGGCCGTCGCATCGAAGCTGCAGACCATCAGGGTGATGCGCCCGTTCTCAGCGGTGTGCTTGGCCGTCTGGTTGCCGCTCCCCGGATAGTCGAGGTAGCCGACGAGATTCGGGCTCAGTACGCGCAGCAAGGTGCGCCCCTTCGGCGACAGGTTCGGGAAGCCATCACTCGGATCGCTCGGCGCCGTCGCGACGAAGAACATGTGCTGCGCCTCGATGAACGCCTTCCGCTCGTCGTCGATGTGATCGTAGACGTCTGCCATGACGGATCTCCTCGTTCGGTACCGTGGTGGGAGTTAATGCTAGCAGACGGCATTGGGTTGGGCCGTGCGAGCGAACCGTCGCGCGGTGCGCATGCGGCGCGAGCCGCTGTCATGCAGAGCGACGCGAAGCATCTTGCCCGTGTTGGCACTTCCGTGGATGTCCGAGGAAGGTCATTCGCTTCGCTCTGGACGACAATACTCCGTTTGCCCCAAGCGACTCTGACCCAGATAGCGCCGCTGGTTCGGCACGCGGCGCGTGGCTCAGTTGACGGGCGTCTGCGGGCAGAACAGCTCGGGATCGAACCGGCAGCTATGCGCCTTGATGAACGTCCGCACACGTTCGTCCGTGTACTCGTCCGCCGTGAAGTTGTCCACGCGCGTCCATGCAGCGAGCCCGATCGTATCTTCTTCGAGATCGAGGTCCGGGGACATGACGACGCGCGCGCCCAGCGAAAGCTCCTGGCTGACGAGATCCGTCATGCGCTGTACGGTGTCGTCGCACGCGTCGCTCGAGCAGTTGTAGCCGACGTATACGCCCGCATGCTCCTCCAGGTGAGGGATCGACTCGCGAGGTATCGCGAAGTCGTAGACATTCGGGTCCGGAGGGATGTTCAGGCGATTGCCGTCTTCGAGCAGGATGTTCCGCTGCACCGGCAGGTGCATGCCCGACGTCGGCGGGTTCGAGGCGTAGCAATCGTCCGAGGTGAGATGCTCGGGACAAAACGGCACGCGCTTGTCGAGCGGATACGTCGTCGTGTGCTGCCGGCCCTGCGTCGGCACGAAGCGGCCCGGCAGGCCGGTGCTCTCGTCCGACTCCGCCGCCAGCGCGGCGTTCTGCGCCGCGCTCGGCGTCGCCGCAACGACTGCCCCGCCTCCGCGTGGCGCGGTCGTCCGCAGGTCAATGGCATCCTCGCCATGGACGAAGCCGCCGTACACCGCAACGATTACGATGCCCGTCGCTACGATCAGCAGCCACAGCACTACTTCTGGCAGCACCCGCAGAACACGCATCGGCAGAGTATACCGGTGCCGTCGCGTATCTCATCCGCGCGCCCCGGCTTAGACTGACCGTCATGCAGCACCAACGTCCACGGCCGCGACTACTTCGCTTGCTCATCCGCACGTGGCCGCTGCTGGCGTCCCTCGCGATCCTGGGGATCATGCCGGTGCTGCTGAATTCAACGCGCAACGGACGTGTTGCGGTCGAAGCATCGATCTTCCTGCCCGACATGGTGCTCCAGGTGCCGCTCCCATTCCGGCCGGTCGACCTCATCTCCGATGTACCCTCTCGCGAGCGCGTCACGATCGATTACCAGAGCCGCAACGGACCGCGCTCCATTGAGGCTGACCTCTATACGCCCGCGCACGGCGCCGGGCACGTCGGCGTCGTTTTCTCCATGGGCGCGCCGCCGCTGGCACTCGACGACGCGCGCCTCGTCCGCATCGCGGAAGACGCGGCCCGCTCCGGCGTCGTGATGCTAATGCCGTTCAGCGACCGCCTCGACGAGCTCAGCATCGAGCCTGAGGAGATCGATGCGCTCGTCGCCGAGTTCCAGTACGTGCAGCAGCTACCGGAGGTCGATGCGAGCAGAGTCGGATTCTTCGGCGCCAGCGTCGGTGGCTCGCTCGCGCTCGTCGCCGCCGCCGACCCCCGCATCGCCGACCAGGTTGACCATGTCGTCTCGTTCGGCGGCTACTTCGACGCGCTCACAGCGTTGGGAGCAATCGCGACGGACCACATCCAGTACAGGGATGTCGACCAGAAGTGGAAGCCGAGCTACCACGCCCATCGCGTAGCGGCGCTCCAGATCATCGACCGGCTTGAGAACCCGCGCGAGCGCGATCTGCTCACGCGCACCTTCGTTGACCCCTACTACGACGCGGCCGACTACAACACCGGGCGCGGCCACATCGACGGGCCGCGGTTGAGCCCGGAAGAGCTGGCGGGGCTGAGCGCGGTCGGTCGCAATTCGTACAACTTCCTTGCCAACCGCGATCCGGGCGCCGTCGCAGACCTGATCCGCAACCTGCCGCCCGACGCCGTCGCCGAGCTCGATTATCTCTCGCCGAAGACCAGCATCGACAACGTGAAGGCGGAACTCTTCATCCTGCACGACCGTGGGGATCCCGTGATCCCGTACACCGAGTCCCGGCGGCTGCGCGACGCGATCGACGAGCGAACGCGCGCGCACTTCGATGAGTTGCGCCTGTTCGAGCACGTCAAGCCGAAACTCAACCAGCAGCCCGGCATTATCGCGCTGGACAGCACGCGCCTGCTGTTTCGGCTGTATCAGTTGCTGCTGCGCTGGGATTGACGTGGAGCCAACGCTTGAGCGTTGGCTTCAGCGCGTAGGAAGACCGTAGCGGAGGAGCTTCAGCTCCGGTTCGCCTCGGCTCGCGCTTCAAAGGTTCGTGTCGTGATCGAATCGTGGATCCGAACGGAAGAAGCTCGACGCGCTTGCAACAACATCGGTGTTTCAGCCGCGATCGACCGGAGCTGAAGCTCCTCCGCTACGAACAGATCAGCCTTCGTGCGTTCGTGCGACGCAACCTTGGTTAGTCTTCGACCAACCCCTGCGAGACGAGGAACGCCTTCGCGTCGTCGACGCTGTTGAAGACGCGCGAGCCGATTCCGTCGAGCGCGTCGACGACCGCGTCCGCCGCGCCGTCGTCTTCGGCCGCATCCACGATCGGGCCGCGCACGATCTGCCCGCCCGAAGCGAACCCGTTCTCGATATACGGCGCGACCGCGCTCCACTTGACCGCCATGACCACTCCTTGTTGCTCGCGTATCGGGGACGCGCGAGTATAGCGACGCAAGCGCGTTCGCAGAACCGCCCCTATCCCATGCTCGCTGATGTGATGTCGCGCCGCCGGTACACGATGAACGCCGCCAGCAGGAACACGACCGTGTACAGCGCTAGCGTGATTGCCGCCGCCTCTGGCGAGAAGGCGCCCTGCCGCTCCAGGTCACGCTTCGACGGCCCGAAGCTGAACTCCGGCAGCCCCGCCGGCAGCTTGTTCTGCGCCAACACCACGCTGCGATTCGCGGAGATCAGGTAGTTCGGGACGTTCTCCCAGCGCGGGCCGCCCAGCCGCATCAGGCTGCCGATCAGCGGCTCAAGGAACGAAACGGCGAGTCCCACGCCGACCCCGGCAAGCGTCGAGCGTCCGATCACGGCAGCGGCGAACGCTAGCGCGACGAACGGCGCCATCACGTACACGGTGCGCAACCACGACAGGAACTGCTCCCGGAGGAACTCGCTCGTGATGAAACTGAAGTCGGCGCCGCCGTAGTACGCCGTAATCACCGCGCTGTACGCCAGCGCGACGACTACAGCCAGAAGCGTCCCCAACGCCACCATGACGCATACAACGATGAGCCGGGCCGTGATCAGCCGTAGCCGCCCGCTCGATGCCGTCGCCATCAGGCGCACGGTGCCCCACGAGTATTCGCTGCCCGCCGCGCCTGCCGCAAAGATCACAGCGAGCAGCGAGCCAAACTGCGCGATGATCTGCAGCGCGAATGGGACGCCCGCCTGGAGAAAGATGCCGCGGCGCAGCTCCTCGTACTGCACCCGCCGTCCGAGGTCGCGGTCGAAGTAGCCACCGGCCTTCCCAGAGATGCTCCACAGGATCGAATAGAGCAGGATGATCAGCCCGACGATGATCGCCGCGAGGATCCACGTCATCATCCGCTTCCGCAGCTTGAAGAATTCGCCGGCCATCAAGCGTTGGATGCTCACGCTTCGGCCTCCTCGCCCGTCAGTTCCATGAACACGCTCTCCAGGTCCATCTCCCACGGCGTCAGTTCCGAGACATAGATGCCCAGCGTAGCGAGCGCCTGGTTCAACTCCGCCGCCTTCGCCACCGGGGCCGTCGCGCGCACGAAGCCGTCGACGCGCTCGACAGCGCTGATGAACGGCACGCCGGCCAGCGCGTGTGTAAGAGCTTCGTTGTCCGCCGCGCGCATACGCAAGTACTGACCGCTGCCCAGCAGTTCCGCGACCGTCCCCTGCGCCACCATACGTCCGCGCTTCACAATCGCCACGCGGTCGCTGACGGCCTGCACCTCGTGCAGCAGGTGGCTGCACAGAAACACCGTGCGCCCCTGCCGTGCCAGCCGCGGGATGAGATCGCGCACCTCCCGCGTTCCCGCAGGATCCAGCCCGTTTGTCGGCTCATCGAGGATGATCAATTCGGGGTCACGCAACAGTGTGGATGCGATGCCAAGCCGCTGCTTCATGCCGAGCGAGTACGTCTTGTATGGGTCGTGCCCGCGATCGCGCAGCCCGACCAGTTCCAGCATCTCGTCGATTCGCGCGTTCGTGATACCGCCCAGCGTGATCGCAAGCGCCTTCAGATTGTTGTAGCCGGAGAGATACGGGTAGAACGCGGGCGCCTCGATGACGGCGCCGATCTTGCGCAACGCCGGCCATGGGTGTGTCGCCATGTCGCTGCCGAAGACGAGCGCCCGGCCGCGCGTCGGCCGCACCAGCCCGAGGATCATGCCAACGGTCGTGCTCTTGCCGGAGCCGTTCGGCCCAAGGAAGCTGTAGACCTCGCTGTCGTAGACGCGCAAGTCCATGTCCGACACGGCCTGGATCCGGCCGTACCGCTTCGAGAGCCCCTCTGTGCGCAGGATCTCGCGCCCTTCTGACACCTCCACCTGCCTTTCGATCAATCGTAGCAGAGGTGTGCAGCGGCAAGAGTGAGGGACAACCCGTCTTGAGAGGGGGCAACAGATTCGTTACGATGCCATCGCCGGACGCAAGTCCCGAGTGCCATTCCCTGGTAGCTCAATGGTAGAGCAATCGGCTGTTAACCGATTTGTTGTAGGTTCGAGTCCTGCCCAGGGAGCCATTACGTCCATTCGAGAGCCAGCGCTCTCTACGAGCACAACGGCGAGGGCTCGCGCGGATCGCGCGAGCCTTTCCGCATCTTCACGCAGCAGCGACAAGCCGCAGCGAATCTGGTGCCGTGACGCTACTCCACGCGACGGCGACGCGCCGTGACGACGATCGCGCCACCGAGCAAGCCCGCAGCGCCCATCGCCAGCACGAGCAGTCCGTCACCCAGGCCTCCGGGACCGCCCCCGCTCCCCGCCTCGGGCAGCACGGCGATGGTGCGGTCGCGAGACGGCGTCGCGACGTTCTCGAGCACCACGCGAACCTGCGTCGTCGTCGCCGCCGGGGCCGTTTGCGATGCCGCTGCCGTTGACGTCCGCGCCACGGCGGTGTTCGTCTTGGCAATGGTCGTCGAAGTCGCATTCGGCGTCCGGGTGCGCGTCGCCGTATTGGCCGGGGTGCTTGTGCCCGCGCTCTGAGTCGCGCTCGAGGTTGGAACAGGTGTGTTGGTGCTTCCGACTGCGGTGTTGGTGGCCGTGGGCGTCTCCGTCGACAGCGGCGTAACCGAGCCTTCGGCGCCGGTCGTAGCCGTAGCCGTCGGTACAGGCGTGGCGGTGTCTTCGGATGCCGGAGTCGGCGTGTCTTCCGATGCCGGGGTCGGAGTATCTTCCGACGCCGGCGTGGGGGTATCACCGGTCGCCGGAGTCGGCGTCTCACCGGATGCCGGCGTGGGGGTGGGCGTGTCACCGGACGCGGGTGTCGGCGTGTCGCCGGATGCTGGCGTCGGCGTGTCACCAGATGCTGGCGTGGGAGTCGCACTGGATTCAGAGTCCGGCGTCGGCGTGTCGTTCGCCGGCGTTGTCGTCTCCGTCGGTTCGCCAGTCGCCTCCGCCGTCGTGCTCGCCGTCGGCACGGATGTCTTCGTACCACTGGTTGACGTGCGCGTGCTGCCGACGGTCGTCGTGCGGGTCGCGGCCGCCGTCGTCGTCGGGACGGCCGTACGCGTGGCTAGGACCGTGCGCGTCCCCTGCGGGCCGTGGGTCGCTTCGGCGGTGCGTGTCCCGCTTGGCGCCGTTGGCGATGGCGCAACGTGCGCCGACACGTCCGCGGGATCGACGAGCCGCGCCACAATGATGGACCCCCCAGCCAGCGCGACGAGCGCGGCGACGACCAACGGCTGCATCCATGCTCGAAACATGAGCGGAACTCCTTGCGCGCGGATAGACGTGCCGGCTCACCGGGCCGGCGGAAGTAGTGCGACGAGGTTAGAGTAAAGCGTGTGTGCTTCTTATCAAATCATACGCTGATCAGCGCGCGCGTCAATAGCGTTATGACGTGCCGACGCGGAGATTTCATTGCGAGCTGGACCGAACGGGCCAAACGCCCATCGCCGCGGGTCCGTGGCTCAGTGGTACTGGCGCATGGCTCCGCTGCCGGCGTCCAGCGGGATGGCCAGCATGCGGCAGATCTGCTGGATGTGCAGCAGGTCGTGCCAGCCTTTGTGATGGATGATCTCCGCCGCGCTGAGCTCGCCTATCGCACCGTGGACGCCCGTGCGACGGAGTTGCACGGGCGTGAGGGCGCGCAGCCACGGCAGCGCTTCCGCACGCTGGCGTGTCATCCGATCCAGAACCTCGACCAGGGGCAGCGAGCGCAGCCCGGATTGCTCGAGCACCTGGTGCTCATCGATCTCCGGCAGCGCGGGCGCATCCTGCTCGACGATCGCCCGCACCCGCCCGACCATCGTCAGCGGGTCCAGCGATGCGAGATGGGCGACGACATCGCGCGGCGACCAGCTTTCATCCGCCGGCGCGGACGTGATCTCGTCGGGCAGCGTCGTCAACAACGCGCGCAGCGTAGCCGGGGTCGATGCGAACACGTCGAGTGCAGCGGCGATAGCGGCGTCTTCCATGCGGGCGTGCCTCAGCGAGCGTTCATGACGCTGCTGTACACGCTGTAGATGTGCGCGAGGCCGTGCATCACGACCATCCGGATCGCGATGTCGCTGACCGGCACGTCCTTGTACCCCGCTACCGTCACGCGCTTCGCCAGCACGTCGTCCGGCGCGTTCTTCACGAAGTCGATCACGCCGCGATATGCGGTTTCAAGCTCGTCCGCAAGCTCCTTGGCGGTCTTGCCGGCCTTCGACGCGACGACGCCTGCGTTGATCTGGTCGATGTCGATCCCGGCGAATCCATCCGAGCCGGCGGGCGCACTCACGATACCGCTGACCATCGGCACGACCATGCCGCCTACGCCGGCGATGTGCGCGAGCACTTCGCGGGCCTTCCAGCCGTCCAGGTCCACGACGAGATCCCATTGGGCGTCCGTCAGGTCGTTGGCGACCCGGTGCCCCTCCTGGATCAGCATTGACAGACCGTTGATCACTTCTTCGCGCGTGGCCATTTGGATGTCCTCTCATGCTTGACGCCGGGTTGTGCCGGAGTGTTATTCGTGAATCAGGGCGATTCTAGGCACACGGGCTCGTTGTGTACAGCCTCCAGCCGATCGTTGCCTGCCGTTTTCGCGCTTTGATATGATTCGGCACGATTGGAATGGCGATGACAGCGACGAACGTCCTCGTCCTTAATCAGAACTACGAACCGCTAAACGTCTGCAACGCGACGCGAGCATTCGTTCTCGTCGACCGGGGCAAGGCGGAAGTGCTGGAGCACGGCCTCGGCCATCTGCGCTCGGCGACTCGCGCGTTCCCGCTGCCTTCCGTTATCCGGCTGATGCACCTGATCAAGCGGCCGCGCCCGCAGATGCGGCTTTCGCGCCGCGAAGTCTTCAACCGCGACCGCTACACCTGCCAGTATTGCGGCCGTCGCGGCCAGCGCGACCTCACGCTCGATCACGTGAACCCGCGCTTTCGAGGCGGCCGGCACACGTGGGAGAACCTCGTGACGGCCTGCAAGTCATGCAACCATCGCAAGGCAGGCCGCACGCCGCAAGAAGCGAAGATGCTGCTGCTGACGGAGCCGTACCAGCCGCGCGTCACGAGCTACTACGTCGTCTATCCCTACCTGAGCAGCGAGGAGGAGTGGCGCAAGTTCGTCCCCGGCTGGGAGACCGCCGCCGACGGCTACGCCTGATCCCAACGCGCTGCCTCGAAGGACTCACTCATGATGCTCGTGCAGATCGTGCGCATCCCCGCCGAGGGCGTCACAGCGTTTCAGCGATTCGAGTCCGCCGTGCTGCCGCTGATGCCGAACTACGGCGGTAAGCTCGAACGCCGCCTGCGGAGCGCCGACGGCCGTATCGAAGTGCACATGCTGTCGTTCCCGTCGCAGCAAGCGCTGGACGCCTACCGCGCCGACCCGGTCCGCGTCGAGCACCTGCCGCTGCTAGCGGAGTCTGGCGCCGTCGCCGAACTACTGGAACTCGCCGACGTTCATGAGGGCCCACTGTGAACTGCGAACTGAAAACTGCGAACTCCCCTCACATCAACGCAGCCCCGGCGCCGCCATCGACCGTGATTGTCTGCCCCGTGATCTGACGCGCCTGTGCCGACGCGAGGAAGACGATCGTCGCGGCGACATCCTCCGCCTCACCGAGGCGCTGTACAGGAATGCGCCGCGCCCGCTCGTCGCGTACGTCGTTGAACGGACGGCCTTCTGCCTGCGCCTGCGCTTCGATGATCGGCCGCATGCGGTCCGTCAGCGTCCACCCCGGCGCGACGTTGTTCACCGTGATGCCCGACGGCCCCAGCTCCTTCGAGAGCGTCTTCGCCAGCCCCGTCGTCGCCGCCCGCACGGAATTCGAGAGAATCAGCCCGTCGATCGGCTCCTTCACCGCCACCGACGTGATGTTGATGATCCGCCCCTGCTCCGACTGCTTGAGGTACGGCAGCGCCTCGCGCGTCGTCCAGACGACGCTCATCAGGTTCGTGTCGATCGCTTTGCGCCAGGCATCGTCGTCGTGCTGCTCGAACCGGCCGAACGGCGGCCCACCGGCGTTGTTCACGACGATATCGATGCCTCCGAACTCCGCGACGGTGCGCGCCACCAGCCGCTCGATGTCTGCCTGGGACGACATGTCGCACGACGCGCCGATGATCGCTGCCCCGGGGACTCTTGCACGCAGACGTTCAACCGCCATCTCCAGCTGAGCCTCGCGCCGCGCCGCGAGCACGATCCGGCACCCCTCCATCGCCAGCATCTTTGCCGTCGCACGCCCGATACCTTCGCTAGCTCCGCCGACGATCGCGACACGGTCACGTAGTCCCAGATCCACGATGCTCTCCTTGCGACGCGCACGACGCGGGCTGAAAGCCCTCGCCACGACCTAGCTCGCTCGACGCTTGCTTACGGCTCGATCAACCCACGCAGGATCGCTGCCTCGTCCGCCGTCGCCGGCCGCGGCCGATCTTCCTCCGCGTCCTGCGTGACCGGCACGGCATCCCATGCCGTGACGCCACTGCCCGTCGTCAGCGTCACGTTCAGGATCAGCGACACGCGCGGCTCGGGGATGTTCGCCAGGTCGACCTCGTCCAGGTCGAAGATGAAGTTCCCGAGCCCCCACGCGATGAGCTGCGATCCCCGCTGCTCGACTGGCTGTACGACGTGCGCGTGCGCGCCAAGATACACGTCAGCACCAGCCGCCAACGCCTCATCGGCCAGATCGCGCTGCGTTGCGTTGGGCTCGTTCCGGTACTCATCGCCCGCATGCACGGCGACGATGACGAAGTCGGCGACCCGGCGCGCGGCGGCAACTTGCTCGCCGATGAGAGCCGCATCGCAGACGGTGATCCCGATGACGCCGGGCCGAACTGCCCATGCTTGAATGTCAAAGCCACCGCCCTCGACTGGCGTCAGCGCGCAGGCGAGAAACACGACCCGTACACCGCGCACATCGAGCATCAGCGCCTGTTGGAGCGAGTCGCCGCCGCCCGCGTGCTTCACGCCCGCGGCGTCGAGCGCGACGATGGTGTCCTGCAGCCCGATCGCGTTGTAATCCATGGCGTGGTTGTTGGCGAGCGATACGACGTTGAAGCGTCCCGCGAGCAGCCCCGGCGCGAAGCGCGGCGGTGTGCGGAAGTTGTAGCCTTTCGGCCAGATCTCGCCGCGATCCGTCAGCGGCCCCTCGAGGTTCGCGAGGCCGATATCGCCCGTCATCAGCGGGGCGATCAGCGCGTACGGGTAGTCCGCGCCGTTCGCCTCCATGCGCTCGACCACCTGCCGCCCAAGGCTGATATCGCCAACCGCACTGATCGTGATCGATGTGCCTGCAGGCGCGGGCGTGATCACCGTAGGAGTCGCCGTCGAAGCTGCCTGAGGCGGCGAACTGACGGCGGTGCCGAGTGTCGCGACGGAACTAGCCGCGGGTGCGGCAGCAGGGCGCGTCGCTGTTGCCGGAACGCCGGTCGCCTCAGGCGCACCGGCCTCGTTCGCGCAGCCGCCCGCAAGCAGCAGAATCGAAAGTGAAAGGACGGCCATCACGCGTGCGCGCATCACAGCATTCTCCCCTCTGCGTAGGACGGGCGGGGCGCCCGCGCTCCATCCGATTCAGTCGAAGCGCGCTACCCGTGCCGACAGGATATTCGGGATCGACAGCAACTCTTCGATCTGCTCGGGCGAGATCGGGTCATCCATGCCCACCGCCATCAGCGCCTTGCCGCGCACGCCCGTCCGGCCGACGCGCATGAAGCTGATGTTGATGTCGTGCTTGCCCAGAAACGTCCCGACCGCGCCGATCATGCCCGGCTGGTCCTGGTTCTCGCAGAGCAGCAGCCATCCCTGACCCGGCGGGATATCCACCCAGAAGTCGTTGATCGCCACAATGTGCGGGCCGTCGTGCGCCACCGTGCCGGTGATGTCCGTATCGCCTGCGCTCGTGTGGATGTGGACACGGATGAGGTTCGCGTACACGTCCTCCCCCGGCCCTTTACGCTCGACGATCTTCATTCCTCGCGTCTCCGCGATGAGATTCGCGTTGACGATGGTCACGTTCTCTTCGCTGATGCCCTGCAGCAGGCCACGGATCACCGACGCTTTGATCGGAGTTGTGTCGTGCTGGGCGATTTCGCCGAGGTAGTCGATCTCGATGTTCCCCATCTGCCCGTGTGCGAGCTGCGTCGCCAGCCGCGCGACGGTGAGCGCGACCGGCACGAAGGGCGCCAGCGCCGTCATCGTCTCAGCGGCGATCATAGGCGCGTTGACGGCGTACTGCGCCGGTTCGCCCCGCAGGATCGCCAGTATCTGCTCGGCAACATCAACGGCGACGCGTTCCTGCGCTTCCGCCGTCAGCGCGCCCAGGTGCGGCGTGACGATCACGGCATCGTTGTGCAGGATCGGGCTGGCCATATCCGGCGGCTCCTCCGGGAAGACATCCAGCGCCGCTCCCGCAACGCGCCCTTCGTCGATCGCACGCGACAGCGCGTCGTAATCAACGTGATTGCCGCGCGCGGTGTTGATCAGACGCAGCGACTTCTTCGCCTTCAGCAGCTCGCGCTCGCCGATGATCTGATCCGGCGCGACCGTGTGCAACGAGAGGAAATCAGCGCGCGACAGCAGCTCATCCAGCGACGACGCCAGCTCGACGCCGAGCACGGCGGCGCGCTCCGCCGAAATGTATGGGTCATGCGCCACGACGATCATGTCGAGGCCCTTCGCGCGCTTCGCCACCTCGGAGCCGACGTTGCCCAAGCCGACGAGCCCGAGCGTCTTGCCGCGCACCTCGTAGCCCTTGAAGCTCGACCGCTTCCACTCGCCCGCCTTGAGCGAGGCATTCGCCTCGGGAATGTGCCGCGCCAGTGCCAGCATCAGCCCAATCGCGTGCTCGGCAGCGGAGATCGTGTTGCCCAGCGGAGCGTTCACAACGATCACGCCTCGCTCCGTAGCCGCCGCCAGATCGATGTTGTCGACGCCGACGCCCGCGCGGCCCACGGCCTGGAGTTGCTTGCCTGCGGCAAAGACCTCCGCCGTCACCTTCGTCTCGCTGCGGACGACCAGCGCCTGGTAGTTAGAGATGATCTTCAGCAACTCGGCCGGCGCCAGCCCCGTCCGCACGTCTACGTCAGCTTCGCGCATCAGGATGTCGATGCCATCCTGGGCGATGGGGTCGGCGACGAGGATCTTCTTCATAGAGAACAGATTACCGGCGGGGGCGAACGCAGAGTAGGGCTTGCCGGGCGCGGCATCTCTGCGGAGGTCACTTGCAGAACTGTAGCGACAGGTCGTAGACTTGCCGCACGGAGGTTCACACCATGACCATGCTCAACGACGACGTCCGCGCGCGAGTCACGACTTACATCCAGCACCAGGGCACGAAATCGAGCGCCGCACTGGCGGACCTCGTCCGCACGAGCCAGCAACGCTACGTCGACGTCATCTCAGCCCTCGCCGATGACGTCGCGGCGAAGAAGCCCGCCGACGACGAGTGGTCGATCCGCGAACTCACGCGCCACGTCGTAACGACGCAGCGATTCGTCACGGGCCTCATCTGGCACACCGCCCGCGGCCAGGAGCCGCCGCCACGGCCCGGCGGCATCGGCATGACCGTCGATGACGACGATCGCCCCTTCGCGGGATGGGTCGCCGAACTGAGAGACGCGAACGCCGCAATGCTCGAGACCATCACCGGCCTGCCGGACGCGCCCGACACGTCGATCAAGCCCGCGCATCCGTTCTTCGGCCCGCTCGACTGTCGCGAATGGGCGGCATTCCAGCGAGTGCACGACGAGGATCACATCCAGCACGCTGCGAAGATCCTCGCGGCTGTCGACGCCTAGCCGTTATGCGGGCAGCGCTTGCTCCAGCGGCACGTACGGCATCTGCAACGACTCCGCGAGAGCGGCGTACGTCACGGCGCCTTCGCTGACCAGCACGCCCTTCGCCAACGCGGCGTCCGCAAGCAGCGCCTCACGCGTGCCAAGATTCGCCAACTGCAGCACGTACGGCAGCGTCGCCGACGTCAGCGCCGCTGTCGACGTGATCGGCACAGCGCCCGGCATGTTCGCCACGCAGTAGTGGACGACGCCCTCTTCTACATACACCGGATCGCTGTGCGTCGTCGGCCGTGACGTCTCGCACGTGCCGCCCTGATCGATCGAAACGTCGACGATGACGGCGCCCGGCCCCATCCCGCGCACCATCTCGCGGGTCACCAGCCGCGGCGCCGCTGCGCCCGGCACTAGCACGGCGCAGATCAGGATGTCCGCCTCACGCAACGCGCTCGCGATCGCCAGCGGGCTGGACATCAGACCCGTGGTGCGCCCCGGCGCGAGCGCCTGGATGTGGCGCAGCTTGTCCAGCCGCGTATCGAACACCGTCACGCGCGCGCCGAGCTGGATCGCCGTCTCGATCGCGTTCCCGGCCACGATGCCCGCGCCAAGCACGACGACGTGCGCGGGCGGCGCGCCGGGCAACCCGGAGATCAGTTTGCCGCGTCCCGGCCCGGGCTTGCGCAGGTGCTGCGCGCCGATCTCGGTCGCCATCCGTCCGGCGATCTGGCTCATCGGGATCAGCAGCGGCAGCGATCCGTCGGCGAGCTGCACGGTCTCGTAGGCGATCGCCGTCACCTTCGACGCGATCAACACGCGCGTCAGTTCCGGCAGAGCTGCGAGGTGCAGGTACGTGAACAGCGTCTGGTTGTCGCGCACCAGCGAGTGCTCCGGCTCCAGCGGCTCCTTCACCTTCACCAACAGATCAGCGCGGGCCCACACCTCCCACGCGTTCTCGATGACGGTCGCGCCACATGCGGCATACGCTTCGTCAGTGAACCCGACGCCCGCGCCGGTCTGCGTCTCAACCAGCACGCGATGGCCGGCGTCGACGAGCGCATGCGCGCCCTCCGGCGTCAGGCCGACACGGTACTCTTCGGGCTTGATCTCGCGAACGGTGCCAATGATCATCGCTACTCAGTATCGGCTCGTGGAGCGCCCGATCCTACCTTTCCTCTAATCCGTGAAATCTGCGCAATCCCTGTTTCCCCGGCGATCAGTACCATGACGCCTCGATGATCAGCCCCGCGTGATGCGCCAGTACCGTGAGCGCTTGCTCGTCATCGGGGCCGAAGCCGTGCCCGCCCTTGCGGTCGGTGACGTACAGGGCACCGCGCACCGTCGCGCCGGAGAAGATCGGCAGCCCCAGCAGCTCCTTCATCTCAGGATGCTTCGGTGGGAAGCCGAATGCCTTCGCGTGCAGCGCAACATCCTCGAGCCGAACCGGCAGCCCGTCCTGGCGCATCGTGCCGAGCGGACCGTGCCCTTGCGGCGGTCCCTTCAGCGTGCTCAGCGCCTTCTCGTCCATCCCGCTGACGACGAAGCCCTCGACGTAGTCGGCTTCTCCCGTCACCGCCAGCGCGCCGAACGTCCCGTCGGTCATCTCGCGCGCGATGTCGACGATGTGCTGCAACGCGTCCAGCGGCGTCTTCGGCGGCTGTTGGCGATTGCGTTCGGCCAGCTTCTTCAGCGCCCGGTACTCCGGGTCGTGGTCGAGCAGCCGCCGACGAGGGCCGATAGCCTGCTCGACGCGTTCCGCCACCTGCTCTTGGAGTTCCGTCGCCACGATCCCATCGTAGCGAGCCCGGCCGAGCGCCGGAAGCCGCGCCGCGTCAGACCAGGGCAGCCTCGACGTCGATGCCGCCACTGCCGTCGCGCATCCCGCGGACCACGTCGTCCACAAACTGCGAGATCGCCGGCACGACCATCTCCGTCGCTAGGTCGGCGTGCCCGGCGCCGGGGAAGACAACGTAGCGCTTAGGCTCGGGCGCCGCCTCGAAGATGCGCTGACCCATGGCCTCCGGCACCCGCTTGTCGGCATCGCCGTGCATCACAAGCAGCGGACGGTCGAGGCGATGGATCTTGCTCAGGTTGTCGTAGCGGGTGATCGGCAGCCACGGCGCGATCGCCAGCGGCACCTGGAAGCGCGCATCCCAGTCGAGAATCATGTCACGCAATGAGGTGAAGGGCGCCCGCAGGATCAATCCCGCGCCCGGTTCGCGTACCGCCAACTCGGTCGCCACGCCGGTGCCGAGCGAGAATCCGTAGAAGAAGATCGTCGCCGGATCGACGTCGTCGCGTTGGTGTAGCCATCCCAGTGCCGCTGCCGCGTCGCTGTACGTGCCCTCTTCGGTCGGCCGCCCGCCGTTGCGCCCGTAGCCGCGATAGTCGAACACGAGGAAGTTACAGCCCGTGCCGAGCAGGAACTCGTGGAAGGCCTGCGCCCGCTCGGCCGTCACCCACATGTCGCTGGCGTTGTAGCTGGTGCCATGGCAGAACAGCAGCGTCGGCGCCGGCCGATCCTGCTTGAAGAACCAGCCCTGCAACTCCATCCCGTCCGCCGTGTAGATCGTCGCCTCCTCGTAGGGAAAGCTCACCGCATCCGGCGGCTCTGGGTGCCAGGCGCCGGAGTAGAACAGGCGCGGCCGGATCAGCCGCTCCGACGCGATTGTCACCGCGACGCCAGGCGCCGAGAACGCCGCAGCGGTGTACAGAAGCCGTCTCAACATGAGGTCGATTGTAGCGGGTACCCAGTCGCCGACCATGAGCCGAACGAACCATCTCGCGCCGTCAGCCCGTCAGCCCGTCAGCCGGTTAGCCAGTCAGCCGGTCAGCGAGTCAGCGAGTCAGCCGGTCAGCCGGTCAGCCGGTCAGCCGGTCAGCCTCCGGATAAGGCGCCGCGCACCGTGCGCCGAGCCCCCCGAGACTGCCCCAAATTCACGTCAATTCGGGCGAACTTGACACACAGCCTTACCCCCGGCGTTGTTAACTAATGAGTCAGAGGAGCGGGCGAAGGCCCGGCTGCGGCAACCCCTAAAGGTTCGACCTTAGGGGAATCGCAACCGCCGTGCGTTGTGGCGTGGCTTCCGCCCGGCCGACCATTCTGTAGCCGCCTCGCCCACCGCGAGCCGGCAAGGGAGCGTGTGCCCATGGACAACGCGTCCAACTGGGAGTTTGCGGCCTCCATCGCCGCCGTCTGCATCGGCCTCGCCGGCCTGTTGCTGTTCACGCTGATCGGCACACTCGGCTCGTGGATGGTGTTCACTCGCGCGTCGCGTGCCGCCAACGAAGCAGAAAAGGCCAGCATCCTCGTGCAGGATCTGTCGCGCCAGCTCGCGTTCCGCGAAGCGTCCCAGCCCATGGTCGACGTAGCGCAGGCGGCCAGCCAGATCGCCGGGCTACGTACTCAGGCCGACGCGCTCCTGCAGCAGCAGACCCGGCTGCAGGACGCCGTCCGCAATCTGGTCGAAGCAGGAGTGCTGCGTAGCGATAACTCCGAGTTGGAAGGCGCGATGAAGCGACTGGAAGAGAACATCGCCCGGATCGCGGCCGCGGTCACGACCCCGGGACAGAGGCAGAGCTGAGTAAGGACGGAACCATGAGCCCCCGCACGCCGAAGATCAGACCGGAACAAATCATCCAGCCTGCATACAAGGACCCCGTATCCATGATGATGGCCATGCTGCTCCCCATCCACGCCGCCGCGACGCTCGACTGGCTGGTCGATGCGACGGCTACCGCGGCGGAGCGGACACTGAACTCCGTGTTCACCTTCGTCTACATGGAGGAGCAAGACGGCCGCCTCGAACGCCGCCAGCCGGCCTCCGACCTGCGTCG
The DNA here is from genome assembly GCA_031400455.1 of Chloroflexota bacterium. Classification (GTDB taxonomy): domain Bacteria; phylum Chloroflexota; class Dehalococcoidia; order DSTF01; family JACRBR01; genus JANXYW01. The sequence goes on along the minus strand of JANNPX010000010.1, from coordinate 83,408 downwards.
CCGCTCGCAGCAGCGCGCCATCGACGCGTTCGGCCGCATCGCCATGGCGACCAAGCTTGACCCGCGCAACGCTCCCTTGATCGCCGAAGCGCTGGACGCGGGCTCACACGTCACCGCACCCGCCGCGGCAATCTTCAGCGGCCTCATCGACGAGACTGACGCCCACGCCGCCCAGAAGGCGCTCGGGATCGACACCGTCTCGTTCGTACCGCTCGTGTCAGCCGGCGAGCGCGTCGGCGCGCTCGTGCTGATGCACGTCGGCACTCCGCAGCCCGAGCATGTCGCCCTCATGGCCGCTCACGTCTCCTGCGCCATCGTCAACCTGCGCCAGGCCGACGCCGCGCGTGAGGCCGGCGTCATCGACATCGTCCGGTCGGTGTTCGATGCACGCAAGATCGCGTCCGACCTTCAGAAGGAACTCTCGCGAGCCGAGCGCTACAAGCGTGACGTCTCGATCGCGGTGGTCGAAGCCACGAACCTGAGCCTGCTCGAGGAGCGCTTCGGCAAGTTCCTGACCGACCGCCTGCTTCAGCGCCTCGGCGAGTCGCTCGCCCAGAACGCCCGCGACATCGACGTCATCGGCGCCTTCAAGGAGAGCGGCTACACCATGATCTTGACCGAAGCCTCGCCCGAAGGCGCGGAGAACGCAGCCCGCCGCCTGCTGAGCATCGCACGAGAGGCGGCGGTGGGCGACCCCAACGTCCCCGGCCTGGAACTGCACCTCGTAGCCGGCTGGGCCACTGCGCCCGCTGACGGCACCACCACCGAAGCCGTCTTCGCCGCCGCCGAGCGCCGCATGTACGAGCCGGAGTCGCAGGTGGCGTAGTCGGAATCTCCATCGATTTAGGGCGCGGGCTTTCAGCCCGCGTCGCTCCTGGCAGCAAACTAACCCAAGAAGGCCCGCTCTCGAGAGCGGGCCTCTTACGCTTCGACGCGAGAGCCTACCCTGGAGCCCGCGAGATCGACACGACCAACGCCCAGAAGAAGATGACCAGTGCCGCGAAGATCGCGCCGGACACCAGCGTCGCGACACCCTTTCTGGCACCCGGTGTTGCATGCCGCCGCGCAAACCAGGTCGAGACTGCGCCGATAAGCGCGAGCGTAGCCACGAACTGCACGGCGAGCAGCCGACCCCGCTCGGCCTCTGCCTGGGCAAGGCCGTAGAACGCGAAGACGGCCACGATCACGGCGAACAGCCCGGCTGCTACGACAATTGCGCTTCGGTATGAGATGAAGCCGAGCACGATCCACGCCGCGACCGTGAACAGCGGAAGCATCATCCAGAGCGTCACCATCAGAGAGCCGCCGAATCGAGCTGCCAGATCAGGAGCACCGCTCCAAGTCCGAGGATCGGCACGGCTGCGACGATTCCGGTGCGTCGATGTGATCTCATGGTGTACTCTCGGCCAGTCTACGCCTGTGAGTCGCGCTGACGGTGAACGCGTCCTAGTTTACGCAACAGGCCCGCTCTTTCGAGCGGGCCTGTTGCGTTCCTCAGCTATGTTGGTGCGGAGCTTACGCTACGTCTTCCAGCGCGACGATCGTCACGTCGTTGCCTGGGGCGAAGAGCTGCGATGAGCGCGCGATGAGCGTGCTCTGCACGTCGGCCGGCTTCGCCGAACCGTCGATCCATACCTTCAGGGTCGCCTTGCGGCCGTCGTAGTCGAGCAGCGCTACGTCGCGTACCGCCGGGTGCTCGCTGACAGCGTCGTCGACGGTGCGCAGGTCGAGGGGACCCGGGCGGCTCTCGAACTCCAGGCGGAAGCAGGTGAGCCCCGCCGCTTCGGCACGCTTCACCGATTCCGGCGTCTCCGGCTCGATCGTGCGCTCGGGCGTGCTGGCGACCGGCTGCTGCGGCGTAGCTTCCGGCGCCCATTGCGGGGTCGGCTGCTCCACGCTCGGCTGGACCAACGTCGGCCTCGTGTAGGCGGGCGAGGTCGCCGTACCGGACTCGCCGATCTGCTGGCGGCCGCTGCGGATTACGGCGTCCAATTCGTCAAAGACCTGGCTGAGGGCGCCCACCTTAGGCAGCAGCGCGCGAATCGACGACGTGGCGTCGGATGCCTGCTGGAGCGCCGTCTGCAGCTCGTCAATTGCCTGGCTCAGTTCGCCTTCAAGGCCGGTGTGGGTCGTTTCGCTCGCCATGGGCGTCTCCTTGCTGATGGTCCTCGGTGGCTGAATATCACCGTTGTTATCGACACCTGACAGCTTCCAACAACCGCCAAAACGCGAGAATCAGGGTTTCTCCGCAAGATCATCGCGTGTAGCACCGCCATTCGGGCGGCGGCTCTACGCTCCCACCACCCCGCGATGTACGCTTCCCGCACCAAACGGAGGCACGCCATGACCATCACCAGCCCTCAAATTGCGTCGTCCCAGCAGCGCGCCTGCGCGGCGGTCGATGCCGTCGCGGACGAACTCGTCCGCATCTCGCGGGAGATTCACTCCCACCCGGAACTGGCATTCAAGGAGCACCACGCATTCGGCCAGCTCGTGCCCTTCGTGAAGGCGCAGGGCTTCGACGTGCAGACCGGCGTCTACGGCATGGAGACCGCGTTCCGGGGCGAATGGGGCCACGGCCCCGTCACCATCGCCATTTGCGCCGAGTACGACGCGCTGCCGGAAATCGGCCACGCCTGCGGGCACAACCTCATCGCGACGTCCGGCGTCGGCGCGGCCGTCGGGCTGATCAAGGCGATCGAGCCGTCGGACGCGCGCGTCGTCATCCTCGGCACGCCGGCCGAGGAGGCCTACGGTGGGAAAGTGATCATGGCGAACAAGGGCGCGTTCGACGACATAGATGTCGCGATGATGGCGCACCCGATGGCGATCGACTTCGCCGACCCGCCGATGCTCGGCGTCGCCCACGTCGATATCGAGTACCACGGACGCGCCGTCCACGCATCCGTCGGGCCCGAACAGGGGATCAACGCGCTCGATGCCATGGTCACGGCGTATCAGGCCGTCGCGCAGTTGCGGCAGCACATCCGCCGCGACGCGCGGCTGCACGGCATCATCACGTACGGCGGCGCCGCCGCGAACATCGTGCCCGATCGCACCGCCGGCACCTTCTACGTCCGCGCCGCTCAGCCCAAGTATCTACAGGAACTAAAGGAGCGCGTGAAGGCTTGCTTCGAGGCCGGCGCGCTCGCCACGGGCTGCACGCTGACAATGGACTGGCATGCGGATCTGGAGTACCAGCCGCTGCGCAACAACCGCCCGATGGTGGAGGCCTATCGCCGTAACGGCGAGTCGCTGGGCACACAGTTCGTCGACCTGCGCAACGCATCGACCGGCAGCACCGACATGGGGAACGTCAGCCAGATCGTGCCGTCGATCCACCCGACGTTCAGCGTCGGCCAGATGATCTTCAACCACACGCCGGAGTTCACCGGCGCCGCCATCACCGACGCCGCCCACGCCTCCATGCTCAAGACCGCGCAAACGCTGGCCATGACTGGCGTCGAGCTGGCGTTGGATCCGGATCTTGTGCGCCGCGCGAAAGCCGACTTCGCGGGGTAAGCTCGATCCACGAAGAGCACGAAGGCCACGAAGGTCTTCGGGCAAGCGGCCCGCCGCGACGCCGCGGATGCAGCATGGCCAGCGTCCCGACGGCGGGCGCAACAGGTTGCGCCCCCACAACCTCCAAGTTCGTGATCCTTCGTGCCCTTCGTGGGTCACCATCTCGGCCCATAACCAATCCGCAACATCGCGTAGCGGAAGCGTCGCCTGCGCGTCGGGTACGCCTTCCGAAGGCGCTGCTATAATCGAGGAACCTTCTACTCCCCGCACGCGTACTATCTGAGACGCCCGCCACTGCTCCTCGGACGGAGGATTCATGGAAGACCCCAAGATCATCGCCGAGCGGATCATCGACAACGTCGAGAAGGTGATCATCGGCAAGGAGGCCGAGGTGCGCCTCGCCCTAGTCGCCCTGCTCTGCCAGGGCCACGTGCTGATCGAAGACGTGCCCGGCGTCGGCAAGACCATCCTCGCCCGCAGCCTCGCCGTCTCGGCGGGATGCAACTTCCGCCGCATCCAGTTCACCCCTGACCTGCTGCCCAGCGACGTCACCGGCGTCTCCATCTACAACCAGAAGGCCGGCGACTTCGAGTTCCGTCCCGGCCCGATCGTCGCGCAGGTCGTGCTGGCGGACGAGAACAACCGCGCGACCCCCAAGACGCAGTCGTCGCTGCTGGAGGCGATGGAAGAGCGTCAGGTGACCGTCGACGGCGTCACGCACCCGATGCCGGCCCCGTTCATCGTGCTCGCCACGCAGAACCCGATCGAGTACGAGGGCACGTTCCCGCTGCCGGAGGCGCAGCTCGACCGCTTCCTCATCCGCATCCATCTCGGCTACCCGTCGATGACGGATGAAGTGCTGATCATGGAGGGCCAGCAGCGCCAGCATCCGCTCGAGGCGCTGGAGGCCGTCACCGGCCCGGCGGAGATCCTCAGCATGCAGCACGCTGTGAAGGACATCTACGTCGACCCGTTGATCAAGCAGTACATCGTCAGCATCGTCGATGCGACGCGCACACACGGCTCCGTCTACCTGGGCGCGTCGCCGCGCGGGTCGCTTGCGCTCTACCGCACGTGCCAGGCACGCGCGCTGCTCGATGGCCGCGACTTCGTACTGCCGGACGACGTGAAGGAACTTGCGTACGCGACGCTCGGTCACCGCATCATCATCGCGCCTGCCGCCCGCGTGAAGAACGCGACGGCGAAGGAGGTCGTCGACCAGACCCTCGAACGCATACCGGTACCAGGGGCCCGCGCGCGGCAAGGCGCGCCCGCCGCCGACGCCGGCCGCCCAGCGACGCGATAGGTCACGCCCATGCGCAGGCTGGGACGCCTACTCCGCTCGCTCCTCGTTACGCATCGCTCGCTGACGCTCGTCGCCGCGCTCTGGATCGGCAGCATCGTCATCGCCATCTCGACGGGCTTTTGGCTGACGTGGCGTCTGACCTACGTACTCATGGTCGGCGTCCCGCTTGCCTACGCTTGGTCGCGCATCAACCTGCGCGGGTTGGAGATCACTGCCGACCGCAGCACCGACCGCATCCAAGAAGGTGCGCAGTACCAGGAGCGCATCACCGTCCACAATCGCAGCTGGCTGGCGAAGATCTGGCTCGAGATCGAAGACCCGAGCGACATGCCCGGCCACGTCGCGCGCCGCATCGTCACAGTCCCGGCGAAAGGTTCTGCGACCTTCCGCGCCGCCTCGACGATTCGGCGCCGCGGGCTCTACTCCGTCGGCCCCGTCGAAGTGACCACTGGCGATCCGTTCGGACTCTTCCGCCGGACCCGTGCATACGGCAACGCGCAGAACGTACTCGTCTATCCGCGCGCCGTCGATCTCCCGGGCTTCTTCGTGCCGCCCGCGAACTTGCCCGGCGAGGGACGCTTCCGCCGCCGCACCCACCAGGTGACACCGAACGCATCGGGCGTCCGTCCGTACGAATCGGGCGACAGCTTCAACCGCATCCACTGGTCCAGCACGGCGCGCACGGGCGAGCTGATGGTGAAGGTGTTCGAACTCGATCCCGCCAGCGACATCTGGGTGATCCTCGATCTGCAGCGAGACGTCCACATCGGCGAGGGCGACGACTCCACCGAGGAGTACGCCGTCAGCATCGCCGCTTCCGTCTCGCGATTCTTTCTCACCGCTAACCGCACGGTCGGCTTCATGTCATACGGCCGCGGTTTCGACGTCATCGAGCCGGAGCGCGGCCTCAACCAGTACACGCGCATCCTCGAGTCGCTCGCTATGGCGCGCACCTGGGGCGACGTCTCGCTCGGTGACATGCTCTCGAACGAAGCGCGCCGCTTCGGCCGCCACACGACGCTCGTCGTCGTCACGCCGTCTACGGATGAATCGTGGATCGCCTCGATGGCGATGCTGCAGTCGCGCGGCGTCAAGGCCGCCGCCATCGTCCTCGAGCCGAGCACGTTCGGCGGCGACGAGAGTTCGCTCGGCGTCTTCGCGTCGCTCGCCGCCGCCGATGTCTTCTCGTACATGGTGAAGCACGCCGACGACCTGCAGAGCGCGCTCGGCGCTGAGCTGGTGTCGGAGTCGCCCGCGAAGTCAGGCAATTAGCGATGCGTGAAGCCAACTGGGATGACATCTTCCAGCGTCGCAACTACGACGACCCCGCCCTCGCCGATCAACGCCTTAGCTCCATCGTGCCGTGGGAAGACTGGCTGACGTTCGCGCTCGTGACCATTGCCTTCATGAGCGTCGCCGCCGCGGTCGATAGCGCGAACTGGGTGCGCGATTTGCCGTCGCTGTACCCGATCGGGCTCTCGGGCTTGGTCGTCGGCTACCTGCTGTCGCGCCTGCGCCTGCACGAGTTGATCCTGCACCCCATCGCGCTCTTTCTCGGCACGTGCATCGTCTTCTTCCAGCTGCTGTTCGTGCTCGATGGCGGCTCGATCTACCTGCGCACGGACAACATGCTCGACCGCATGTACGTTTGGTGGTCCGCCGTCACGCAGGGGGGCATCAGCAGCGACCCCCTCCCCGTGATCATCTTGCTCATCGTGGCGACCTGGCTCGGCTCGTACGCATCGGCCTGGGCGATCTTCCGTTGGCGGAACCCCGTGCTCGGCCTGCTGCCCGGCGGCGTTGCGCTGATGTGGAACATCGCCCTCAGTCCCGGCCAGTTCAGCACGGCGTTCGTTATCTACCTGTTCGCGTCTGCGCTGCTGCTCATGCGGATGCACGTCGCTAAGCGAGAGCAGCAGTGGGATCGAGATGGCGTCGAGTACCCGGAGTTCATCAGCCTCTCGGCGCTCAACGCAACGTTCTGGGCGACGTGCCTGCTGCTCATTGTCGTCTGGCTGCTGCCGCTCGCCGACCGATCGAGCACGGCGAACCAGCGCTGGAATGATTTCACGCACCCGGTGACGCGGCATCTGACGCCGCTGGCCCGGGTATTCGTCTCCGTGAACGCCAAGAAGCCGATCAACGTCCACAATCTCAAGGACGCACTCGCGTTCCAGGGCAAGATCGAACTCAACGGCAACAACGCCGCGCAGATCGAAGTGCAACTCACACCCGAGATGGCGGCGTATCTGCGCGAGCAGTCGTTCGACCAGTACACGCGCGAAGGGTGGCGGGTGAACGTGACTGGCGACATCGCGCTCGACCCCGGCACGCGCACGCTCGTCGATGAGGGTGCCGTCACGAACGAGCAAGCGTTCCCACCGCCTCGCGAGGATGTCAACGTCACTGTGAGGGTCGAGGGCGGCAACAACGATCATCTCTTCAGCCTCGGCCAGCCCGTCACGTCCGATCAGCCATCCACCGCCAGCGTCGGCGCCGATCTCCCCGATGTCAGCAGCCTCAAGCCGTCCGAGCACCTGAGCAACGGCGACACGTACGTCGTCACCGGCAGCGTCAGCGTCGCTTCGATCGAGCAACTTCAGCAGGCCGGCACCGACTATCCGGCCTGGGTGACGCAGAGCTACCTGGATCTGCCAAGCAGCCTCCCACGGCGCGTCCGATTCAAGGCGCAGGAGGTGACGCGCAGTGCCGATACGCCATACGACGCGACGGCCGCGGTCGAGAAATATCTCCGTACGTTCCCCAACGACTACGACGTGCCCGCTGCCCCCGCAGGTCAGGACAGCGTCGACTACTTCCTCTTCGACGCGCAGCGCGGCTACTTCGACTATCACGCCTCCGCCATGGCAGTCATGCTGCGGTCGCTCGGCATCCCCGCACGCATCGCCACTGGCTACGTCATCGATCCCGCGGCGCGCGACGGCGACGGCAATGTCTTCAAGCTCACGCAGCGGCAAGCATTCGCCTGGCCGGAGGTGTACTTTCCCGGCATCGGCTGGGTCGAGTTCAACCCGACGCCCTCACAGCCGCTGATCAACCGCCCCGGCACCGTGAAGCCCACACCCGTAGCGGGCTCGCCGAAAGATCCGCTCGATGACGCCGGCGTAGAACTCGGCCTCGTGCCGCCAGGCCCGTCGACCGGGCTCCCGACGGCGTCGACCAGCGACAGCAGTGGGGTGCCGATGTGGCCCTTCTTTGCGATCGCCGTCGTACTCGGCGCCACAGCCATCCTCGCTGCCGCGGCGAAGTTCGCGTGGGAGTTCGGGCTCAGCGGGCTGCCGCGCACCGCGCAACTGTGGGAGAAGACCGTCCGCCTGGCGACGCTCGGCAAGTCGCACCCGCTTGCCTACGAGACGCCGCGCGAGTTCGCCACCCGCGTCCGCCGCGACATCCCCGGCGCCGGCGGCGTTGCCTACATCGCCTCCACATACGAACGCACCCGCTTCGGCCAGAAGCCGCTTTCCGAAGAAGAGGCCGAGCGCCTCGAAGTCGCGTGGGCGTCGGCGCGCAACGGTCTCCTCCGCCGCGCACTCCGCCTCAAACCTCGCCGCCCGCAATAGCCAGGTGATGTGGCACAGCCGTCCCCGGCTGTGAGTCGCCCGAACTCGCACCACGCTCGTACACTACGTCCATGCACCCGAACGACATCCTCCGCGCCGCCCGCCTCGAACTCCCGGCTAGCGCAGCAGCCGAAATCACCGGCGCCGATCCCACATTTGCGTCGAAGTTCCGCGCCGGCGAAGCCGCAGCAGCCGCGCTTGCGGCTTGCGGCGCGGCAGCATCGGACCTGTGGCAACTGCGAGGCGGCCGCCCGCAGTCCGTCACCGTCGACGTGCGCGCGGCAGCAGCGTCGCTGTTGGGATTCGCGTTCCAGCGGCTCGACGGCGATGCGACGCCGCGCCCTGCCGCCAGCGTCGCAACGGTCGCGCTCTACGAATGCCGCGATGGCCGCTGGATCCACCTGCACGGCGCCTTCCCGACGCATCGCAAAGGCACGCTGGAGATCCTTAGGTGCGGCGACACGGCCGACGGCATAGCTGCTGCAGTGAAGCGCTGGGAGGGGCAGGCGCTCGAAGACGCGCTCGCGGCGCGCGGCATCTGCGGCGCAATGGTGCGCACGAGCGACGAGTGGCTCGCGCATCCGCAGGGCCAGGCGCTCGCACCGCTGCACGCCGTCGAGATCATCCGCATCGGCGACGCCGATCCGCAGCCACTGCCGAACGCCGATCGCCCGCTCGCGGGCGTCCGCGTACTCGACCTCACCCGCGTGCTCGCCGGACCGGCGTGCGGACGCGCGCTCGCCGAGCAGGGCGCCGACGTGCTGCTCGTGTCGTCGCCGCACCTGCCGAGCGTCGAGCCCTTCGTCATCGACACCAGCCACGGCAAGCGTTCCGCGTTCCTCAACCTTGACGATGCGGCGGAAGCCGAAACGCTGCGCGGTCTCATCCGCGGCGCCGATGTCTTCGCACAGGGCTATCGCAGCGGCGCGATGGAGCGCCGCGGCCTCGGTCCCGATGATGTCGCCGCAATGCGCCCCGGCATCATCTACGTTTCGATCAACTGCTACGGTCACGTCGGGCCGTGGCGCGAACGGCCGGGCTGGGAGCAGCTCGCACAGACCGTGACCGGCATCGCCGCCACCGATGGCTCGCCCGAACGCCCGAAGCTCATCCCGGCCGCCGCATGCGACTACACGACCGGCTATCTCGCCGCATACGGCGCCATGGTGGCGCTGGCGAAGCGTGCGACGGAAGGCGGAAGCTGGCACGTCCGCGCATCGCTCTGCCAGACCGCCATGTGGCTCAACCGCCTCGGCGCCACGTGCGATCCGGCCGCCTCCACAGGCGTCGGCGATCCAAATGATCTGATGACCGAAACGGACACGCCGTTCGGCCGGCTAGCGCACCTCGCGCCCGCACTCCACTTGTCAGAGACGCCGCCACGCTGGGATCTGCCGACGGTACCGCTCGGCATGCACGCACCGGAATGGGCGCCGTAGCGCAAAGGGCGGACACAGAGGTCCGCCCCTACAGGCCGAACATACGCAGATGAGGTCAGCGCGCGATGAGCTGCTCTGACACCGTCCACAGGCGCGTCGCGCGATCGGGATCGACGGCGTAGGGCATGTAGCCAGAGAATGGCTTCTCCTGGGACCACGGCCCCGCGATCGCACAGTCGTCGAGGTACTTGCCGCCGAGACCATCGAGATCGTGCGAGACGGCGCCCCAGACGGAGGTCGCGGCGCCCTGCGCGGTGTTCTTGAAGAGCGGGTTGACCTTGCCCTCTTCGTCGATCCAGCCCATGGCGATCTGATCAGCGCGCGGCACGTGCTTCTGCAGTCCGGTCATGATGCCACCGGGCGATACGGCGTGGGATGTGATGCCGTCGGCGGCATGGCGCATCGACAGTCCGACGGCGAAGAGCACGTTGGCGGTCTTCGACTGGCCGTAGCCGATCCACGGTTCGTACTTGCGCGTTTTGAAGTTGAGGTCGTCGAAATCGACGTCGGAGCGGCGGTGGCCCAGCGACGACAGTGCGATCACACGCGCCGTTCCTGCGGCCTTCAGCGAGGGCAGCAGGCCAGTAGTCAGCGCGAAGTGGCCGATGTGGTTCGTGCCGAACTGCAGCTCGAAGCCATCCTCGGTGTACGAAAGCGGCGTCGCCATGACACCAGCGTTGTTGATGAGAATGTGCAGCGCGCTCCGCGTCGCGAGAAATCGCTCGACGAATGAGCGGACGGATGAGAGCGACGCCAGGTCGAGCAGACCAACTTCGATCTGCGCAGCCGGATGGTCCTTGCGCAGCGACGCTGCGACTTCGTTCGCCTTCGACTCGTCGCGCGCCGCCAGAACGACGCGGGCGCCAGCCGCCGCAAGCGCGCGCACCGTCTCGACACCGATGCCCGACGCGCCGCCGGTGACGATCGCTTCTCGGCCGTGCAGGTCGTGCCCGGCGACAACTTCGAGCGCGGTGGACGTGCGGCCGAACTTCTCGTTGGTGGTCATATGCTCCTCTGCGTTATTTGCGTCACTCGGGCGCGAGTTGGCACTTTGTGGCTGCGTCGCTGGGTAGCGCGGGCATTCAGCCCGCGCTCAGCGACCGACAACGACGACCAAAACGTTACTTCGCCCCCACCTCGCCACGCAGGATCGCCACTTTGTCCGTAAGCTCCCAGGGCGCATCGATGTCGTCGCGGCCGAAGTGGCCGTACGCTGCCGTCGCGCGGTAGATCGGGCGGCGCAACCGCAGGTCGCGAATGATCGCCGACGGGCGCAGGTCGAAGTGCTCATAGATCAACTCGAGGATGCGCGCGTCGGGTATCTGGCCCGTGCCGAACGTCTCGACGGAGATCGAAGTCGGATTCGCCACGCCGATCGCGTATGAAAGCTGGATCTCGCAGCGATCAGCGAGTCCCGCCGCCACGATGTTCTTCGCCACATACCGCGCGGCGTACGCCGCCGAGCGGTCGACCTTTGTCGGATCCTTGCCGCTGAACGCGCCGCCGCCGTGCCGCGCGATGCCGCCGTACGTATCGACGATGATCTTGCGGCCCGTCAGTCCCGCATCGCCCATCGGTCCGCCGATGACGAAGCGGCCCGTCGGGTTGATCAGCAACCGCGGCGCTTCCTTCACGAGTTCCGCCGGCAGGATCGGTTTGATCACCTGCTCCATGATGTCGTTCTGCAACGCCTCGCGCGAAATGTCCTCGTCGTGCTGCGTTGAGATCACGACGGTGTCGATGCGCTTCGGCTTGCCCTTTTCATACTCCACCGTCACCTGCGACTTGCCGTCCGGGCGCAGGTAGCTAAGGCCGCCGCTCTTCCGCACATGAGCGAGCTGGCGGCACAGACGGTGCGCCAGCGCGATCGTCAGCGGCATGAACTCCGGTGTCTCGTTGCACGCGAAGCCCACCATCATGCCCTGGTCACCGGCTCCGGTGTCCAGGTCGTCCTTCATCACCGCGCCTTCTTTGGCCTCGAGTGCCTTGTTCACGCCCATCGCGATGTCCGCCGACTGCTCCTTGATCGAGACGATGACGCCACACGTCTCCCAGTCGAAGCCATAATGCTGGTTGTTGTAGCCGATGTCGCGGATCGTGTCGCGCACGATCGTCGGGATGTCGACGTAGGTCGTCGTCGTGATCTCGCCGATGACGAGCACAAGTCCCGTCGTGCATGCCGTCTCGCACGCCACGCGCCCCATCGGGTCGTCCTTCAGGATCGCGTCCAGCACCGCGTCGCTGATCTGGTCGCACATCTTGTCGGGGTGCCCCTCGGTCACCGACTCAGATGTCAGGCTGAGCGAATCCGCGCTCATGAATGTCGTCGTCATGTCTGGCCCCTATCGCTCCATCGATTCGTCATTCGTTGTAGGGGCGCAACCTGTTGCGCCCGCTGCGGACCCGGCGCACCGTGCCCCTACACCGCAGCTAGGTGCCCGACTCCCACGACGTCAGGTACTTGTGCTGCTCGTCCGTCAGCGTGTCGATGTTCATCCCCATCGCCTGCAGCTTCAGGCGGGCGATCTCGGCGTCGATGTCGTGCGGCACGGCGTACACACCGATCTCGAGCTTCTTCTCGTTCACGACCAGATGCTCCGCGCTCAGCGCCTGGTTCGCAAAGCTCATGTCCATGACGCTCGCCGGGTGGCCTTCGGCGGCGGCGAGGTTGATCAGCCGCCCCTCGCCCAGCACGAAGATCTTGCGCCCGTCGCCCAGCTTGTACTCCTCGACGAACGGCCGCACTTCGCGGCGCGCCTCCGCCATCGACTCAAGCGCCTTGAGGTTAATCTCGTCGTTGAAGTGCCCGGAGTTCGCGAGGATCGCGCCATCCTTCATCACTTCCATGTGATGCCGATCCAGCACGTTGATGTCGCCCGTCAGCGTGACGAAGATGTCGCCGACCGTCGCGGCCTTCGCCATCGGCATCACCGGAAAGCCATCCATCACGGCCTCAAGCGCTGGCAGCGGATCGACTTCCGTCACGATGACGTGCGCGCCCATGCCGCGCGCCCGGCTCGCAAAGCCGCGCCCGCACCACCCGTAGCCTACTACGACGACCGTTTTGCCCGCCCAGAGGATGTTCGTCGCGCGGGTGATGCCGTCCATCGTGCTCTGACCGGTGCCGTACCGGTTGTCGAACATGTGCTTCGTGTTCGCTTCGTTCACCGCGATGATCGGGTACTTGAGCTTCCCCTCCGCCGCCAGCGCCCGCAGCCGCACGACGCCAGTCGTCGTCTCTTCCGTGCCGCCGATGATCGCAGGCAACAGATCGGTGCGATCCTTGTGCAGCCGCGCCACAATATCTGCGCCGTCGTCCATCGTGCACTGCGGCTTGTGGTCCAGCACCGCGTCGATGTGCCGGTAGTACGTCTCGTTGTCCTCGCCCTTGATCGCGAAGGTCGAGATGCCGTACTCCGCAACGAGAGCCGCCGCCACGTCGTCCTGCGTGCTCAGCGGGTTCGATGCGCACAGCGCGATGTCCGCGCCGCCATCGCGCAGCGCGATCATCAGGTTCGCGGTCTCGGTCGTGACATGAAGACACGCCGCGATACGCAGCCCGTTCAGCGGCTTCTCTTTCGCAAAGCGCGCGCGAATCTGCTCCGTTACGGGCATCTCTCGCGCCGCCCACTCGATGCGGCGCACGCCTTCTTCGGCCAGCCGCAGATCCCGTACGTCGTGTTTGATCGTCTCCGTGGTCAACTGTGTCTCCTTCGATTCCTTCGCCGGGCGCTTGTGTGCGCCGTTGTTCCCTGACTGATCTCCTGCCGCACTCGCTAGCGCGGCCGCATCCGCACGATCTCGCCGCCTCTGCCGCGGCCACGCACTCGCGCAAACGTCCGACGCACCAGCGCCGCGGTGCCCGTCCCGTCGCGGCGCGTCGCCGCACCCTCGATGAGACGCGCGGCTTCCTTGTAACCCAAGCGCTCGTATGCCCGCACGGCCGCGGCGTTCGTCGGATCGACACTCAGCACGACGTCGCGCACGAAGCCGAGCAACTGCTCCGTCACCGCCGCCGTCGTGCACTGCGCGAACCGCTGTCCGCGGTACTGCGGATGCGTGTACACGTTCCCGAGTACAGCGATCGCGCTCGCCTGCGAGATCACGTGCGTACCCGCGACCGCGATCAACGCGCCGTCACGCTCGACCCCGAAGTACACCGAATCGTCGATCTGCTTCGCCGAGTAGAACGAAGGCGCGCCCTCGCTCCGGTAGAGCCGGTTGATCGCGCGCGCGTCCGCGCCAGTGAGACGTCGCACCGGCCCGTCGATCGGCTGGAATGAGTTGGCGGTCGTGTGCATGCGGATCATCGTCTGCCGCTGGTCCAGGTCGAAGTGCCGCAGCATCGTCTCCAGGTGGTGCGGCTCGCACGTCAGGAACGTATGCCGCGGCCCCGGATGCACGCTCATCAGCGCATCCAGCGCGCCTGCTTCGCCCATCGCGAACGTCGCGTTCCCCAGGCCGCCGCGCGAATGCAGCATCAGCGCCTGGTTCGACGCGCTGCTCGAAAGCCACCAGTCGGTCTGGCGGAACAGCATCGGTTCCAGCTGGCCCAGCGCGTACGCCGCGTACGGCCGGCGTCCTTCGAGGATCGTGCGGATCTGGTTCCGGTCCGTCAACGCCCGCACGAGATACTCGTTCGCCCCCGGCACCGCCGCGGAGTTCTGCTCCACGACTGTCACGATGCGCCTCCCGCCACGCTGCTCACTGCCGGCGCTCCGGCGCGCGCGCGGTCGAGGATCGGCGCCAGATCGCGCTTGATCTCGTCCGGCACCAGGTGCATCGGTGTCAGGATGGCGTTCGTCAGCGCACGGGCGCAGCCGCACGTCCGCTCGGGCAGCGATCGCGCGGCGGCCGCAACGATCGTCCGTGCTTTGGCGACGTTCTGCGTCAGGTTCGCGATCACCATCTCGACCGATACCATCGCGTGTCCGTCGCGCCAGGTGTCGTAGTCGGTCACGCAGGCCAGCATCGCGTAGCAAATGCCCGCTTCGCGAGCGAGCTTCGCTTCCGGCAGCGTCGTCATGCCGATGATGTCCGCGCCCCAGCTTCGGTACAGCCCGGATTCCGCGCGCGTCGAGAACGCCGGTCCCTCGATCACCACCAGCGTCCCGTCGCGATGCGTCTTCACGTCGGCCGTACTTGCCGCAGCGAAGAGCGTCGACCCAAGCACCGAGCAGAACGGCTGATCAAACCCGATGTGCGCGACAATGCCGCGCCCGAAGAACGTGGACGTCCGGTCGCCGCGCGTCCGGTCGATGATCTGGTTCGGCACCATCATATGCAGCGGCACGATCGGCTCGCGCAGACTGCCCACCGCGCTCACCGACGCGATGTACTCCACACCGAGCGACGCCAACGCCCAGATGTTTGCGCGCTGCGGAATCTCGCCCGGCAGAAGCCGGTGTCCCACGCCGTGTCGCGGCAAGAACGCCATCCGTACCCCGTCCAGTGTCCCCAGCACGATGCTGTCCGACGGCGCGCCGAACGGCGTATCGATCGTCACCGACTCAACGTCGGTCAGCCCCTCGATCTCGTAGAACCCGGAGCCGCCGATCACCGCGAACGTCGCCTGATGCGTCATCGTGTCACCGCCATCGCCGGACTCAGCGCCGCGGTTATCGCGGCTCCGAACGGTGGCCGCAGGACGCCCCGCTCCGTCACGATCGCGCTGATCAGATGCTGCGGCGTCACGTCGAATGCCGGGTTCCGCGCCGCGGCGCCTCTCGGCGCGCTACGTGCCGACCCGAACGAAGTCACCTCCTCGGCATCGCGCTCTTCGATGACGATCGCATCCCCTGACGCAACCGCCGCGTCGATAGTGCTCGCGGGCGCGACGACGCAGAACGGGACGCCGTGCGCCTGCGCGGCCAGCGCGAGGCCGTACGTGCCGACCTTGTTCGCGGTATCGCCGTTCGCGGCGATACGGTCCGCACCCACAACCACAGCCTGAACGTGGCCTCGCGCGATCAGCCCAGCCGCCGCGCTGTCCACGATCACCTCGTGCGGGATGCCTTCGCGCGCCAGTTCCCACGCCGTCAGTCGCGCGCCCTGCAGCAGCGGCCGCGTCTCGTCGACGAGCACACGAATCCGCTTCCCCTGCCAGTGCGCCGTCTTCACTACGCCCAGCGCGCTTCCGATGCCGCCCGTCGCCAGCGACCCAGTGTTGCAGTGCGTCAACATCGTCGCGCCGTCGTCGACCAGTGCCGCGCCCAGCTCGCCGCTCCGCACGTCGGACGCGATCTGTTCCTCGTGGATACGCACCGCCTCCGCTTCCGCACGCGCGGCGTCGCCGCCCGATGCGGCGAGCAGGCGATCGAGCGCCCAGCGCAGGTTCACCGCCGTCGGCCGCGTCGCCGCGAGCTCCTCGGCGGCAGCAGCCACGCTCTCGCCGCATCGCGCTGCCAGCACGATGCCATACGCCGCCGCAATCCCGATCAGTGGCGCGCCGCGCACTGCCAGCCGCCGGATAGCGCTCGCCACGTCGCGATAGTCGCGCGCCGTTATGTAGCGCTCCTCGGCGGGCAGCATCGTCTGGTCGAGTATGCGCAACACGCCGTCGCGCCACTCGATGGGCTGTACCTGGGGGCTGGCAGTTCGGGACAAAGAAAATTCTCCGCCGGTATGGTGGAGAAGCCTGTGTTCTCTCTCATCTCTCTCGCTCGCGCGAGTCGGATTTGGCACCCTTTCACGGGTTGCCGGGCTTCGTAGGGCCGATCCCTCCACCACTCTGGATAAGAGTCAATATTCAGTTGTTGCGCCATTGTAGGGGCCGCACCCTCCACGGGTCAACCCGGCCGGTCAACCCCGCCTCGTCTCAGGCGCGCATTCTCGCGACCGTCATGCTGAACGATCGCTCGAAGCTCACCGCCGTCTCGAAGCCGCCGAACAACTCCTCGAGGCGGGGGCGCACGCGCGCGAGCAACTCCGGCATGATTGCTTCCGGGATCTTCCACGCTGAGGAGAAGTCCCGCGCTTCCAGCCGCTCCAGCATCCTGCGCGCCGTCGTCGAACTGCTCCAGCCGGCCACCCGCACGGTCTCGACGGCGGCGCCCAGCTCGACCGCCACTCGCTCGAACGTCTGCTGACCGTGCGCGTACGGCTGCCATCCGCCCATCTCGACGCCGGAGAGTTCGCGCACCGTGCTCTGTATGATGCCGTCCGCCGAGTCGCGGATGCTATTCCGGTGGTCATCGCCGCCCGCCATCGCGATGCCGCCGGGACGCACCAACGCCAGCGTCGCGCGCGCGGTCGCCTCCGGATCGGGCACGAGGTGCAGAATGTGCACGAACAGCGACGCGTCGAATGTGGCGGGGCGGAACGGCGGTTGCGACGCCTCAGCCAGCATCACGTCGATGTCCCGCCGCTTGCCGAGCAGAATACTCAGCATCGCCGTCGATATGTCGATGCCCGTGACCCGCACGCCGCGCTCCGCGAGCGGAACCGCGATGCGGCCCGTGCCGATGCCGACTTCGATCAGCCGCGGTTCACCGCTCACTTCATGCGCGAGCGCCGAAATCGCATCAGCGACGGCCCTCGTCACGTCAGCGGGCATCGCACGCGTTGCATCGTACACGTCCGCCACTCGATCGAACGACTTCAGCTCCCCGCCGCTCATCGCGCCACCGCCACGTGCGTACTCGTGACGACGCACAGCAGCCGCCCCGCCTCGTCACGTACCTTCGACTCCACGACGGTCAGTGTCCGCCCGCCGTGCACGATCGTCGACTCGGCGATCACCTTGCCCTTATCGACGTTTCGCAGCAGGTTGACGCTGATCTGCACGGAGAGCGGAAACGGCTTCGGATCCTCCATCGTGGAGCCCGCGGCACGCTGGCATACGCTCGTCGCCGCGACATCCGCAAGCTGCATCAGCGCCCCGGCGGCAAAGACGCCCGTCCCCTGCCGCACGCCGGGACTCATCGGCATCTCCATCACCACGCGCTCCGCGCTTTCGGATACCAACCGCATTCGCATCGCCGCGATGATGTTCCCACCGCCCTCTTCCATGCGCCGGTACCACTCCACATGCCACGCATCATCAAACTCAGCCATCGCATTTCGACCTCATGATCGGCGCGGTGACGCGGGCTGAAAGCCTGCGCTCCAAGTCGAATCTCTCCCGCGCGTTCCCTGACGACCGACGACTGGCGACCGCCCTACACATTGAACAGAATATTGATGCAGTCGCCGTCCTGCACGAAGTACGTCTTCCCCTCTTGACGCACCTGTCCGCGCTTCTTCGCCTCCGGATATCCACCTGCCGCGAGCAGATCGTCGGCGCCGATGACCTCCGCGCGGATGAAGCCGCGCTCAAGGTCGGTGTGGATCTTCCCTGCGGCTTCGGGCGCCGTAGCGCCTCGCTTGACGTTCCATGCACGGCACTCGTCCGCGCCGACGGTGAAGAACGAAAGCAGCCCGGTCAACGCGTACGACATGCGGATCATCCGGTCGAGGCCCGGCTCCTTGATGCCGAGGTCGTTGCGGAACTCCGCCGCGTCCTCTTCCGACATCTGCGCCAACTCCTGCTCGATCTTTCCGGCGATCGCCGCAAGGGCCGTCTGCACGCCGCTGAACTTCGTGGCGAATTGCGCCTCGATCTCCTCCGCGCGCGCCGCGTCGTCGTCCGCGACGTTGAGCACGATCAGCAGTGGCTTGTCGGTGAGAAACTGGTAGTTCACGAGCAGCTTCGCCTCTTCGTCGCTGATCGCCTGCGCTCGCAACGGCGTCTCCGCCTCCAACCCCGTCTTCAGCCGCTCCAGCAGCGCCTTCTCGCGCTCAGCAACGTCGCGTTCGGCCACCTTCACGGACCGCATCGATGCTTCGATCTTCTCGATCCGGCGCTCGATGAACGCGGCGTCCGCGAACGCCAACTCCAGCTCCATCGCGGCGATGTCCCGCGCGGCATCGATAGAGACCTGTGGATGCGGCACCGTCTCGTCCTCGAACGACCGGGCGACATGGATCAGCGCGTCGCACCGCGCCAACTGCGCCAGGAACTGCGCGCCCGGACCCTCGCCGCCCGAGAACGCCTCTCCCGGAAAGTCGATGTATCGGATGTCCGCCAGGGTGAACTTCTTGGGGTCGAAGATCTTCGCCAGCGCGTCCAGCCGGGCGTCCGGCACCTTCACCACGCCGATATTGGGCTGCACACCGGCACCATACGCACCGGTTTGTGCATTTCCCTTCGTGACGGCGTTGAAGATAGTCGTCTTGCCGCTGCGCTGGAAGCCAATAATGCCAATATCCATGACCGTAGGGTACCGGCGGCGGCACGATCATCCCACCTGACAGGAACTGCGCCGGGCCGTCCCCCATCGTGAGATATTGGCGCTGGATCCCCCCCAATCCGCCTTCAAAGCCGTGAAGCCGGACACGCCCGTTGCCGATACATACCTAACGCATCCCGTGCGAAAGAGATCCATTTGGTCATCGAACAGGCGCCAACTGTCTCC
Organism: Chloroflexota bacterium; assembly: GCA_031400455.1. Lineage (GTDB taxonomy): Bacteria > Chloroflexota > Dehalococcoidia > DSTF01 > JACRBR01 > JANXYW01. Next base: position 64,105 of record JANNPX010000010.1, on the reverse strand, counting down.
AAGATGTCGATTGCCGACCCTCTGTTCCGGCGGAGCCTCGTCGCGTTCCGGCTGCTGTTGCTGTCGCTATGGGTGGGTCTCGCACGACTGGGCATCCTCGACGTCAGCACGCAGGCGCTGATCGTCAGCGCCGGCATCATTGCCACGTACGACGCCTTCCTTCTGCTCGTCGAGATCCAGATCACCCGGACCGGCCGTGAGAGTGCGCGGATCAACGCCGTCGTGCGCCACCTGGATATCGTCACAACGACGGTGGCGATGGTCGCCCTGCACGACGTTCGCAATCCCGTATTCATGATCTACTTCGTCGGGCTGGTAAGCGCGGCGCACCTGAGCACACGCCGCGAGATGACCTGGCAAGCAGTGTGGGTGACGATCAACTACCTTGCGTTCGCCGGAATCACCAGTGCGCTCGGGCACAGCGTCTCGTGGTCGTATGTTGTCGTGGTCACGATCGGGCTGCAGCTGATGGGCATAAATGCGATGATCCTCGCCGGCGGCGAGCAACGCCTGCGTGACCTCATCGCCTCGGTCGCCGTCACCGACTCACTGACCGGCCTGCCGAACCGACGCCGCTTCCACGAGTCCTACCCGCAGAGCATCGAGGAAGCGATCGCACAGAATACGCCGCTCGCGCTGATGCTCATCGACTTCGACAAGTTCAAAGACATCAACGACAAGTTCGGCCACCCGGCCGGCGACGACAAGCTCCGCGATGTCGCACAGGCCCTGCAGTCCGTCGTTCGCAGCGGCGATCTCGTGGCGCGCTATGGCGGGGATGAGTTCATCGTCGTGGCGCCGCACTCGACTCGTGAAAACGCACAGATCCTCGCAGAGCGACTGCGCACGATCGCGCACACCTGCGGCGCAAGCGTGAGCATCGGGTTGGCCCTGTTCCCGGAGGACGCGGCGCATCAAGACGGGTTGATCGAAGCCGCCGACACGGCGCTGTACCTCGCGAAAGAAGCCGGCCGGAACTGCGTGCGCGAGCTCGACGCCGCCTGACGTCCCATAACAGGATCGTAACGTGGGTGAAACCCCGCCGGCGCGCGCCCGCCCCATACTGACTTGAGACGTGAAGCCGGACGTGGGTCGGTATCGGGGCTGAACAGCCTGGACTGGCCAAGACGAATCGGCTGCTACGCCGCTAACTGCTCGAAACGATGGTCGCACCGTGTTCGCTCGGTTCGGTGATCATCGTGCGGCCCGGGTAGCCCCGTGCGATCGCCTCTTGCATCATCGCGCGCGCGATCCGCTCCTCGCCCTCCACCGCAAACGTCGCCACCGTCGACCCGCCGCCGCTCAGGTACGCGCAGAGCGCACCCGCTTCTTTCGCCGCAGCGAAGATCCGCGGCATGCCCGAGAAGATCTTCGTTCGCGCCGGCGTGTGCAGCTTGTCCTGCGTCGCGATGTCCAGCGCGTCCCACTCGCCCTTCGCCAGCGCCGCGATCAACATCGACGCGCGGCCGATGTTGAAGACCGCATCTTCTTTCGAAAGCTCGGTCGGAAGCAGCTTGCGGCTTTCGCCCGTCGGCATCTCGAAGTCAGGCACGAACAGCACGACCTTCAGCCCGGGTGCCAGCGGCGCCGCCACGTGCCGGAACACGTCGCCGTCACGCACGACGACGCGCAGCCCGCCGAACAGCGCCGGCGCCATGTTGTCGGCGTGCCCCTCCAGCCCCGCGCCCAGGAACAGCATCTGCGCATCGCTCAGCGTGCCGCCCATCAGCGCGTTCGCGCCGACGATGCCCGCCGCCCGCGCCGCCGCGCTCGCGCCCAGCCCGCGCCCGATAGGGATCGAGTGCGCGCCCGCAGCACGCAGCTCCGGCACCGGCACGCGCGCCAGCCGATAGGCCGACCGCGCCGCATCCAGCACCAGCCGCGCCAGCCCGTCGTTCGTGTCTGGCTGATGGTCCAGCGAGAGCGTCACATCCTGCGACAACGCCAGCGCCAGCCCAAGGCTGTCGAAGCCCGGCCCCAGGTTCGCCGAGGTCGCAGGCACGCGCACGGTCACAGAGTTCGGCATGACCGCAGGGTATAGGAGCGTCGGCCCTACTGCGAACTCCCGAGCATCACTTCGAGCTTCGCGCGCACCTCCGGCCACTCGTCGTCGACGATGGCGAAGTACACCGAGTCGCGATAGAAGCCGCCGCGCGTCAGCATGTGCTTGCGCATCACGCCCTCGTACTTCGCGCCGATCCGCGCGATCGCCTGCTGTGACTTCTCGTTCCGCGCATCCGTTTTCAGTTCGACGCGCACGCAGCCCAGCGTCTCGAAGCAATGCCGCAGTAGCAGCAGCTTGCTCTCCGTATTGATCGGCGTCCGTTGCGCGCTCGGCGCCAACCAGGTGCCGCCTATCTCGACGCGCCGGTCACGCGGGCTCACGAAGAAGAGGCGCGTGCTGCCCACGACTTCTCCCGTCGCACGGTTGATCGTCGCGAACGGCACTTCTCGCCCGGCAGCCTGCTCGGCGAGCGCGTGCTCAAGCCACGCCGCGTACTCTTCGCGCGTGCGCGGCCGATACGGCAGCCACTGCCATATCGCGTCATCCTCGCCGGCATGCATGATCCCGTCGAGATGCGCATGCGACAGCGGATCGAGCCGCACGTACGTTCCCTCGAGCGTCTCGGGAGTGGACGTTTCCATGGATCACGTTGTACACCCGCCGGCCACACCTCGCGAGGTCCAATGCGATGCAGACGACCGGTGCCAGCGCAGAGGCTACGCCGATTCGCCGCGCGCCACGCTCCATCGCAGAGCGGCAGCGATGACGAGCAGCACGGCGACCGCCCCGAACACGAACACGTCCGTGTCCTTGCCGCCAAGATCGTGATCGACGAAGTGTGATAGCACGTGCACCGTCGCACCCGCTGCCGCACCCGCGAACGCGACGAACCGCGCATCGTTCAACCGAAGCGCCAGCAGCAGCGCCACGCCGATGCCGATCTGGAACGCGCCGATATCGTGCACCAGATGCCGGTTGTACGGCGGAAACGGCGCAAGCTGATCGTAGAACGAGTGCGGCGCCACGAACGCCCATATCCCCGGCACCAGGAAGAACACGCCTGCCAGCAACAACACGATCGTCCCGAACCGCGCGATCGTCACCGTCGCACCTCCTCTAATCCGTCCGTACACCGCGATGATACGCGCCGGCGCGCCGAATGCCATCGTGCAAACGCACCACAGCCGGTAGCAGCGTCGGGAGCAAGCGTGGCGTGAGGTGACAGGAAGTATGTAGCCCTACGACTGCTGCGGGCGAACCATCCCCTGCTCGAAGGCGTATGCAGCCGCCTCGACGCGGCCACGCGTGCCGATCTTCGCGTAGATGTTGGCGATGTGCCGCTGCGCCGTCGAAACGCTGATCCCAAGCTCGGCGGCGATCTCCTTGCCTGTCTGACCGTTGGCCAGCAGGCGTAGCACATGCGCCTCGCGCTGCGTCAGCGGCACGGCCGGCCGCTTCGCCCGGCGCGATATCGCCTCCATCGCGATGAACTCGTTTATGGCCGCGACGATCGGTGCGGTAGCGCCGAGGAATGGCGCCGGAGAAGACCCTTCGAGGACGAGCAGGCGTGAGGAGGGAATGAGCGACGACAATTCGCGGGCGTCGTCGACTCCCGACCACTTCGAGTCCTTCCGCGTCATTACCAGCGTCGGCGAGCGTACTTCCCGCGCTTCGGCCGTGACGTCGACATCAGCCATCGTCCGCACGAACGCGACCATCCCTTCTTGCGAAATCGCGGCGCGCGTTAGTTCGGCGTACTGCGCCCCGGTCGCGCTGTCCGGCCAGCCGAACGCTGTCTGGGCGTACGTGTCGGTGTACATCTCCCAGTTCTTCTTCAGCAATGCGCCGAGGCCGCTCGACTCAGCGCGGCGGAACAGCAGCGCGCCACGCGCGTAGCCGGCCCAGAGGAACAGGTGCGACACGCGGTCAGGATGTCGCGCCGAGTAGACAATCGACGCCGGACTGCCGCCGATCGCCGCCCAGAGTGCGAACGACTTCATGTCGTAGTGATCGGCCACGGCTTCCATGTCGCGAACCTGCGCCTCGATCGAGAAATCCTGCGGTTCGCGATCGGAGAGCCCGGTGCCGCGGCAGTCGTAGCGCACAATGCTCGCGGTCTGACCGATCGCGTCGAGCCATGCGCGCACCGGAGGGATGCGATACTCCTGCAGGACGTGACTCCACGGGGGTGTCGCCGCGAAGAGCACCGGCGTGCCGCTCGGCTCGCCCAGCGCCAGCGTCGCGATGCGCACGCCGTCGGCCGCCGTCGCGTATTCAATCTGCGGTTCCATGAAGCTGATTCTACTCGGCGCGGCGACGTGAGGGGTGCCGTCGGAGACTACGCCTAATCCGCAATCCCGAGCTGCTCGCGGTAGTCCGCCTCGATTGCCTGCAGGATGCCGTGTTCGAGGTAGCGGTCGTACGGCAGCTTCAGCGCCGCTGCGATGAACTGCGCGGGTACGGGCAGCTTCGGCTCGTCGGCGATGATCTCCGTTTCCTTCAGCTTTGCGATCTCGGCGTCGGAGTAGCCGATCTCCTTCAGCACCTCATCATTGTGCTGCCCGAGTGTCGGTGCAGGCCGCCGCGCCTTCGCCTCAAAGCGCCCGAACTTCGCCGCCAGGTGCCGCGGCACCGGCCGCTTGCCCAGCATCGGCTGATCGACGACGTCGAAGTGCCCGCGCGCCTTGAACTGCGGGTCGAACAGGATCTCTTTCCCGTCCAGCACCGCCGCCGCCTTCACGCCCGCCTTCTGCAGCGTGTGCATCACGTCGTAGTGGTCGCGCGTCGACGTCCACTCTGTAATCGCGGCGTCCAGCTCGTCGTGATGTTCGTGCCGCGCGAGCACCGTGTTGAAGCGATCGTCGTCCAGCCACTCGGCGTGCCCCATCGCGCCCGCCATCCGCGCGAACTCGCCATCGTCCGTGCACGAGATCACGGCCCAGCGATCGGCACCTGCGCAGCGATAGCAGCCCTGCGGCGCGGCCCAGTCGCTGCGGTCGCCCTGACGCTCCGTCACGCGGCCCGTCATCTGCTTCTCCAGCAGCGCCGCGCCCATGATCGGGATCGCTGCCTCCTGCTCGGACAGGTCGATGTACTGGCCCTTGCCGGTGCGGCGGCGGTAGTGCATGGCCGTCAGGACAGCGCCGGCGCCGACGAAGCCGGAGTACGGATCCGTGAACGACAGCCCGGAGCGCATCGGCGCTCCGTCCTTGTACCCCGTGATCGACGAGATGCCCGACGCCGCTTCGAGACCCATGCCGTACGCGCCGTAGTCGCGCATCGGCCCGTTCTGCCCGTAGCCGGACAGGGAGATCATGATGAGATCGGGCTTGATCGCCTTCAGAGCGTCGTACCCCAGCCCGAAGTTCGCCATCACGCGTGGCGTGAAGCTCTCGACGACGATATCCGCGCCCGCGATCAGCTTGCGCATGATCTCGCGTGCTTCTTCCTTGTTGAGGTCGAGCACCATCTCGCGCTTGCTCGCGTTACGGACAATGAAGTACGACGCGCGCAACCAATGGTGGTCGAGGCCGTCGTTGTCCGTGAGGATCAAGTTGCGCGTCACGTCCATCCGGGTCGCCGCCTCGAACCGGATCACGTCCGCCCCGAGGTCCGCCAGGATGCGCGTGCAAGCCGGCCCCGCGAACACTTGCGCGAGGTCGATGACGCGTACGCCTTCAAGTGGAAGCTGGCTCACAGCACCCCCCGATCGCTCAGGATCGTAAGATCGCCCTTCTCGTACCCCAGTTCGTCCACGAGCACCGCGACGTTCGCGTTTCCGCGCTCCGGCGCGGGCGATGCGCTCAGCGGCGTCTCCGACATCTTGAACGGCTGGCCGGGGATCGTCAGCGCGCCCGCCTTTGTGTCGACCTTCTCGAAGAACGCGCGCTCCGCGAGATGCTCGTCGGACAGCAGGTCCTCGGGCGACGGCACGAACGCAAACGGCAGACGCAGCGCCTGCGCCGTCATCACGATCTCCATGGCCGTATGCGTCGAGAGGTACGGCTGCATCAGCGCCTCGAACTCGCGCCAGCCGATCATCCGCTCCCCCATCTGCGTGAAGAACGTCGTCTTGTCCAGCTCGATGTCTTCTAGCAGCAGCGCCATCGGCGAGATCGTGTCCGGCGCCAGCGGCGACGGAAATCCGCCCGCGCCCGGGATCACCACCACGTGCCCGTCGGCGCACGCCATGATGTCGTTCGGATAGCCGAAGATGTGGCGCGAGTAATAGCGCCGCCGGATGGCGCCCTGGAACGCGTACATCGCCGAGTTGTACTCGTCCGCCGCCGCCGCGGCTTCCGCCATCGACAGGTCGACATGGTCGCCGCCGCCGTTCTTCGCGCGATTCTCCAGCGCCGCGAGGATCCCGATCCAGAGCTGCACGCCGGCGAGATATTCGCCCGGCTCGCCACCGGTCACCAGCGGCTCGCGGTCGGGCTCGCCGGTGTTGTACATGATCGTGCTCATCGCCATCGCCGTCAGGCTGTTACCGTCGTAGTCGGCGTACGGCCCCGTCGCGCCGAACGGCGACACCTGAGCGACTACGAGATCAGGGAAGTCCGACTTGAGGTCGTCGTACGACAACCCCCACGTCTTCAGCGTCGATGCCTTCTCGCCGCACACGAAGACGTCCGCGTTCGCCAGCATCTTCTTCAGCACGACCTGCCCCGACGTCACGGAGACATCGAGCGTCACGCTGCGCTTGCTGGTGTTGAGGTGCAGGTACAGCCCCGACTTCTCGGGATCGGGCAGATCGTTCGGGAACGGGCCCAGCCGCCGCGAGTAGTCGCCCGTCGGCGGCTCCACCTTCGTGACGAGCGCGCCGGAATCGGCCAGCAGCTTCGTCGCGTACGGCCCCGCGATCCCCTGCGAGATATCGACCACCCGCACATCAGACAGCGCGCGTTCCGTCATGCAAACTCCATTCCGGCGTAGGTGCGAGCAGCATACGCCGGGCGGCGCGGCGGATCAATCGACGGCGTTGCTGCTGCCACTTGCGGCCAGACTTGGCGCATTATGTCGCACACTGAATCTGCGATCGAGCTTGTTTGGCAGTTTCGTGTTTTTTCGCCCGCAGCGGGTCTTCGATGCTGTCGGCTGCGATGGTCGCAGGTGGGCCCACATCGTATTGTGCGCAGACGCGGCGGGGAACGCCTACTGGAGAGGGACACCAGCAATGATCATCATCACCGGATCCGTCACCGCCCGCCCCGACACCTTCGACGAACTGCGCGCGCTCTGCCTCGAACACACGCAGCGCTCCCGTGTCGAACCCGGATGCCTCTCGCACGACGTCCACATCGACGCCGAGAATCCGCTTCGGCTGTTCTTCTTCGAGGCAGGGCAGGACCGCGCTGCCGTCGCCGCGCACTTCGCCGTGCCGGAGTCGGGCGCCTTCGTGCGTGCGGCGAGCAAGCTGGCGAGCGACCAGACTGCGATACAGTTGTACGACGCCGAGCCACTGCCGCAGTTGTAGCCGCATCGGGCGATGGAGCAATGGCAAATGAGGAGCACGTTATGTGGTGGCAAGACGCCCTGTGGGGATTCTGGAATGGCCTGTCCGCGTGGGTCGTCCTGATCGCCCACGCCTTCGACGCCTGGGACCGGTACCCCTTCTACAACGAGGCGCGCAGCGGCAACTGGTACGACCTCGGCTTCCTCATTGGCGCGGGCTCGCCGCTTCTCGGGGCGGCCGGCTCCAAGCAGCGGAAGGGCGACAGCTGAGTACGATGCGGGGCTGGTCACGGTGTGAGTGGCGGACCTGCCGCATAAACGACTATTGAGGATACGGCCGCAGGTTCTGCATGACGCCGAGGAAGGTCGCCTCATCGATGAGCGGGTTTGCTTCGGGTCCACCCGGAGTTGCCGCGCCGACAGAACTAGTGCTCGCGTAGACGACCGTGTCGCCTAACTGGATGATCAAAGACAAGGCGCCCACAGGCCGGCCAGTTCCCCCCGGTGTCGTGTATAGCGTCGCTGCCGCGCTAGCCACGGTCAGCTGGCGAGTCGTCGGGTGGTCGGGCCCCTGTCGAAGCACTCGATCCCGAACGGCCGCCCACTGCGCCGAGCTCATCAACGTGATCGAGAGGCTAGCCACAGGGGGCACGGAGTTGTAGTCGAACCGAACGGCATCGTCGAGGGGTTCTTCGAACCCGCCGATTAGTGGGCCGCGCAGGACGAGCCCGGACGCGGTGAGACTGTTTCCTAGCCAGTAAACCCGATACGTCCGACTCGGGAGAGCAATCGCGGTTTGGAACCGTGCCCGGCCTACGTCGAGCGACGACGGCTTGGCCGAATCTCGGCTTGTGTCGCACGCGGTGACGAAGATGCCGATGCACAAGGCGACGAATCCAAGGGTAACTTGCCGAAACTCGCCACGCCGCATCGTCATCACGTGTGGAGGATACTCTGGCGAGTACCGCCGACGGTTCAACACCGTCGATGCCACGCCATCAGCCCTACTGCCGCTACGCCTCCAGCAGGCGCCGCGTTTCGCTGGCATCCGCCGTCACGGCCAGGTGCCCGTTCGCCTTCGCGGCCTCGATCTGGTCGGCTAGCTGGGCGAACGCGACCAGCATGTTCGTTTTCGCCTGAAGCGTCTTGCTCAGGCCGTTCAGCAGGCCGAACACGCGGCCGACCATCAGCAGTTCCGGCGGCATCGCCGTAAGCTGGTTCTTCTTGAGGATCTTCGTCACGTCCTCGTACGACTCCTGGAAGACATCGCCTTCGGCCCATCCGGCCTGCGTTTCCTGCATCTGCTTCGCGACTTTGCCGACGTAGGCATCGCCGAGCTGTTCGTAGCCCTCCGCGTCATCGTTCTTCGTGCGAAAGCCGAGGTCGCGGAACGCCTTGCCCATCGCCTGGTTGTTGCCATCGAGGAGCGTGCGCGTGAAGCGCACCAGCACTTCCTTGAACGCCGGCTCCAGTTCCTTCGCCTGGCCGAAGTCGATCAGCACCAGCTTGGGGCCTGGCTGCACCATCAGGTTTCCCGGGTGCGGGTCGGCGTGGAAGAAGCCGTTCTTGACGATCATCTCGGCGAACGCGAACACCAGGATCTTCGCCACGTCCGCGGGATCAACGCCCATGCGCTTCATGCCCTCGGCATCCGTGATCTTGACGCCGTCGATGTACTCCATCGTCAGCACGCGCCGGCTGCTGTACTCCCAGTAGATATCCGGAACGACGATGTCGTCGACGTACCGGAAGTCTTCGGCGATGCGCTCGTTGTTGTGGCCTTCGTTGATGAAGTCCAGTTCGAGCGGGATGTGCTTGCGCATCTCTTCCGCGACGAAGCGATAGTCCATCGAGCGGTCGAGCTTGTTCAGCACGCCGATGAAGAACGACATGTTCGCCAGGTCGATATCGACGATGTGCTCGATGCCCGGGTACTGCACTTTGACGGCGCAGACGCGCCCGTCCTTCAACACCGCGCGATGCACCTGCGCCAGCGACGCCGACGCGACGGGCGTCTCGCTGAACTCCGTGAACATCTCCTCCAGCGGGCGCCCCAGTTCGCGCTCGACGTGCGCGCGGATGTGCTCGAACGTCTCCGGCGGCACCTCGTCGTGCAGCGCGGACAGCACGTCGACGTAGGCGTCCGGCAGCACGTCAGGACGTGTGCCGAGGAACTGCCCCGTCTTGATCAGCAGCCCCTGGTTCTTGACCGCCGCCTCGTAGAACTTGTTGGCGCTCCAGTAGTGGTGCTTGTTGCGGCGCGCTTCGCCCCATTCGGTGCCTTTGCGCTTCTCGCGCAGGCTGATCAGCTTGTAGCCCGCGAAGACGCGCGCCAGCATCTGCCCGACGTTGGTGAAGCGTCGCACGCGGCCGCGGGGTGCGCTGCCCCGGAGGCGGTTGCCGTAGGTTTCGGGTCGCTGAGCCATGTTCAGTCCTCTATGTTACGCACGTCACAATCGCGCGCGCTGGCCTCCAGTATTGCAGTTTCTGCAGCTTGAACCGCCACTCTCGAACGATTACCGCAGAGAATCCGCGATCTTCTGATCGGAACGCCGGTGTGGAGTCGCGGCTGATAAGATCGGGTGCGTCCACCCGAATCTGGCGTGGCCGCCCGGACGTACTGGAGGATGGAGCGCGTGGATCACGCGGGAATACCCGACGACGAACTGATGGCCCGGCTATGCCGCCGGGACCTCGCGGCGTTCGGCGCGCTCTACGACCGGTACAGCGACCTCGTCTATTCGGTATCGCTCCGTGTCGTGGCCGACCCGCACGTCGCGCAGGACGTGACACAGGACGTATTCCTGCGCGTGTGGCGCCGGCCGGAGCAGTTCGATCTGCAGCGCGGGAAGTTCGTCACGTGGCTGCTCAGCGTGGCGCGCAACCGCTCGATCGATGAGCGCCGCAGCCAGGGCCGCCGCCTCCGCCGGGAGGCGCTCCCCGCCGCGGCGTCGGAGGTCGAGGACGTGCTGCCCAGCACCGACGTGCGCGACGACCCGGCGCTCGCGACGGTGCTGGCTGATGAGCGGCGCGCAGTGCGCAAAGCGCTGGAGGTGCTGCCGCCGGAGCAGAAGTTGGCGATACAGCTCGCGTATTTCGGCGGGCTGACGCAGCAGGAGATCGCGGAAAGACTCAGCACGCCGCTGGGCACCGTGAAGACCCGCATCCGGCTGGGGATGCAAAAGATGCGTGTGGTGCTCGAAGAGCGCCGGAGGGGAGACCGCGGCTCGTGATGCAGATCGACTGCGAAGCCGTACGCGAAAGCATCGACGCCTGGGCGCTTGGCGCCCTCGACCTCGTCGAATTGAGCGCACTCGATGCGCACATCGTCAGCTGCGCCGAGTGCGCACTGCTCGCCGACGATGCGGTCGAAGCCGCCGCATCGCTCGCCCTCGCGGTTCCGCTTTTCAGCGCCGACCCCTCGCTGAAGGCGCGCGTGATGGCGTCCGCAACGCTCGCCGGCCAGGCGCCGGTGCGCACGCAGCAAAGCTGGTGGTTCGCTCCCGCTGCCGCGGCGTTCGTCTTCGGTATCGGCGCAGTCACCTGGGGCGGCTACATGCAGACGCAGGTGAACGATCTCAACGATCGCGAGGCACGCGTCGGCACCGCCGCCACCGCACAGTCCAACCAGTTCGCCACCATGCGCACGGAACTCGTGCAGGTGTCCGCCAGCAATGTCAGCCTCGCATCCAACCAGGACGCCATGCTGAAAATCGTCTCGCACGACGATGTGCAGCGGCTTCCCATGGCCGGCACCGAAATGGCCCCCAAAGCCACGGGCCGCTACATCTGGAGCCGCGAAGGCGGACTCGGCGCCCTTGTCGCCACACATCTGCCGCCGCTGCCGGCCGGCATGTCGTACTGCATGTGGGTGATCTACGAGAACGCCTGGACGAACGGCGGCCTCTTCACCGTCGACGAATCCGGATCGGGCCGGCTCATCGTCCGCAACCTCGGCGACGCTCCACCGGACCGCGGCGCATTCCGCGGCTACGCCGTCACCATCGAACCATCCACCGGCGCGGCGACTCATACCGGCGGCACCGTCCTCAAGACCGCCGCGCTCAACTAGTCACGCACGACCCCGGAGGGCGCTGACGCTCCGCGCAGGGACGCTACCGCAGAACGCCCCCATCCGGGCACGCTGCCCGGTTCCAGCCGCCGGCCACATTCGCTGGCCTTCGTGGTCCCGTCGTGCCCGTGGTTGCCACGTCCGGTCGCCCCCGCCTGCGGTTACACTGATGACATGCCGCTCTTTATGGACGTCCACAAGAACGCCAAGGGTACGACGATCGACGACGTGGTCGCCGCACACGCGCTGGATCTCGAAACGCAGGCGAAATACGACACCCGCTACGTCACCTACTGGTTCAACGAGGAGGCCGGGAAGATCTTCTGCCTGGTCGAGGCGCCGTCTAAGGACGCCGCCAACGCGGTCCACAAGGAAGCGCACGGACTCGTCGCCGACGAACTCATCGAGGTCCAACCCGAGCTCGTCGACGCAATCATGGACGTGCGTCGCGATCAGCTTCCGAGCGGACAGACCTTCCCCGAAACCGGCGAGCCGGACGCGGGCTTTCGCACGATCATGTTTACCGATCTGGAAGGCTCGACGCAGCGAGCGGAGGACATCGGCGACAAAGCGATGTTCGCGCTGCTCAGCCGCCACAATTCGATCATCCGCGAATGCCTCCATGTCCACGCCGGCCGCGAAGTAAAGCACACGGGCGACGGGATCATGGCCTCGTTCGGTTCCGTCGCACAGGCCGTCGACTGCTCGATTGCCATCCAGCGCGCGTTCGCTGCACACAACGCCAACGACCCGGACGAGGCGATGCACGTACGCATCGGCCTCAGTGCGGGCGAGCCGATCGAGGACAACAACGACCTCTTCGGCTCCACCGTCAACCTCGCCCGGCGCATATGTGATGCCGCCGCACCCGGCCAGATCTTCACCAGCAACGTCGTGCGCGAACTCTCCGCCGGCAGGCGCCTCCGCTTCGACGCCCGCGGCGAGAAGATGCTGAAGGGGTTCGCCGAAGCCGTACCGATGTACGAAGTGCCGTGGCAGCCCGCGTAGTTTCGCACCGAATCGATTGCGCACGGGCACGGAATCCCGCGTAGGGGCGTTCCGTAGAACGCCCACATCCCGGCAAACTCCCCAAACCCAGGTGCCAACCAGCCACCGCACTCCCGTCATCTTTCGTGCCCCTTCGTGCCCTTCGTGGTTTCCACCCGCGAACGACTTGTGCTGAGACGACGTCTCATCTATCTTGAGACTCGATATCAATACCGAGCGCGAGGAACCATGTCCGACATCGACCTCATCATCGAACGCCTCGAACTGCGCGGACACCGCATCACCGCCAGCCGCCGCCGCGTGCTCGATGCGGTGCTGGCGCAGCCGGCGCACTTCTCCGTCGATGACGTGCTGCATGTCACGCGCAAGGTGGGCCGCGCGACGGTCTTCCGCACTATGAAGATCCTGCTCGACCTGAACATCGTCTGCCGCGTCATCCTCGATGACGGCGCCATGCACTATCGCGTCAGCACGCGCGGCCACCACCACCACCTCGTCTGTATCGATTGCGGCCGCGTCGAAGATTTCAGCCAGTGCGATGTCCAGTCGCTCACACAGGATCTCGCGAAGGCGACCGGCTACGAGATCGAGCGCCACTGGCTGGAGGTCTACGGCCGCTGCCAGGCTTGCCGCCTGCTCAAGCGGAAGGTGGCCGCGGTTGGCTGAGCTCGCTCGCAGTACGATGCCCGCCGGCAACGAGGCGCTCCACGCGAGTTGCCTCGTGCTGCGCGATATCACGATCGCCTACGGCAGCCGCGTGGTGCTGAGCCACGTCGATGCCGATATCCCGCGCAGCCAGGTCGTGAGCATCATCGGACCCAACGGCTCGGGCAAGAGCACGCTGCTGAAGGCGATCGCCGGGCTCATTCCCGTCGCAGCCGGCGAGATCACGCTCTTCGATCAGCCAATCGACCGCATGCGCCGCCATGTCGCGTACGTGCCACAACGCGAGGATGTCGACTGGGAGTTCCCGGTGTCCGTCCGCGATGTCGTCATGATGGGCCGCTACCCGCGCTCCGGGTGGCTGCGCCCGTCATCCGCGGAAGACCATCACGTCGCACTGCACGCCATGGAGCGCCTCGGCATCGCCGATCTCGCTCGCCGCCAGATCCGCGAGCTGTCCGGCGGCCAGCAGCGCCGCACCTTCATCGCGCGCGCCATCGCGCAGGAGTCCGACGTCATCCTGCTGGACGAACCGATGACCGGCATCGACGCAACCACCCACGACCGCATCCTCGAACTGTTCGAGGAGTGGCGCGCCGAAGGCAAGGTGGTACTGCAGGCCACGCACACCGATATCCACGGCGGGTCGATGATCGTCTTGCGCCGCCGCGTCGATCCCATCGCCGCTGAGCACTTCGAGCATCACGCCATGGAAGGCGGGGAGCACCATGAACATCATCACTGACCCACTGAGCGACGCGGCGTTCCTGCGCGGCCTCATCGACGTCACGGCCGTCGCCATCATCGCCGGTGTAGTCGGCACGTTCATCGTGCTGCGTGGCCTCGGATTTCTCGGTGACGCGATCGCTCACGCGATCTTTCCCGGCGTCGTCATCGCCTTCCTCGCCGGTGGCAACCTGCTCGTCGGCGCGCTCGTCGCCGGACTCGCCACCGCCGCGCTCATGGGCGTCCTCACCGCCAACCAGCGCGTCCGCGATAACACATCGATCGGCGTCATCTTCACCGCGGCGTTCGCGCTCGGCGTCATCATCCTGACCAATCACGAGGTCAACGCCGACGAACTCGAAGGCATCCTCTTCGGCGATCCCCTCAGCGCGCACACAGGCGATGTGCTGCTAACCGTCGCCGTCGGTGCAGCCGTCGTCGCCACCGTCATCATCTTGCGCCGCCTGCTCGTGATGGCGTCGTTCGACCCGTCCGGTGCGCGCGCCATGGGCCTGCCGGTCGTCGCGCTCGACATCTTGCTGCTCGCACTCACCGCGCTGACGGTGGTCGTGTCGTTCAAAGCCGTAGGCAACATTCTCGTGATCTCGCTGCTAATCACGCCCGCTGCCACCGCCCGGCTCTTCACCGATCGCCTCGTCCCAACAGCCGCGCTCGCCTCGGCGCTCGGCGCGCTCGCCGGCGTCGCCGGTATCTTCATCGGCTACCATCTCGACACTTCTGCGGGGGGTGTCATCGTGCTGACCGCCACGGCAATGTTCTTCGCCGCGTGGCTGCTCGCGCCACGGCATGGCATCATTCCCGTGAGCCTGGCGCGTCGCAGCCGGCAACTGCTACAGGCAGAGCCGGAGGCTGAAGCGGAGATCATCCTCGCATCGCCCGAGATCCGCGCCCCGCACACGACTTGATGCCACGTTTCGCCGTGATGACATGTATCGCCGTCTGCACGCTCGCCCTCGCGATCGCCGCCACCGCATGTGGCTCCGGATCCGATGCCGGTGCGAAGGGCGGTGTCACGATCGAGCCGGCTGCATCGAGCACGGCCGTTATCCGCACCGGCGGCAAGCCGGAGGCGCCGCCGGCGACGGGAACTATCGCGCCGGAGGCGGTCAGCACCGCAGCAGAGGAACGCGCACCGGAGCCCACCGACGAACCCGCCGGGGTGGAAACGGCGGTGGCGCCGCTGACGCCGGACGGGAGCGTCGCGCCCAGCGAGGGGCGCTGGATCGATGTGGACGTCACGACGTTCGCCGTCCGTCTCATGGAAGGCACGTCCGTCACACAGGAGATCGCGCCCGTCGGCGTCGGCATACAGGTCGACACGGGCGAATACGCGTCGACGCAGACAGGGTTGTTTTACGTACACAACAAGGTCGAAGACCTCGTGTACGACGCGCCCTACGACACGTACATCAGCCACTGGGTCGGCTTCGACCCCGACAAGGCGAATGGCTTCCACTCATTCCTGAAGGACGCCGCTGGCAACGTCGTCGATCCCGGAACCGGCCGCATCAGCAACGGCTGCATCCGCACCGGTGCGCCCGACATGGTGTACGCATTCGCCGAAGTCGGCATGCCCGTCTACGTCCACCACTAGAGGCGTTGCTCGTCCCGCTGCTCGTCACGAGGCGACTCACTGATAGCGGGCGATATACTGCGGCAGGCGATATACCGGAGCGCGGGCTTCAGCCCGCGTCGCCCAGTCACCAATCTCCAGTCCGCTAGCTCATCGACGCGATCGGGTCCAGCCGCGTGATCTCCGGGCGGCCCGCCAGCAGCGCGCCGATCTTTCCGCCGAAGGCAGCCATGTGCGGCGTCTTGCCGTGCTCCGCCATCGCTTCGTCATCGGCATACGCTTCGATGAAGAAGAACTCTGTCGAGGCCTTCTTGTTCTGCGTCAGCGAGTACTGAAGGGTGCGCCCCTGCTCGTTCGCCTTCACGGCGGCGATCATCTCGGCGCCCGCCGCCTTGAACTCGTCTTCCTTACCTTCTTGCACGGTCAGCTTGGCGATCACCGCGATCATCGTAGACGTCCTCTCGACTAGATATGGGTTGTCGGATTCGACCCTCATCCTGCGCGATCCGCCGCTTACGATCACGCCGGACGTAAAGACGCCGCCGGGTGGAAATCCGGCGGCGTCCTGGGGTTCAGCGCTTGTTTCGAGGCTACTCGAGGTCCCGTCGAAGCTTCGCTGCGACAACCAGCAGCGCGGTCACTCCGATGAAGAACATGAGCCCCAGCATCAGCCGCCCGGACGTGCTCTGGACGGTTCCGTACCCCGCGTCGGGCAGAGCCGAAGGCAGTTCCGGTGATGTCTGGACACCCAGCACGTTGCTTGCCTCCGTGGGTGTCGAGGACGGCGGGATGGACGTGCTCGTCGCGACGGGCGTCTTCGTGCTGGTGCGCGTGGCTGGCGGCGTGCTCGTGGCCGGCGGCGTCGTCGTGCTCGTGCTCGTGGCCGGCGGCGTAGTCGTGCTCGTCGCAACCGGCGTGCTCGTGCTGGTCACGGACGGCTCGACTGTGCGGGTCACGGTCGGTACGGCCGTCTTCGTCACCGTCACTTCCGGGGTGGCCGTCTCGGTCACGGGCGTGTTCGTCGGTTCCGGCGTGTTTGTGGCGGACGGCTCGGGCGTGCTGCTGGCCGTCGGCACGGCCGTCTTCGTCCGCGTCGGTTCCGCCGTCGCTGTCTCGGTCGGCGTGTCCGTGGGCGTTTCGGTCGGCGTGTTCGTCGGGGTCTCCGTCGGCGTCTCCGTCGGCGTTTCGGTCGGTGTGTTCGTCGGCGTTTCCGTCGGCGTTTCCGTCGGTGTCTCGGTCGGAGTCTCGGTCGGCGTGTTGGTCGGCGTCTCCGTCGGGACGTCGGTCGGCGTCTCGGTTGGCGTGTTGGTCGGAGTCTCCGTCGGTGTGTTCGTGGACGAAGGAACGACGCTCGGCGTCGTCGTCACAGTGTGTGCCGGCGTCTGCGTGACACCTGCCGTCGACGACGGGACTGGTGTACTCGTCGGCGTCGTGCAGTGCTTCGGATTGCTGATGCTCGGAATCGGGACGAGCGAGTACGAAGTCAGCAAGCGGTCGTACGCCGGGTCGCTGCTCGGGCTCGAGGTCGATCCGCCGTCGTAGACCTTGATACTGCCACTCGTCGCCGCCGGGAACGTCGAGCCGGAGAGCGAAAGGAGCGTGAAGGTGTTCGTGACAGCGTGGTCGGTCACCGTGAAGCCGGCGGGCGCCGCCGGGTGCGTGGTCAGCGTGTCGAAGTAGTGGTACTCCTTGATCACGTTCCCGCCGATGCTCACGTCCACGATCACGAGCCGGTTGTTGCTGCTGCCGCTCGACCCGCCGTTCTCGTAGCGCGCCGAGTACGTCCAGCCGTTGCAGTTGGAGGTGACGGTTGCGGCGATGTTGTGCGCGGACGCAGTGCCCACGACGAGCGTGAAGAGCGCGGCAACCATGACGCCTGCCAGCCCAAACGCCGGTAGCACACGGCTAAAGTTCATTCCGAATCGGCGGGGGTCCAACATCCTCGTGCTCCTCTTCCATCCTGGCCCCGGCCCGCCAGTCTTGACGCCCGACACCGTTTTCTTTCTGTCCTGTCAAGACCAACAACGGGGCAACTTGACGGGCGTTACGGAGCCCAGCAGAAATCGTGCGGAGCCCCGCCGCACAAACGTTCTAATCTGGTACAATGGGGGCCATGGCTGAAGGCGATCGCCCCCGCCCCCCCGCTTGGCTCAGCACGTCCGGGTCGAAGAACGCCCGCTCCGGCCACGGTGTCGCGCGCACGCAGCCGCCCACGCCAACCCGCACATCCGCGGCCAAGGCGACGCCAGCCAAAGCGCCAGCGGCCAGGGCGGGCTCCTCGAGAAGACGGCCGTCCGCATCCACGACCGCGCTGTCCGACAACGGCCGAATCGTGCTCGAGCGCCGCTATCTCGCGAAGGACGCGCGCGGCAAGCTCGCCGAGACGCCAGAGCAGCTCTTCCGCCGCGTCGCTCACAACATCGCCCTCGCCGAGGCGAAGTTCGTGCCGCCACCGCAAACCGACGCGACGGTCGCCGCCTACGAAGCGCGCTTCTACGACCTGATGACCTCGCTGCGCTTCCTGCCCAACTCGCCGACGCTCGGCAATGCCGGCCGCGCGATGCAGCAGCTCTCCGCGTGCTTCGTCCTCCCCGTCGAGGACTCGATGGAAGCGATCTTTGAGTCCCTCAAGGACACCGCGCTCATCCACCAGAGCGGCGGCGGCACCGGCTTCGCATTCAGCCGCCTGCGCCCGGCCGGCGATATCGTCGCGTCGACCGGCGGTACCGCCAGCGGTCCCGTCTCGTTCATGCGCGTCTATGACGCCGCCACCGAATCGATCAAGCAGGGCGGCACGCGCCGCGGCGCCAACATGGCGATGCTCAGCGTCGACCATCCCGATATCGAATCGTTCATCAACGTTAAATCCGACATGACGGCCCTGCAGAACTTCAACATCAGCGTGGCCGTCACCGAGCGGTTCATGGCAGCGGTCGAACGCGGCGAATCGTATGACCTCATCAACCCGCGCACGCACAAGGTTGTCCGCCAGGCCGATGCACGCACCATCTTCCGTCAGCTCGTCGAGAACGCCTGGAAGAACGGCGATCCCGGCCTCGTCTTCCTCGACCGCATCAACCGCGACAACCCCACGCCGCAGCTAGGCCGCATCGAAGCGACAAATCCGTGTGGCGAGCAGCCGCTCCTCCCGTACGAATCCTGCAACCTCGGCTCGATCAATCTCGCCCGGTTCGTGACGGCGGAACCAGCGCCGACACCGCGCGCCCGCAACGGTAAGCGCGCGTCAACGCCGACACCGGCGCTCAACTGGGATGCGCTGGCCGAGGCGATCCCGATCTGCGTGCGCTTCCTCGATGACGTCATCGAGCAGAACCGCTACCCCATCACGCAGATCGATGAGATGACGAAGCAGACGCGCAAGATCGGGCTCGGCGTCATGGGATGGGCCGACCTGCTCTTCGCTCTGCGAATCCGCTACGACTCCGATGAAGCGATAGAGCTGGCCGCTCGCGTGATGTCATTCATCCAGGACCGCGCCGATCGCGCATCCATCGAGCTGGCCAACGAACGCGGCGTGTTCCCCGCATGGCACGGTTCCATCTACGACCCGGCGTCCGGCGACAACCGCGGCGGCCCGCGCTACCGGAACTCGACGCGCACGACGGTTGCGCCCACCGGCACGCTCAGCATCATCGCCGACTGCTCCGGCGGCATCGAACCCGCCTTCGCGCTCGCGTTCATGCGTCAGCACTATCTGGACCGCAAGGATCCGTCGAAGGCGACACAGCTGCCCGAGGTCAACCGCACCTTCCGCGCCATGGCCGAGAGTGAAGGCTTCTACAGCGACCAGCTCGTCGCGTATCTCGCCGAAGGCGGGCCACTCGCCGAGCGCGCCGACGTGCCGGCGTGGGCGAAAGACGTCTTCCGCACGTCGCACGACATCGCCCCCGAATGGCACGTGCGCATGCAGGCCGCATTCCAGCGCCACACCGACAACGCGGTCAGCAAGACGATCAACTTCCGCAACGACGCCACGATCGCCGATGTCGAGAACGCGTACATGCTGGCGTACCGCGAAGGCTGCAAGGGCATCACGGTGTACCGCGACGGCTCGCGCGATCACCAGGTGCTCTCGCACGCCACCGCACGCGGGCCCGAGCAGGCAGAAGCCGTCGCGGCCGAGATCGCGCTCGGCGTCACCGAACTGATCGCATCAGCCACGCACCCCGTGCCGCTCGCATCGACGGCGCCCCGGCCCGCGGGCGCGCCGTATCGCCGTCACCTCCCCGACGAGCGGCAATCCATCACGCACAAGTTCCGCGTGGGCGAGCAGGAGGGCTATCTGACGGTCGGCCTCTACGACGAAGGCACGCCGGGCGAGATCTTCGTCAACATTTCGAAGGAAGGCTCGACCATCCGCGGCCTCATGGACTCCGTTGCGGTACTGACGTCCGTCGCCCTGCAGTACGGCGTGCCGCTACAGAACCTCAGCTCGAAGTTCCGCGGCGTCCACTTCGAGCCGGCGGGCCTCACCGGCAATCCCGCCATCCCGACGGCGTCGTCGCTGGTCGACTACATCTTCCGCTGGATGGAGCTGCGCTTCCTCGGGACAGTGATCGAAGAACCGCCGGCAGCGAAGCACCGCGGCCGCGCCAAGAAGCAGGCCGCCGCTGCGATCACCACGACTACACCGCGCGCCGCGCTGGCATCGGCGCACCCGCCAGCGGCTGCTACCAGCACGGGCATCGGCTGCCCCGACTGCGGCGCCATCCTCGTCTACTCAGAAGGCTGCATGACGTGCCGCAACTGCGGCTATACGCGGTGTTAGATAGAGGGCATGGGTAGAGGCGCACGGCTGTGCGCCCCTGGTGTGTGCAAGACAAGACTACAGACTACGCGCGATCAGTTCCCACAGGCGCACCCACCGCCACCGCAGCAACCACCGCCACCCGCCGGCGCATCCATCATGCCGACCGAGCCCTCGCCTTTCGCCACAGCAGCGAACATCGACAGCGTGCGCGCGCCGCCGCCATGCCCCTTGGGGCACGTGCCCGCCTCATCGCTGCGCCCCATCGGCCGCAACAGCTCGTACTTCGACGCGCATTTCGGACAGTAGTACTCGTACAGCGGCATCAGCCTGCCTCCTCACTCAGTCCATCGTAGCAAGCCAGCGTGTCATTCAGAGCGAAGCGAAGAATCTACACCGCCCGCCAGATCGGCACCCGTACTAGGCTCCCCTTCCCACTCGGGGAAGGGGCCGGGGGTTAGGGCCACCCGCCCGCCTAGTAGTCCAGATAGTCCTTGAGCTTCTTGCTGCGCGACGGGTGCCGCAACTTGCGCAGCGCCTTCGCCTCAATCTGCCGGATCCGCTCGCGTGTCACCTGAAACTCGCGGCCCACTTCCTCCAGCGTCCGGCTCCGCCCGTCTTCCAGCCCGAACCGCAGTTCCAGCACCTTCCGCTCGCGCGAGGTGAGGCTGTTCAGCACGTCCATCACCTGCTCCTTGAGCAGTTGATGCGATGCAGCGTCGGCTGGCGCCAGCGCCGAATCGTCCGGGAGGAAGTCGCCGAGGTGGCTTTCGTCTTCTTCGCCGATCGGCGTCTCAAGCGACACCGGCTCCTGCGACACTTTGATGATCTCGCGCACCTTCTCCGGCGTCACCGGCGGCCCCTGTAGCGGGTCCGTCATACCGCGCGCGATCTCTTCGCTCGTCGGCTCGCGCCCGTACTCCTGCACAAGCCGGCGCGATACGCGCACGAGCTTGTTGATCGTCTCGACCATGTGTACCGGAATGCGGATGGTCCGTGCCTGGTCGGCAATTGAGCGCGTAATCGCCTGCCGGATCCACCACGTCGCGTAGGTGCTGAACTTGAACCCCTTGCGATAGTCGAACTTCTCGACGGCGCGGATCAGTCCGATGTTGCCTTCCTGGATCAGGTCCAGCAGCGACATGCCGCGCCCGATGTATTTCTTCGCGACGCTCACAACCAGCCGCAGATTCGCCTCGGTCAGTTGCTTCTCCGCCTTGAAACCCTCGCGCTTTAACGCGCTGAAATAGTCGCAGAGATCTTCCTCTTCCGGGCACGCGCCGTTCACTCGCTCCCATGGCGGCGGCAACAGCGACTTCTCGCCGCCGTAGCGTTCCGCCACCGCCTTCACGTGCTGCTCTTGCAGGATGTGCGTGATGATCGAGAGCCGCACGATCGCCTGCTCCGCCTCGGCCTGCTCGATGTGCAGATGCTCCGCAAGCCGAGTTGCGAGACTGAAGTCCATCTCCGCGTCGACCGTCGAGCGCCACTCTTGGCTGACGATCACGTCGGAGATCAGCGACGCCTTGATGCCGATGTCCTTGCCGATGAACTTCGCGCACTTCTGCACGTCGCCGTACTGCTCGATGAGGGTGAGCACCGTCTCCTGTCCCGTGGGCAGGCGGCCGTGCAGTTCAAGCCAGTGCTTGTCGGTCGCCGCCAGGTGCTTTGCTTCTTCCATCTGTCGCGCGATTCTGCGCTCGTCGGAGCCGGACAGCAGATGCACCTTGCCGATCTCGCGCAGGTACATGCGGACCGGATCGTCGAGCCCGTCCTGTTCCTCGAGCGGTACGGGCTCTTTCTCGACATCGAGTTCTTCGATCTCGGCTCGCGCCGGGCCTTCGCTCCAGGTTTCGATGGGAAGCGCGCCGTTGCGGCTCGGGGGCACCGCGACGACGGAGTCGGCCAGGCGCGTAAACGCGTCGCCGAACGCCTCATCCGTGCCATCAACAGCAACGGCCGGTGCGGCGCCGTTCTCGACGACAACGACGGTGTCTGCGCGATGCCTACCCGTCATTCCCCACCTCTCGGCGCGTGGCGGCCCGCATCATGCTGATCGAGCAGGCGCTGATGCACGCGACGGCCGGCTTCCATGTCATCCACGAACGCCCGGGCGGGGTCGGCGTCGTCTGCCGCAGTGTACGCGAGATCGGCGCCGCCCGATTGCCACGCTGACCGCGCCTGCTCTGCGACCTCGGCGCCGTTGCCGGCTACCAGATCGCCCAGCACAGCCGCGCTCATGCGCTTTGCGTTGCGCAAGCGCTGCTGTTCGATCCCCCACACCGTCGAGCGTAGAGCCTTGATCAAGTTCTCGTCATCGTATGCGGGCATGCCCGCCGCGCTGATCCGTTCGTACTGTGGGCGCAGATCCGACGGGAGCGATTGCTCGAACGCTTCCGCATCCCCGTTCTGCACCATCCATGCCTCGAACAGCGCGCGGTTCTCGCTGTGCGCGAACAGGCCGGGATCCAGCCCCTCCCCGTCGTCGCGGAGCTCAGGATAGCGGAACAGCAAAGCGAGACAAAACTCCTCTTTGGGTGCGCGGACGGCCTTCGTAGAGACCGCTGCCGTCGCTTCGGCGGCGCGCGCGCGCGCCTGCACGGGCTGCCGCATCTCGAGCCGCAGTGTTGCTTCGTCCACCTGCACCATGCGCGCCAACCGCTGCATGTAGTGCGACTGCACAACACGGTCCGCCGTCAGTGCGATGAACGGCATCAGCTCCGCGGCGGCGGCCGAGCGCTCGCGCGGCTGGGTCAGATCGTGCCGCGCCACCGCGACACTGAACAGGTGATCCAGCACCGGCTGCGCCTGCGCCACCAGCTCCCGCCACTGCTCCGGGTTCGTGCGGATGACGTCGTCCGGGTCGCGCCCTTCCGGCATCGAAAGCACACGCAGGTCGATATCCACAGAATCGACCTGCCGCACGATGCCGCGCGAGTTCGGCACGGGCCGGCGCCGCAGGCTGTTGTTGATGATCTCGTACGCGCTGCGAATCGTCGCTTCACTGCCCGCACTGTCAGCATCGAGTGAGAGGATCAGTGTGGATGTCGAGCGCTTGAGCAGCGCCACCTGGCGTTCGGTCAGCGCCGTACCCATCGATGCGACGACGTTTCGGTAGCCGTGCTCATGCGCGGCGATGACGTCCATGTAACCTTCGACGATGACCGCCTGCTCCTCGGTACGGATCGCGTCCTTTGCCAGATCGAGAGCGTAGAGGATCGATCCTTTGTCGAAGATCGGCGACTGCGACGTGTTCACATACTTCGGCTGCACGTCGCCCGCGCCCAGCGCATCGCCCGGCAACAGCCGCCCACCGAACCCGGCCACGCGCCCGCGCTCGTCGCGGATCGGAAACATCAACCGGTGCCGGAAGCGATCGTACGCGCCGCGATCGCTGTCGCGATCCACCGCCAGCCCCGCCGTGACGATCTCCGCCTGCGCGAATCCACGCCCCGTAAGATGCACCGTCAGCGCGTCCCAACTGTTCGGCGCGTACCCGATCTGGAACATCTCGATCGACGCCGGCGCCATGTGGCGCTCCGACAGGTAGTCGCGCGCCACCTGTGCCTTCGCCGCGTACTGCCCATCGGCGCTCTGCAGCATGGCGTGGAAATACGCGGACGCGGCCTCGTTCAGGTCGTACATCCGCGCGCGACGCGTGTCTTCCTGCGGGTCGCGGCGCGATTCCAGCGACACGCCTGCCCGCTCAGCGAGCGTCTGCAGCGCGTCGCGAAACTCGACGCCGTCCTTCTTCATCACGAACGCGAAGATGTCTCCTCCCGTCCCGCAAGCCCCAAAGCAGTGCCAGCTCTGGCGCGTCGGGTCGACGTGGAATGACGGGGTACGTTCGGTGTGGAAGGGGCACACCGCCGTATAGCTGCGCCCCGCACGCTTCAACGTTACGTACTGCGAGATGAGATCGACGATGTCGACTCGCTGCTTGATCTCGTCTACGTCGCTCATCTGCAGCCCAATCCTAGGAACGTCGCGTCAAGGGGATGATTACACGGCCCGATGCCGGGACTTGTCGTACCAGCTTCGCCACCTCGGCGGCGTGCTCGTCCTCGTGCCCAGCCATCTTGACGACGACATCCCGCACGGTCATGCGCCCGATGCGCTCATGGATGAGCGCGCGCTCCAGCGCCGCCTCGCCACAGCCCGCCAGCAACTCGTCAAGTTCGCGCCGTGTATTGAGCAATCCGTGGATGATCTGCGGCACCGCGAGATGCTGCGCCAGTCCGGGATCGTCGTCGTTACTGACCGCGCTACTCGCCACAAACGGCTCGTGCTCGGTGAGCCCCACCCGAGCGCGTTCGGTGAACACGCGCTCCGTCCGCAACAGGTGCGCCAGGTGCGTCGCGATCGAGTACGTCTCGCCCGCAGGCACGAAACGAAACTGCTCCTCGCTCAATCCGCGGATCGAGGAGAAGAGGCGTTCGCGGCTGTTCTTCAAGCCGGACCGGAGTTGTGGTGCCGTCATGCGTCCGGTGATCCTCACCGTGCGTTCGCGCGGGCCTATGAACCATCTGACAATCGGAATCGGCCCATTGTACTCGCCCGCCGCGGGCCCCCGCCACAAGCCGCCGTCACCCGCTATTGCCCAGCTTCGGCTTCCGCCGTCTGGGTCGCAAGGGCGATGAGCGTCGCGGGGATGTCCGGCGTCGATGCAGCCTGGGCGGCCTCGGCCGTCGCAGTCGCGAGCGCGATCAGCGTCGCCGGGATGTCCGGCGTCGGCGTCGCCTGGCCGAGCAGTGGCGTGCTCACGGGCTGGCCCAGCGCGATCGATACCGTGCGGTTGTTGTTGTTGTCGTTGGTCTCCGCGATCGTGCCGTTCGGGTCGACGACGAGGAACAGCGACTGATCCTCGCTCACGATAAATCCGGTGCCAACATCAATGCTCCGGCCCGGCGCCAGCGTGAACTTCGGCAGCGTCGCTCCGCCCAGCAACTTGTCACCGTCACCGTTGAAGACTGCGACGACGAGGTCGCCCTTCATCTCGCCCTTACCCTGGTTCACCACCGTGATGAACAGCTTGCCGTTCGAGACCGTCGTCCCGTCGATCGCCAGATCGGGCAGGTTCCCGCCTGCCGGCGTCGACGTGGTCGTCACCGTCGCGCCCGCGAGCGACGTCTGCGTCAGCGCGATCGCGGTCAGCACGGCCGGTGGCTCCGTCGGCAACTCGACGATCACCGCCGGCTCCGCCGTCGCGACGACAAGCCTCGCCGGATCCCCGATGATGTTGAGATCCGTCGCATCTATCCAGCCGTGCAGTGACGAGTTCGGGGGGAACACCACCCGCAGCCACTTGGCGTCCGTCGTCCGCCCGTCGATCTCGACATCGCTGTTGTTCGGCAACGACCCCAGGACGGGAGTGCGGGCACCTGGGGCCGAGCGGACGGCCGCCACCTTGTTTGTGGTGCCGGAAACGCCCGATGCGGTGGCAGTCTTGCTGGTTGCACCGGCCGTGGTGCTGCTTACCGGCGACACAACGACGGCAGGCGTTTTGACGTTCGAGTCGCCGCGCACGCTGTCCGCGATGACAAGCACCGCCGCAGTCACGCTCAGAAGCCCGACGACAGCCAGGCCGGCGAGAAAGAACGGGTGTTTCAGGACCGCGGCCCTGGTCTCCGCGCTTGGTAACCACTTCATGCGGGGATCACAGCCACCTCAATCACGCCTCCGCCAACCGGGCGCATTGTAGCAAGAAGCTATCGGCTCACTGCCCGCAAGCCCGCGTGCCATATTCCGGATGACAATCTCCACCAAGCCCTTCGGAAACCGGCACCCCGTCCGATTGTGTACGTGGGGAGAGCCGCCAACCTATCCCCTCCAACCAGACGGAAGCCAGCGTCATCCCCGCCACCAGCGTTGACGCTGGCTTCGTCGTTTCTGCAACAAGTGCATCGGCCATTGTTGCGAGGACGAGTTGCTAAGGGGGCGTGGGTAAACCCGAGCAGTCGGGCAGAGAAGGTGATCGCGGCGATGACGCCGAGGAGAGCGACCCGCTTACTTCGCGACTCTAAGCGTCTCGACGAACCCCTTGAGTTCGCGAAATGCCTGCTCGCTGTAGGGCTGGGAGAAGGACGCCGAAATGAACAGGAACCAGTTCGGTTTCGGGGACACGACGTAGGTGAGATTCACGTATGGTGCTCCGAATCCTCGGTCGGACGTGTATACGAGGATGCCGGGCGCGCCATCGATCGCGATGTCGCGATCCCGGATGAGTAGAAAAGAACCGTTGCCGAACGAAGGATCGGCCCCTGGATGTCGAGATGACGCGATCCGATCCGACGTGCTATTCGTGTATGTCAGCTGAATCTTCAGTCCTTCCGACGGTGCGTAGAACGTGGCGCCCGTCCCCTGCTGGTACCCAAGCGACCTGAAGTTGTTCGCCTGCGCCTGCCAGGAGGGCGGTACTGCCGCGGAGAGCCCGTAGCATGGGCTGTTAGCGCTGATCCATGCGGACGGAGCGGCCGAGGCGACGGCGTCGAAGTCAAAACTCGGGAGCTCGTCCGGGCTGGGTGTGGTTGCGTTCTGCGCCGGCGGCTGAGGGGGCGTCGCGATGATCGGTGTCGTCGGGGGCGGCGGAGTCGGGTACACGGGCGGAAGGGCGAGTTTGGCGCCGGTAAGCGGATCTTCACCAACACACTCGGCGTACAGCGGCGAACCGTCCGGCGCCTCGTAACCCGTATCTGTGAGACCGGCAATCAGCGCTGGCTCACGGAACCGCAGGCTATCGATGAGGCCATAGAAATCGGCGAATGATGGCTGTTTGTACGGCCGGTCGAAGAAGGCCGAGATGCTCAAGTACCAGTTCGCCCGCGGGCTAACGAGGTACCACACCGTGATGTAACGCCTAGGAGACTCAACGAGGTCCGACGATACCGTGAAGATCCCAGGCGCACCGCCGATGGTTACGGCGGTATTCGCCGCGAGCAGATAGGATCCGTTGCCTTGTGCCATGTTCGCGCCTTGGGCGAGCCTGTCAATCGGCGAATAGCTGTAGACCAAGTCGACCTTCACAGCGCCGTCGGCTGAACGAAACATCGCCGACGCTGACTGCTGATAGCCACCTACGCCGAAGTCGTGCAGCGCCGTCCAGTCTGGTGGCACGCCGAAGCTCAACCCGCCCACGCAAGGCGTGCCGACGCGCGCCCACTGCGACGCGTCCGACGGCTGTACGCTGAGAACGTCGAATGACGGCAAGTCTGAGTCTTGCGGGCGCGCCTCGGTGGGTACCGCTAACGCAGACGAGGCCGACCGCGGCTCTGATGCAGTTGACGCCTTCGGATAGTCTGGCGGCGGCAAGGGGAGCTTAGTCCCAGTGACGGGGTTGTTGCCAACACATTCGGCATACAATGGCGACCCATCCGGTGCCTCGTAACCCGTATCCGTCAGACCAGCAATCGGCGTCGACTCGACCACTTCGGTGGGCTCCGCAAGAGGTGTTGCGTTTCCTGCGACGACCGTGGCGGTCTGTTCGGCTGGGCTGTAGCCCTCCGTGCAGGCGATGGCCGACAGCACACTCGCTATCGTCATCGCTCCGACGAGCATCATCGTTCGACGCACGTCGAATACTCGATGTAACATATTGATTCGTAGCATAAGCCCGCCGCCCGAATGGATGTCAAGCTCATCGCAAGGCTCTCTCCACTAGCGTCGTCCCGTACCCGCGGAACTTGATCCTCCCGCACCCGTCCCGAACACTGCCCCCATGGACTGGACTGCAATCGCCGACCGCGCCCTCGCCGGCACGCCGCCCACGACCGACGAATCGCTGGCGATCCTGCGCGCTCCCGATACGGAGATGCCAGCGATCGTTGCGGCCGCGCACACGCTTCGGCGCCGCTACTTCGGCAACACGGTGAAGGTGAACTTCCTCGTCAACATCAAGAGCGGCATCTGCCCCGAGGACTGCCACTACTGCTCGCAGTCCAAGCTCTCGAAAGCGCCCATCGACAAGTACAACCTGCTCTCCGGTGGCGAGATCCTCGCGTCAGCACGCCGCGGCCACGAATTCGGCGCGCGCCGCGTCTGCATGGTGGCGTCCGGCCGCGGCCCCAGCGACGCCGATGTCGCGCACATCGCCACCGCCGTGCGCGAAGTGCGCAGCGAGCTGCCCGACGCCGAGATCTGCGCTTGCCTCGGCCTGCTCGAACCGCATCAGGCGGCGGAGCTGAAGGACGCCGGCGTCTTCGCCTACAACCACAACCTCAACACCAGCGAGAACTTCTACTCCGAGATCTGCGAGACCCACACATACGACGACCGCGTCCAGACCGTCGGCGTCGTGAAGGAGGCCGGCCTGTCGCCGTGTTGCGGCGCGCTCTTCGGCATGGGCGAGACCGACGAAGACATCGTGCAGGTCGCGCAGGCACTGCGCGCGATCGGCTCCGACTCGATCCCCGTGAACTTCCTCATCCCCATCCCCGGCACACCGATGGCCGACCGCTGGTCGCTGACGCCGCCGCGTTGCCTGAAAATCCTCAGCCTCATGCGCATGACGTCGCCGCAGGCCGAACTCCGCATCGCCGGCGGCCGCGAACACCACCTGCGATCACTCCAGCCGATGGGACTGCTCGTCGCCAACTCCATCTTCATCGGCGACTACCTCACCGCAAAGGGCCAGCGCCCCGAAGACGACCTCGCCATGATCCGCGACCTAGGATTCGAGATCCTCGGCGCCGCGGCGGACGCACCGCCACCGGAATCCACCGATCACGGCGTGACCCTCAAGTCCCGCGGCGAGCGCCTCGGCCCCGGATAGCCTTGCGTCTTCCTCCGACCTCTGACCTCCACCTCCAACCGCGCAATAGTCCAATCGCACTATTGCCACCTGCGCCCACATCTACAACCATGCTCGCAACCACCAGTCACCAGTCACCAACAACGGAGGACCATCGTGCAGCAGGCAGCTACCCTGCGCCGCAACACCCTGTCGGCGCGCATCATCCCCGAGTCCTGGGTCACCAACATCATTCTCATCGCCGCCGGTTCAGCACTCATGGCGATATCCGCGCGGTTCAGTCACCAGTTCTCGTTTAGCACGGTCCCCGTCACCGGCCAGACGTTCGCCGTGCTGCTCATCGGCGCCCTCTACGGCAGCCGCCTCGGCGCGGCGACGATGATCGCCTACCTCGCCGAAGGCGCCGCCGGCATGCCCGTATTCTCGAACGGCCTCGGCGGCATCAGCGCCATCGCGACGGCATCCGGCGGCTACATCTTCGGCTTCATCCTCGCTGCCTACGTCGTCGGCTGGTTCGCCGAGCGCGGCTGGGACCGCTCCCGCGGCATCGTCTTTCCGATGCTGCTCGCGAACGCCGTCATCTACGTTCCGGGCCTCATCTGGCTGCACCAGCAGTTCTCCGTCGTCGGCATCCCGATCAACTGGAGGACGACGCTCGACTACGGCCTCTGGCCCTTCATCGCCGGCGACCTTGCGAAGCTCGTCGCGGCATCGCTGGCCGTGCCGGCCGGCTGGACGGTCATCGAAAAGCTGCGCCTCCGGTGATGCGCAGGCCCGATCGGCCTGCCGCCGCCGTGCCATTCGTCCACCGCTGAAGCCACCGGAAGTTCTACACTACCGGTAGTTCGAAGGAGGGGTCATGCGCGAACAAGGTCCAATCGTCGTCCCGTTGGACGGCTCAGAGCTCGCTGAAACCGCGCTACCGTACGCGGCTGCGCTAGCCGAAGCGTTACGCACGCATCTCGTGCTCGTCACCGCCTGGGAAGGCACCGACAGCTCCCTCGGCACCGCGCTCCCCGCCGTCGCCGTCGATATCGAGAAGCACGCGAACGAATACTTCGCCACCTACCTCAACGGCATCCGCGAGCGATACAGCCACATCCAGGGCACGCGCGACATCGTCCGCGCCGGTGAAGCGTCAGCGGAAATCCTCAAGGTCGTCGAGGAAACGGGCGCGCGCATGCTCGTCATCGCAACGCACGGACGCTCCGGCGTGGGGCGCTGGGTGTACGGCAGCACCGCCGGGCGCCTCATCCACTCGGCGCACGTGCCGATCGTCGCCGTCGGTCCGGAAGCGCGTCCCCGCTCGACACAGGGCGTCGCGATCAAGCACCTGATGGTGCCGCTCGATGGATCAGCGCAGGCCGAGGAGGCGCTGCCCGCCGCGAAATCGTTGGCCACCGCGCTCGGCGCAAAGGTCAGCCTCGTGCGCGGCGTGCGATGGGCCGTGCAGGCGTACCCGTACAGCCTGCCGGACGCCTACATCCCGCAGATCGACGACGAGTTGGAGTCCGGCGCGAAGGCATACCTCCGGCGTATCGAAGAAGACTTCAAGGGTAAGCCGCCCGTCGATGCATTCGTGGTGCGTGGCGCGGTCACCGACGGACTGCTCGATGTCGTCGAGAAGCAGGCGATCGACCTCGTCGTGATGGCGACGCACGCGCGCGCCGGCATCTTGCGCTCCGCTCTCGGCAGCACCGCCGACCGCATGCTCCACGGCAAAGCGCCCGTCATGCTGATCCGTCCGGAGGAGTCATAGCTCGTAGCATCGACCGTCCGCCTCGCAGCGGCGATCGATTTCCGCTACGCTGCCGCTCGATGCGAAACCTCATCGCGACAACGCTCGTCCTCATCGCGCTCGCCGCATCCGGCGCGTGCGGCGATGACGCCAAGCCCGATCCGACGGCGAAGCCCGCCACGCCGGCCGCCGGCGCATCGGCCGCAGCGACGTCCGCATCAACTTCAGCGGCATCGACCCCTGCCGCAACGAAGCCGGCTGCGAGCGCATCGCCGTCCGGTGACAAGGCCGAAGTTGCCGGCATCGTTGGCGCCGTCAACGTCAGCGGCAACGTGATCGAGATCAAGCGCCTTTCCGGCGCCTCCGTCACGCAAATCGCCGTGGAGTCCACCACCACGATCCGCAAAGCCACCGGCGGCAAGATCGCCTTCAAGGACATCCGCACGTCCGACCGCATCGTCGCATCAGGTGAGTTGAATGACCGCGGCGATCAACTCATCGCCACCCAGATCACGGTTCAAGACGTAGTCCCCGGCGCCCAGCCCGGCGGCTAAGCGCGCCCACATTGTCATGCAGAGCAAAGCGAAGCATCTTCCCCGATCGGGCTCGATGCTCGTGGGCGGCGCGCGACATCAATCCGCCTGCCCCTACAACCGACGACCTACCCGATCCCCAGCCCCTCGCTCGCCCACTGCCAGTGCATCCGACCGTGATCTGCGTTCACGCTGATCACCCCGCCGATCGTGCCGTCCGACCACGGCGCTCCCGGCAGCTTCTCCGCAAGCTGCTCGTCCGTCAGTTCCGCCATCAACGCGAGCGTCTCGGCGCGCGCCGCTTCCCCGAGCGCAACAACCTCGCTCAACGACTTGTCGCGATGCTCTACCACCCAGCGCTCCGTCATCTCGTGCACGACCGCCATCACCTGCTCCATCGTGCGCACCGTGCCGTCGGGGTTGCTCCGCAACGCGACGGGGTTCGGATCGCCCGCCAGATGCTTGCGGATCATCGCGACGAAGTTCTTCTCGATGCCTGCCAAATGCGCGAGGTGATCCTTCGCGCTCCACATCATGCCGGGGTCGTGCTCGCTCGCCGTCGCGCCTCGCTGCAGATCGTGCGCCGACAACGCCGCAACCGTCGCGAGCAGCCACGCCCGATCCTTGTTCAGCTTGATCTCGATCTGCGTGCGGTCCATGAAGTGCCTCCTCATTCGTCAGCCCGGTGCGAGAAGCGTAGATCAGACTCGAACCAGCCGCGACGCGCGTGGCACCGCACTCCCATCCATCAGTGGCACTTGCCGCCCGCATCGTCAGCGCCGACCATGATGGCGTCGTGCGAACTGCGGAGCGCGGACGTTCAGCCCGCGCCGCCCGAACACGAAGGAACACAGTCATGGAACTCATCGAAACCCTACAGTCGCGCAGCAAGGGCCTGTTCGGCGGCATGCTTGGCGTCCGCTACGTCGAAGCCGCCCCGCAGCGACTGCTGGCAGAGCTGACCGTGCGCGACGAAATGTGTACCGTCCCCGGCATCATGCACGGCGGCGCCATCATGGCCTTCGCCGACGAGCTTGGCGGCACCGCGACGGGCCTCAACCTGACGAAGGGCGCCGGCACCACGACCATCGAGTCCAAGACCAACTTCTTCTCGCCAGGGCGCGTCGGCGACACCGTGCGCGGCGAGTGCGTCGCCCTGCATCGCGGGAAGCGCACCATGGTGTGGCAGACACGCGTCACCGCGCCAGACGGCCGCCTGATGGCGCTCGTCACGCAGACGCAGATCGTGCTCGAACCGAAGCAGTCGCCACAGCAAGCGATCGCCGCGCTCTTCGAAGGCAAGACGCCAGACGAGCAGAAGGCGCTGCTGGCGCAGCTCGAGCGCGGCGGTGCCGCCATCTACCAATCTCTCGCCGCCACCGAACCCGACGCATCGAGGAAAACCGAACTCCTCGGCGCCGCCGCCCGCGAAGTCGACAACGCCGTCGTCCTCGAATCGCACGCCGACGGCTGACGTTGATAGACGGCTTCCGTACGTGGTGGTCGTCAACCCGCGGGCGGCTTGAGTCGTTCGGCACCGGCAGCACGACCCGAATGGCCGTCGGCGCATGCACTCCGCGGGAGTATGCTGCCTGCGAGACGGGATGATTCCGGCCCGCGCTGCTAACTGGATGGCGGTGATACCCGTGAGCAGACAGGTACTCAGAGATGGGCTGGGTTGGGGCGTCGCACTCTGGCTCATCGGCTACGTTCTGGGCATTGTGCTCTTTCCCGTAGTACCGACCTCCGCGATCGGGTGGGTGATCATGCCCGTTGGTATCGCCGTCACGCTCTGGGTGCTGTTACGGAAGGTGCGCGCTGACTCGTTTCGATACCTCTTGGCGCTGTCTGTCGCATGGACGTTGATCGCGATCGCCTTTGACTACGTCTTCCTCGTCAGACTGTTCGAACCGGCAGACGGCTATTACAAACTTGACGTGTATCTGTATTACGCTTTGACGTTTGCGCTCCCACTTGCCGTCGGTTGGCGAAAGAACGCACGGGGGGTTCCGGAGCACTCATCCCGCGCCACCCTATCGAGGTAACGCCGACTCGAACGGGGCCAGCTCAAGTTACCCCCGAACCTTAGTGGCCCTTCGTGTCCTTCGTGGTTAATGGCGGAACGTCAGTCCGCAGCGACCGTCAGAGGAAGCTCGTCGTCCGCCATCTCCGGCTGCACGACGCGGATGCGCGGCGGCGCAGCAGCGGCCGCAAATACCAGCCCCGCGAACGACTCCCGCAGATCAGCGACGAACTCGGCCGCAGCGTCGGCGTCTTCGCCGGCGTAGTGTACGCCCCAGTGCAGCTTGCCCGCGTACGTCAGCGCCGCGACGTTGAAGAGGTGCCGGTGGAACACCGGCGCCATCGGATAGAGCGCGATCATCTTCGATTCCAGCGCGTACAGCGTCGTCGGCGATCCCGGGATCGTCGTGACGCATAGGTTGTACGCGCGCCGCACCTTCGCAAGCCACATCCCGAACGACTGCGCCGCCGTGCCTGTCCACTGGTCCATCTGCGCCAGCACGTCGCCGCCCAGCCCTTGCTTCACCTGCTTGAGCTGGCCGACGTGTTCGCTGATGCGGGCAAGCTGCAGGCGGGCGTCCGACTCGTGTACCGGCAGGTTGACGATCAGCGTCGAGACGCGGTTCCCGTCGTTGCCGCGTTCCGCCCGTGTGCGGAGGTTCACGGGCACCATCGCGCGGATGTGCAGCCGCTGTGTCAACCGCAGGCCGCGCCGCCGGAGGAATCCGCGCACGGCGCCCGTCGTCGCGGCGAGCGTCACATCGTCTCGTGTGCCCCCGATGCGCGAGCGGATCGCACGCTCATCGGAAGCGTCAGCCGACGCCCAATCCAGCGTCCTGTTCGGCAACGGATCGCGGCTCAGCGGGTTCTCCGACGTGCCGACCACGCCGTTGAATATCAGGTGCACCAGCGCGTACGCCCGATCGCGAAACTCCGTGCGAGCCTCGCCGTCCGTCGCGAGAATGCGCAATCCGTTGATCAGCTTGAGCGGCGCCGAAGCGTAGTGCGTCGCGTCGTCGAGCAGCAGCCGCAGGCGACCGGGCGGCGTCGCGGCACGGTGCAGCGGCGCGTCGTCGAACGCCGGCGTCGTTTCCGCCGTCAACAGCGCGGAAATGAAGTCCATCCCTGCGATCCCGTCGATCATGGCGTGATGCGTCTTGAACACGATGGCGAACGTGCCGTCGTCCAGCCCATCGACCAGCACAGCTTCCCACAGCGGCTTCGAGCGTTCGAGCGCGTGCGAGAAGAGGTCGCTCGCAACGTCCTTCAGCGCCTGCTCGCCGCCACCAGCGGGAAGGGTGACGCGCCGAAGGTGCTGCTCGGGCCGGAAGTCGCGGTCGTCGATCCAGACCGGCCGCCGGAACAGCGGCGTGCGCGCGAGCTTCTGTCGCGTCCGCTGCCACCCGGTGAGCCGCGCCAGCACGTACCGCTCGAGCTTCTCGAAATCGAGCGCGCCGTCACGCGACCGGAACGACGTTCCCTCGAAGATGGCCACCACCCCGACATGCATGTAGGTGCCGTCGTGCTCGAAGGCGAGAAAAGACGCGTCCTGCGCCGAAAGCGGTTCGTAGGAACGTGTGTGCGTGACAATGGGCTTGATGGTGAGTCTCCGATCCGTGGAGGTCGCGCGTCTGTCTCGATAAGTATTACGCGAATCGCCGCTCCGCGGCTCAGGGAACTCCCTCGAATCCATGCAGCGTGAGCATAGAGCCACCAGGGTTCTCGTAGCGGAGGAGCTTCAGTTCCGCTTGCGCCGCGGATGAATGGGAAGAACTCCAGGCCGCGCACAACAGTCGACCACCGCGCTACCACCGCGCGTCGTGCTCCTCCGCCCAGCGGAACAGGTCGGCGCACTTCTCTTGGCGTGTACGCCTAGTACACGTCCTGGCGCTCGCCAAACTCGAACTCGTACGCGCGCTCCCGCGTCTCACCCTCAGCTAACAGGCCCGTGACATCCAGCGTGTCTTCAAGCGCGGCGAGCCAGCAGCGGTAGTACTCGAACGGCGCCGGACCCTGCTCGGCCTCCGCGATACGGGCGATCAGTCTCGCGCGAAACTGATCCCACTCGAAACAGCCCTGCTCGTGGAGGGCGACGGCCATGCCGAACGCGCGGCTATGCCAAGGCTCCGCGAAGACGAGTTCGCCGTTGCTGCGGGGAAGCGCTGGCGAACCGGTCATCGCGGCCACTGCTTGTTCGACGGATGAGCCCGCGCCGGACGTGGCGGGCGCCGGACACGTCGCGTCGTACATGCCGCCAAGGGCATCGGGCGGGAGCTCGCACGCGGGTGTGGCGTCGGGGCGGTTCGCGCGGCCACGCCATGCGCGCAGGTCGTCGACGCTCGCGCCGTCGGGCCTCGGTTCCCACGTGCTCGCGGTGAATAGATGGTCGGCCAGGATCCCTTGAGGCGCGTCGAACCGCCCGGAATCGAGCCCTGCCTCGAGGAAGTCGAAAAGCGAGCTCACGATCGCTGCATTGTTCATCGAGTGGAACCAGAGCGCGCGCCCGTCGAGCACGAGCAGCGCGACGTTTGCCAGCGCGCAAGGGCCGAGGCAACCGCCCGCCGTGAGATGGATGTAGTTGCGCAGGCGGCGTCGCATCCACTCGTCGTGATACAGCTCGGCGGGCACGGGCGCATTCCCGAGATCCGTTCGGCCGCAGCAGCACGCCTCGCTGCAGAAGAAGAGGCTGCCGCGCGCCCGCGCAACGTTGATCAGCTTACCGTCCGTGTGGCGCTGCACGAGGTTCCGGTTCGGGCGGTACGCGGTCATTTCGCGCCCGGCAAACGCACGGGCTCGACACCGATCAGCGCGTCGCGCGTGATGCACCCGGCGAGCGCGTCCTCCGACATATCCGCAGCGCCCGGCGGCGGCAACGGTAGCACCATGTACCGCAACTCGGCGCTGCTATCCCAAACGCGGATCTCGCGCGGCTCCGGAATCTCCCAGCCCATCTCGCCGAGCAGTTTTCGCGGTTCCAGCACAGCCCGTGATCGATAGGGCGGCATCTTGTACCAGACCGGCGGCAGGCCCATCACGGGCCACGGGTAGCAGGAACACAGCGTGCACACGACGAGATTGTGCACATCCTCGGTGTCTTCCACGACTCTCAGTTCGCCGTACGCGGGGAGGCCGAAATGGGTTACCGCTGTTCCGGCGTCGCTCAGCAGTAGTTCCCGGTACCGCGGGTCAAGCCACGCTCGAGCGACCATCCGCGCACCGACCAACGGTCCGACGTCCTTCTCGAAGCGGGCGATCACGTCGTCGACGGTCTCCGTTCGGAGAAGGCCTTTCTCCAGCAGCAGCGATTCGAGCGCGCGGACTCGCGACACCACGTAGTCCTCAACGTTTGGGTGGTACTTGGCCATCGCCGATCACCTCACGCGGTTTGCAGGTACGGCTCCCACAGGTCGATGTACACCGACGTCCCCGCCTCCGCCGATTCGCCCCAGAGCTCCGCCGCCGCGAACCGGACGCTGTACAGGTGCTGCGGATCGTCGCCCAGGCCGTGCGCGGACGAATCAGGGAAGACGTATGCGCCATGCCTGGCGTGAACGGTGCCGAGCTTACCGCGAGCGTAGCGGGCCATGCGGGTGTGCCCGACGGGCGAGGCAGTGCTCGTGCGCACGCGATCGCCGACGTGGCGCTGTGGCGCCCACGCGACGTCTCTGCGAAAGCCGGCGGGTGGGACGGCCTTGAACGCCGCCCTAGCCGCCGTTGGCGGTTCCGTTTCAGCAACGAGGCTGGCGGCGCGCGCCTCCAGCTCCGCTTCGGTGATGCGACCCTTTTCGACCAGCACGCGAGAGATGCCGTCGAGCCAGTGCTCGAAGTATGGCGATGAGAGGTAGTGCACCGGGTCCATCCGCTCGATCCCGTAGCGGAACTCATCGACGTTCATCACGCCGGCGGCCCGAGTATCTAACTGGATCGCTCTGACGATCGATTCCCAGCGGACGAGCGTAGGCGGGTCCGGCGATCGCTCGACCGGCCCGAACCCGTGCATCCCGCCGAGATCGTGGACGCCGTTCACGCCGGAAGTGTACTTGCTTGCAAGTTTGCTGCCCAAATTCAGCAGACGCGCGGGAGCGTGGCAGAACGGCGCATGGTCCCCTTCGACCATCCGCCATCTGGCCCGCGACGGAACCTACACGTCGCGTCGGCGCGCGACGAAGACGGGGATGATACGCTCGGCGCGTTGCTGGTACTCGGCGTAGGGCGGGAAGGCGGCTACTGCTCGTTCCCACCAGAGCGCTTTCTCGTCGCCGTCCAGCTCGCGCACTTCGGCGAGGAACGGCTCCGGCCCGTCCTGGATCGTCACGGCAGCAGGATCCGACTTGAGGTTCCAGTACCAGACCGGGTGCTTGGGCGCGCCACCCATCGAAGCCACCAGCGCGTACTCGCCGCCGTGCTCGACGCGCATCAGCGGCGTCTTGCGCACCTTGCCGCTCTTGTTCCCCCGCGTCGTCACGATGATGATCGGCAGGCCAGTGTCCAGCAGCGTATTGGCTTCGCGGCCGCCCGTGCGCTCATACGTCTCAACCTGGTTGCGCACCCAGCCCATGGTGCTCGGTTCGTACTCGCCTTCGATAAGTGGCATCGCTTGCTCCTGTTCTGCGCTGGCCGCGTTGCTTCCGTTATCTCTGGTGCCCTACCCGCGAATCTTGTCTTCGATGTCACTCGGCAGATCTTCGTCGTCTGTCGTCCCATACACGCTTTGTGGCGGGGCCGTACGCTACTCCGGCTTGCGGCCCCATGCCTGAAAAAACAGAGCCGATACGACGAGAGTATCAGGATCGTCGTGGTGAAGCCGGAGAGCAGTTTTCAAATCGGCGAGTTCACGCTCTCCGATCAGCTTCTCTGTCAGCAATCGTTCGCTCAGGTTCTCCGCGAACTCGCAGAGGATGTAACGGCGACCGTGACCCGGCGGGTAGACGTGAACAAGCGGATTGAGGTGAATATCCCCAAGCCCGGCCCCGCGAAGCAGACGCCGCAGCTTGCGGCCGATGAACGGATCGATGCCATTCTTCTCCGAGTACGCGACGAACAGGTTGACGAAGGCCGTCCACGCGGCTGATGGAGGATCACAGATGCTGGCGAACCAGTCCGCCTCGTGAAAGGCGACCCATCCTCCCGGCTTGGCCAGCGCGACGGCCTCAGCAACGATCTCGAGAGGCTCCGGAACGTTGACTAACACGAGGCGCGACGTCGCGAGGTCGAACGAGTCACGCGGCAGTTCCGTGGATCGCGCGTCTCTGCACAGCACCTCCACATTCTTCAAGCCGCGTTCATCGATCATCTTCGCGGCGAGGTCGACGGCGTCCTGGCTCCTCTCGACGCCCACGACGCTTCCCAAGGACCCAACGCGATCGGAGAGCAGCTCGAGACAACCGTGCGGGCCGCAGCCGATCTCAACGACGCGCTTACCGTGGAGATCACCAAGCTGATCGAAGAGCCAGCTCGACTCAGGGGCGAGCTCCTGCGCCTGCCGCTGCAGCCTCTCTTGTTCCGCTCGCCTGTAGCCGAGAACGTACTGATCGGGTTCCGTCATGACGAATCTCCTGCGTTTCGAACACGAGGATAACTCTTCCGCGCCCTAACACCAGATCCTATCTCAGCCTCCGCGCCCGCCTACGCGACCTCTTCCACCGCGCCCGCGAACTGTGCGTTGTACAGGTTCGCGTACGCACCTCCACGGGCAAGAAGGTCAACATGGTTGCCCTGCTCAACGATCTGGCCGCCGTCCATCACCAGGATGATGTCGGCGTCGCGGATCGTTGAGAGCCGGTGCGCGATCACGAAGCTCGTACGCTGAGACCGCAGTGCCGCCATAGCGCGCTGGATCAGCACTTCCGTGCGCGTGTCGACGGAGCTGGTCGCCTCGTCCAGGATGAGGATCGGCCGGTCGGCCAGGAAGGCACGCGCGATCGTGATCAGCTGACGCTCGCCGGCGCTCACGGAGCTGCCCTCGTCGTCGATCTTGGTGTCGTAGCCCTCCGGTAGCGAGTGCACAAAGCGGTCGACGTACGTCGCTCGCGCCGCCTCTACGATCTGATCCTCGGTCGCGTCGAGGTTGCCATACGCGATGTTCTCGCGGATCGTGCCGCCGAAGAGCCACGTGTCCTGCAGGACCATCCCGATCTGCGACCTAAGCTCATTTCGAGGCATCTGTGCGATGTCGCGACCGTCGATCGTAATCGTTCCTTTGTCCAGCTCATAGAAGCGCATCAGCAGGTTCACCAGCGTCGTCTTACCGGCGCCCGTCGGTCCAACGATCGCGACCGTGCGCCCCGGCTCTGCAACCATGGAGAGATCCATGATCAGCGGCCGGTCTGGGTCGTACGAAAACGAAACGTGCGAGAACTCGACGAGGCCGCGACGATCGCCCGTTGCCTCGTAGCCGGATATCTCCGGAGATTGCTCATCCGCGTCGAGAAACTCGAACACGCGCTCGGCGGAGGCGATGCCGGACTGGAACATGTTGACCATCGACGCAATCCACGAGAGCGGCTGCGAGAAGCTGCGCGAATACTGCAGGAACGCCTGGATATCGCCAATGGTCATCGCACCGTTCGCGACGCGGATTCCGCCGAGCACAGCGATGGCGATGAAATTGAGGTTGCCGACGAACATCGTCCCAGGCTGGATCACGCCGGAGATGAACTGAGCCCCAAAGCTGGCGTCGTACAGGTGGTCGTTGGTTTCCCGGAAGGATTCCTCGACATCCCGTTGTCGGCCGAAACCTTTGACGATGGCGTGACCTGTAAATGTCTCTTCTACCTGGGCATTGAGATTGCCCGTGTGCATCCACTGCTCCGTGAACTGCGTCCGGGAGCGCTTCGCTATCTGGCTCATCATGATCATCGATAGCGGGATCGTCACGACGGCCACGAGCGAGAGCAGCCAGGAGATCCAGATCATCAGGGCAACGGTCCCGATCAGCATCAGCACCTGCGTCAGCATCTGGGACAACGTCTGCTGCAGGCTCTGCGCGATGTTGTCGATGTCGTTGGTGACGCGGCTAAGCAGATCGCCACGCGGCGTCCGGTCGACGTAGCTGAGGGGCAACCGGTTGAGCTTGTCCTCGACATCCGCACGCAGTCGGTACATCGTTCGCTGCACCACGCCGGCGAGGATGAACGACATGCCGTATTGCAACGCCCATGCACCCGCGATCAACGCGCAGGCGAGACCGAGTATGCGGCCCAGGTGATCGAAGTCGAGCGCGGTGCCCTTGAACACAGACTGCACGATGACATCAGTG
The DNA here is from genome assembly GCA_031400455.1 of Chloroflexota bacterium. Lineage (GTDB taxonomy): Bacteria > Chloroflexota > Dehalococcoidia > DSTF01 > JACRBR01 > JANXYW01. Next base: position 23,518 of record JANNPX010000010.1, on the reverse strand, counting down.
GCGCTCCCCAACACCTTGGGCAACAACACGGACATGGAGACGCTGACGACCGTCATGACAATCGCGGCAATGACCGCCCATCGCTCGCGCTGGAGGCGCCGGATCAGGCGGCGCGTCGTGTTGCCGAAGTCCTTGGATTTCTCCGCCGGCATGCCGAACGAGCTGAAACGCGCGCTCCGGTCGCCGACTGGTGGCTTCGCGCCGGAGCCATTCCTGGAGGGAGCGTTCATGCCGGCACCGCCTGTCCGATCTGCGACTCCACGATCTCAGCGTACGTCGGACACGTCTTGAGCAGTTGTTCGTGCGTTCCCAGACCCACCGACTCGCCGTCTTCGAGCACGAGGATCTGGTCCGCCGACATGATCGTAGAAAAGCGCTGCGCCACGACAATCACCGTCGCGTCGCTGGCATACGGAACGAGCGCGGCGCGCAATCGTGCGTCGGTGGCCAGGTCAAGTGCCGAGAACGAGTCGTCGAAGAGATAGATCTCCGGTTTGCGGACCAATGCTCGTGCCATCGCGAGGCGTTGGCGCTGGCCTCCCGACACGTTTACGCCTCCCTGCGAAATCTCCGCATCGAGCCCTCCCGGCATCGCCCTTACGAACTCTGCCGCCTGAGCGATGGTCAGTGCGCTCCACAACTCGTCATCGGTGGCGTCCGGCTTACCGTAGCGCAGGTTGCTAGCAACGGTGCCGGAGAACAGGTACGGCTTCTGGGGAACGATACCGATGCGCTGCGACAGGATCTCCGGATCGAGTTCGCGGACATCGATGCCGTCGAAAAGCACGGTGCCCGACGTGACGTCGAAGAGGCGCGCGGCCAGGTTGATCAAGCTGGTCTTGCCCGATCCTGTGCTCCCGATGATGGCCGTCGTTTGACCGGGCAGCGAAGTAAACGAGATGTGCTGGAGGACAGCGTGCTCGGCGCCGGGATAGCGGAATCCCACGTCGCGCAGTTCGAGGCGGCCGCGCTCGGCAACCTCGGTGACGGGAACGCTGGGAGGCGTGACCGAACTGAACGTGTCGAGCACCTCCTGGATCCGCTCAGCCGAGACAGCGGCTCGCGGCGCCATGGTCGCCACCATCGTCGCCATCATCACGGCCGACATGATCAGCGCGAGATACGTGATGAACGCGACGAGGGAGCCGAGGGACATCTCCCCGCTATCAATACGGCGCCCACCGAACCAGATGACGGCGATGCTCGATGCATTCATCGCGAACATCATCGTCGGAAACATCAGCGCCATCAGACGCCCGGCTTTGAGCGAGGTGTCCGTCAAGTCCTGGTTAACCGCGTGGAACCGCTCCGCCTCGACTGGCTCGCGCACGAACGCCCGCACGACTCGCATGCCCACAATTTGCCCGCGGAGCACGCCGCTGATGTTGTCCAGGCGCTCCTGCATGAGCCGGAACTGCGGAACCATGCGCGACACGATGATGCCCAGGAAGATGACGAGCAGCGGCAAGCTCACGGCCAGCAGCCACGACAGTCCGCTGTCTTGCCGCATCGCCATGAACATCCCGAAGACGACGATCATCGGCGCGGCTACGACCATGGTGCACGTCATGAGGACGAGCATCTGCACCTGTTGCACGTCGTTCGTGATGCGAGTGATGAGTGACGGAGCGCCGAAGAGGTTCACCTCTTTGGCCGAGAACGCCACCACTCGCTGGAAGAGCGCAGCCCGCACGTCGCGCCCGAAACCCATGGCCGCTCTGGATGCGCAGTAGACGGCGCCAATGGAGAAGACCACCTGTACCGCACTGACCATCAGCATCATCGCGCCGATCGACCAGATGTAGGCGGTGTCGCCACGCAACACGCCCTTGTCAATGATGTCCGCATTGAGCGACGGCAGCATGAGTGACGCGACGGCCTGGACGGCCTGCAGAACGAGGACGCCAAGGAGCCAGTAACGGTATGTCCTCAGATAGGTCCGCAGGAGTTGGATCACGCGCCATCCCCGACGCGCATCAATTCATATCCGCCTTCGAAGGATGGCATTACGCTCCCTGATCCAATCCCGGCCACTCGCGTTCGTGAAAGCGGCGCGCCTCTTGTTCCGCAGCTTCGGGAAACTCGAGATCAAACGCGGCGCAGGCGTCTCTCCCAGCGCGCCCGATTGCCTCGCTGATGCGCAGGTGCGCCTGAAGACTGGCCTGCGGCGAACGAGCAGCGAGCGCGGTCAGTACCTCCTGGGCGAGCAGGTCGACTGCCGCGCGCTGCTCGTCGGTGAGGAGACGCTCGCGCGTCATCGGATTGCGGTGGAACGCGCGCGCGTCTTGCTGGACGAGCATCAGGGGCACGATGACGCTGTGGATGAGCGTCAGCTCCGAGAACGCCTGCGTCATCCACTGGCCCCGCCGCAGCAACCGCACAGGCCAGCTCGCACCCTGGAGGGTGATCCGAATGATCGAATCCACCTGGCGGGCGACGTCTTCGCGTGGAGGCTCCCACCCCATCTTCAACTGGACGGCTGCCTTGTCAACGAGCAGCTTCACGGCAGGCCGCGGGATGTTCGGGGCGACGGACGCCCTCTCCGCGATGAAGTCCAGCTTGACTGGGCCCTCCAGCAGGCAAACGACGCCGTACCCCCCAAACAACTCCGCGTGCACGAGCACCTCGGCTGCCCGACCGATGAAATCAAGCTTATCGAACGAGTTGAAAGCCTCGTCCTCAATCGCCACGTAATAGTCAATGTCCGAGAAGGCGTCGGCGGACCCGTCAGCGCGGCTACCCTGGAGCCAGGCGGCTACCACCCGCTCGTCCGCACGGGCTGCCTCTGAGAGGCGTTGGATGACGACATCGTGTCGTGCCGCGATTGGTTCAGTAAAGTCGCTTTCGTCGTCCGTCATGGTCAGTGTGGCCTCGCCACTCGCTTCTTGAGCGATCTCTGTTACTTGCGCGTACAGGGCGGGCCTCGATGCGACGGGTACCAACCAGCGCTACCACCAAATCTTGTCTCGCCGACGGGCCGTCCCAATTAGTGCCGGGGCGGCCCGTTTTGTACCTGTGCGTTGAGCGTTCGTACCAATCCGTACCCAAGCGTACCAAGCTTTCACGCCGCAGTTGATTTGCAAACGATTTGCGGGACTCGGCACCGTTCACGCCGCTCTCGCCACCTTATTCCGTGCGGTCGCTCATCCGCCGTCCACCTCGGCAAGGAGGCGCTGGAGGTTCGTGACTGCATTGGCTTGGTGGGTGCCGATCTTCCGCACGATCTCGACCTGCTCCGGGGTGGGCGCCGCAGCAGGCGCCGTCTTGATGCTGAGACGCGCGCTGTTAATCCAGGCGGTGAGGCCGGGGTCGGCCGCAAAGCGCGCGCTGTTGAGCGCGTGGGCGAGCGTCGTGCGCAGCCAGTCGATGGGTGTGTCCGGGTGGGGAATGGGCGTGCAGAGTTCGTTCTTCCTCGCCTCGTCCGTGACGGCGGACTCCACATGCGCGATGAAGGCGGCGCTGAACACCTGCTGGCAGGTGCGCACGGGCTGGAGGGTGATACGATCGCCAGCGAACACCGGGACGGCCGGGCGTCGTTCTACGCCGTTGGCCGAGCAGTCGACGTGAAGCGCGTCCGGGGACGTCGGGATCGTGCCGTGTTCGAGAACGATCTCGTTCTCACCGAGCGAGCGGACGCGTCCCATCCGGACAACGTGCCTGATGCGGCGCAGCTCATCGAGCTCGGCGCGCGTGACCGTCGCGCAGTGGTAGAGGGTCGGACGCACGGAGGGATCGAACCGGAGCAGCTGGCCGGTCCGCTCCAGGCGGTCGAAGAGGTCGTCGATCGACGTCGCGAGGGCGGACGCTTCCATCTGCAGGGCGAAGCCGCCGGCGGTGGTGTTGAAGAAGTCGGGGCCAGGCTGGAGGTTGGTGCGGTCGAGGTACCAGGAGTCGCGGGGCATGATCCAGGTGATCTTGTCGGCGTCGACCCCCATTGCGAGCAGCCAGAGGCAGGCATCGATGCCGGTCTTGCCGGCGCCAACGATCACGTACGCCGCGGCAGCGTGGTCGACCGTCGTGAGGGCGTTCGGCGGCACGCAGCGCGCCTTGCCTGCGACGTCGTAGGGAGGTCGCCGCATCGAGGGAACCATCACGTGCATGTAGGTGGCATCAACGATCCTCTTCGCGGCGATCTCCTGCCGTTCGCCGGAAGCCAGCGAGACGACGGCGCCACCCTCGGCGTATTCGCACATCGGCAGGTAGCGGACGCGGCCCGAGGGGAGAAACTGCTGGTTCATCACCTGGTCGAAGTAGGCGAGGACCTCCGCGCCCGAAGCCAGTTCGAAGAGGCCCGCGTTGCCGCCAATCGTGTCTTTGAGATCGCTGCCGAGGGTGCGGGAGTTCACGCCGTAGAACGCGGACGGCTGGTGCAGCCGGACGAAGGGGTAGGCGCGGGTCCAATGGCCGCCGGGGCGCCCGTAGCGGTCGATGATCGCGACGGTGGCGTCGGTCTCCGTGAGCAGCGTGTCGGCGAACGCCAGCCCCATCGCGCCGGCGCCGATCACCGCGTAGTCGGCCTCGATCATCTGGTCTCATCTCCTCGATATGCAAGTTGTGAACTGAGATGTCGGCGTGTCGGCGGTCCTTCGTCGTTGAAGCCGATGGGTTCCGCATCGTACCGGTCCGCCGCGCATCGTTCAGTACCAAGGTACCAAGCAGCCCTACCACCAGATCTTGTCTCGCCCGCGGGCCGTCCCAACCACTACCGGGGCGGCCCGTTTCGTACCTGCGTGTTGGTTCGTTGTACCGGTCTGTACCAACCAGTACCAGCCCGTCACGCTAAGTTGATTTGCAAATGATTTGCAGATTTCGGACCAAGTGTCACGGGTTGTGTCGCCATGGTGCGACCATCGGATTAACAGTGCGCTCGGCCATGTTGGGGTCTGTCAGACAACGTCTGAATCTGAGGAAGGCCGAGCCCTGCGCGCAACACCAACTAATCCGGTGCTCATGCCCGCACGACAGCTGACGACCGGATGATACGAACGTGGCTGCGAGACATCCAACCGAAGCTATCGATCGCTCCGATGTCGTGTGATCGATCATTCAAGCCGCCGCACATCCCACGCACCGCAGGCCATCAGCGAGCGCCGGTAACTGCGCCCGCTCCGAATATTGAAGATCGTATCGGCCTTCTAGCGCTCGGATAACCGACCCAACTCCAGTTCAATCATCTGGACGGCCCCCGCCCCGGCGATCTCGACAGGCTGCGCACTACGAGTCGCCCGGCTGAAAATGAAGGCTCCCTCGAGCAGGGACAGTGTTGCGACCGCCAGCTCTCGTGCTCGGTCAGGACTGATGCCGGCAGCCACAAACCGCTGCTGGAGGTCAGCGAACCAGCCCTCAAACACCTCGGCTGCGGCCTGCCGCATCGGTTCACTGCTACTTGAGACTTCAAGGGCTACGGTCGCGATGGGGCAGGCATCCGCGTAGCCGGAGGCCTCGATGGTTCGGGCAGCGCCGGTGAAGAGATCGCGCACCCCACTCACGATGTCAGGCGAGGCGTCGAGAATTGCATTCCCGAGCTGGGCGAACTGACCGCCGGAGACACGGATGGCCTGCGCACCGAGCTGTTCCTTGCCACCCGGGAAGAAGTGGTAGAGCGAGCCGAACGGCACGTTCGCTGCGGTGACGATCTGTTTCAGGCCCGTGCCCTCGTAACCCTGGCGGCGGAACAGTTCCCCACTCGCGCTTAGGATGCGTTCCTTTGTGTCGGCAGCCATGATTCCCTCCGGGCTTGCGTGCTCAGATGCTCACAGTATACGATACGCTAGAGCGTTCTATCTAGCGTAGAGCGACGAAGAGCGAATGGAGGCAGTGATGTTCGGATGGATAGTCGGTTGGATGATCCGGCGATCTGTGCGCCACTTGAATGAGGGTGACATCAAGCCGCTCCTGAGAATCTACGCGGATGATGTCCACTTTGTGTTTCCCGGCCAGAGCTCATGGGCCGCGGACATCCACGGCAAAGGCGAGTTAGAGGCGTGGCTGCGGCGCTTCGTCGAAACGGGGCTGCAACTCGCGCCAGAGGAAATCGTCGTTGCTGGCTGGCTTCCGTGGAGCATTGCGGTCTGCGTGAAGGCCACCGACCGGGTCATAGGCCCGGACGGGCATACGGTCTACGAGAACAAGGGCGTAATCCTCGGCGAGATCGTATGGGGCAAGATCAAGTCATACGAAGTCTACTTGGACACGCAAAAGGTAGTCAGGCTCGACGAATACGAGGCTGCCCGCAGGGTGGCCCTGGCTGCACAATCCAATGCTGTCGAGGCCCAATGACGCAGAGACAAGAGCGGGCGGCGTTTCAAGGGTCGGCACGTCTCCTCGCCGCCGTGGCGTCAATCATCAGCGGCATCGCATGGCTGGCTTGGGAACTCTCGCGCCGCTTCTGGGATGACGGCGCTTCCAGCGACTGCTCGACGTCCGCCGACTTCTTTAACGACGCAACGTTCGCAGCGGCGACCGTGGCGGCAGCGGTCGCTCTTGCGTCATTGTTCTCGTTGTTGCAGGGGGGCATCCGCTGGTTCGGCATTGCCGCGGCCGTCGGTGCGGCCGCATTTGGTGTCGGCAACGCCGTCGAGCACTGCGTCGCCGAGCCCTTCTTCCTCCTGTACGCTGGCGGCGGGCTCATGTATACGGTCGCGACCTGCGGGCTCGCGGCAGGGCTTCTGGTCACGGGTCAACTCGGGCGCTGGCCTGGCCTCTTGCTGGGTGTCGCAGCGCTTGGCCCGATGTGGTTGTCATTTGAAGGCGGCGGCGCAGCCGTGGCCGGCGTGGCCTGGCTACTATTCGGTCTACTGTTGGTCGTGATGACCAACAGTGAGAGATCGACTAACGCGATCTAACCATCACCTTGAGGCACTCCCGGCAGGATTCGAACCTGCGGCCATCGGATTAGGAGTCCGGTGCTCAGCGGGGCTTTCCGACGCGCTGGCGATGTTGCCATCCAGGCAATTACTTGGCTCATTCGCAGGATGGTAGATTCGGGTGTGGCGTCGAGGGTAGATGCTCGACGCGACCCAACCGAATAGCTCGCCCGATTTGCAAATGATTTGCAGATCGGGCCTAGAGGCTCAAATTCAGATTCGAATTCGAGGCCTACCACCAGATCTTGTCTTCGATATCGCTCGGCAGATCCTCGTAGTTCGTCGTCCAGAGATGCGTGCTCAGATACTTCCAGCCGCCGTCCGCGAACAGACAGACCACGTTGCCCGCATCCAGGCGCTCAGCGACGCGCTGCGCTGTCTTAACCACGGCGCCCGCGGAGATGCCGGCGAAGATGCCCTCTTTCTGCGTCAGCTCTTTCGACGACGCGAACGACGTGTGCGAATCGACGACGATCTTCCCGTCGAGGATCGACTCATCCAGCACCGGCGGGATGAAGCCCTCTTCGAGGCTGCGCAGCCCCTGCACCAGGTCGCCCGGGTGCGGCACCGCGGCGACAATCTTCACCCCGGGCTTCTTCTCTTTCAGATAACGCCCCGTGCCCGTCAGCGTCCCGCCTGTGCCCATGCCCGCCACAAACACATCGATATCCGGCAGGTCGCGCAGGATCTCCGGACCCGTCGTCTCGTAATGCGCGCGCGGATTCATCTCGTTGCCGTACTGATACGGCATGAAGTACGTCGGGTCCTCCGCCGCGATCGCGTTCGCCACTTCGATCGATCCGTTCGTGCCGCGCACGCCGTCCGAATACACGATCTCTGCGCCGAAGGCCGTCAGCAACTCCGTACGCTCGCTGCTCACGCTCTCCGGAATCACCACCTTCAGCCTGTACCCCTTGATGCGGCAGATCATCGCCAGCGAGATGCCCGTGTTGCCGGACGTCGGCTCGAGCACGCACCGGTCCTTCGTCAGGACGCCCGTGCGCTCCGCTTCTTCGATCATGTACTTGGCGATGCGGTCTTTGACGCTGCCACTGGGGTTCTGCCCCTCGAGCTTCGCGTAGAGCCGCACCGAACGCTTCGGCGACATGTGCGGCATCTCGACGAGGGGCGTGTTGCCGATAGCATCGATGAGGTTGTGGTAGAGCATGCTAGTTTGCAGTTCGTGGTTTGTAGTTTGTAGTTTCTCCGCTGCCGCCCGCGAGGGCGGGAAGTATCGAAATCGTGTCGCCATCCTTCAACTTGGTATTGAGCTGCTCGAGGTACCGGATGTCTTCGTCGTTCAGGTAGATGTTCACGAATCGGTGCAGCGAACCTTCCTGCATGATCTGGTTCTTGAACCCCGGAAACTTGCCGTCGAGGTCGACCAGCAGATCCGCCACCGTTCCACCATCACCATGCACGACTTTCGCTCCGGTGAGCTTCTGCAGCACGGATGTGACTTTCACTTCGACGCCCATGTTCCCGTTCCTTCTGTGTGCGGTCGGCACTCAAGGTTGCCGCCGCGCCCTATACCTTCGCCTGCTCGCGGATCGCCTTGGCCGCATCCGCGGCCTTCTGCTCCTCTTCGTTCGTGTGCCCGAACGCCCCGCCGCAGAACGCGTCGTAGTCGATCAGCGCCGTCACCGTCGGGTTCGCGCCGCACAACACGCAGTTCGGATCCTTGCGGATGCGCACCTGGCGGAACTCCATCGCCAGCGCGTCATACAGCAGCAGCCGTCCGTGCAGCGAGTCGCCGACGCCAAGGATGAGCTTCAACACTTCCGTCGCCTGTATCGTCCCGACTGTGCCGCACAGCGCCCCCAGCACGCCCGCCTCCGCGCAACTCGGCACCATGCCGGGAGGAGGCGGCGCGGGGTAGAGGCAGCGGTAGCAGCCCTGCCCCGGCAAGTACACCGTCACCTGACCGTCGAACAGCAGGATCGAGCCGTCGATCAGCGGCTTCTGCAGGAAGTGGCATGTGTCGTTCACCAAGTACCGCGCCGCGAAGTTATCGGCGCCGTTGATGATGTAGTCGTACTGCGCGATGATCTCCATCGAGTTGTCCGATGTGATCGGCACGCCGTGTACGACCACTTCGACATCCGGGTTGTACGCGTTGATCGTCTCTTTCGCCGAAACGGCCTTCAGCTTGCCGACGTCATCGTTCTGGTGCAGGATCTGCCGCTGCAGGTTGCTCAGGTCGACCGTGTCGAAGTCGACGATGCCGATCTTCCCGATGCCCGCTAGCGCCAGGTACACGGCGATCGGCGAACCGAGTCCGCCCGCGCCGATGATCAGAATGCTCGACTCCATGATCTTGCGCTGACCCGACGGTCCCACCTGCGGCATGATGATGTGGCGCGAGTACCGGTCGACCTGCTCGCCCGTCAGCGCGCCGATGCGCTTTCGCGGCGGCTCGTCGCCTGAACCGCCGGCCATCGACGGGATCACCGCAACCTCATCTCCATCCTTCACCGCAGTCTTCACGCCGTCCAGCGACGAGATCTCCTGCTTGTTCACGTAGATGTTTATGTGCGCCGGCACTTCCGTCCCGCTTCCGAACACCAGGTGGTGGAACCCCGGGAACTGCTTGTCGACGTTCGCCAGCACCTCGCCCACGTCCTTGCCCTCGGCCTCGACGTTCTGGCGGTTGCCGGTCAGCTTGCGGAACGGCGTCGGGATATATACGGAGATGGCCATTTCGCCCTCGCACGGATTCTCTGGTGGGAACGCGTCGCGTGACGCGGGGTCGACAACGCCGGTCATTCTATCGATGTGCAAGTGTCCGTGGTCCATCTCGTTCCTCTGTTCGGCATCCTGGTTCCAGCTTCTAAGGTCTAGGTTCTACGCTCCGTCAAAGATTCACGCTCAGGTAGCGCTCGCCCGTGTCGCACAGCATCGTCACGACGCGCTTGCCCGCACCGAGCTTCTTCGCCACCTGCAGCGAGGCGTGCACGTTCGCGCCGCCGCTGATGCCGACGAGCAACCCCTCCACCTGAGTCAAACGCGCGGTCATCGCAAATGCCTCGTCATCCTTGACGGCGATCAGTTCGCCGTAGATGTCCCTGTTCAGCACGCCCGGCACGAAGCTGGCGCCGATGCCCTGGATGCCGTGAATGCCGGCCTTGCCACCCGCCAGCACCGGCGACTTCGCCGGCTCCACCGCCACAATCAGCAGGTCCGGCAGCTCCTTCTTCAGCACCTCACCGACGCCGGTGATCGTGCCGCCCGTCCCGACGCCCGCCACAAACGCATCGAGCTTCCCATCCGTCGCCGCGAGGATCTCGAGCGCCGTCGTGCGGCGGTGCGCGTCCGGATTCGCGAGGTTGTTGAACTGCTGCGGCATGAAGAACGACTTGTTCTTCTCCACCCGCTCCTGCGCGGCGTACACCGCTCCGCTCATTCCTTCGATCGCCGGCGTCAGCACGAGCTGCGCGCCGTACCGCGTAAGCAGCCGCCGCCGCTCGACGCTCATGTCTTCCGGCATCGTCAGGATCAGCTTGTACCCCTTGACCGCGCACACCATCGCCAGCCCGATGCCCGTGTTACCGGACGTGGGCTCGACGATCGTGTCGCCGGGCTTGATCAGCCCTTCCCGCTCCGCCGCCTCGATCATCGAGAGCGCGATGCGGTCCTTCACGCTGCCCGCGGGGTTCAGCGACTCCATCTTGCCCAGCACTTCCGCCGAGCCTTCCGGCGTCACGCGCGACAGCCGCACCAGCGGCGTGTTGCCGATGAGGTCCAGCACGCTGTCGGCGATGAGCGGGCGCACGCCCGTAGCGCTAGATGACATAGCGGCCACCGATCCTGTCGTACTCAAGCTCGCGCGACGCGAGGTCACCAATCGTAACGCCGTCGAGAATCTCCTGCGTCGCCGTCTCGACCGTGTGCCACACCTCGTGCGCCGCACGGCACTGGTAGCCCTCGTCGTGCAGGTGCGAAACCGGCGAAAGCGAACCCTCGAGCGAGCGAATCACATCACTCAGCCGGATCTCCTCCGGTCGCAGCAGCAGCGCGTGGCCGCCCTGGGGCCCCCTCACGCTGCGGATGAACCCCGCCTTCCGGAGCGTCGTCAGCAACTGGTCCAGATACGGCTCCGGAATATGCTGGCGCGCGGCGATCTCAGCACTCTGCATCGGCTTCCCCTGCCCGAAGTGGTGAGACAGCTCGATGAGGGCGCGAACGCCGTAGTCACCCTTCGTAGAGATGCGCATTCGTATCTATCCGGCAGTAAGTCGTAAAGTTAAGCGATTACATCAACAATTGTAGCGAGGGCCTTCGGCGGGACGCAAGTCACCGGGATCCAACTAGACAAACAACAGCACGGCCGGCACCACAAACAGCGCCCCCAAGAACACCGAGAACCCGCGCTTGTCGCGCGTCGCCAGGTGCGCCACGTGCAGGATCAGCCGCTTGTACGGCTCGTAGAACAACACCAGCACCGTCAGCGAAACCGTCGCGCCCGTCACCATTTCCACGAACACGATCGTGAACGCGCGCGGCTGATCCAGCAGCAGTGCGGCAAACAGCGTGTCGATCCACGTCGCGATGTTCGCGCCCATCACGTACGGGATGATGTTGTCGCGCTTCACGTACCCCTTCAGCGTCAGCGGCACGAGGATCGTCAGCGACAGCGACACCGAAAGCGTCATGCCCGTCACGATGATCCCGAAGAGGAACATCGCGTAGCGCTGGTGCAGGAACTCCGATGCCCGCTCGAATCGCGGTCCCGGCTGTTCGAGGTTCGGCAGCACGCGATCGAAGATGCTGAAGCTCAACAGCAGGACGGCGACGCCGATCACGAACATCACCAGCCGCGGCAGATGGTCCGCCATGCGCGTAACCATCGGGTCGTAGATCACGTTCACCAACGATGTCAGCGCGCCCGGGCTGCCGAACCGCACGCCGTCGAACCAGCCCTCACGCAGGATCAGCTGACCGACCGGGATCACCGGCCCCCACAGCGTGAACGCAGTCAGCAGCGCAACAACACCGATGTACAGGCCGTCCGGATTGCGCGCGCCGCGGATCCAGTAGAGGAACCCGACGAACAGCACGATGAACGAGGCCCCCATCCGGGAGCCGTTGATCATCGCGAACGTCTCGGTGTCGCTCAGCACGCCCTTCGAGAACAGCGAGAGCGCGATCGCCGCGACGGGTGACCCGCTCAGCACGACATACGATCCGAGCCAGCCGAAGCCGACGATATTCGCTGTGCCGTGCGCGTCGATCTCGTCGAGGATCGGCTTGATGCCGCCCGCGCCGGCCTTCAGCACCTGCAGAGCGAAGACGAAGATGGCGAGCGCCACCACCACGTACGCCGCCCGCAGGGCGACGCTCGGCGCGATGCGCCACCACGATACGTTCACGTGCAACTGATGCTCGCTTTCGGCGAGACGCGCGTCCGTCGAGGACCGCGCTGCAGGTTGCACGTGCTCGGTCACGCGCTGGCCTTCGCCCTTTCGGCGGCGATCAGCACCCGCGCAACCTCCGGCCGCGAGAACTCGTGCGGCGGCTCGATGCCCTGCGTCAGGAACTCGCGCACCTGCGTGCCGCTCAGCGCGATGCGTTCTTCCGGTGCGTGCGGGCAGGTCTTCGTCGAGGCCATGCCTTCACAGCGCTTGCAGAAGAACGTGTGCTCGAAGAACAGCGGCGTGATGCCCAACGCCGCAGGGTCGAACTCGTCGAAGATCAGCTGCGCGTCGTACGTACCGTAGTAGTTGCCTACGCCGGCGTGGTCACGCCCCACGATGAAGTGCGAGCAGCCGTAGTTCTTCCGCATGATCGCGTGGAAGATCGCCTCGCGCGGCCCTGCGTAGCGCATCGCCGCTGGCAATACCGACAGCAGCACGCGATCCTTCGGGTAGTAGTTCTCCAGCAGGACCCTGTAGCACTCCATCCGCACGTCCGCCGGAATGTCGTCCGACTTCGTGTCGCCGACCAACGGGTGCAGCAGCAAGCCGTCCGTGATCTCCAGCGCCGCCTTCTGGATGTACTCGTGCGCGCGGTGCACGGGGTTCCGCGTCTGGAACCCGACGACGCGCTTCCACCCCCGCTCGACGAACGCCGCGCGCGTCTGCGCCGGGTCGAAACGGTACTCCGGGAAGGTCGGGTTCTCGGGCCGCTTGAACACCTGCACCGGCCCGCCGATGAGGATGTCGTCCTGCGCGTACACCGCCGCGACACCCGGGTGCTTGTCCTCGGTCGTCCGGTACACGTTCTGCGCCTCGTGCGCCTTGTCGTAATCGTAGTCTTCCTCGACCGTCATGATCGCCAGTGGCGTGCCGTCGCCATCCGTCAGACAGATGTCGCCCTGGAACCGGTTCGCCTGCTCCTTCGATGCGCCGAGCGTGATCGGGATCGACCACGGCACGCCGCCGGGCAGGTGCATCGTGTCGACGACGCTCGTGTACTGCGCCGACGTCATGAACCCGTCCAGCGGACTGAACCCGCCGTTCGCCAGCAGCTCCAGGTCGGCCAGCTCGCGCGAGTTCAGCCGTCGCTTGGGCAGCTCCTCCGCCTGCAGTGCCAGCTCCGCCGCTTCATCGCCATGCACCTCACGCGAATTGAGCTTGCCGCCATGCGGCGCAATCAGCCCCTGCTCCACTCCATCTGCCATGTCGTGTCAGTCCTTCCACGCGCGATGCACCACCGCGCGACCATGTTCCGCTCATGCCGGACGATCTTCTTGCCACGTAGGGGCAGGGCTCGCCCTGCCCGGTCCCCGCCTTAGTTCCGAACTCGCGCACGCGGGCGGGACCAGCCCCACCCCTACACGGGCATCCATCTTCGTTCGGACGAATAATCCCGTTTCCCGCTTCTTGCGTCACGCCTCTAACTACCCCGCACGTACCCGAGCGCTTCGAGCTTCGCCATCACTTTGGCAACGCTCTCCGCCAGTTCTTCCTTCTCCGAGTCGACGACAACATCCGCGCTCAGCGGCGCCTCGTACGGGTCGCTCACGCCGGTGAAGTTCTTGATCTCGCCCTTGATCGCCTTCTCGTACAGCCCCTTGACGTCGCGGCGTGTCAGTTCCTCGATCGAGCAGCTCACGTACACCTCGACGAAGTTGCCAATGCCGGCCTTCACTTCATCGCGGATGTCGCGATACGGCGAGATCGCCGACGCCAGCACGCAGACGCCGTTGCGCGTCAGCACTTCCGCCACCCAGCCGATGCGCCGGATGTTCGTGTCGCGATCCTCTTTGCTGAAACCGAGGCCCTTGCTCAGATGCGTCCGCACGACGTCGCCGTCGAGCTTCTCGAGCTTCGTGATGCCGCGCTCCCGCAGCAGCGGCTCGATCGCGTCAGCGATCGTCGTCTTCCCCGCGCCGGAAAGACCTGTGAACCAGACCGTGAATCCCTGTTGCTCCAAGATGCCCCGTCCTCCAACAGCGGGCGCGCTCGCGCCCCTACATGATGCGTGGTCGTCCGCCACAACAAACGGGCACGGCGTGCCATGCCCGTCTCACTTACAACCAGTGTCGTTCGCGCAGAGGGCGCTTGCCTACACCTGCGTCAGCGCCTCGCGCCCTTCCGGTCCGAAGTCGTGCTGCTCCCCGGTCTCACCCTCAGGCACGTGGATGCCGCACTCCGTCTTGTCGAAACCCTGCCAGCGCCCGCTCCGCGGGTCATCGCCCGGCATCACCGGCTTCGTGCAGTTCGTGCAGCCGATGCTCGGATAGTTCTTGTCGTGCAGTTCGTTGTACGGCACGCCGTGATCGAGGATGTATCCCCAAACCAGCGACTCCGTCCAGTTCGCCAGCGGGTTGACCTTCACCAGTCCGAACTTCTCGTCCCACTCGACGATGTCCATGCCGGCACGTTGCTTCGTCTGATCGCGGCGGATGCCGCTGATCCATGCGCGCTTGCCTGCCAGGGCGCGTTCGTTTGGCTCGACCTTGCGGATCGCGCAGCACGCGTCGGGATCGCGACCCCAGAGCTGCTCGCCGTACTTCTCCGCCTGTTGTGCCGGCGTGATCAGCGACATGTACCCGACCGGCTTGAAGTCGTACTTCGCAGCCACGATGTCGCGCAGCTTGTACGTCTCCGGAAACAGAAAATCGGTGTCGAGATAAAACACCTCCACACTCCGGTCGATCTGCATCACCATGTCGAGCAGCACCATGCCCGAAGGCCCGCCGAAGCTGCACGCTAGGCTCAGCCCCGGCTGATACTCGGATGCGGCCCACTGCAAGATCTCCTGTGGCGTCTTCCCCTCCAGCGCGGCCGAAGCCGCCGCCAGTTCCGCCGCCGATGGTTCCTGTGTCGCCGCCTGTTCCGTCATTAATTTCTCGCACCGGGCACACCACAGCGTGCCCCTACGCTAATCCGCGTAATCCCTGTTCCCAACAACATCAATCTGCGTCATCTGCGAAATCTGCGGTTCCGACCGCTAGACAGCGCACTCACCCTCACCCATATCGTCCAGCGTGAAGAACTTGCTCTGGCCCCAGTCCACGTACGCCATCGGATCCTTCGTGAACTCCGGTACGACGCGATACTCCGCCAGCAACTCCTGCACGAACGGCGTGCCAACACGCCCGGCCCACACGCCGAACTTCTCGCCATCCGCGCGCTGCGCGGTGTACGTCGCCAACAGCTTGTCGACCGCATCGGGAATGGCCTTCGCCGGCACCTTCATCGTCAGCTTCGCCAGCTTGCCTTCGCCCTGAGCGTTCCCGCCGAGCATCAGCTGGAACGCCGGGATCTGCCGCTCGCCGACGCGGATCGCCATGCCATAGAAGCCGATGTCGGCAACGTGGTGCTGGCCACACGAGTTCGGGCAGCCGCTGATCTTGATCTTGATCTCGTTGATGAGCGGATCGTCGTGATACGTGCCATTGCCCGCGATGATCCGCGACCGCAGCTCCGTGCCCAACCCCTTCGACGACGTCACGCCGATCGCGCACGTGTCCGCGCCCGGGCACGTCATCACGTCCGAGATCGTCATCACGTGATCTTCCGCCAGCCCGATATCGACCAGTTCTCCGTGCACCGCCGCCAGGTCCTCTTCATGTACCCAGCGCAGCACGAAGTTCTGCGACGCCGCGGTGCGGATGTGCCCGCCCGCGTACTTCCGCGCGATCTCCGCCAGCGCATGCATCTGCACCGCCGTCGCGTCGCCGATCGGCAGCAGCACGTGCGCCGTGTAGTAGCCCGCTTGCGACTGCTTCAGCGCGTTCGTGCGGCGCCACACCTCGAAGCCTTCGCGCTGCTTCGCGGGCCCGCCGTTGCGGGATGCGTACGACCCGCTCGCGGGCGCCTCTTCGATCAGCGTGAAGTCCGGTTCGCGGTATTGCTCCGAGCCGGCGGGCGGTAGCGTCGCTAGCTCCGCTTCGTACAGCCGTCGGAACTCGTCGATCCCCAGCTTGGCGACGAGGAACTTGATCCGCGCCTTGTTCTTGTTACGGCGCTCGCCCAGCCGGTCCCATACGCGGATCGTCGCTTCGATCGTCCGCAACTGCTCGTGTACCGGGATGAAGTCGACCAGTACGTCCGCCACGCGCGGCGCAGCACCCAGGCCGCCGCCGACGCTCACTCGGAAGCCCTGCTGCCCGTCCTTCTCGACGGCCATCAGCCCGATGTCGTGGATCGGGATCAGACCGCGGTCCTCCTCGCTGGCCGAGTACGTGATCTTGAACTTCCGCGGCAGCTTCTGGTTCACCGTGTTGCGCAGGAAGTAGCGCATCGCCGCCTCCGCGTACGGCGTCACGTCGAACACGCAGTCATCGGCGATGCCCGTCAGCGGGTCCGCCGTGATGTTGCGGACGGTGTGACCGCACGCCTCGCGCGTCGTGATCCCCACCTCGGCAAGACGGCGCATCACCTTGGGCGTGTCTTCCAGCATGACGAAGTGGATCTGGATCGCCTGCCGCGTCGTCACGTGCCCGAGCTTGCGCGGCGTGTACCAGTCGGCCACATCGGCGATCGCGTGCAGCTGGTCCGGCGTCAGCGTGCCGTGCGGCACCTTGATGCGCATCATCTGCCGGTTCGCCTGCCGCTGCCCGTACGTGCCGTGCTGCAGGCGGAACGGACGGAAGTCATCGCCCATGCCGTCGCCCGCGCGCCACGCCAATGCTTGTTTCTCGAAGTTATCGATCTCTGCCTGCACGATTGGGTCGTGCGACTTGTCGACGGCGAATTCGGATCGAGTCTGCTGAGCGACCATAAAGCACCTCCGCCCTTCCGGGCGAATCCTCACTGCCCAAAGTCTATCGAGTTAGTCAACATTATCGCAACACCCAGGTGCCGCCGTCAACCGAACCACAGGATACTCTACCCCCATGCCCCCACGCGACTACGAATACCGCGGCATGATGGCACAAGCATGGGACCTCCTTCGGGGCGACTACGCCGCCTGGCCCGACCGCCCCTTCTACCGCGAAGTCATCGCCAGACACGGCGAACCCGCCCTCGACGTCGGGTGCGGCACCGGCCGCCTGCTGCTCGACTATCTCGCCGCCGGCATCGATATCGATGGCGTCGACAACTCGCCGGAGATGCTCGCCCTCTGCCGCGAGAAAGCGTCCGCCCTCGGCGTCACGCCCACCCTGCACGAGCAACACATGCAATCGCTCGATCTGCCGCGCCGCTACCGGACGATCTTCGTGCCGTCCAGTTCGTTCCTACTGCTGACGGAGCCCGCCGACGCCGCGGAAGCGATGCGCCGCTTCCACGACCACCTGCTCCCTGGCGGCGTGCTCGTCATGCCCTTCATGCTGCTATGGCCCGGCCGCCGCATCCCGGCCGATGACGAATGGAGCCCGTGGTTCGTCGCCGGAGAGCGCGCCCGCGAAGACGGCGTCATCGTCCGCCGCCACCAGCGCGTCCGATACCACCTCGCGTCACAACTAGAAGACACCGAGGACCGCTACGAACTCGTCGCCGACGACGGAAAAGTCATCGCGACCGAAGAGCACCAGCGCACTCCCGCGACCCGCTGGTACACGCCAGAACAGTCAGCCGCCGTCTACGCCGAAGCAGGCTTCACCAACATCCACGCCGTCCGCGAATTCACGTTCACAGCCGCCAGCGGCGACGAGCGCATCTGGACCGTCTTCGGCACACGCGAGCAGTAGCACACGACGACGACGACGACGACGACGATGACGACCAACCTGTATCTGCGTCACCCCGGATGATCAACCACGGAGCGCCCGCGAGTACACGACCGCGTTGCCTCGGGAACCGACCTTCTCGATGAGCCCGCCGTTCCGCAGGCAGTAGGCCACCTTCTGCGCCAGGTGGCGCGGGCGCGCGAGTGCGTCCGCGAGATCCGACGTGACGAACTCTTCGGGCAGGTCCTTCGGGATCAGCGACACATAATCAGCGCGGTTGTGCAGCGACAGCGTCTCATAGACCTCCAGCAACCGGCGTTCGACGGTGACCCATCCGCGCCGTCGCCAGCGCGCGGGGCCATCGAAGCTCCATACCGTCTCCTCTGCCGTCATCGCGACATCGAGCTGGAAGTTCTCGTGCGCGATCAGTTCTGGAAAGCTCACCAACTCGGCAAAGACGTCGATCACATCCAGATGCTTCGGCGACTTGCGGCGAGTTGCGGAGTCGCTTGTCGTTCGTGGCATCTTCACGATCCACAGGTCGCGCGGGATCGGATGCACAAGCCGCACCCGGTGGCGTGTAACGAGGTCCCGTATCTTCCTCGCGATCGCGGAGAAGTTCGCCGTCTGTACTTCGATGATCAGGTCGCCGCGATGGATATCGACGACGTAGCCGTCCAACGCCGCCTCGGTCTCGTCGCCAGGCTCGAGGTACAGCGCTCTCAGGGACGCGTGCAGATGGCCCTCGTTAAGGGTGCCGATGGACGTACCGATGCCAGATCACTCCTGCTTGGGCCTACCGTGGGTGGACGCTACCACCTGCCATGTTACTCCGGCCGATGGATCGCGGAGAGGACGTCAGCTCGACGCGGACCGCAAAACCATCTCAACGGAGGAGCACCAGCACGGCCTCTGTCACGCCACGGTAGGCACAGGCGACGGCGTGGATGGCGCCTCGCGCAGGCCAAAACGATCGTGGAACCTCCGAAGCGGAGCTGGCGCCCACCAGTTGCGTTCGCCGAGCAGCTTCATCGTCGCCGGCACGAGTAACATTCGGACGATCGTCGCATCGACGATCACGGCGATCGCCAATCCAACTCCCAACTGCTTGATCGCCAGCACCTCGCCCGCAGCGAAGCCCGCGAAGACGATCACGATAAGGAAAGCCGCCGATGTGATGATGCGGCCGCTCCGCTGCAAGCCCACCGCCACCGCCGTGTCGCTGTCGCCCGTTTCGTCGCGTACCTCCTTGATGCGGGACAGCAAGAACACTTCGTAGTCCATCGAGAGGCCGAAGGCAAAGATCAAGATCAGGATCGGCATCCAGAGATCAAGCGCGCCAACGGAATCGAACGCAAGCAGGCCAGACAAATGGCCGTCCTGGAAGATCCACACCATGGCGCCAAAACTTGCGCCAAGGCTGAGAACGTTCATGATCACGGCCTTCACCGGCACGAGTAGAGATCCGGTCATCAGGAAGAGCAGTGCAAGCGTCGCGCCGACAACCACAAGCCCAGCCCAGGGCAGACGGCTCATCAACACCGCCTGAACGTCCGACAGCTCAGCCGCCTGACCGCCGACCTGGATCGGGAAGGCCGGCGGATCGGCTCGCACGGCATCGACCAGTGCGCGCGCCTGGCGACCCTGCGACGTGCCTTCCGTAACGAGGTCGACGATCTGGAGGCCTGCGGGCGCCCCGGGCCTGATCGACGCGCCCACAACAAGTGGGTTCTCCTGCACGCCGGCGAACCAGGCCTGGAACGATGCATCTTGCGCATCCACGTCAGCGAGCACCGTCACGGGATCGGTACCTCGGCCCGGAAATCGATCGGCGAGCACAAGCGCCGTCTTGCGCACCTCAGATGAGCGAGGAAGCGTGCGTGCGTCGCCGTTCTCAAAGCGAGCGCTGAGGAACGGCAAGCCGAGCGTCAGTAACAGTGCGCTGGTAGCGAGGCCAACCACGACAGCGTGACGCTGCACCCAGCGAGCTAGATGATAGAAGAACCCTTCATCGGCACTCGACGCTGCGAGCGGGCCGATGCGCCCGCCGACCGAAGCCAGAATCGCCGGCAACAGCGTGATCGCAGCCGCCATGCAAAGAAGGACGACGCCCAGCCCCGCGAGGCCAAATGACGTAAGGATGGGAATGCCGAACAAGAACAGGCCGGACATCGCCGCCGCAACGGTCAGCGCCGAGAATAACACGGTTGTTCCGGCCGTCTCGACGGTCCGAATGGCCGATTGCTGAACATCGATGCCCCGTCCGCGTTCTTCACGGAATCGGTTCACCATGAGCAGGCCATAGTCGATGCCAAGTCCGATTCCAAGCATGTTCACGACGTTGAGCGAGAAGATCGATACGTCGCCTACCGCAGTGGCAGCGACGAGGACCGCCAGCGACGTGATCACGCCGGCGATCGCGACGATGAGCGGCATGCCGGCGGCCACGAGGCCGCCGAGGAGAATCACCATGACGATGATCGCGATCGGCAAGGCAATGGCTTCACCGCGAAGGAGATCGCGCTCTGAAGCCTCCGCGAACTGCTCGCCGATCAAGATGTCGCCGCCAACGAGGACGCGGTTGGCCGGCAACTCATGAGCGAGGTCCTCAACTTCGTGAGCCAGCGCCAACTCATCGTCTTCGCTGAGCCCGCCGACCAGCGTCACAACGGCCAGTGCCCCCTCGCCATCGGTGGCGCGAAGCGCGTCGGAGTCGGTGTTCCAGGGGTGCGCGACGTCGATCACGCCATCGACTCGCGCGATCTTGTCCAGCCCGTCGACGATGCGGCCCTGCGCGACCGGATCGTCGACGTCAATCCCATCGGCGACGATCGCGATCTCGCCGCCCGTCTCCTTGAGATCGTCGAGTTGCTGCGTCACGCGCCCGGACTCCGTGCGGGATCCTGCACCAAAGTCTGACGACAGCACGGAGAATGCGGCACTACCGAAGGTCCCCGTGACCACGAGTG
This sequence comes from Chloroflexota bacterium, assembly GCA_031400455.1. Taxonomy (GTDB): domain Bacteria; phylum Chloroflexota; class Dehalococcoidia; order DSTF01; family JACRBR01; genus JANXYW01. The sequence continues at coordinate 2,624 of JANNPX010000010.1, read as the reverse complement.
CCACGCACCAGGCGGCGATGACCATGAAGCGATGTCGTACTACGAGCGTCGCGAACTCGTGCGTCATGACGGTACCGCCTTGCTCTCGGTGTTGCTGAACGGGGTGTTGCTGAACGTGCCCAACTGCGTCTTCCGCGTTGCCCCAAGCGTCAATACCAGGCCGCTAAGCGCAGCGACGGCGATCGCGCCGGAAGAGCCGAACATCGCGTGCTGACGCTCGGCATCCACGATGACCTGGGAGGTGATAAGCCAGCCGAGAGACCACAATGCCGGTGTGGCGATAACCCACGCTGTGCGGCGCGCGGGCCCCATGTCGGCCACGCTTGCTTGCGCGACGCCGACGACGGCGCCCGTGAGGGCCCCCATGACGATCAGGCTTGGCACGTCGGTCTGGTAGTCGACGACGCCGGCCCCCAATGCGAGCCCACCGCCCACGCCGATGGCGCTCGCGGCTGCCCAGGCCAGACGCCGGTTCATCGAGCCGGGTAGAGCGACTGCTTGAACCGACCCAAGGACTGCTCCCGCTGCCAGGCCGCCGACGACAGCCGCCGCGGGACCATCGATCGGGCCGGCGGCAGCTCGGGCGGCAAGTCCAGCGAGTGGAAATCCGATGAAGCTCAGCGACCAGCGGAGCCACGGTCCCCATGGTCTCTCGCCGCTAGCGGATAAGATTGTGCTCATGAGTCCTCCTCGAAGTCCCCTTCAATAGCCAATAGCTTGCCTAACAAGTTACTCTACTGCTAAGATACTTCAATGTCAAACTACTCGCCGGACGAACTCCTTGCCCTTCTCCGCCGGTTCGCTATGGAACGGGACCGTTACGTGAAGTTCCTCGCCCGCGGGGCCGGCTTGGGACGCGCCGAGTTTGATGCCTTGGACTACACAGCGGAGGCCGGCGAACTCACCTTGCAGCAGCTATCAGATCGCCTGGTCCTGACTTCCGGAGCAACGACTGCGCTGGTCGACCGCCTGGAAGCCGCGGGGTTGCTGACCCGCAACCCGAATCCTGCAGACCGCCGCAGTTGGCTCCTGCGCCTAACAAAGACATCGGACGATGCAGGGGCCAGACAGCTAAGTCCGTATATGCAGGATCTGGAAGCGGCAGCGCGGCACTTGAGCGCCTCCGAGCGCGCGGCTGTGGGGACGTTCCTCAAAGACGCCGCCGCCGCCGCCACGAAGCACGCCGTAAAGCGTCAAGCGCGCGATACGCAGACGGAGCAACCACCGAGTCCCTGAGGCGTCGCGGATGCTCTGTTCATGCAGCCGTGGCTCGGAGAAACGCCGGCGCGAGCGCGAAAGGTTAACCGCCAGCCCGATCAAGCGCGTCCATCGGACCAACCACCCCGACACGCGGACAGAGATCCCGCAACACGCACACATCGCACGCCGGCCGCTGCGCCGAGCACGTCCGGCGCCCGTGCTTGATCAGCCCGATGTGGAACGCGTAGTACTCGGCTTCCGGCACGGCCGCTTCGAGCAGCGTGTGGGCCTTCTCCGCCGTCATCGCCGCCTTCCCCACGGGTTCGCTCTACTCGCGGGAGTTGAGGTCGCGGCGGGCGAAGGACGCGAATGACGCAGCGCCGAAGACGATACAGAACGCGACGAGCATGAGCACCGCCAACCACGGATCGGGGGTGTCAGCGGGATCGGGGACTGCGCGGAACGCGATGGTGTTGTAATCCGGGTAGCCGGCCTTGTTCACCGCGAGCAACGCCGACGCGTGGTGCTCGATGAACAGGTTCTGGAGCCGCTCCCAGTTCCCCCCCAGTTCACCGAAGCCGCTCACGGCGGTGCTCTCGATCAGCTTATACGCGAGTACGCCCGTCGCGCCCATTGCCGTCGAGCGCGAGAGCACGGCCAGCATGAACGCGAGCATGCCGTACGGCACGATCGCCAGCGTGGCGCGCGCGACCATGAGCGGCATCTCCGAGACAGACGGCTCAGGGTTAACGCCGACGTACTTCACGGGGTCTTCGAATAGCGGGGTCGCGATGAGCGAGAACATGATGCCGACGGCGAGCGCGAAGAGCATGCCGACGGCGCTGATCAGCGCCGTCGTGAGCAGCTTGGCGGCGAGAAACTGCGTGCGCGTCACGCCGCGGGCGATCGACAGGCGCACGCTGCCCCACCCGAAGTCGGTGGCAACTGCGGATGCGACGAAGAACGCGATGAACACCGGGCCCCAGTACTGTCCCGCATCGAGCAGCGGGAGGATCGCATAGGGCCAGCGGAACGTGAACGCGCTAGGAACGCCGTATTCATCGATACTGCCGCGCTCGTCAACGTAGGCAACGCCGCCGAAAAGCCAGATCTGGATCGCCGCGCCAATGATAAGGAACAAGAGCAGCACGTAGGGCAGCCAGCGCGTGCGCGACTTCATCCACTCTGCCGCGAGGAGCTTAAGCACCCGCGTCGCCTTCTCCCGTTACTTCGAGGAAGAAGTCCTCGAGCGAATTGTCGCGCGTCCGCAGCTCGGTCAGCCAGATCTGATGCTCGGCGAGCGCGCGGCTGATCTCCGCGGCCCGGTCGGCGGGCGCCTCGACAGCGATCCGGCCATCGGCCTCGCGGGTGATGGCGCCGGGCCAGCCGAGTGCACGGATGGCGGCTTCGGCGCCGGCGGCATC
>JANNPX010000058.1:0-28682 GCA_031400455.1 Chloroflexota bacterium | reverse complement strand
CCGATACCGACCGCAACGGACACCCCGCTACCGGCTGCTACTGACACGCCGGTGCCCGCGGCAACGGACACGCCGGTTCCGACCGCAACGGACACGCCGGTTCCGACCGCAACGGACACGCCGGTTCCGACCGCAACTGACACGCCGGCTCCGACCGCAACGGACACGCCGGTTCCGACCGCAACTGACACGCCGGCTCCGACCGCAACTGACACGCCGGCTCCGACCGCAACTGACACGCCGGCTCCGACCGCAACTGACACGCCGGTTCCGACCGCAACTGACACGCCGGCTCCGACCGCAACGGACACGCCGGTTCCGACCGCAACGCCTTCACATTCCGCGACCGCCACCGCGACCAGCAGTGCCACTCCACTCTCTACAGCGACCCCAACGCCGACAGCCGTGGCCGAAAGAACCGTGACGACAACGCGCACGGCAACGACACGAACGCCGGGGGCGACCAGCACGGCATCTCGCACACGAACGGCGACGCGAACGCGAACGGCGGTACCGACAGCGACGAACACTCCTGCGCCTACCAAGTCTCCTGTATCGACGAGAACCGCCGAGCGCTCACGCACGCCTGGCGACGTCCGGACGTCTACTCCGACGCCCCGGAAAACGGAGCACAAGTGCGCCGATGTCACCGGGGACGGTCGCGTCACGTTCCACGATGTCATGCGGATCGCCTGGCGGGCGGGGTCACGCGCGGGCGATAGGACGTATCAGGTCAAATACGATCTGAATCGCGACGGCAGAATCACGAGCCTTGACGTCATGATCGCGGCTGCGCACCTCGGAACACGCTGCTGGCGCTAACCGTGCCGAAACGGCGTTCGTCCCATCACACCCGAGCCGTCAGTGTCACCGCACCCGATGCCGCGCGCGAGTCGAGATCACACGCTCCGTGCCGGTCAGACCATGTCCGTGGGGCGAAATTCGAAACCGAGCGCAAAGCGACCGGCGAGCTCAGCGGTACGATCCCAGTCGAAGATCACGTGACCCTTGAGCACTTCGACATCTCGCTGCAGGCGCTGGAGCGGCGAGCTCAACAGGTAGACACTGGCTCCGGCCGCTTCACAGACGGTGCTGATGACCTGCCGGGACGCCCGCACGGTCGCCGCAGCCGTGAGCCGCGTCGCGACGCGGAGTTCGTCGCTCGCGTTGCCGTCCGCGGACGCGGCGGTGATATCTGCGATAGCGGCGTCCCAGCGCAGGCGTGCCGATCGCAGATCGCTCAGAGCGGTGGCAAGCCGCACCTGGGACGCCGGCTGCTCTCGTTGCCGATCACCGAGGGAATACGCCAGCACCCGCTCGGTCAAGCGCTGCTTGAAGAGATCGACCGCGGCCTCCGCCGCGCCCAATGCCGGCGCAGCCGCGACAAGAGCAAGGACCGAGAGCACGGGATGACCGGCCAAGCCGTCGCCTTCTAGCGGCGCGCCGCCGTACAACATCGAGCGGGCGGGCATGGCACGATGATCCGGCACAAACCGGTCCTCGATGCGCACCGTGTTGCTGCCCGTCGCCCGCATTCCCGACGTGAACCAGACATCTTCTACCTCCACGTCGGCGCGGGGCACTACGAGGAACAACGTCGTGAACTCCGGCTCGGTCTGGATCGCATGTACGAGCACCCAGTCCGAATGCATCACGCCGGTCGCCCACTCCCACCTGCCGTTGAGCCGGTAGCCGCCGTCGACGACTGTCACAGTCCCCGTGGGGGCCAGCGGCGCAGGAGCCAATACGACGGGCCCATTGGCGAACAACTCAGCGCGCCCCTCGGCCGGGAACTTCGAGAGCAGCCAACCATGCATGATCAGGAACGAGATCGTCCACGCCGACGCCGGGCACCCGTGGGCCATCGCCCGCGCACCCTGAGCCAGCGCTTCGAGACCGAGGCCGTGGCCACCTAGTGACGTCGGGACCACCGCGCGGAACAAGTCGGCCTCGCGCACGTCCTTCATCGTCGCGTCGGGAAGCCGTCGGAGCTCCTCGGCTTCCTCCGCCCGATCGAGAAGGCTGGGAACGAGCGCTTCGCAACGGCGCACGAACTCACGGCTGTCCAACGTCGATGCCACGCGCCAAGCATGCGTTACCGTATGTTCGTCGGCAAGCGGGCCACAGACACGGCGCCGTGATCCCGGAGATGGGCTGGCAGAGACATGCCGACGGCGATCTCGTCGGAGCTATTCTGGGTGGCGGGCAACGCATATAATTGGGTGCGGCTTCCGTAGGCCGCCTGCATCTGCGATCACCACCCGACGGCTGATTCCGGTCCGACGAGACGAGTAGAGAGAGGTACCGACGTGTCTGAACGCGGCAGCGAAAGCGAGAACCCAGTCATCGCCTCCCCGACTCCAAAGAGGACGCGGCCCAGGACGAACAAGGACTGGTGGCCGAATCAACTCGACCTTTCAGTTCTCCACCAGCATTCGTCGAAGTCCGATCCCATGGGCGAGGACTTCAACTACGCCGAAGAGTTCAAGACCCTCGATGTGGACGCGCTGAAGCGGGATCTCGTCGAGGTAATGACGACGTCGCAGGACTGGTGGCCAGCCGACTACGGCCACTACGGTCCGCTCTTCATCCGGATGTCGTGGCACGCGGCGGGCACGTATCGCATCGCCGACGGCCGGGGCGGTGGCGGCAGCGGCGCTCAGCGCTTTGCTCCGCTGAACAGTTGGCCCGACAACGCGAACCTCGACAAGGCGCGCCGTTTGCTCTGGCCTATCAAGCAGAAGTACGGCCGCAAGCTCTCCTGGGCCGACCTGTTTGTTTTCGCCGGCAACGTTGCCATGGAATCGATGGGATTCAAGACGTTCGGATTCGGCTTCGGACGAGCGGACATCTGGGAGCCGGACGAGGTCACCTGGGGACCGGAGGACACCTGGCTTGGCGATGAGCGCTACCGCGGCGATCGCGAACTCCAGGGGCCGCTGGGCGCGGTCCAAATGGGCCTGATCTACGTGAACCCAGAGGGGCCCAACGGCCTCCCGAGCGCGCTCGCCGCAGCGCGAGACATCCGGGAGACGTTCCGCCGCATGGCGATGAATGACGAGGAGACGGTTGCGCTCATCGTCGGTGGGCACACGTTCGGCAAGACTCATGGTGCGGCCGCGGCGACCAACGTCGGCCCCGAACCCGAGGGTGCTCCTCTTGAGGAACAGGGCCTCGGCTGGACGAACAGCCACGGTAGCGGCAAGGGCGTCGACACGATCACCAGCGGACTTGAGGGCGCCTGGACAAACGAGCCGACGAAGTGGGACAACGGATTCCTCGAGAACCTCTACAAGTACGACTGGGATCTGGCCAAGAGCCCTGCCGGCGCGCAGCAGTGGGTCCCCACGAGCCCAGAGGCCCAGGGAACGGTGCCCGATGCTCATGATCCATCGAAGAGGCACGCCCCCGTGATGCTGACGACGGACCTGGCGATGAGGCTGGACCCGATCTACGGCGCGATCTCCAAGCGCTTCTACGAGCATCCAGACCAACTCGCGGACGCATTCGCGAAGGCGTGGTACAAGCTGCTGCACCGCGACATGGGTCCCGTCACGCGCTACCTCGGCCCATGGGTTCCGGAGCCGCAGATATGGCAGGATCCGGTGCCGGCGGTCGATCATGAGCTGATTGGTGAGCAGGACGTCGCCGGCCTGAAGGGCAAGGTCCTCGCGTCGGGTCTGTCCATCTCCCAACTGGTCTCCACCGCCTGGGCGTCGGCGGGCAGCTTCCGTGGCACGGACAAGCGTGGCGGGGCGAACGGGGCGCGCATTCGCTTGGCACCACAGAAGGATTGGGAAGTCAACAACCCTGCCCAACTCGCGACCGTGCTGCGGACACTGGAGCGGATCCAGACAGAGTTCAACAGCGCGCAGACCGGCGGTACGAAAGTCTCGCTCGCGGACGTGGTCGTCCTGGGCGGGTGCGCTGCCGTCGAGGCAGCCGCGAAGAACGCAGGGCACAACATTTCGGTTCCGTTCGCGCCGGGGCGTACGGACGCTTCGCAGGAGCAGACCGACGTGGAGTCGTTCGCCGTGCTCGAACCGGGCTACGACGGGTTCCGGAATTACTTCGCAGCCGGAGAATCGCTAGACCCTGAGCACGCGCTGTTGGAGCGGGCGTTCATGCTGAACTTGACCGCTCCCGAGATGACCGTTCTCCTCGGCGGCATGCGTGTCCTGAACGCCAACTCTGCGCTATCCCAACACGGTGTATTCACCAACCGGCCCGAGACACTGACCAACGATTTCTTCGTGAACCTCCTCGACATGAGCACGGAGTGGAAGCCATCCGGTTCTTCTCTGAACGTGTACGAAGGTCGCGATCGCGCCTCGGGCGCAGTCAAATGGACGGGCACTGCCGTCGACCTCGTCTTCGGCTCGAACTCCGAGCTTCGCGCTCTTTCGGAGGTCTACGCATCTAACGATGCGCAGGAGAAGTTCGTTCGCGACTTTGTGGCAGCGTGGGACAAGGTTATGAATCTCGATCGCTTCGACCTCGTTACCTCCTAGGCTCTTCGGCAAGAGGACGAACAAGAGAGGCCGGCGCAGGTGCGCCGGCCTCTCTGTTCCGTGCGACCTTGTGTCGGGACTCGATCAAGATCCTTCTGGTTCCTCCAGCAGGTATTTGTATCCGGCGCCGCCGATCACGGCACCAACAATCGGAGCGAGCCAGAACATCCAGAGCTGTTCCAAAGCCCAGTCGCCTACGAAGAGCGCCTGGCCGGTCGAGCGCGCCGGGTTCACGGACGTGTTAGTGACGGGAATGCTAATCAGGTGGATGAGCGTGAGCGCGAGACCGATCGCGAGGGGGGCCATGCCGGCCGGAGCCTTCTTGTCGGTTGCGCCCATGATGACTACGAGGAAGATAGCGGTGAGCACGATCTCGGAGACGAGTGCGGCCGTGAGTGAGTAGCCTCCCGGCGAGTGATTGTCGTAGCCGTTCGCGGCGAACCCTGCATCGACATCGAACCCGGCCGCGCCGTTGGCGATGACGTACAGGACGGCGGCCGCAGCGATCGCGCCGACGACCTGTGCGCCGATGTAGAAGGCCGCGTCCTTCGCGGCGAAGCGGCCGCCGGCGACCTGGCCGAGCGTTACGGCGGGATTGAAGTGACCGCCGGAGATGTGCCCGACGGCGTACGCCATCGTAAGGACAGTGAGACCGAACGCGAGTGAGACGCCGAGAAGGCCAATGCCCCCGGGATCGACGCCTGCGGCCAGCACCGCACTACCACAACCGCCGAGAACGAGGACGAACGTCCCGATGCCTTCGGCCACCAATTTTCGCTGCATGAAGACCTCCTTGCCTGATGCTGCCCGCGGTCCGATGAGACACAACGGCCGGCCACATCCACCCAGCAAGCCCGCATTCCGGCCCTGCGCTGCGCAATAGTAGCAGCCGCAGCGCCTGTCATGGGGGAACGAGCTATGTACGCACAGGCGATGGCACGACCAACGATCGTACGCGTTGCGTACCTAACCGCTCGCGACACCGGTTGCGGACGCTACACCCGCTTCTTGAAGGAAGTCGCGGATTGCGGACTCGCACGCTAGGGGCTGTTCTTCGAGGAGGAGGTGGCCGGCCTTTTCAACGACGACCATCCGCGCCTGCGGGACGCGCTTCTGTATCTCGCGCCCGACCGTGGGTGGCACAAGCTTGTCGTGGGCGCCGTACAGCAACAGTACGGGCTGCGTGATTCTTGCCAGGTCGACGGGCAAATCGGCGGCGCCGTCGCGCATGATGGCGATGAGGCCGTCCATCGAGCCAATGATGCGAATCGGCCGCATGTACTCGTCGCGCACCTCGTCCGTCAGCATCGCGGGATCGTAGAACGAACCCCGGAGCATACGCGTCGCGGCGAACTTCGCCAGCAAGGGCACGGCCAGCTTGAGCAGCGGCCCCGGTGGCAGAACGCGCCTGCCAGCCGGGGCTTCTCCGTTCACCGACGCCGCCAATACCAGCGCGTCCACCATGTCGGGATACGCGACCGCGAAACGCTGCGCCACGCCTCCACCCATCGAATGGCCAACGAATGTCGCACGTGCGACGCCGCGCTTGTCGAGGAGGCCTTTCAGCATCGATACCTGCGCGGTCAGCGACAGGCCTGCGTGCGCGTCGCGCTCGCTGTACCCGTAGCCCTTGAGGTCGACGGTGATCACGCGGTGGTCGACGGAGAGCGTCGGTATGAGGTGGCGATACGAGTAGGTGTGCCCACCGAAACCGTGGATCAGCACTATCGCTGGACCAGCACCTTGATCGAGGTAGTGCACCTTGTAGCCATCGACGTCGATCAACTGACCGGGCTTGTCGGCCGCCGCCCAATCCAGGTCTTCGTGGAGTCCCGCCTTACGCATCAACATGGCCGCTCCAGCCACCGCCGCGTCAGAAACCAGGATCGGACGCAGCCTCATGGAATGCCTCACTGTGTCGGGTTGTCGTATGCAGATTAGATCGATGGTGACGCTAACGATTGCACATGCCGAAACCTGAAGCTGTCCGGCCCTGGCCCCAAGTAACGGAATACAGCCTCGCTAGGACAGCACATATCCAGTGATCACTACCACAACGGCGAGAGCTCCTAGCGTGAGCCCCAACACCCGCATATCGGCCACGACCAGCAACGTGGCACTGAACTCCATGATCACTCCCAAGGCGATCAGGCCCTTGGCGAGTTTCTGTCGCTTCATCGTGCCTCCGTTCTTCGCTGACCCTAGTTGATTGGCACGGTCAGTGCGCCGGCAAACACCTGCCATGCCAGCAGGGACTTCGCCGTGAGGCTGAGCACGATGTATCCGTACTCACCGAATACGTACCGGCGCCACGGCCCGATCCGCCGGTACTGCAGCCACATGTTGAGTGCGAAGAGCGTGTACCAGACGAACAGCGAGAAGAAGATCGCGTACACGAAACCGGGCGGGTTGCCAGGGCCCGTTCCTGGAGACCAGAGATAGAGCGCGATCACCGCCCACGGCACACTGCCGGCGATGCAGCCGAAGTAAAACGACGCCCAGTTCACGCGACCGCCGGGCCGGTTGTTGGTCTCCATCAAGAGCCCGAAGAACAGCATCATTGCGTTCAGCGAGAAGATGAGGATCAGACTCCCAAGGTCAAACATGCCCGGAAGGATCGCGATGACAGCGATCATCAAGGAGGCGCTGGCCGCGTACTCCCACCACCGGACATAGTTGATTGAGCGTCGCAGGTTCGCGAGATACCAGGCGTGCACGCCGGGCAGCACGACGAGCGCATGTGCGAAGGCGGAGATGAAGAGAAACGCGGCGACCAACGGCGCGAGCTGCAAGTCGAACATCGTACGGGTCGCCGTCTCGAGCGACTGCGAGCCTTCGTTGAAGCGGAGGAACGACGTCTGGATTGGGACGGTCACGCCGTTGCTCAGAACCAGGATCGCCGCGCCTTGTACGGCATGAAGCATCGCCATCAATAAGTTCAAGACGAAGAGGCGTCTTGCGATCTCGGGCGCGATAGGACTGCTGGCCGCTTCTGCCATGGAAGCCTCCTCCTAGTTCGGACGGCTACTGAGCATACGCGAAGCGAGAGGCTGTGCGCGGCGTGTCCCGAAACCGCTGACCGTCGCAGCCAACTCGGCGTCTTTGCGAAGGCGCTGGATAGCAAGCCGGGCGCGGCTCTTCACCGTGCCGACGGACACGCCCATCGCGGCCGCGATCTCCACGAATGTCTGCCCGCCGAAATACGCCAGTTCGAGCGTGCGCCGCTGCGACGCAGGGAGGGTGGCAACCGCAGCGCGCAGTGCCTGCCGCTCAATACCCGCCTGCACCTCGGCTTGTACGTCAGCTACCGCCGGCAGCATCCATGCTTCTTCCAGCGGGGCCGGCGCAGGGCGGTTTCGCCGCGAGCGGAGCCGATCAATCGCCCGGTTTCGGACAATGGAGAGAAGCCAGGTGCGCGGCGCCGATACCGACGCGTCGTATGAGGGAGCAGATCGCCAAAACGAGGTGAACGCGTCCTGCACGATCTCCTCCGCTGTTTCGCGATCGTTCGTCATCCTTGCTGCGAGGCCGAACGCGGCCGACGCGTGCCGATCGTAGAGGAGGCCCAGCGCCTCCATCGACCCCGTCCGGACTGCGAGCGCAAGCTCCGTATCTGGGACCGCGTCGGCGCGGCTCTGCGGCGATTCGGCGATGACCGGCTGGCTCGTAACTTCGGCGATTGCACTACTCACTGGATGCCTCCTTGTACAGAGATTGTACAGAGTCCGGGACACAGGGATCAAGGTCTGTCTAGACTAATTTGGACAAACCTTGTATTCTTCCGCCATGACGGATTCCGAATCCCGCCTGCGTATTGGAGAGCTCGCCCGCCGCACCGGCGTCTCGCCCGAGGCCTTGCGGGCGTGGGAGCGTCGATACGGGTTGCTGCGGCCCTCTCGAACGACCGGCGGCTTTCGCCTCTATGGTGCGGAGGATCTTACGCGCATCCGTGAGATGCGGCAATTGCTCGCAGAGGGCCTTTCGACATCAGAGGCGGCGGCCCAGGTGCTTCGAGGTAGTGGTCCCTCCCCGCTTGCGGCGACCGAACGGCCGTCACTCCTCATCGAGCGACGCGCCGAACTGCGCGAGGCCATTCTGGCGTTCGACGAGGCGGGCGCGCAGGCGAGCCTGGATCACCTTCTCAGCGAGTTCCAGGTGGAGCTCGTCATCGCGGAAGTCCTGGTGCCAGAGCTGCGCCACATCGGAGAACTCTGGTCCAGCGGGGAGATCTCCGTCGCCGACGAGCACTTCGCGAGCAACCTGATTCGCGGCCGACTCGGCGGAATGACGCGGGGCTGGGACGAAGGTACGGGGCCACGTGCGATCCTGGCCTGCCCGCCGGGCGAACTGCACGACCTGCCCCTGATGATGTTCGGAATCGCGCTGAGGCGGCGTGGCTGGCGCGTCATCTACCTGGGCGCCGAGACGCCAGTTGAGTCTCTGGCCGACGCCGCCCGATCCATCGCGCCCGACGCGGTCGTGCTCGCAGCCACCAACGCGGCGCTATTCGCTTCGATAGCTGACGACCTGAAGCGGTTGGCACGAACGACGCGCATAGCGATCGCTGGTGCCGGCGCGAGCGCAGAGCTTGCGGCATCGTTCGGCGCGTCATTTCTGGACGCCGATCCGGTGACGGCGGCCGCGATCCTCTAGCGCCCACCACGACAAATTGGCGAAAGACGCGTACCACGCCGCGCTTGTGTCCCTCTTTCCGCAACGAAAACCCGCGACATCCCGATCTTTCGCCCGACGAAAAAGTGATCCGCATGTGTACAGACTCCGTATGGGTTTCCGTAAGCTGCAGCACCAACCAGATCGCAGACAGGAAAGGATTATCTAGCCATGCGGAAGATTGTTCTAATGGGCGTCGCCGGCCTCGTTGCGGCGCTCTCACTCGGCGCATTCGTGTCGTCGTCGAGCGCCGCCGACAACGCACGCGTACGTGTCGTGCATGCATCACCTGACGCCCCTGCCGTGGACGTCTACGCCGACGGTGCCAAGGTACTGACGGCTGTGCCGTTCAAGGGTTCGTCCGACTATCTCTCAGTGCCCGCCGGCCCGCACAACTTCAAGGTCTTCGCGACGGGAGCCAACCCGGCCTCCGACACTCCCGTGATCAATGCGGACGCGACGCTCGAAGCCGGCAAGGATTACACGGTAGCCGCCATCGGCAAGGTTGCCGACATCAAGCCGCTCGTCCTCGTGGACAACAACGGTGCCCCGGCCGCGGGCAAGGCGCACGTGCGCGTGGTGCACGCTTCGCCTGACGCCCCTGCCGTCGACATCGCGGTGAAGGGTGGCGCTGTCCTCGTCCCGAACCTGGCCTTCGGCAAGGATGCGGGCCCGCTGCCGGTGGACGCCGGCACGTACGACCTCGAGGTCCGCGCCGCCGGAACGACAACGGTTGCCCTTCCGGTCAACGGAGTGGCGCTGACGGCCGGCAAGATCTACACCATCTTCGCGGTCGGCCTGTTGAACGGAACGCCGAAGCTAGAGGCGCTGCCCATCGTCAACGACCCGGCGCCCGCTCCGGCCGCCGCTCCGGCCGCCGCTGCTCCGCCGCCGACTAGCAGCGGTCTGCCGAAGACGGGCACCGGCCCGACCGATTCGGGCATCGGCTCGATGTGGCTCTTCGTCGGAATCGCCGCAGTCGGCCTCGCCATCGCAGCGTCGGGGACGCTCGTCGCGACTCGCGAGCGCAACCGATAGGTTACGGAGCCGAACGCGCAGATGGGGAGGGTCGGCAGGCCCTCCCCCTCTTATCTACCCGACACGGGGCGTGGTGTGGAACGGAGTTGAACATGAGAATCTTCATCACAGGCAGTACAGGATTCATCGGGCGCGCGCTGGTGCTCCGCTTACAGCGTGACGGCCACTCGGTAGTCGCCTGGGTGCGAGACGAGAAGCGCGCGCTCAGCCAACTCGGCGCGGATGTGCAACTGTTTTCGATGGACTGCGATGACGCGCAGCTGGCGCAGATGCTGGCGGGTTGCGACGCGGTCGTCAATCTTGCCGGAGAGCCCTTAATCGGTCGCTGGACATCAGCGCGTCGCGCGCGATTGACGGCAAGCCGCGTGAAGCTCACCGAGCGTTTGGTCGACGCGATGGCTGCGGCGAGCAGGATTCCGCGGGTGCTAGTCTCGGGCAGTGCGGTGGGATACTACGGCAACCGCGGCGACGAGTTGATCACGGAAGACAGCACACCCGCCGACGACTTCCTGGCACGGCTTTGCCGCGATTGGGAGCGATCTGCTCGAAGCGCGGAGGCAGGCGGCACGCGCGTCGTCCTCCTGCGAACGGGCATCGTGTTGGGACGTAGCGGCGGCGCGCTGGCAAAACTGCTGCCGCCGTTCAGGTTCGGACTGGGCGGGCCTCTCGGCAGCGGGCAGCAGTACATGCCGTGGATACACCTGCATGACGAAGTCGAAATCATCGTGACGGCGCTAGAGGACGAGCGTTACCTTGGACCGATCAACGCGACCGCGCCCAACCCGGTGACGAACCGCGAGTTCACCCGAGCGCTCGGGCGGGTGCTGCATCGACCCGCGTTTCTGCCGCTGCCGGGGTTCGTGCTCAAGGCCGTGTTGGGCGAAGCCGCGAGTGTGCTGCTGGACGGCCAGCAGGCCGCGCCGCAGGAGTTGCTGGAGCTGGGATTCCCGTTCGCCTTTCCTGAGATCGGCGACGCGCTTGATGACATCATCCGCGATTCGAAGGCCATCGAGATCCGTCCGATGGAGACGGCGTGATCGCCGATGCGATTCGCTCGGACTATCTGGCGGCGCGGAAGCCGACGTACAAGCTCCGAGCGCGTACCATCGTTCCCGCACCGGTGACCGAGGTGTTCGAGTTCTTTTCGCGCCCCGAGAATCTCGGAGTCATCACGCCGGCGAACATGGGCTTTGCCATCAGGAGCGTGTCGGGACCGATGGAGGAGGGGACGCTGATCTCCTATCGCATTCGCGTCGGCGGCGTCCCATTGAAGTGGGTGACGCGTATCGACACCTGGGAACCCGGGCGCGGGTTCGTCGACGCGCAGATCACGGGGCCGTACGCCTGCTGGTGGCACGAACACCGATTCGAAGTCGATGGCGCCGAACGAACAATCATGGAGGATCGCGTCCTCTACGCGCCGCCGCTCGGAATCGTCGGGCGCGCGGCTAACCAGCTCTTCATCAAGAGCTCGCTGCGGACGATCTTCTCGTTCCGCTCCGACGCGATCCGACTGCGGTTCGGCGAAGCCGCGATGGCGGGCGCAACGTCGGTCGCCTTATGAGCGAACGCGCGACTCGCCTAGCCACGTCCATCGTTCCCGAAGTCCGCATCAATCCGGTCAACGAAGAACCGGTGCGGCCGGAACGGGACTACGTGCTGTACTGGACGACAGCGTACCGCCGCACCACGTACAACTTCGCACTGCAGCGTGCAGTCGAGCGTGCGGCCGAGCTGCACAAACCGCTCATCGTTCTCGAAGCGTTGCGTGTCGATTATCCGTGGGCCTCCGATCGCTTCCATCGCTTCATCCTCGAAGGCATGGCGGACAATCGCGCCGATTTCGCGCGGAGCAACGCTGCGTACTATCCGTACGTCGAGCGCGAGCCCGGGGACGGCAGGGGCCTGCTGAGCGCGTTGGCTGCCCAGGCGTGCGTCGTTGTGACGGATGACTTCCCGGCGTTCTTCCTTCCGCACACCGTGGGCGCTGCGGCGCGACAGGTTGACGTGCGACTCGAAGCCGTGGACTCGAACGGCATCCACGCCCTGCGCGCTCCCGGCAACGCATTCACGACGGCGCACGCCTTCCGGCGCTGGCTGCAGAGCAACATCTACGAAGATCTCGCCGCGTTCCCGCTGGCGAACCCACTGGGAGATCGCGCGCTCGTTCAGGGCAGCGTGCCCGATGGCATCGCGAAGCGCTGGCCGATAGCGGAGCTTGAGCCCGCCGGCATCAACGCGGCGATCCAGAGCCTTCCGATCGACCACAACGTCGCGCCAGTCGACCGCCTGGGCGGAAGCCGTGCTGCCCGAGCGCGGCTGGCCGACTTCTCTCCCCGGCTCTCGCGATATGAAGACGAGCGCAATCACCCGGACGCCGATGGGGGGAGCGGGCTCTCGCCCTACTTGCACTTCGGGCACATCTCTTCACACGAGGTGTTCCTGGCGGTCGCCGACGCCGAGGAGTGGTCGGTGGGCGACATATCGAGCCGGCGCGACGGCGGCCGCAGCGGCTTCTGGGGCATGAGCGCACCCGCTGAGGCCTTCATCGACCAGTTGATCACGTGGCGCGAACTGGGGTTCAACTTCTGCGCCCACAGGGACGACTACGATCGCTACGAATCGCTGCCGGAGTGGTCGCGGCGGACGCTCGAAGAGCACGCGGCGGACCCTCGACCCGAGCAGTACAGCATGGAGCAACTCGAGCAGGCGGGCACGACCGACCCGATGTGGAATGCTGCTCAGACGCAACTTCAGCGCGACGGGATGATCCACAATTACCTGCGCATGCTCTGGGGCAAGCGGATCCTGGAGTGGTCGCCTTCGCCGCGGGAAGCGCTCGGGCGGATGATCCACCTGAACAACAAATACGCACTGGACGGACGCGATCCGAATTCATACAGCGGTATCTTCTGGGTGCTGGGCCGCTATGATCGCGCGTGGGGTCCGCGCCGGCCCATCTTCGGCACGGTCCGCTACATGAGCTCCGCGAACACAGCCCGGAAATTGCATGTGGGCGACTATCTGAAACGATATACGCCGCGAATCGATCGAGAGGTGCCGTCGTGAACGTCTTGGTCGCCGGAGCAACCGGATTCGTAGGGTCACATCTCGTCCCGGCCTTGCTAGCGGAGGGGCATCGCGTGCGCTGCCTGTCGCGCAACCCTGACGGCGCCGGCACACGCTTACCAGCCGCAGCAGAGATCGTGCGAGGCGACGTCCACGATGCGGCTTCGCTTGCGGCGGCGTTCGCTGGGATGGACGCCGCTTACTACCTCGTACATTCCATGGAGAGCAGCGAATTCGATTTCGAGGAGCGCGACCGCGATGCTGCTCGTCAGTTCGCAAGGGAAGCGGAGCGCGCCGGCATCAAGCGAATCGTCTTCCTGGGTGGACTGGGCGATGAGGCGTCGCAACTCAGCGCGCATCTCCGTAGCCGCCAGGAAGTTGGAGAATTGCTGCGCGCAGGCGGAGCGGCCGTCACCGAGTTTCGCGCGGGATTGATCATCGGGCCTGGGTCCGCATCCTACGTCATGCTCCAGCAACTCGTTGAGCGACTGCCGGTGATGATCACGCCGCAATGGGTCCAGACGCGTACCCAGCCGATCGCTATCGCCGATGTCGTTCGGTACCTAGTCGCCGCCCTCAATGAGGAATCCTCCGATGACGCCATCTACGAGATTGGTGGCGCCGAGGTCATGACGTACCGCTCCATGATGATGCGCTACGCCCGCGCACGCGGGCTGCGACGGATCATGCTGCCGGTACCGGTGCTGACACCGCGTCTCTCGTCGTACTGGGTCGACGTGATCACGGACGTGTCGGCAGCGCTTGCGCGTCCGCTCATCGAGGGCCTGCGCAGCGAGATGATCGTTCGCAGCGACGCCGCCACGCGCAGGTTCGGGCCACCCGAAACAGGGTTTGAACAGGCGCTGAAGGTCGCAGAGAGCGCGCGCGTCAGCCGCCACGAAGCGCCGTTCTTGTGGCTGGCGCGCCTGCCCAGGCACCTCGGTGAGTTCGCTGGCGCCCGCCTGCTGCCGCCTGTGTTGTTCGATGAGCAGGTGCATCGATCGCGCGCAGAGGCTGACAAGCTATGGAGAAGCGCGGTGGAAATCGGCGGGCGCCGTGGCTACCCGATGCTCGATGTGTTGTGGCAGATACGTGGTTTGCTCGATCGTCTCGTCGGTGGTCCCGGATTGAACCGCTCCGGGCCAACCGCCAGCGACGTACGCGTCGGCGACCGGCTCGATTTCTGGC
Source organism: Chloroflexota bacterium (assembly GCA_031400455.1). Lineage (GTDB taxonomy): Bacteria > Chloroflexota > Dehalococcoidia > DSTF01 > JACRBR01 > JANXYW01. Next base: position 14,205 of record JANNPX010000058.1, on the reverse strand, counting down.
GAGTAGTCGAACTCGACGCCGGGCATCGCCTGCGGTTGCGGGCATTGATGAAGGTGCCGGGCACGGCGGAGTTGGAGATCGCCGTGCAGCAGGACGGTGACGAAAGCGTACTCGTGCAGACGGCACGCTTCACACCGCATGGAATCGTGGGCCGCCTGTACTGGTGGGCGCTCTATCCGGTCCACGCGCTCATCTTCTCGGGCATGGCGCGGCGGATCGTTGAGCGAGCCGAGAAGCGAAGCGCCTAGCCCGCTGCACGCCCGGAATGTCCGTCGTACCAGACGGGGCGGAGCCACGAGTAACACATGTAGCCGGCGTCTCGATTCAGCAGTGGGTTGGTCCGAAGTTTGCTGGCGGTTGGAGGGCGATTGAACAGAGTATTGGTCACGGGAGCAACTGGCTTTATCGGCCTGGAGGTCGCCCGTCAACTATCACAGAGGGGCGCTCGACCGCGCCTCATGGTGCGGCGCCCGCTGCGCGGCGCGCTGCTGGCCTCGATGGATGCTGAACTGGTGCAGGGGGACTTGGAAAGCCCCGAGAGCCTGGAGAGAGCAGTTCAGGGAGTCGATACTGTGATTCATCTGGGCGCCCGCGCAGTGTTCGAAGAGTATTCCCTGGTGAGGCCGACAATCGTCGATGGAACCGTTTCGCTCATGCAGGCATCGAAGAACGCCGGCGTCAAGACATTCGTGTTCGGCAGCAGTTTGCTCGTGTATGCCAGCCAAAAGACGCCGATCGATGGCCGTACCCCGGCAGAGCCCCGATCGGGTTACGGGCGGGCGAAACTCGAAGCGGAAAAGGTACTAGTGCCGATGGCCGAGCAAGCAGGGATCAACCTGGCGGTGATCCGACTGCCACATGTGTACGGCGCCCGAGATATCATGTTCGAGCAGGTTAAGAGCGGGCGGGTTTTCTTCCCCGGCTCAGGCAACAATCTCTACGCCCAGTTGCATGTCGAAGACGCCGCACGGATTCTTGTTCGCGCTGCCGAGATGGGGTGGCGAGGTACTAGCCCCGTTGCCGATCACTTAAGCGTAAGCTGGAACGACTTCTTCGACGTGATCGCCAAGTTCTACCCAAGGTTCCGGCGGCACGGTATCCCCACATGGATGGCCACGCTTGGTACGCGCGCCTACACTCCCATTCGACGAACGCGACGGATGCCATCTGTCTACACGCCCGACGCAGTGCACGGATGGAACCTACATCTCCCCGTTGAATCCGGATTGCTTTGGGATGAACTTGGCCTCGAGCCCAAATATCCCACAATCAACGAAGGCATCCCAGCTGCCCTTGACGAATGCGTTTCCTTCCAGTGGATACACTCCCTTGGTGATCACAAGGCATAGTCGAAGTCAAACGTGACGTGTTGAGTAGCTGTTCGTTCTGCGTCCGGACATGCGAGTTGTACAGAGCCTGCTGTTCGCGGAACTCGTGAAGGAGAGGGAGTTACTGATGGCACCGAAGGTGGTTGTTCTTGGCGCAGGTTTCGGCGGCCTCGAACTCAGTACGATACTCTCCGATACGTTCGGAGATGACCTCGACCTGACGCTCATCGACAAGTCGGAGCATTTCGTCTTCGGGTTTTCTAAACTCGACATCTTGTTCGGCCGGGAGACCCCCGACGCGGTGCGGATTGGGTACCGCAACATCGTGAAACGCGGCGTGCGATTTCGGCAAGAATCCATCACGGCCATCGATCCGGTAGCGCGACAAGTGACGACCGACCGAGGAGTCTACGCTGCGGATGTGCTGGTCGTCGCGCTGGGCGCTGACTACGATCTGACGGCGACCCCTGGTCTCACCGAAGGCGGCAACGAGTTCTACTCGGTCGCGGGAGCCGAGCGCCTGCGTGCGATCCTCCCGACATTCTCGAAAGGCCACGCGATCGTTGGGGTCACGTCAACGCCATTCAAGTGTCCACCCGCGCCAAGCGAAGCAGCGTTGTTGCTGCACGATTACCTCACCCAACGCGGGGTGCGCGACGCCTGCCAGATCAGCCTCGTCATGCCGTTCGGCGTCCCGGTGCCGCCATCACCCGACGCCTCACGCGCGCTGCTCGCAGCCTTCGCCGAGCGCGATATCGCGTTCGTCCCCCACCGGCTTGTGCGTGCGCTCGACCCTGCACGCCGAGTGGCGGTACTGGACGACGAGAGTGAACTCGCCTACGACCTGTTCCTGGGAGTTCCAAAGCACCGCGTGCCTGCCGTAGTGGAAGGGAGCGGCTTGACCGAGGATGGCTGGATACCCGTCAATCCGAAGAACCTCAAGACGCGCTTCCCGGGTGTGTATGCCATCGGCGACGTGAACAGCGTTGGCACGCCAAAGGCGGGCGTCTTCGCCGAAGGAGCCGCGCGCGTCGCTGCCGCATCCGTCATTGCGGAACTCCGGGGCGAAGACGAACCGGCCGCGTATACGGGCGAAGGCGCTTGCTACGTGGAGTTCGGAGCCAACCGCGTCGGACGCGTCGACGTGGACTTTCTTTCGGGACCTTCTCCGACCGGCAGCTTCCTCGATCCTTCCGCTGCGCTAGTGAGCGAGAAAGAGCACTTTGGGTCTAGTCGCCGGAGCCGCTGGTTCGGCCTGTAACTGGCCTGAATAGCGCGCGGTCGTCTGGCCAGGACTGCAATCAGGCGCAATCTCCGACGCGCGCGAGGAATACATTCGCCATCCGCGTGAGGTCGAGAATGCTGATCTGGGCGTCGCCGTCCTGGTCGCTACGTTCGGAAGCGGGCGGTACCGACGCGGTGAAGTCCACCGCTACGGTCACGATGTCGAGGATGGCAACTGCGCCGTCGCCGTCTACATCGGCGCGCATGATGCCACAGTAGACATTGCGGTTCTCGCCCAGCAAATCCTCTAGCGCGTCCGTGTAGCCGTCGCCGTCCGAGTCCGCTCCAGGCGCCGGTGTGGTCGTCGCGGTCGGCGTGTCGGTCGGCGTCGACGACGGTGTCTCCGTCGGGGGCACCGGCGTGTTCGTCGCCGTGTCCGTCGGCGTGGGAGACGGAGTACTGGTGGGGACCGGCGTGCGCGTTGCCGTGGGCGTCTGCGTCGGAGTTGCTGTGTTCGTCGGCGTCCGGGTTGCTGTTGCCGTCGCCGTCGGCGTACGGGTTGGCGTAGCTGTCGGCGTGTTCGTCGGTGTGGGCGTGGGTGTCGCTGCGCGCGGGTACTGGCTGTCCATGCCGCTGCGCAGCGCCTCGCGTGTCAGCGCGCCGGGAAGCACCGGATCGGCCCGGTAGGAGTGAGCGCCGAACGTGAGCGAGAAGACCCGGGCGCCCGCCGGCGTCAACTCGGTCATGAGCGGATTCTGCCCCCACGACATGACCCAGTTGCCGCCGGGGAGCTTGCGAGCGCCGCCGCAGCAAGGGGACACCAAGTTTGGGGAGGCGTTATCCCTGACGTCTTCGATCATCGTCGCCGTCATCGCCTGTTCGTCGATGCGATAGCGTACGCCACGTGGCGGGCGGCCGAGGCTGCTGCCGTTGTCGTGGAGCGTCACGTAGAGATTGCCGTCGCCCGCCTCGAAGTAGCGGGGGATATGCTGGCCGCCGAATCCGCCGCCCGCCGTGAACATCGGGTCGCCCGAGATGGTCAGTCTTGTCCCTGGTTCCATGGTCGGAGCGGAACGGCCGAGCTTCCAGATGATGTCGCCGGGGTTCGTTTGGCTCGCGGGATCGGTGATCTTGTAGACGGAGTTCTCGTGCCTGAGGGAGATCAGAACATCGCCCGCTGCGTCCTGTTCGGTCGAATTCAGATGGAAGACATCGTACGGAGTCCCGCCCTGCACGATGGCGGTCCACCATTGCCCTGCGACCTCGTCGAGACCAATGTGATCGGCGGCAAGCCACGTCCAAACCGCCGAACCTCCGGGCGTCACCTCTTGGATCACATTGTCACGAATGGTCGCACTGGCCGGTCCACCATGGCTGCTCAGGTTGTAGCAGCACCTGTCGTAGGTACCGATCACCAGATAGTTACCGTTTGGCAAGAGCTGGACCTCGTGCGCATCGAGCTGATAGCCGATGGGCGCGATCGTATCGTCGACGATCGATCCATCGAGGCGATGATGTTCGGCCTTCAGGCCGCGGATGGCGCTGCTCGTCTCGCTCTCGGTCCAGAGGATGTCGTCGTTCGGGAGCAGCTTCGCGTCGACGGGGCGGTATCCGGATGGAGGCAACGTCCACCAGATCGGCACGCCGTTCGTGTCGTAGATCGTGACGTAGCGGTTGGCCATGCCGACCCCGCTGCTGGGGACCGGAACGACCACATAATACTCCGCCTGCGGTGTCCCCGGTCGCGCGCTTGTCCAGGTCGGAAAGCCGTTCGGGAGGCAGCGGACGTAGTAGTTCTTCGACGTCGCGCCCTGGGTGGCGGTGATCGTAAAGCCCTGGCCGAGCCCGAGGCTCACCGAGGCGGCGAGGGAACCGACGGTCGGCGCCTGTCCGTCTACGGAAACGGTTGTCGTCGTGTCAGACGGGTCGGAATTCGAGACGGACACCTGCACGGGCGTCGTCGCCGTACAACGAGTGACGTAGTCGCTCACTGCCGGATTGAATGCGGGATAGAGCGCAGGCGTCGTCGAGAACTGGACGGTGCCCACCGACGCTGTGGAGTCCGTTGCGGGGACGACAGCGAACATCGCGCCGAGAACGAGCGCTGTCGACGCTGTGAAGCCCGCCCGACCGAGTGCCGCATTCGTTGGAAATCGCATGCTGAACGCTACCACGCACCCGCTGGCGGTGACTCTTCGGCGCCGGAGCCTGTCAAGAAACATCCTCATGCCCGCGGCCAATTGACCTGTCAGGTTCGTTCACGGATCATTTGTGGACACACAGGAGGATGATGATGACACCTGACAAGCCCTCGTTGGACCCAGAAGCGCTGCGGGCGAAGTACCGCGGCGAGCGCGACAAGCGCCTGCGCGACGACGGCAACGAACAGTACATCGAAGTCAGCGGCGAGTTCGCCCGCTTCATCGGAGACCCGTACGTCGCGCCCGGATTCCAGCGCGAGCCGCTGACCGACGATGTCGATGTCGCCGTGATCGGCGGCGGCTTCGGCGGGTTGCTCGCTGGCGCCAGGCTGCGAGAGGCCGGCGTCGAAGACATCCGTGTCATCGAGAAGGGCGGCGATTTCGGCGGCACGTGGTACTGGAATCGGTATCCGGGTGCGGCGTGCGATGTCGAGTCGTACGTCTATCTGCCGTTGCTCGAAGAGATCGGCTACATCCCGAAGGAGAAGTACAGCCGCGCCCCGGAGATCCTTGATCACAGCCGCGCAATCGGCGAGAAGTTCGATCTCTACCGCAACGCCTGCTTCCAGACGGAAGTGACCGAGCTGCGCTGGGACGACGACGCGCTGCGCTGGATCATCTCCACCGACCGTGGCGACCGCATGCGCGCGCGGTTTGTGTGCATGGCCAATGGCCCGTTGCACCGAGCCAAGCTGCCGGGCATCCCGGGCATCGAGAACTTCAAGGGCCATGCGTTCCACACCAGCCGCTGGGACTACGCCTACACGGGCGGGACGTCCGACGGCAACCTGACGGGGCTGCGTGACAAGCGCGTCGGCATCATCGGCACGGGTGCGACGGCCGTGCAGTGCGTGCCGCACGTCGGCGCCGCGGCGAAGCAGCTGTTCGTCTTCCAGCGCACGCCGTCATCGATCGATGTGCGCGCCAACCGCCCCACGGATCCGGAGTGGGCGGAGAGCCTGCAGCCGGGATGGCAGCAGGAGCGGATGGACAACTTCAACATCCTCGTCTCGGGCGGCTTCCAGGATAAGGATCTCGTCAGCGACGGCTGGACGGACATCATCCGCAAACTGCTCGTGAGGATTCAAACGGGTGATGCGCCCGACCTCTCGCCCGAGGGCCTGGGCAATACGATGGAGCTGGCAGACTTCGAGAAGATGGAGGAGATCCGTGCCCGCGTCGAAGCCATCGTGGACGACCCGGAGACCGCCGAGGCGCTGAAGCCGTACTACCGCCAGTTCTGCAAGCGGCCGTGCTTCCACGACGAGTATCTCGACACCTTCAACCACCCGAACGTCACGCTCATCGATACGAAGGGACGCGGCGTGGAACGCATCACCGAGCACGGCGTCATCGTCGATGGCGTCGAGTACGAGGTGGACTGCCTGATCTACGCCACCGGATTCGAAGTGGGCACGGAATACACACGCCGATCAGGCTACGAGCTTTACGGGCGCGGCGGCGTCACGCTGACGGAGAAGTGGTCGAACGGCGTGGCCACGCTGCACGGCATGCACAGCCGCGGCTTTCCGAACTGCTTCATCATCAGCAACGCGCAGTCCGGCTTCACCGTGAACTTCCCGCACATGCTGAACGAGCAGAGCAAGCACCTCGCGTACATCATCAAGCACGCGCTCGACCACGAGGTCCGCGCCGTGGAGGTCTCCGCCGAGGCCGAGCACGCGTGGGTGGAGACGATCATCAGTCTCTCGCGCGACGGCCAGGACTTCCTCGAGTCGTGTACGCCCGGCTACTACAACAACGAAGGCAAGCCAAGCGAGCAGGCGAACGGCACGTTCTTCGGACGCGCGCAGAACGGTCCGTATGGCGGAGGACCGATCGCCTTCGTCAAGCTGCTCGAGGACTGGCGCGCTGAGGGCTCGCTGGAGGGGATGGAGCTGCGGTAGATGGCGTGCGCACGGTTGTAACTGCTGGGCGCGGGATCGCCGTTTCTGGGGGCCGTCGGGCGCAACAGAACCAAAGACTCCGGCAATACGGCGCGGTGATCGCCCGTGACCGAAAGACGGTATCTCGGGCAGCTGCCGATCAGCGCAACGCTGATGGCGGTGGCGCGGCGGAGCGACCTCTCGTGAAGAGCACCTCTCGCACCTATACTGATGCGAACCTTCGATTCGATCTAGCCGGGGTGTATCGGTTGCTCAGCGACGATGTCTTTCGCGGACTGCTGGATTCGGCGCCGGATGGGATCCTGGTGGTCGGACCGGATGGCACGATCGTGTTCGCGAACATGGAGATCGAGGGCCTCTTCGGATACGACCGCACGGAACTCGTAGGCGAGTCCCCCGACCTGCTGGTTCCGGATGACGTACGCGGGCTGCACGCAGGACACCGGAACCGGTACGAGCACACGCCCTCCAGCAGGCCGATGGGCATCGGCATGACGCTGCGGGGCCGCCGGAAAGACGGCATTGAGTTCCCGGTGGAGATCAGTTTGAGCCCGCGCCAGACGGCGGACGGCGTGCTGATCATGGCCGCCGTCCGCGACATCGGCGAGCGCCTCCGCCTGGAGGCGGAGCGAAGTACGCTGCTTGAAGCGGCGCAGGCACAGAATGAGCGCGAGCGCATCGCAATGGATCTGCACGACGGCGTCATCCAGTCGATCTTCGGCGTCGGACTGGGATTGGAGATCGCGGCGGACGAGGCACGCGGCACGCCGGCGGAGAACCTGATCGACAGATCGGTCGACCAGCTGAACGACGTCATTCGCGACATCCGGGCATACATCTTCGAACTGCGGCCGATGGCGTACGAAGGGAACCTCGTGGATTCGCTCCAGCATCTTGCGGGTGCGTTCCGGGCGAGTTCTCCTATCGCTATCGATGTGGAACTGGATCCGCACCTCACATGCGAGGACGACACGGTCGCAGTCGCGATATTCCAGATCGCGCAGGAGGCGCTGGCGAACGTGCGCAAGCACTCGAAGGCGCAGCAAGTCCAACTGACGCTGCACGGATCGGACGCCGGAATCCACATGCGGGTAACGGACGACGGGGTGGGGTTCGATCCGGATGCCGAGCGTGCCGATGAGCATAACGGTCTCCGCAATTTCAGGAATCGCGCGAACGCAATCGGCGGTCGGATCGACATCGAGAGCAGCCCGGGACACGGGACGACGGTCTCGTTTGCCGTACCGGATCGTCTGGCGACCGACGTGCTACCGGAGCAAGTGAAAGGCCGAAGCGATGAGTAACACACGCATCATGATCGTCGATGACCACGACGTTGTCCGGGAAGGATTGCTGGCTCTGCTGAAGCGTCGGGAGGGATTCGACGTCGTCGGGCAGGCATCTACGGTACAAGAGGCGATCGCGGAAGCGGCGCGGACTCTACCGGATGTGATCGTCATGGACGTGCGCCTACCGGACGGAAGCGGCATCGAAGCCTGCCGGACGATTCGAGAGGCGCGGCCCGAGACGAAAGTACTGATGCTGACGTCGTACGCGGACGAAGATGCCGTCTTCGCCTCGATACTCGCCGGCGCTTCGGGCTACGTGCTTAAGCAGACGCGCGGACGAGATCTGGGCGACGCGATCGCATCGGTGGCGCGAGGAGACTCCCTGCTTGACGCGGCGGTCACCCAGAAGGTGCTTGACCGCGTGCGGAGCGCCGGGAAGCGGAAAGCGGAAGACCCGCTAAACACGCTGACCGAGCAGGAACAGAAGATTCTCCACCTGATTGCCGAAGGGAAGACAAACAAGCAGATCGCCGATGACGTCTTCCTGAGCGACAAGACGGTCAAGAACTACGTCAGCAACATCTTGCGCAAGCTGAATCTGACGCGGCGCTCGGAGGCGGCGGCGTTCATCGCCCGGCGCGAAGCTGGCGGCAGCGAATAGATACGAACAATGGCTTAACTGGAGCAGCGATCCCGATCGCCCTCAGAAAATAGCCATTCGCCGTACCGAAACGGGCCGATCGTCACCTCCCCACCAGAAGCGGCTCGCGCGATGCTGCTGGCATGGAGAGTAACGATGCGACCCGCGTCCGGCTGCTCCTGCTCGACGACCGCGAGTCCTCGCGAAGCCGCTCCGTTACGCGGTTGGCTCAGCAGGCCGGGATGGAGGTCGTTGCCGCCGTGGCGGACTGCGGCGAGGCTGCGCGACTCGTTCAGGAATTGCAGCCCGACGCGATCCTCATCGAAATGCGTCGCCTGGACGAGCGCGGGCTCGATGCAATTGCGCAGCTATCGGCACTCGACGGGGCGACACGCCCGGCCATCGTCGCGTACCTCGAGATCCTCCACCGCGGCGACTGGCCGGATGCGCAAGCAGCGGGAGCGGACGACCTCCTGCTGAAAGAGATGTCGCCACGGACTCTGAGGGGCGAGCTTCGCAGCATCGTCGACCGCGTACGCCAGGACGGGCGCACGAATCCGTCCTCCGTGCCGCGCCCGTCCGAACACTGAACGCGGCAATGCTAGAGCGCACGCATGCGGTTGTTCTTGGGATTGTGCTCCACTTCCGCAAGCTTCAATGCTTCCATGACCGGCGGCACGTAGTTCGCGAAGCGGCCGCGTAGCCCCTTCTTCAGCCCGTACCAGCCGCCGACGGGGTTGCGAGGGGAGCGCGCCCATGCCTCGACCGTGCCCTCGGCAGCGGGCTTCTGCTCGTCGGCGCTCCCGAGCGGCATCCAGTCACCATGCTCCGCGAGCATCGCCCGGAGGTCGTCGAGGCAGCGGAGTTGGTAGCGAAGTTCCGTCTTGCCAACCTGCACGACGAGCGCGGGAGGGTCGAGATCCTCGTCGCGGAACGCCTGAAACTCCGACTGTCCGCTTGGCGTCTTGAGGGTCCATGGGTTGTCTCTGGTTCCGGCAGGGCGAGCCATACTGCTCTCCGTTTCCTGATCGAGATGCTGATGCGATGCAATCTTAGCAACGAGTGAGCGCCGGAAACTACTGACAATTGAGGCGCGACTGATCTACGATATAGGCCAAACGTCGCTTTGCAGCGAAGGAGACCCGTCATGGGCGACAAGAGTCCGAAGAGCACGGCCAAGTCGAACAAGCAGAAGTCGCAGAAGAAGGACGTCAAGCCCGCCGAGAAGAAGTAGGCAGCCGTACGCGCTCGATCCGGACGACGCGAAGCGTCTATGGACGGCGTCTGAAGAGCTGATCGCTGGGAATAACGACGTAGCGCTCGCTATGTCGCGACGGCGCCTTTGAGACGGGGCAAGATCTCCTCGCCGACCACGTACGCCTCCTCGAGGTGTGGGTAGCCGGAGAGGATGAAGGTGTCGAGACCGAGCGCGGCATATTCGCGGATGCGCTCGGCGACCTGGTCGTGGCTGCCGACGAGCGCGGTGCCGGCGCCGCCGCGGACGAGACCGACGCCGGACCAGAGGTTCGGCGACACGGTCAGCGCCTCCATATCGATGCGGCCCTGGTTGAGCTGGTTCATGCGCTGCTGCCCGACCGATTCGGTGCGCGCAAAGCGGCGCTGCGCCAGCTCGATCTGCTCGGGCTTCATGTCGCGCAGCAGGCGTTCGGCGGCAGCCCACGCGTCGCCTTCGTTCTCGCGAGAGATGACGTGCATACGGATACCGAACCGCAACGTGCGGCCCTGCTCGGCGGCGAGCGCCCGCATCCGCGCGATGCGCTCCGCCACCCACGCGGGTGGCTCGCCCCACAGCAGATAGACATCAGCGTGCTGCGCGGCCACGGCTTCCGCGGCGGGCGATGCGCCGCCGAAGTAGATCGGCGGCGCCGTAGCGGCACCGAAGCTGCGCCCAAGGCCGCCCTTTTCGACACGATAGTGCTTGCCTTCGAAGTCGAATGATTTTGGCTCCCAGCACTTGCGCGCGATCGTGAGAAACTCGTCGGCGCGCTCGTAACGCGCGTCGTGTTCGAGGAAGTCACCGTAGCCACGCTGCTCGGCGGCATCGCCGCCCGCGACGATGTTGATGAGCGCACGACCACCGGTGATGCGCTGGAGTGTCGCGGTCTGCTGCGCCGCAAGCGTCGGCAGAATGAAACCCGGGCGGAACGCGACGATGAAACGCAGATGCTGCGTATCACTCGCCAGCGCCGCCGAGATCAGCCACGCATCCTCGCAGCCGGAGCCGGTGGGCGTAAGCACACCGTCGAATCCGAGCCGATCCGCCGCCTGAGCGATCTGGCGGAGGTAGCCGATATCCGCGGCGCGGGCGCTCGCGGGGAGCTTGCCGTTCGGATCAGGGAAGAAGTCGACGACCGAGCGGCCGTCGCCGGTCGTCGGCAGGAACCAGTGGATCTCCAGCGGCCGCTCGGCACTCGATTCGTTCACGCGTCTTGCTCCCTGTGGCGGCGCGCTAGGAAAATGTCGCGCGCTCGCTCTTCGTTCGTTCCAGCATCGCCTCGTCGAGTTCAATGCCGAGGCCTGGTGCTTCAGAAAGCGTGATCCAGCCTTCGGCGTCGGGCTCAATCGTATGGGTGAGCATATAGTCGCGCCTTGCCGTCGTCCACTCCGGCGGATCGAACGGGAACTCGATGAAGGGCGCCCCGACGGTACCGGCGGTGAGCTGGAGGTTCGCCATGAGTCCAACGCCGTTGCCCCACGTATGCGGCGTGAAGACCTTGCCTGCGGCAGCGACCTCCAGCGCGAGCGTGCGCAGGCCGCCGATGCCCATGCTGCACACGCAATCCGGCTGGAACACGTCGAGGCAGCCGCGTGCCAGCAGTTCGCGGAACTCGTAGGGCTCGCGCGTCATCTCGCCGCCGGCGATGCGTTTGGCGGTGTGCTGTTTGAGATCGGCGTAACCGTTGTAGTCGCCACGATGCAGGGGCTCCTCGATCCAGTAGAGCCGTTCGGACTCGAGACGAGCCACGACGTCGACCGCCCGCGCGAGATCCCACGGCGGCCGCGTATCCCACGGCATGCGCCAGCCCTGGTTGCAGTCGACCATCAGCTCCAACGCGTCGCCGACCGCGTCGCGCACCGCCTTCACCACCGCGACGTCTTCGTCGAGGCTGACGCGACCGAATCGCAGCTTCAGCGCTGGAAAGCCGCGCTCGACTGCCCACTTCGCGACGTCTACCATCGCCGGGATCGGGCGGTGAACGCCGGTCGAAGCATACGCTCGGATACGGTTGCTTGTTCCACCGACGAGCTTCCAGATCGGCTCGCCCTTGATCTTGCCGGCGAGATCCCAGAGCGCGACATCCATCGGCCACGGGCGGCCGGCGTGGAACGCGACATTTGAGAGCACGGCGTAGTGGCGGTCGAGATCGAGCGGATCGCGGCCGATGAAGTGCTGCGCGTAGTCGGCGAAGCCGTACATCGCGTCGCCGGAACCGATGCCGGTGCGTCCTGCGTCGTCGTGGACACGCACGATCGTTGCCGGAAACTTCGTGCGCGGCGTCGGATCCCATGCGGCGGGGAACGGCGGATCGAGCGGAAGCTGATGATGTGTGATCTCGATGCGCGTGATGACGCTCACGCGCGCACACCCGCGCGATACGTGTTCCACACGGCGACGGTGCCGCGCGCCATTTCGAGCTGCTCCGCGGCGTTCGGCACGCGCACGTTGTTGCGGAGCATCGGCTGGTTCTCTTCGGCAACCATGACTTCTGCGATGGCCTCGGCAGAGAGAAGGGCATCCGGAAGGACGCGCACGGCTTCAGCGAAGTGGGTCTCGTCGAGCATTTCGCGAAGCACGAACGGGAGCTCCGGTATGCGGACATCGAGGGTGTCCGCCACGTCAACAAATATCTCGGAGTCGCCGCCGATGTTCCAGCCGAGTGCCGCCTCGATCGCGAGCGTTACGGCGACGCCATGCGGGATGTGGTAGAGCGTGCCCACCGCGTGGCCGATGCAGTGAGCGATGCCGGTGCCGCAGCCATCGATGGCGATGCCGGCGAGCAGTGCGGCTTCCTGCATCTCCTGGCGCGCTTCGAGATTGTTGGGCTCACGCACCGGGATCGCCAAGGTGCGGCGGATAATGCGGATCGCCTGCAGCGCCGGTGCGCTTGCGATGGCATTGCGCCGCTGGCCGGTGCAAGCTTCAAGCGCGTGAACGAAGGCATCGAGGCCCGTGGCGGCTGTGATGGTTGCTGGCATCGTGACAGTCGCCGTGGGATCGAGGATCACGGCATCAGGAAGCAGCTCGTCGCCCCAGGTCCACATCTTTCGGCCGCTCGCGTCGCTCAGGATGCAGGTGCGCGTGACCTCGGAGCCCGTGCCGGCGGTCGTAGGTATCGCGATCATCGGACGCTTGCCGACGAACGGGTGCGCGGACAACAGGTAGTGCTCGACACCCTCACGCGACGCGGCGACAGCGGCTGCTTGCTTCGCCGTGTCCAGCGCGGAACCGCCGCCGACACCAATCACTGCCGCATCGGGAAAGCGGCGAGCGAAATCGGCTGCATCGTTCACCGTCGCGCACGTGGGTTCGCCGGGCGGTACGACGTGCTCGCCGAGCGACATGCCATCGAGTGCGGCATTGAGCTTCGCTGTGTAGCCGTTGGCCGCTACGGCCTGATCGGCAATCAGTGCCGCAGAGCGCGCGCCAAGGGATTCGACAAGCGTGCGCAAGCCGTCGATCGCGCCGGTGCCGACGTAGATGCGCGGCACACGTCCCAGTTCGTACGCCATGATGTCCTCCGAGCCGCAGTGTAGGCCCACGCGCGGCACGAAGCGAGTCGGCGAGATGTCAGCTCTTCTGGGGCGCCACCGACTCGTCTGCGCTCGTCCGGTGGGGGACGCGCTTCGCGGGGATGGTGCCCATGCGCCCCGCGTTGAAGTCCTTGATGGCCTGCATGATCTCGTCGCGCGTGTTCATCACGAACGGACCGTAGCGGGCGACCTGTTCGCGGATCGGGAATCCGCCAAGCACGAGCACTTCCCAGCCGTTCTTCGCGGCGACGGGTTGGGCGTCCGCAGCGCGGATCGTCATCGCATCACCTTCGCCAAAGACGGCGAGTTGGCCTTCATCGAGCGGGCGCTGCTCGACGCCGGCGTAGCCACGGCCGGCGAGCACGTAGACGAGCGCGTTGAAGTCGCGCGGCCACGGAAGCTGCAGGCGTGAGCCGGGGGCCACGGTGGCGTGCAGGTAGGTGATCGGCGTGTGCGTCCTGCCGGGGCCGCTATGGCCGTCGAGCTCGCCCGCGATGATGCGGACGACCGACGAGCCATCGTCGTTCGAGAGCAGCGTGACGTCCTTCGCTTCGATGTCCTGGTAGCGTGGCTCGAGCCACTTGTCGGCGGCGGGCAGGTTCACCCAGAGCTGGATGCCGTGGAAGAGCCCGCCCGTGATGACGAGCTGCTCGGGTGGTTGCTCGATGTGCTGGATGCCGGCGCCGGCCGTCATCCACTGCGTTGCGCCGTCGCTGATCAGGCCGCCACCGCCGGTGGTGTCCTGATGCTCGAACGCGCCGTCGATCATGTACGTCACGGTCTCGAAGCCACGGTGCGGGTGCCACGACGTGCCCTTCGCTTCGCCGGGTCCGTACTCCACGG